>JBJKQO010000020.1:0-15456 GCA_046705145.1 Candidatus Woesearchaeota archaeon
TCAGCAACAGTCGGCCCAAATGATCTTGCTGCCTGTGAAGCATATATAGAAAGCCAAGAAAAACACCCTAATGTAGTATACACCTAAACCCCGGAAGCCCCGCACTTTAGTGCGGGGAGGAGGTCACGTAGAGGTATATTGCTCAAGACTCAGAATCATCTTGATATGGGTAAGAAGGTTACTGTGGATGATGTTGCACAACTTCTTGCGGGAGGATTTAGGGGTCTTCCCGGTCAATATCCTATAATATTTGAAGATAGTGCTGAAAGATATGCAGGAATCGAGATTGCTTATGATATAAGAAACCCAACTCCTGAGGATGAGTTAAGGCAAAAGCCGATATCCGCAGTTAGGGGTGGTTTCGAATTCCTTTTTCTTTCTGCTGGAAATAAATTAGACAGGTTTGGTCAAATTGATGTATGCGTTTATGTCAGGGACCATAATTGTCTTTATGATGGAGGGCACTATAATGCTAGTGTTCTGGTCTCTGAAGTCCGTGATAGTACAAGAATGTTTTTTGCCTGTTCAAAGCCCCAGGAGGGAGGGATATTCAAGCCATGCGGCGAGTTTGGAAGAGTTGGTTTTGCTTTAAGGTTATGACAATAATATTCTTACTTCTTTTCTAAAAAATAGATACGCCCATCCTCTTAAGGATATTGTTCAGCCGAAATATCGGAAGCCCTACGACATTAAAGTAGCAGCCATCGATCCTTTCCACAAGGACTGCCCCTCTTTCCTGCATCGCAAATGCTCCTGCTTTTCCAAGAGGCTCTCCTGTTGCTATGTAGTCATCAATCTCTTTTTTTGACATCTTTTTCATAAGGACATTTGTCTTTTCTGTCTCAGTTATCTCCTTTTTGTTTTCTATGTCAATGACTGTAAGCCCGGTTATTACGAGAACCTCTTTTCCGCTTATCAGGCCAAGCATCCTTCTTGCATCCTCACTGTCCTTTGGCTTTCCAAGGATACTGTCTTTGAACACTACAAACGTGTCAGCGCCTATGACAATCCCTTTCTTCTGTTTCCTGGCCACATCCCTTGCTTTCTGCTGCGAGTGATGCATGGCAAGCTCCTTAGGCTTCATGCCAAGGCAGTTATCTTCCTCATAAGAGCTGGGTATGACCTCAAAATCATTCCCAAGGATCTGCTTCATAAGGTTCCTTCTCCTTGGGGATTCAGATGCGAGGATTATGCGTCTCATGCCAGAAAGTTATCTTGCCCGTATATATAATACTTCTCTTAATAACATTGTTCCTTTTGCCATATCTTCTGAGCTTGTGTATTAATTGACTCGACAGGTCTTCAGATCGTCATCTCTTCTATCTTTATCTCATCCACGACGTATGTTTCATTGAAGGATCTAAGGTCAAATTCCTTTAGCTTGTCCTTGAACTCAGAGTATTCTTTGAGGTCCCTAAACACGCAGTCAGCATAGAAGTCTGTGCCTTCAGAGTTCTTGACCAAAGAGGATAAGGTGTTTACGTTGTGGCTTTGTATAAGAAATATCTTCAAGAGCTCCTTGTCATAGGCTCCTATCGTGATGTTGACCCTTACGTTATATCCCAATCTTGAGAAATTAAGGAGAGAAACATGCCTTAGACGGAGTTTTGCCTCAAGCTTATGTAATGTGTCATGAAGTGTCGTAAGAGGGATATTTGTCTCATCGCTTATCCTTGCTATGCTCTTTCTTGAGTTCTGCCTGAGATGCCTTAACAGCACTGCTTCTTTTTCTGTTATCATCTTTTTATCCTGTACCCTGTACGGCTGAAATCCTTTATAATAATTTGTGAGAATATTTCGCAATATCCTGGTACCGATACGGAACTAATTCATCTTGATTGTATCGCTCCAATAGACGTCGTAGTCCCATGATAAGGATTGACCCTGTACCGGTTATAATGCCCATTCTCACAGGTCTTTCTTCTGGTCGTAAGATTGCTCTTGATCCTTCCGTGCAGGTTTTCAAATGTCTTAAGAGGGTTTCTTCCTTTAAGTATGCTGAGAGTAGACACGAGTACAGCGCCGGTATATGCTATGGGCGCTCCGATGACCCTTCCAGCATCTGTGCGCTCAGTCACCTTGCATCTTGGAGCGACATATTCAAACTTGACATAACTAAAATTCTTTATCTTCCTCAACAATTTTCTTGAGTAAGGATCATTTCTTCCTTCAAGCTGTGATGCGAGGTTTCTGACTCTTGAATTCACGCTTTCATAATTGCCGCTCTTGATGTCAGACCTTATGCTTCTTATCTGGGTCCTGTAACGATTTACTGTTCTTGCATGGCTTATTATGCTCTTAAACCTTCTTAAGTTCCCATACATCTCATCAGGATTTTTTGCCTCTCCAACACTTGTGTTTTGGCTTACATAAATATTTCCGCTGCTAGCATAATCCCTGGTAGGCACACGGTTGCCCCCTGTGAAATAGCTTCCACCGCACGCTTGAAGCATTAGGCTAAGGCTTAACGTGCCGATAGCTGCTGCTTTTGTAGCGCGTTTTCTTATCTTTGCGAACCTTTCGCTTTTTATTATTTTTTCAAGCCCCTCCATGGATTTCTTTAGTACGTATTGCTTTTAATGTCTTACCCAAAAATTTCCGGAAGTTTTCCGGAGTATGCTGCAAAAATGTTAAAAAAGAAAAAATCATTATCATCTCTAAAACATTCTGGAGGGGAAAAACATGGCTGATAAAATCGACAATTCGAGGGCATGGATCCTTGCGACTGTCTTCGGTATTGCAGGAATATTGCTTTCAGCAATATTATTTGTCTTTATAACATGGAAGACAGGATATATATTAGGCCTGGTGGCTATCATCTGCGGAGCTATATCAGGCGGAGCGGCAGGACTGGGTTTTAAGCTAGCTCAGGGAAAGATAGCAACAAAAGAAGGGGTGATGGTATTCATATGGTCTTTAGCGTTCTTTGGCCTGATGGGGATGCTTGCAGCTTATTTTGGCCCATATCTCCTTTTTGCTTCAAAAGGGATCAGCTTCACTACCTACCTGTCCCTGATAAGCTTTGATGCAAAGGACATAGTGTTCATAATGATAGGGTCTTTTGGCGGGAGATGGGCTGGCTCAAGGATAGCCAGGTCAATAATAATTACCCAGCTGATGAGGAGGCAGGCCGGCAAGTCAGAGGGCCAAAAAAGCCAAGATTTATAAACTTGATTGCGTCTCTTGCCGGAATCGACATGTAAAAACCATAAAAATAAGATACATGTCACCAAGGAGGAATCGAATATGCAACCAGATAATATGGGCGATTCAAGGCGAGGCTCTGGATCGCGAGAAGGCGGATTCCGAAACAATTTCGGATCACGCGGCGGCGGAGGGTTCCGAAGAGATTTCGGACCAAGAGAAATGCACAAAGCAGTTTGTTCTGAGTGCGGACAGGAATGCGAAGTTCCTTTTAAGCCAACAGAAGGCAAGCCAGTCTTTTGCAAGGAATGCTATAGGAAGAAGAAATCATTTTGATTCTTATAAAAGCATCTAAGACTTGACTTTTTCTTATATTTTTTTTTGATTTGTTTCGATATGTTTATTAATAAAAGGATTATAATGTGGATTATGGAAGACAAAAAACACATAGTGTGTCCTGTTGAAAACTCAGGAAGCCTTGATAACTTCTTCAGGAAGATGGTCCATAGGCCAAAGAGAATTCTGGGAAATTACATCAAAGAAGGTATGACTGTGCTTGATTTTGGCTGCGGCCCAGGGGTTTTCGTGATACCTCTTGCATCAATGGTCGGAAAAGATGGAAAGGTAATCGCTGCTGACCTCCAGCAAGGCATGCTTGACAAGGTAAAAAAGAAATCAGAAGCAAAAGGATTAAACGACAGGATAATCCTTCATAAGTGCCCTAAAGAGAGCATAGGCCTGACGCAGAAAGCGGATTTTGCTCTTGCATTTTACGTCGTGCATGAGCTGCCTGACAAGAACAAGTTCTTCAGCGAGTTGCATTCAATACTTAAGAAAGACGGCCTTTTCCTGATGGTAGAACCCAAATTCCATGTCTCCTCAAAGGAATTTGAAGAGACAGTAAGGCTTGCTGAATCGCAGGGATTCAAGAAGATAAAAAAGAAAAGGATATTCATCAGCAGGGCTGTGCTGCTTAAGGGATGATCACTTCTTTGCGACCTTCTCTTCCTTGAGCACTTTCTTTGCTATCATGAACACGACAAGCGCGATTATCACGAAGTTAATCAGCGATCCAAGAAAAGCACCCCACCCTATCACGACAGGGCCTATCGAGACTGTAGCGCTCTGCCAGGCTCCTCCCGGGATAAAAGGTGTAATTATCGGCATTACCACGTTATCGACAAGCGACTTTACAAGCGCTGTTGCTGCTACACCTATTATGAACGCTACAGCAAGCCCTATCACCTTGTATTCCTCAAGAAATTCCTTAAACTCAGACATCATACTCATTTGTATCACCCCTATCATGCTTTATTGAGAAGCTAGATTAATAAACTTTTCTAATGAAAAATAAAAAAATAGAAAAATGGTTCTTAGATCATCAGGTTCACAACATCGATTCCTGTGAAGCTGAAGTCTGGTCCTACTACGTCAAACGTGTTTGTGTTCTTGTGGTATGTTACTGTTATAGGCACGCCATATGTGACTTCCCTGTTGTAGATGGTTCTTGCGTTTGCAGTGAATACTGTGCTCATCTGGTCGTCTGATATCAGGGTTGTGCCATAATCTAATCCGTGGTGCTGCCAGCTTACTGTAAACCTCACACTCTCGCTTCCAGCAAGTGCCTGAAGTATCAGTTCTCCCTGTGTCTGGCTTCCTCTCTGAAGGTTTGCGTAGGTATTAATCTTTCCTACATAAACTTCACTTACTGTCATCCCTTTTAGGTTCACTATGTTTGACGCTTCGATGTTTCCTCTCAGGCTCCACTTGCTTGCGCTTAGGTCAAGTGCCATGACAGAGCTTATCGCAAGCAGTGCAACAAACAGACTTAATATTTTCTTCATTATATCGCCTCCTTAAATTTTTGGTACAAACTAATGTACCAGTATACACTTTATTATACTAGGATATATAATAGTTTATCTTAATTTTCAAGTGGTAGCAGTGTTTCTATGAAAAAACTTTCAAATCAGCAATAACCCCAGAAAGATGAAAATGCATAAGATCAGCTAATCAGGTGCGCGCTGTCTATGATACTGATCATCTCTGAATGGACTCCCCCATTTTTTGATACCAATATCGTGACAGAGAACAATTTATCCTTTTTTCTGAAAATGTCAACTTGGCTTCCATCATAATCCGTGACAAGACAATTTTGCTCCTGTAATATCAGCATCCCTGCTGCAACATCCCAGGGCTTAATGCCTGATTCATAATATGCGCCAAGTCTTCCTGCAGCAACATGGCATAAGTCAAGCGCTGCTGCTCCATAACGGACTATGTCTGAACACTTATCCAGGACTTTCCCGTACAGCCCAAGCCTAGGAGTCAACTCTTTTCCTCTGAAATAAGCAAAACCTGTAGCGACTAAAGAAGAGCTCAAAATCTGGTCAGGATTAAATAGCGTAAGAGGCTTGTCATTGAGAAACGCGCCTCCTCCCTTTACTGCGTAAAAAAGCTCATCATTATATGCAGGTGCATAAACTACCCCTACCTTTGTCTCACCATCTTGAAACAAAGCTATGGAAACACAATAGTACGGCAGACCATTTGCATAGTTTCTTGTGCCGTCAAGAGGATCGATTATCCACATCCTTGAAGGCAGTTTTGTTTCTTGTTCTCCCTCTTCTGAAAGGATCATATCATTAGGAAACTCTCTTTTGATGATACCGGAAATGATCTTATCAGATCCCAGATCCTGTTCGGTAGAATAATCCTTTATGTTTTCCCTTTGTTTTTTTATTACTATCTTACCTTGGTTCTCTAAAAGATATCTGCCAGCAGCTCTAGCTGCTTCTAATGCAGTCTTTATCTCTTTTTCATATCCCATTTGTCCTCTAAAATTATCAAGACTTATATATGTTTCTAATATGTTTCTAAACTTTAGGTATATTCTTTTCTTTAGGTCTAGCGATAAATTTTTATACCTAAAACCAGAATCAGACATATATTGGGGCAGATGAGTCTAGATTTAACATAACAATGAGATCAGATAAAAAATGACAAATTACATGATATTATCGATACTGGTCGGGCTTCTACTGTTAGGATTCGCTTTTCTTGTTATATTTCAGCAGAAAAGAAAATCAGGAATGCAAAAAGATGAGAAATATCCTCAAGGCCACTTTATGGGGATAGGGATAGCGACAGGCATGCCTATAGGGCTTCCGATAGGGCTGATTCTTGGCAGGACTATGGACCAGCTTGCGATAGGCCTTGCGATAGGGCCAGCTCTGGGAGTAGCGCTTGGAACTGCCCTCGGAGCATATCTTGAGAAAAAGAACAAGGACAAGATACGCCCCCTCACTAAAGAAGAGCTGAAGATGAGAAAGGTAGCAAGGATAGCGCTAGGGATAGTCCTTGCTTTGGGAGTACTTGCATTCATAGGGATCATAATCTATGTAAGATGATATTTCGCAATGTTTATATACTATTAAATACATATTAACTATCATGAGCTGGCATACTCATCATTCTTGCAGTTTATCTCTTTAACCAAACACAAGTCTTCAGACCTATCTGTGATACTGACCTAACAAAGAAAACAGGAGGTAAGAAAATGAAAAAGCAAAAGTGCCAGAAAATGAAAGACAGCATCTCGTCAACACCATACTCTTCTTCTCGCAGGATTCTTCTCTTTAGGTGGGCCCACAGGAGTTAGCTTAAGATACTCATTTAAGATAGGGTTATCATCGGGAATCGAAAAACTTGTCTTTTGCATGATTGCAGGATTCACGCTGGAAACCACCATGATCTATGTTTTTGGAGGGATAGTCTCAAGGATAGTCCTTGAGATGATATCCTAACCCTATCCGCTACATTTTTTCTTTTCTTTCTTTTTTTCCGGCTTTGCCCAAAAAGTCCTACTTCGCTGACTTCACGCGGAAAATATGTTTCCGCTGGGTCACACAAAGCTTCGCTTTGGTGACTAACCCTACACTAACGATAGGAACAAAGTCAGCTCCGTCGGGCCATGTGTTTGGCAAAGCCAAACGCCAGCAAATCTATGATTTGCGCTGCCATGAATATCCCAACGGCATTCATGGCACCGACGCACTTTTTGGGCAAAGCCTTTTTTTCCGCAAACAATAAATACCAGTATGCTGGAAAGTGCAATATGGACAGATACATGAAGATATGCCTAAAAGAGGCAGAAAAAGGCATGAAGGGAAATGAGGGAGGGCCATTTGGAGCAGTGATAGTGAAAGATGGGAAGGTCATAGCAAAAGCTCACAATACTGTTATAAGCACAAATGATCCAACATCACACGCAGAGATGAACGCGATAAGGGAAGCAAGCAGGAAGCTGAAACGCTTTGACCTCTCAGACTGCGAGCTTTACACAGCATGCGAGCCATGCCCAATGTGCTTTTCAGCGATACACTGGGCAAAGATAAGGAAAGTCTACTATGGCTGCTCACGCGAGGATGCCTCAAAGATAGGGTTTGATGACAAGTTCATATATGATGTGCTTAACGGCAGGTCAAAAAAGAAAAAAGTCACAGAAAAACAGATCAACAGGAAAGATATGCTAAAGCCTTTTAACGAATGGATGCAAAAACAAGACAAGGTGCAGTATTAGACTTAATTCACCTATATCCTCATCCTGTACTTCCGGTTGTAATCCTTGTAGCCCACATGTTTCCAGAAATCATTTGCAGGCTCGTCCTGTGAATGCGTGAGGACTATGCTCCATCTTATTTTTCTTGACCCGAACCATCTTATCATCTCATCCTTTATCGCTTTTCCGGAACCAGTCATCCTGTATTCAGGCTTGACATAAAGCTCATCTATAAGCCCAACATCCTTGTCTTTGCAATAAGGCCTTCTCTCAACAATAGCATGACCGAATCCAGCCAGCTCGCCATCCACCTCTGCAACAAGAAAAAGCGCATCTTCATTTTTCATCCTCAAAGCAAGATAGCCATCAGACTCTTTTGAACCAAACCATGATCCATCAATCTTGTCCATCTCATCTATCCTGTCCCATGTAAGAAAAAGCTGCTTCATCATAAGCTTGATCTCAGCAATGTCCTTTGGTATCGCTTTTCTGACTGTTATATTTTTCATCCTATAACCTTTTTTGATTGTAGCATCATAAGGTCAAAACTCCTTAATATCTTAGAGCCGGCGCGTAGCGGGGGGTCGGCCCCTACGGGGACGCAGCGCCTGTTTGTTAAACTGCAAGAGTTTTGAAGATGCTACAATCTCTATATCCTTTTTTAAAGCCCAAACAGGCCTTTCTTCTTCTTTGGGGCTGTGCTGTCAAATTCCTCAAGAAGCTCTCTTTGCCTTTTTGTAAGCTTTGAAGGCACTTCCACATCCACCCTCACGTACTGGTCTCCGTTGCCATAGCCGTTAAGGTTTGTAATGCCCTTGTTCTTTATCCTAAATATGGTCCCTGGCTGTGTTCCTTCAGGGATCTTAAGCTTAGCTTTTCCGTCAAGAGTAGGTACTGAGATCTCAGTCCCAAGAGCTGCCTGGGCAAAAGATATCTTTGTTCCCATAGCGATATCATTACCCTTCCTTTCAAACGTATCATGGGACCGCACGTGTATGACCACATAAAGGTCTCCGTTAGGGCCTCCCCTTGTGCCTGCCTCACCTTCTCCTTCAACCCTAAGCCTGTTGCCGCTGTCAACACCTGCTGGGATCTCAACCTTCATGTTCTTTGACTTCTCGACATTTCCTGTCCCATGGCACTCTTTGCACTTGTTCTTTATCTCCTTGCCTGTCCCGCCGCAGACATCGCAAGTTCCAGTTGTTATGAACACGCCAAAAGGAGTCCTTCTCTGCTCATTTAGCTGGCCTGTTCCCTTGCATCTTGAGCAGGTCTTGACATCTGAGTCAGAAGCAGCCCCTGTGCCGTTGCATCCAGGACATCTTTCGAGCTTGTTAAGCTTGATAGTCTTCTTGACACCAAAAGCAGCTTCTTCCAGTGTCAGCTCAAGATCAAACCTTAGGTCAGAGCCCCTGCCGACAGACCTTCCAGACCTCCTTCTGCCTCCAAGCCCGCCGAAGAAGCCTCCACCGTTGAAGAAATTGTCAAATATTGAATCAAAATCAAAGCTGCTCATGAAATCCGAGAAGTCAGAGCCGCTGAAATCCTGCTGGAAACTGCTGTCAGAAGTGCCGAACTGATCGTAATGCCTGCGCTTATCATCATCTCCCAGGACAGATGCTGCCTCATTCACTTCCTTGAACTTTTCAGCAGCATCAGGATCCTCCTTGTTCAGGTCAGGATGGTATTTCTTTGCAAGCTTCTTGTAAGCCTTCTTGATCTCCTCTTTTGACGCATCCTTCGAGACGCCAAGTATCTCATAGTAGTCTTTTGTCATTTTTGAGCTAGCCTCTAGTGGTATGGAAGTATCTTAAGTGCAGGTTTTGAAGTTGAGTAACCATCTGCTGCAATTACTTTTGATCCTGTATATCTGCTGACCAATGTTGATGGAGTGAGTTCAGTCAAGCCTGGATTTGATAGATAGCCTTTTCCTAATGGGATCTTGTAAAGGGAAGTGCCTTTTCCCAAATTATCTAATATGTTTTCAAGAGGATTTGCGCCAACAAGCCTTAAAGGATAATCGTCAGGAATTAATCTACCTGGAACAGTCTTGTATAAAGGTCTTACCTTATCAGTTACTCCTTCCTTAGGCCTGAGCAATGCCTGCACTTCTCTTGGTCCCATCTTAATACAAAAATCAGCAAGGCTTAATAAGCCTTACTTTTTTGGTAAACTTTAGTATCTTGAAAATCCTTGATGATAAACCGATAAGGCGCTGCGTCCCCGTAGGGGGCCTCCCCCCGCGACGCGCTTGACTTTTTTCCTGATAGGATTTTCACTTTAGGATACTAAAGTTTACTATAACTTATTCCTCATCAACAACTTCTGCGTCAACAACCTTCTCCTTCTTGGCTTTCTTCTTGCCTGAAGGGCTGGAGCCTGCTCCCCCCATCTCGCTTTGGGACTGCTGTTCTGCAGCCTGCGCCTTCTGGTACATCTCTGTTGACATCTCCTGCATCTTCTTGTTGACATCCTCAAGCTTCTTCTTTATCGCTGAAACATCCCTTTCTTCTGCCTCAAGAAGCTTCTTAAGCCCGTCAATCTCCTTTTTCACCTTGTCAAGAAGTGCCTGGTCAGCCTTTCCTTCCACATCCTTGAAGAGCTTCTCTGAAGTGTAGACAAGGCTTTCAGCCTGGTTGACAGTCTCTATCTCCTCTATCTTTTTCTTGTCCTCTTCAGCATGGCTCTCAGCTTCCTTTCTCATCTTCTCGACCTCATCATCTGTCAGGTTGCTTGTGCCGGATATCGTTATCTTCTGCTCTTTTCCTGTAGCCTTATCTTTTGCAGAGACGCTGACGATGCCGTTTGCGTCTATGTCAAAGGCGACCTCTATCTGAGGGATGCCTCTTGGTGCTGGAGGGATGCCCATAAGGTCAAACCTTCCAAGGGATTTGTTGTCAGCAGCCATAGGCCTTTCTCCCTGAAGCACATGGATTGTCACGGCTGTCTGGTTGTCTGCTGCAGTTGAGAACACCTGCGACTTCTTTGTAGGGATAGTGGTGTTCCTCTCGATAAGCTTTGTGCATACTCCTCCAAGGGTCTCGATACCAAGTGAAAGAGGGGTGACATCAAGCAAAAGTATGTCTTTTATCTCTCCTCCAAGTATCCCTGCCTGGATCGCTGCTCCAAGAGCGACAGCCTCATCAGGATTGACTGACTTGTCACCATCCTTTCCTGTTATGTCCTTGACAAGGCTCTGGACTGCAGGTATCCTTGTGGACCCTCCTACAAAAATTACCTTGTCGATTTCAGAGCTCTTAAGCTTGGCATCCTTTAGTGCCTGCTCAGTCGGGCCCTTAAGCCTGTCAATTATCGGAGATATCATCTTCTCGAACTGAGCCCTTGAAATGTCCATGTTAAGGTGTTTTGGGCCTGTCTTGTCAGCAGTTATGAAAGGAAGGTTGATCGCTGCCTTCTGTGATGTTGAAAGCTCTATCTTTGCCTTCTCAGCTGCATCCTTAAGGCGCTGTATCGCTACCTTGTCTTCCCTAAGGTCGATCCCGCTCTGCTTCTTGAACTCCTTTGCCATCCAATCGATAAGTATGTCATCTATGTCATCTCCGCCAAGCCTGTTGTCTCCTGATGTTGCCTTGACCTCAAACACGCCGTCTCCAAGCTCAAGTATTGAGACGTCAAAGGTTCCTCCGCCGAAGTCAAAGACAAGTATAGTGTGGTCGTTGCTCTTTTCAAGACCGTAAGCAAGCGACGCTGCAGTAGGCTCGTTTATTATCCTTAACACGTTGAGCCCTGCAATCTTTCCTGCATCCTTTGTAGCCTGCCTCTGGGAGTCATTAAAGTATGCTGGCACTGTGATGACAGCATCATTTACCTTAGGCCCAAGGTATGCTTCGGCATCCCGCTTAAGCTTCTGCAGTATCATAGCAGATATCTGCTGAGGGGAATAGTCCTTGTCTTCTATGCTTACCTTCTCGTTTGTCCCCATGTGGCGCTTGATGCTCCTAACAGTATGCTCGGGGTTTGTTATAGCCTGGTTTTTTGCTACCTGGCCTACAAGGGTCTCCCCATCTTTTATTGTAACAACAGAAGGGGTGGTCCTTGCGCCTTCCGAGTTGCTTATTATGGTCGCTTTTCCGCCCTCCATTACAGCAACTGCAGAAAATGTAGTACCAAGGTCAATCCCTATAGCCTTTCCGATAGTTTTGCTTTTTTTGCTTTCAGCCATTCTTATCATCCTCCGTATTTTTATATGCCATCATCATTGTCCTCATCCTGTTTTGGCGCTTCCTGCAAAGTACCTTTTTTTGATGAGGCGTCCCTTATCTCTTCAGCCCTCTTGTGGCTTATTATGCTCCTGTTAAGCTTTGTCACCTCAGGAAAATGTCTTATTGCAGTGACCTCAAGAAGCTTTACAAGCTTGTTCAGGTTTATGTCCTTCTTGTCTTCCACGCTTGCCAGGCCTTCGTACAGGCTCTGGTCTGAGCTGACAAGCTCAAGATTTTCAGGCTTGCATATTATCAGGTTATCAAGCTGCTCGTTTTCAGTCGTCAGGAACCTGTGTATCGCCTCAGCTTTGAGGTACATCTTTTGTTTTTGTTGCATTCGTATCACCTTTTGTTGGAGTTAGTGTGTGTGGCACTGTTGAAAATCTCAGCTTCGCTTCGGTTGCCATCGAAGCTCGCTTGTGCTTTTGTAGTTTGATAGCGCTGCGTCCCCGTAGGGGGCCTCCCCCCGCTACGCGCCGGATCAATCAGCAACATAAGCTCGCTAAACTGATGGCAACAACATTTTCAACAGTGCTTATATCTTACAGTATCTTCATGTCAAGCACTTTCTTTAGCCATTCCTTGTCATGGACGATCTCATGAAGCTCGCCTCCGCTTATTGTCGGATGGATCTTAAGCTTTATCGCCCACTCCCTATCTGATTTAGGGTCATTTGGGTTGACTATGTAGTTGAGGTTAAACCATTCTATTATGTCTGCGCCATCTTTTCCGCATGTTGATATCCTGCACTCAAAAGGCTTGACCTTATGTATGGTGCACTTGTTGTCTTCGCCTAGGAATATGCATGGGCCAAATCCCTTGTCATTCTCCCTTATTTTCGGACGAAATACTCTTGTGTTATACCTCATGTGCTCCCTAAGGTACTTTTTCTTGAGATCATCAACGCTTATCTTTAGGTGTCCTGCGATGTTTTCGAAATCATCCCCTATCAGGGCGCCTGATCCGAACTGGCAGCACCTGCCGCACATGACGCATCCTTTTTCTAAGGACTCAATATCCGCCTTAGTCGTCTTTCTTGTTATCCTTATGATCTTGCTCTTTTTTTCCATTTTTTGCCTGGTTTCCGACCTTCACCTTTGCGTGCCTAAGCACCCTATCACCTATCTTGTATCCTGGCTGGAACTCTTCAATTATACATCCATGCTTTTCTGGGTCGCATTCCTCCTGCATAAGTGCCTCATGCAGGAAAGGGTCAAACTTGTGCCCTTCACAGATTACCTTTTTTACATGGAACTTATCAAGGAGAGAGATGAGCTGTGAATGGATCATCTCTATCCCCTTGACAAATTCGCTATGTTCAGAGGTGTTTTTTAGTGCTAGCTCAAGATTGTCAATTATAGGAAGCAGCTCTGTTATGACCTCTTTTGAGGCATACATGACCTGCTCATGCGCCATCTTATCCACTCTTTTCTTGTAGTTCTCAAATTCTGCCTGGACCCTTTGGACAGTATCCTTTAATGATTCAAGTTCCTCTTGTTTTTTGTCGTGATCTTTTTCTTCTTTTTTTGAGTTGTCCTGCTTCTTTGTCATTGATATCACCATCATTTTGTTGACCTTAAATCAACAACATTTAATTAGGGTGAACATACTTATATATAAATGTTTCGGAAAACTGATGAAAAATATGTTAATTATCTTTACTTTCCAGAAAAACTATTTATACTAGTGAGTCTTTACAATCCTCATGGTTATCCATTACCAAAGGCTAACAATAATAAGATACAACCACTCATCTTCTAAGAAAAGCGTAAATGAAAAACTGCAGTGGCTTGGGAACTCCCTTGGCCTGTTCAACCTCAGGGACAAGGACAAGTCATGCTTTCGCATATTCATAGAGCTTATCAAGTCTGCAAAAAAGGAGCAGCCGCTTAGCTCTGATGAGCTTGCTGAACGCCTAGGGCTTTCACGAGGGACAGTCGTACACCACCTGAACAAGCTGATGGAATCAGGGATAGTTGTTGTCCACAAGAACAAGTACATACTAAGGGTTAACAACCTTAACCAGCTGGTAGACGAGCTGAAGAAAGATGCTGACAGGATGTTTAATGACCTGAAGGACGCAGCAAGCGAGATAGACACATTACTCGGACTCTGATCCCTCTTCTGCCATCCTCTTGTTCTTGAGGAAGAACTCGTTTGCAGAATACATCTTCATGCATTTCCTGCACTGGAACACGATCTCCCCGTTAGGGGCAGGAAAATCAGAATCCTCTATCTTAAATCCGCCGCACTTAGGGCACTTCATCTTTACATGCTCAAGCCGAAAGAACCTGTTGCATTCCCTGCAAAAGCACATGTTTTCAGGGCATATGCTTATCTTATGCGAGTGAGCATCGCAAAAAGGGCAAAAGTTTATCGCGTCCATGCAATACCCTTATTTTTAGGCTTATTTAAATAGTTTACTTTTTGGAATAAATTATTACTTATTAGTAGTTAAGTACCAAAAAGTTTATATAGTCTTGTCTAATACTTATCCTTAGAATTAATAGAAAAAGGACATAAAATCGGAAAAGATTATACCCATTAAGGGATGTAAAAGTGGAAACTATTAAAAATCTATGGGCATATGCCAAAGAACACCCTTTTGTTACTGCAAGGGCTATAGGAGGGGTTGCAGGAACAGTTGGCTTAGCATTCTTTGCCGTAGATGCATTTTCTCCTCTCACAAGATCTGAAATAATAAACAGGATGCCAGAAGGATCAAGGACAGAAAGAACATGGACTCCTAAAGGTATAGAAAAGATATTGAGAAATGATCCTTGCGGTTACAGTGCGGCTATGGCTGATCCTAATATCAGAAGGATTGACAGAGCATACGAGTTGATCAATAAAGGGATCAAGAGAAGAATTGGTACAGTTACAGAAGCGCAAGTTAAGGCCATCGATGCAAGATTATGCAGAGCTTTATGGAGAGGCAGAACATTAAGGGCGCTGGAAAATCTAGGTTCTTTGGATAATTATCTATTGAACCATGGACAAGAGGAAACGCTTAAAATATTCACGGATTCGCTAAGAACATTCTGGGAGCATGGAGGAGATACTGTAGACCTGGCTATGGATGCCAAACACCTTAAGAAGATTAAAGGCGCAATTGATTATGCGACGATTATCAAAGGAACATGTGCAAGTTACCAAGATTGTAGTGCAGCAGATGTAAGAAAAGCTATGGATATTATCCTTGAAAAACAATCATACCTAAATGACACTCTCTATCAAAGACTGCTACAAAATATTGTGTATAGGTTCAATGATGTCCTTATATGTGTACAGGATAACGCAGATCACAATTCGAGATCACAAAACTGCAAGCAGCTTGCAAGGGACATGAACTATTTCATGAAGACTGTCACAGCTGAAAGAAAAAAGAACGGTCTTTGGGTAAAGGATATAAAGTTACCAGGTTGTAGAACTTATGCTAGAGATTACTTCCTCGGAGGATATCGTAATGGGCGTCCTGAAAAAAGAAGAATTGAAAGAAAGAACTGCGTGTGGCATTAATTCTACTAC
>JBJKQO010000021.1:0-7696 GCA_046705145.1 Candidatus Woesearchaeota archaeon
ATACTAGATGTTGACATCCCACTCAAATACTTCTTTACTATCCATACTCTTTTGTTAAAGCTAAGTTTATACATATTACCTCACCAAGGTGAGGTAATCAACTGCGAACTAAAAACGTGATAGCACAATCAAAATTCAAACCCACAAGTCTTAAATACAGCCTGCCTTCACTTCTGGTAAGATGAACATATTACTGGTATATCCCAAATGCCCGAACACTTTCTGGAGCTTTAATCACGTGCTTAAATACATCTCTAAGAAGTCAGCTTATCCTCCTTTGGGCCTTCTTACTGTGGCTTCTCTTCTTCCAAGGACTTGGGAGAAAAGGCTTGTTGACCTGAATGTTAAGGAGCTTAAGGATGATGACCTAAAGTGGGCTGATATTGTCTTTGTCAGCGCCATGATCGTTCAGAAGGAAAGCGCAAAGCACGTTATTGACATCTGCAAGTCACAGGGAAAGAAAGTTGTCTGCGGAGGCCCTCTTTTTTCAACCCAGCATGAGAAATTCAAAGATGTTGATCATTTTGTGCTAAATGAGGCGGAGATCACGCTGCCTTTGTTTATTGAGGATTTCAGGAAAGGGTGTGCGCAGAAGGTGTACTCATCAAATGACAGGCCTGATATCACGTCAACGCCAACTCCCATGTGGTCTCTTGTTAACACAAAGGATTATGCTTCCATGTTGATACAGTATTCAAGGGGCTGCCCTTATAATTGCGAGTTTTGCGACATAATAATAATGAACGGCAGGGTTCCAAGGACCAAGACTGTTGTCCAGATGCTATTTGAGCTCCAGTCATTGTATGATTCTGGCTGGAGAGGGTCTGTGTTTATTGTCGATGATAATTTTATAGGTCATAAGGAAAAGGTCAAGAAGCTTCTTCATGAGATAATTGACTGGCAGAAAAAGCACAAGTATCCTTTCAGGTTCATAACAGAGGCAAGCACGAACCTTGCTGATGATTCTGAGCTTATGAAGCTTATGAGCGCTGCAAACTTCCACAAGGTTTTCTTAGGTATCGAGACGCCAAATATTGACAGCCTTCATGAGTGCAGCAAGACCCAGAATACTGAGCGCGATCTTGGAGAGGCTGTCAAGACTATCCAGAAGCACGGGCTTCAGGTGATGGGCGGCTTTATTGTAGGGTTTGATAATGATACTGAGGACATATTTGACACGCAGATCAAGTTCATACAGAAGATCGGGGTCGTGACTGCTATGGTGGGTATCCTTACTGCTCTTCCGCAGACAAGGCTTTGGCATCGCCTTAAGGCAGAAGGAAGGCTTACAAAAGATTCGACAGCAGACATTGATGGGGATCTTAATTTTGAGCCTAAGATGGGAAAGGAAAAGCTTCTTGTAGGTTATAAGAAGATTCTTTCAACGATATACTCAAGGAAGCAGTATTACAGGAGGATAAACACTTTCCTTAAGAACTATAAGCCTACAGTCAGGGGCTCAAGGCTTGACAAAAGCGACATCAAGGCTTTGTTTACCAGCATGTGGGACATAGGCATCCTGTCAAGAGCAAGGTTCCTTTACTGGAAGCTGCTGATAAAGACAAGCGTGACAAAAACAAGGTCTCTTCCTCTTGCGATAGAGCTTGCGATCTACGGCAGGCACTTTGAGAAGGTCACAAAGGGTATAGTTGGGGCGTGAAGCATACTGTTCAAATCCTGATAGGTTTCATTTTTTCCCCAAACAGATGTTAAGTTTTCTAAAGATTTTTGGATGAAGTATTGAATGTATGATAGAATAATCCATACTTTTGTTTACATATGTAAACTAATTTCTTGAAAAGCTTAATAAAATGATATAAAACTCAAAAATCATACCAAAAACGTATCAGAAAAGACAAAGAAAACAGAGAAACAAGTATCGGAGGAGATAGAGATGGGAGTAGCAGCAGTAGCAGCAATAATGATAGTAGAACCGGAGATAAGAACATTAGAATTAGAAGTGGGATCAAAAGATAAGCCAGAAGGGTTAAGAGCAAGCATCAAAGAAAGCGAGGACAAATGGGTAAGAGCCTGGTTAGGAGGGGGTGTGATAGATCCATTAATCCCAAATCCTGATATGTGTTCCCATAAAGGAATGCCTGTTTTGGGGCCAGGGGGTTATTTCCCGGGGTGTGAATATGGAGGATATTGTGAAAAAAAAGGAAGTGCACCTAGTGGAGGTAATTACTGTATGCATTTTCCTCCAGTCCGCAGAAATAATATATGATATAGATCAGCCCACACAACAATCTTTTTATACTAGATTGGTCTGATAGGGTTTAATGTACGAGATCATCATAGGAAGGAACGAGGCTGACAAGAAGAAGTACGGCACAAAAGGGACTATCCTTCTCGGAAAGCACTATGTCAAGATGGGCCAGATGACATCGCTTTCAAACCCTATCTACATGGACGTGACACGGGCTCACGTCGTTTTCGTGTGCGGCAAGAGGGGAGGGGGGAAGTGCCTGACAGGAGATACACTTATCACCCTAAATGACGGCTCAAGAGTACCTATAAGAGAAATTTATGAAACATATTCAAAAAAAGGAAAAAAAACTGAAAAAGAAGAAGATTATTATGAATTAAAGGATGAATTATACGTTAAAAGTTTTGATATTAAAAATGAGTCAATTATAGATAAGAAGGTCACTCATGTTTTTAGGAGAAAAGTAAATGAAGAAATAGCAGAATTGGTATTTTCAATATCCTCTAATAAGAAAATCTTGCTAAAAACAACAAAGGATCATAAGATCTTAACAAAGCAAGAAGGTATATATGGATGGGTTACCCCTAAGGATACTAATATTAGCGAAGTATCTTGCTTTAAAGCACCTAACGAAATAGGGCATGTAAAAGTATCAAAAATTAGATTAACTAATTTTGAAGGCTTTGTTTATGATTTAACTATAAAAGATTCTCATAACTTCATAGCAAATGACATAATCGTGCATAATTCATACTCTATGGGAGTCATGGCTGAAGGCATGAGCTCCCTTCCTGAAGATATCTCAAAGAACCTTTCGATAGTCATCCTTGACACCATGGGCATATACTGGACAATGAAGTATGCCAACCAGAAGGATGAGGAGCTCCTCAAAGAATGGGGGCTTAAAGGGAAGGGTCTTGACGTGAAGATCTACACTCCGGCAGGGTTCTACGATGAGTTCAAGGATAAAGGCATCCCTACTGATCATCCTTTCGCTCTTAAGCCATCTGAGCTTTCTCCTGAGGACTGGTGCCTGACATTTGAGGTGTCTCAAAACGATCCTCTGGGAGTCGCTATAGAATGGATAATCCTTGAGCTGAAAAAGAAGAAGAAAGATTTCTCGATGGATGACATAATAGAAGCTATAAAAGAAGACAAGAACATCGATAATGACACTAAAAACGCTATAGAGAACAGGTTCATCGCTGCAAAAAACTGGGGCGTCTTCTCAGAAGAAGGGACTCCGCTAAAAGATATAGTCAATGGCGGCCAGGTGACAGTGCTTGATGTCAGCTGCTACGCTACGATGCCTGGGGGCTGGAAGATAAAGGCGCTTGTGATAGGCATAGTCGCACAGAAGCTTTTCCTTGAGAGGATGGTTGCGAGAAGAGATGAGGAGTTTAGGGCGATACACAAGTCCATCCACTATTTTGGGGATGAGGAAGAAGAAGCGATCGACACGAAGGATCCTCTTGTGTGGCTGATAATAGATGAGGCTCATGAGTTCATGCCAAATGATGGCAAGACCGCTGCAACTGATGCTCTTGTGACTATCCTCAGGGAAGGCAGGCAGCCGGGAATCTCGCTCATACTTGCCACGCAGCAGCCTGGAAAGATCCATACTGACGTTATGACGCAGTCTGACATACTCCTGAGCCACAGGATAACCGCAAAAGTTGATACTGACGCGCTTGGAAAGCTGATGCAAAGCTATATGAGAGAGGGCCTTGACAAGTTCTTAAACGAGCTTCCAAGGGTCAAGGGCTCGGCGATAATACTTGACGACGCGAATGAAAGGATATATCCTATGAGGATAAGGCCCAGGATAACTTGGCATGGCGGCGAAGATCCTAATGCCATGCCGAAAGTCAAAAAAGAAGAAAGCTATGATGATATGCTGAAGATGGATGAAGATGATGAAAAAGAAAAATAGGATGTTTCTTCTTGCAACCTCTTTTTTGTCAGGGGCTGTGGTCATGGTCCTTGAGATACTCGGATTTAGGATGCTTGCGCCATATTTTGGGTATTCTGTCTATGTGTGGGGAAGCCTGATAGGGATAGTCATGGTCGCGCTTTCCGCTGGATATTACATAGGGGGAAAGATCGCTGACAAGAAGCAGGATCTTGTGATCATTTATTCAGCCATAATGGCAAGTGCAGTCTACAATATAGGCGTGCTTTTTTTCTACAGGCAGCTATTTGAGTCGCTTTACGGTCTTGGTTCCATCTACGGCTCGCTTGTAGGAACAACGATAGTCTACGGGCCGCCGATGCTTCTTCTGAGCATGGTAAGCCCTTTTTTCATAAAGGCGATATCAAAAGCGGATGATGTGGGCACATCAGCAGGGAAGATCTATTCGATATCCACTGCAGGAAGCATATTCGGCGTGTTCTTCTCGACATTTTTCCTGATACCTAACTATGGGACAAAAGCGACGTTGATATTTTGCATCGCTGTGCTTATGGTAGTATCTGTCATAGGGCTGCTGCGCTCAAGCCGAAAAAACGCGCTTTTTCTTCTCTTGTTCCTTGCTGTTTTTCTTGTCCCTGAGAAAAAAGGCGAAGGCGTGGTGTTTGATGAGGATTCTTTCTATAACAGGGTCGTCGTCGAAAAAGATGAGCATAATATCTACCTGACGCTTAACCAGAACAAGTATTACCAGTCACTCATGGGTGAGAGGTTTTACAGCAGCTACCTTGCATACTTCCTTGCAGGCCCGCTTATGGTCGAAACTGATGACCTGCTCGTGCTTGGGATGGGTGCTGGAGCCTCGGTTGTTGAGATAAGCAACCATTTTCCTGACATAAGGATAGACGCTGTTGAGATAGACCCTACAGTAGCCTATGTAGCTGACGAATACTTTGGCACAGGAAACGTGAAAAATCTTAATGTGTATATCGATGATGCTAAGACCTATGCCAAGAACTCAGACGGAAAATATGACATCATCGAGGTTGACCTTTTCCAGGGAGGGCCATACATCCCTTTTTACACTGCAACAAAGGAGTTCTTCCAGGACTGCTACGGCGCGCTTGATGATGACGGGATGATCATGATGAACATCATAGACTACTCTGATGACAAGAAGGTTGCAGGTCCTATCGAGAATACTATCCTTAGCGTGTTTCCGTCAGTTTTTGAGATAAGGTATTCCTCAAACTATATCGTTTTCGCGTTTAAGGAGGAGATGACAAAGGAGATGCTGGCAGAAAGGCTTGGAAGCCAGGACCAGTTCGACATGACAGGGTTTCTTGAAGAGATAAGAGAAGTCAGGTATGACAAGGATATCATTGTCCTGACAGATGATAAGGCCCCTCTTGCAAAGCTCACCTACAACATGCTAAAGGAGCATGATGAGGGTTAAGTTAATATTATATATCGCTATCAAGATGCTTATCGTTTTTTATCAGTTCCCTAAAATTCTTAGTTTGCAAGACTAGTCGAAATACTATAAATTTACATGGTCTGTCAGAACTGTTCGTGAAGTTGTGGGGCGTGTCTTCCACTCTTATCACGTCACCTTTTGAGACTGTCTTCTCTTTTTTTGCTCCGTTCTCAATCCACTGCACTTTAAGGCTTCCTGAGATGATGTATATTGTCTCCTCTATCTTCTCGTGGTGGTGCCATACCTGCTTTGATCCTGGCGGGATCTCGTTGTGATGGATCTCATACTCGTCAAAGATGTAGTAGTCAACATTTGTGCCTTCTGGCTTTGTTATGCTTATTGCCTTATCTTTTGTAATTATCTGCATGGACAAGGATATGAAGGTTAGGGTTATTAAACTTGTGGAAAAAGGATCAACAGGAGTGTGCCTGCTGCAATAAAAGCTGATGAGAAAACATAGTCCATCATTCCTCCTGTCTTAAGAAATCCCCTTATCCTTGCTTTGGATGGGTAAAATGGCATGGTACCTTCTCTTGTCAGCGAGTCAAGGATTATGTGAGAGGCGTAGCCCAGAAAGAACGCTGCTGCGTAAGGCACGCTAAAGATAGATATCGCAAGCGATACGATCATGGCAAGAAACACCGAGTGAAATATAGTCCTGTGGCCTATGGTCTTCCTTATGATAAATGCAATGGGCCATATCTTCTTTCCTGCCCTTGACTTCTCAGAGTCGATGTCTGGGAGGAGTGATGCAATCATAGCTAGGGTTATGAATATTACGGGGTTTGTATTCAACTTGCCATACAGCAAGCTTGCCAGGAAGAACGCAAACGAGATATGGGTGAGGGAGTTCATACAGGGGATAAAAAAGATAGATGTATAAAATGGTATCTTTTCTATTAAGAAAAGATCTAATTCACATAGGCCTGTGGTTCCAGCACCCTATTGTCTTGACGTGTCCATTCCCTAGCAGATAAGCATTTGTAAGGTCTTCAGTCCGCCTTCCAAGGCATGAGTTGCATTTGTATTTTACTGTTCCTGCTTCTTTTGTCCTTATTTCATCAATCTCGTTAAAATTTGCACATTGTGAACATTTTCCTTTGTAGTTTCTTGCCCTTATGATCCTCATCTCCCTACTATCCCATGCCTCCTGCAAAGAGGTGGTCCTAATATTTCCCAAGTCGACACCGACGGCCCCGACACAAGGCCTGATCCTACCATATTGGTCTATGAACATATGATATGAGTGCCTGTCACATACAGTCCCGATATAACTCTGACCAACCTGCCAGACATTACCAAATTCATTCCTGTCAATGCCTTGAAGCTCGATCAGCTTAGCCTTAAGCCTTTGGTCTTCTTCACAAAGGTCGCAAGTTGCTCCTCTCCCTACTTTTAGAACAGAATCAATGTCTACCATGATATTGTTCTGACGAGCAAATTTCAAAATATGTGCCATTTCATCATAATTTGAGGGGCCTCCGCCAGAACTGGTCATTATGGAGGTTACTATAGCCATGCGGCTTTTTCTTCCATATTGGGCCATGCATCTTTCTTCATCATTAAATCCTTTTTTCATAAGCAGTTCCAAGGTCTCATTTCTTTTTTGGCCATAACCATGGATTATCCTTCCCCTGCTTGGATCGCTGACAAAGGCATCCTGGACAATAGGATCCAAAGAATTGCACTTGATCATCAGCTCAACAGGAAGCTCATTTAACCGATCTGCTAGATTTCCTGTAATAAATTCTCCAGTCGTAAAAAGAGTGACATACAAACCTAGATCCTGGCATTTTTCCAAAATTCTCAAAGTCAATCTTACATTCTTTGGTAGTAAAGGCTCTCCTGCTCCAGGTATGCCTATCGCCTCCAGGCCCATTCTTTTTCCCTCTTTGAGGATGTAATTATAATATTCCCAGTGCATCAAATTTTCGATCATGATTATGCCGCTATTCGGAAAACAATAAGCACAAGGTGACCTCCTCCCCGCACTAAAGTGCGGGGCTTCCGGGGTTTAGGTGTATACTACATTAGGGTGTTTTTCTTGGCTTTCTATATATGCTTCACAGGCAGCAAGATCATTTGGGCCGACTGTTGCTGA
>JBJKQO010000022.1:0-20435 GCA_046705145.1 Candidatus Woesearchaeota archaeon
GGTGCCTATAGTGAGCGCTGCGATGGATACTGTCACGGAGCACAGGCTGGCTATCGAGATGGCAAAGCTTGGAGGCCTTGGCATAATCCATAAGAACATGACTGTTGATGAGCAGGTGTTTGAGGTGACGAGGGTCAAGAAGCACCTTAACGGCATAACAGGACTTATCGAGAAGCCTATCTGTGTTTATGAGGAAGACAGGATCCAGGACATACTTGAGAAGAAGAGAAGGAAGGGGTATCCTTTTGACAGCTATCCTGTGCTTGACAAGGATGAAAGGCTTGTCGGCATGCTTACAGGAAACGACATAGCGTTCTGCGACAATGATTCTCTTCAGGCAAAAGATGTCATGACCAAGGGAGTGATATTTGCTGACGAGAATACCACTCTTGAGAAAGCTTACGCCCTTATGAAAGAGAAGAAAAAGAAAAACATCCCTCTCATAGACAAGGAAGGAAAGGTGATAGGCCTTTATTCCTTTAAGGACCTAAAGAGGGTTAAGTCTGGCGAGTCGACCATGTACAACATGGACAAGGACGGAAGGCTAAGAGTGGGAGCGGCAATAGGTGTCGGAGAGGAAGCTCTCCTTAGGGCCAAGCGCCTTGTTGAGAAGAGGATAGATGTTCTTGTCATCGATACTGCTCATGGCGATTCTGAACCTGTCATAAATACGCTTAAGAAGATCAAGAAGCTATATCCGGGAGTTGATGTTGTTGCAGGAAACGTGTCAGAGCCGGAATCAGTGAAAAGGCTTGTTGAGGCTGGAGCTGACGGCGTCAAGATTGGACAGGGTCCTGGTTCGATATGCACTACAAGGATAATCGCAGGCATTGGCTGCCCTCAGGTCACTGCAGTATATAACTGCGCGAAGATGGCTGCAAAGTATGACGTGCCTGTATGCGCTGACGGAGGCCTAAGGTATTCAGGAGACCTGACTATAGCGATAGGTGCAGGCGCAAGCTCTGTCATGATGGGAAGCATGCTTGCAGGGACGAACGAGTCTCCTGGTGAGATAGTCTTCTTTAACGGAAGGCAGTGGAAGCGCTATAGGGGCATGGGTTCTATGGCTGCCATGGAATCTCATAAAGGATCAAGGGAAAGGTATAATCAGGGAGAGACAGGAAAAAAGGAGCTTGTTCCTGAAGGGATAGAAGGGCTTGTCCCTTACAAGGGTAAGCTAAGAGATGTTGTCTTCCAGTATCTTGGAGGCCTTAAGAGAGGCATGGGATATGTAGGGGCTGCGGCTATTGAAGAGCTTCAGGATAAGGCTGATTTTATCAGGATATCTTCAGCAGGACAGGCAGAGTCGCATCCTCACGACGTGCAGATCACTGAAGAAGCTCCGAATTACGCGATCCCAAGATGATATTTTGGCTTTTCTTTACTGTTAGATAAATACATAATATCGAAATATTTATAAAGAACTGCATTTTAAAATCAGTATTCATTTAGTGTGGGATAATAATTTAAGAGAATAATAAGCAAATAATCAGTAAAAAACAGGGGTGGTGTTTGATGGGTAAAAGGTTAAGTCTTAAGACTATTCTTCTAGGCATTGTGATACTAGCAGCATTGATCGTTCCTTTTTCGATGGCTTATATGATCAGTAATCAGTTTGATCTTGTAGGTCCCACAAATAATTCGTGGACCAAGACCACCCAGCCTGTTTTCTCTTTTAGGGCCAACAGCACCAACAGCTCAACCCTTTCATGCGAGTTGTGGGTTAATATAGCATCTACTTATGTCAGCTATGGAACCAACACATCTGTTCCTAATGGGACATTATCTTACATCACAGCAAGTTCTGCCCTGCCCCAGGGAAGCCACAGATGGTATGTGAACTGCACAGATAATGTTACAAACACCACAGCTGCAACATCATATATATTATTCTCAGACTATTCAGCTCCAAACGTCACTGCACAATTCCCGACAACTCTTACTATACAGGGAAGCAGGACGATCAATTTCAGCTGGACTGTGAGAGACCACATAGATAACACGCTTAACTGCAGTATATATATAAACGGCATCAAGAACGTGACAGAAGCGACAACAACAACTAACAACACAAGGGGAAATGATTCTATTACCCTGACGACAGACGGAACATTCACCTGGTATGTCAACTGCTCTGATAACGCTTCAAACTATAATGTAAGCGCTACTAGGACAATCACTGTTGATACTGCTGATCCTGTGATAACCTTCAACATGCCAAAGGCAGGAAACATGTACAGGTCAAGCTTCAAGGTAAATGTATCAGTCACAGAAACGTCGTTCTCAAAGAACGCCAAGTACAAGATAATAAACAACAATACAGGAGATCTTGTGCATGGATGGAGGACCATGGGAAACGTCTCCTTAAACATCTGGAACGCGACTATCAACCTGACAAACCAGTCCTTTAACAACGGAAACTATACAATATGGGTGAACGTGACGGATTACATTGGAAACGGCACTAACTCTTCGAGGTATTTCGTGGTTGACAGGAACAAGTCGTCTGTGATCCTGAACATGCCAGCAGACCTGAACATTTCAGCTTCAAGGACGATCAATTTCAGCTGGACAGCAAGGGACAACTATTCGACCCATATGTTATGTAACATCTCATTGAAGAGGAACGGGACTGCTTCCACGATCTCCAGCTCTTCACTGACAGGAATATCCTCGCCAAGAAACACTTTGACAAACATAACATATGCAGTGCCTTATGATGGGTTCTTCACTTGGTGGGTCAACTGCACTGACAATGCATCAAACGTGAACGGCTCTTCAAAAAGGTTGCTTACCGTAAACTCAAGAGGGCCAGTGATCAAATTTAACAGGCCATCAGGAAACAACACATATTATAAGGCTAATTTCGTGCTTAATGTATCTGCATGGGATAATACCACCATAAAAAATATTTCATACAGGATAATGAATGCAACTGACCTGAACACCAACCTGACATCTTGGATCGTGCTGACAAATTATACTGGTGTTATATGGAACGCGACGGTAAACTTATCCAACAGGACAAGGTTCCCTGACCAGAACTATACGATAATAATAAACGCGACAGACTCTCTTGACAAGACCTCAAACGTCTCAAGGATGACCTTCTGGTTAGACAAGACAAATCCTACTATAGGGTCATTCTCTTGCGATAAGTCAGCAGCGTATGTCGGTGATACTGTCACATGCTATTGTATGACCTTATCAGATAACTTTGCAACGTCTCAGAATCTGGAATCATCAAAAGTCAATCTTGGTGTTGATACCACCTCATCAGGGACTAAGACCGCAACATGCACAATAACAGACAGGGCAGGAAATACCGCTTCCTCAACATATACTGTCACTGTGACCTACAGGTCAAGCGGAGGCTCAAGCGGTGGCGGCGGTGGCGGCGGATCTTCTGTTGTCAACACAGGAAAGAAGTCATGGTATGAGATAAAAGAAGGAGAATCAAAGGAGTATGATATCTCTGATTCAGAGATTCCTGTGACTAAGATAGGCTTCCAGGTTAAGGAGACAGTAAGGGATGCTTCCCTTCAGGTGCAGTCTCTTACGACACTTCCTGAATCTGTCGTCAGCTTCAGCGGCAAGTCATACCAGAAGATGAAGATAATTTCGACCAACCTTGAAGGGTCTGAAGTAAGCTCAGGATTTGAGATCGAGTTTAGGGTATCAAAGGCATGGCTTAAAGAAAACGGCGTAAACAAGAATAACATAGCCCTTTTCAGGGAAGTTGATGGCAAGTGGACAGAGCTTAAGACAACATTTGTCAAGGAAGACTCAATATATGTCTACTTCAAGGCGAACAGCCCAGGCTTCTCGTACTTCGTGATAGGGGAGAAGACTGTAGTAGCAGCAGAGCCAGCAGCGACATCCACACCTCCAGCGACACCAGAGATCACTGCGCAGGAGACAGCAGCTGAGACTCAGCCTTCATCAGAGGAGCAGGCAGAAGCTCAGGCAGAGCCAGAATCATCTGGAGATGAAGTTGCTAAGGTAAACAGGAAGTCAGTGATGATCATACTTTTGATAGTCCTGATAGCTGCGATAGGAGTAGGCTCATACTTCCTGTACCAGAAGCAGAAATAATCTTTTTATTTTTTTTAATATTTTTTCTATCATCTTATATATCTTTTTTGAGAAAAATAGAAATGGGGCTGCAGGGATTTGAACCCTGATCAGCCGGTATCTCTCAACGCGAGTGCGTTCATACCAGGCCGCTCGTCATCGAAAACCAGCGTTTTCTCCGCGCTCCATTGACTGGAGCCGGCTATTCTGGCCAGGTTAAACTACAGCCCCGAATAACTATTCGGAATCACTATCCTTTTATAAAGGTTTTGAGAATCGTAGGTTTTTCTAATAATTATTTTTTGGGTCAGCATCGGCTCGGCTTGTGCTTCTTATTGTGGAAGTATCACCAAGCAAGCTTGGCTAACTCACGAACAAGTCCGTGAGTACCGTTGAAGCCCCGGATGGGGTATCGCCAAACAAGTTTGGCGGACTTGCAAACTTGTTTGCAAGCGTCCCCCTCAACTCTTTTGATGGATGAAGGAATAAAGCCTCGCGAATTGATGCTGACCCTAAATTATTAGAAATCTTGAGAATCAGCCCAGCTTTATCTCTTTGGCATATTCGGGATTCAGCTCGATCGCCCTCTTAAAAGCTGCGTATGCCATCTCCCTGTCACCTATCTCATGCGCGCACATGCCGATGTTCTTGAAGGTCGTTGCGTCTTTTGGGTTAAGCTTTATGACCTTGTGGAAATTATGGAATGCCATGTCAAAATCCTTCTTTTGGGCGTATATTATCCCAAGGTTTGAATATACTGGTGCAAAATCCTCTTTAAGGGATCTTGCTTTTTCAAGATGTGAGATAGCCTTGTCAAGCTGGCCAAGCTTGAGGTATATGCTTCCCAGCTGGAACCAGCTGTCATAATGGTTTGGCTTAAGCTCGATAGACTTCTCAAACGCTTCTATGGCCTTGTCCACCTTCTTGTTGACAAAATACTGCTTTCCAAGCTCAAGGTATGAGTAGAAGTCCTCTTTTTCATCTGCCTTGTATTTTCCTATCTTCTCATACATGATGTTCTTTTCGTTGAGCTTATCCTCATCCAGCTTTCCGTAGTGGTGTATCGGGATATCAAGTTCAGTTATGCTTCCCAGCTTTGAGACTGTCTCGTGCGCGCCTTCATGCACCCTTCCTTTGAATGCGACGTTCTTGTGGTTCTTAAAAAGCCTAAGTGAAGGCACAGGATTCCAGCCTGTTGCGCATCTGCTTTCCTCATAGCTGTCGCCTATCCCGCTTTGCCAGCCAGGCATTGATGAGTTGCTGTGGTAATCGCGCTGAAGTAGCGTGAATCCTGCAGAAAGTCCCATCTTTGTCGCAGCGCGTATCTTGCTGTGATCATCTTCAGACAGGGTCTCGTCAGCGTCAAGGATAAGGATCCATTCTCCTGTTGCGTGCTTCAAAGACTCGTTTCTTGCAGCGGAGAAATCATTTACCCATCTGAAATCAAAGATCTTGTCAGTGAACTTTCTTGCTATCTGTTTTGTCCTGTCAGTGCTTCCTGTATCCACTATTATTATCTCATCAGCAAGGCCTTTTACTGAGTTTAGGCACTGCTCAAGCATGCCCTCTTCGTTCTTCACTATCATACATAGGGATATCGTTGGCATAGGGTATAGAATGAATAGATTCTTTATAATGTTTTCTGTCTATCAGACTTTGTCCTAAATTTCACTTCGTGAGGTCAGCATCGGCTTGGCTGTATTTCTTTCTGTGGAAGTATCGTTGAAGTCCCGTAGGGAGCAACCCCTTCAACTCAGAAAAAATATTAGCAGTAAAGCCTCGCATAACTGATGCTGACCTTATTTAGGACAAAGCCTGTTTATCAAGCAACCCTAACCCCTGTGCTTTCCATCTTCTCAAGGTCAGCAAACTGCTTGTCTGCCCATTCCTGCACTTCCTTTATCTCTTCTGGGCTCATGTGCTTGAACCTGCCCTGCATCTTAAGGTATTCCTCAACACCTTTTGGGTTTGATGGTTTCTTCGTGAACTTTAAGATCCCGTTTTCTATTTCAAAAAGAGGAGTCACTTTTGACATGAACGCTGCTTTTGCTACCTCGATAGACATGTTTCCTGCAGACTTCCATCCTGTGGGGCATGTTGCATAGACCTGTATGTATGCAGGACCTTCATGCTCAAGCCCTTTCCTTACCTTTTCGATGAAGTCCTGTGGGAAAGCGATGTTTGCAGTGGCGACGTAAGCGCCGTTTGCTGCCATGATGAAAGGCATGTTTTTCTTGAATTCCTGCTTGCCATGGACCTTTGATCCTGCAGGGCTTGTTGTTGTCGCAGCATATTTTGGTGTCGCCCCGCTTCTCTGTATCCCTGTGTTCATGTAAGCTCCGTTATCATAGCATATGTAGCAGAAATTATGGCCTCTTTCGACTGCTCCGCTTAGAGCCTGAAGCCCTATGTCAAATGTCCCTCCATCTCCGCCTATAACGAGAACTCTTGTCTTCTTGTTCTGGGTCTTAAGAGCCCGTTCTATGCCTGAAGCTATCGCTGCAGCGTTCTCAAAAGCGCCGTGGATCCAGGGGTGCCTCCAGCTTGTTTCAGGATAAGGCGATGATATGACTTCCATGCATCCTGTCGCGCTTACGACTATCGTGTCTGGTCCTGCTGCTTTTAGAGCCATCCTTACAGCTACTGCGCACGCGCATCCTGCGCATGCCCTGTGTCCTGGCGCGAAGTATTCTTCTGTCGGGATCTTGTTTATCTCGCTTGGTGTTTTTGTCTGGGCCATCTTAGTTCATAGTCCTGATGCTTGCAGTCGGAACATCCTTTATCTTTCCTTCAAGGGATCTTATCCGCTTGCTTTTTTTCTTTAGGTCGTTTGGAGACCAGCTGTCATGGCCTGATCCGAAAAAATCGACCTTGACTCTTACCTCGTTTCCGCATTTGCATGTCTTTACCTTGTAATGCTTCTCGAAGCTGAATGAGGATCTCCATCCTTCATTGCTTTGTTTAGTGAAGCAATACGGGCATACCTGCCTTGATTCTTCCTCTTTTATTGCGTGCAACACTTCCATTAACTGATCACTGCATCTTTGGTTAAGGGCTCATTATCCATTCAGGCTCTTTTTGCTTCTTTAAGCTGAGAAGCATGTACCTGATGTTGTTTGGAGTGATGTCTCTTCCTCCAAGCCCTGCGATAAAACCGTTGATTATCTTTTTTTGGTCAAATATTGATGATCTTAGGTCAGAGTAAAGCGCGCCTTCATAGCCGAGTGATATGTTCTTGTCGATGACAGCTATGCCGCTTGCCTTCTCGCATGCCTTTATGATATCTTCTTTTGGAAAAGGCCTGTAAGATCTTACCTTAAGAAGCCCGACCTTCTTGCCTTCTTTTCTCATCTCATCAACGACAACCCTACATGTTCCGCAGACGCTTCCCATAGCTGCTATGATAAACTCTGCATCTTTTGTCATGTATTCTTCTATCACGCCGTTTCCGTATGTCCTGCCAAACGATGACTGGAATGATGAGTTTGCTTTTTTTATCGCGTTTTTCGCGTTTATCATCGCGTCCTGCTCATCTTTCTTGAAGTCCATGAATGAGTCAGGAAATCCGACAGGTCCCTGGCTTATCGGCTTTTTAGGGTCAAGATAAGCGTAGACTGGCTTGTATCCTGGCAGGAACCTGTTCACTTTTGCCTGGTCTGGTACGTCGACAGGCTCATAGACATGGCTTAGCGTAAACCCGTCTATGCAGACCATGACAGGAAGAAGTATGCTCTTGTCTTCAGCTATCTTGTAAGCGTGTATCACGCTGTCAAGCGCTTCCTGCGCGCTTTCCGCATATATCTGGACCCATCCCGTGTCTCTTGCAGAGACAGAGTCCTGGTGGTCGTTCCAGATGTTGATGGGTGCTGAAAGTGCCCTGTTTGCGACAGCCATCACGACAGGAAGCCTCATCCCTGAGACTATATGGAGTATCTCGTGCATGAGGGCAAGGCCCTGGGAAGCTGTTGCTGTAAATGTCCTCACTCCAGTTGCTGATGCTCCAAGAGCTGCGCTTATGGCAGAATGCTCTGACTCGACATGTATCATGTTTGAGTCAAGCTCTCCGTCATTTATGAAATCAGCAAGCCTCTCGACGATATGTGTTTGTGGCGTGATTGGATACATAGGTATGACTGCAGGTTTGCATAGCTTTGCTCCGATCGCAACTGCCATGCTTGCTTCGATTACAGTCTTAGCCATTATGAGATCTCACCTTCATTTCTCCTCTTGGATCATCTTTATAGCCTTGAAGGGGCACTCAGTTGCGCATATCCCGCAGCCTTTGCAGTAGTCAAGGTTTGCGTCAAAGGTGTTTGGATCGATGCAGCCTTCAGGGCAGAACTGCCAGCATATCCCGCAGCGCTTGCAAAGGTTAGGGTCCCGCACAGGCCTCATCGAGCGCCAGCCTCCTGTCTTGTTCCTTACCGAGTTTCCTGGCTCGGTTATCCTTGCTCCTATCTCGATCTTCATCTTTGCTGCCATCTTAATTTGTTTTCTTGTATACTTCCTCTATTGCTTTCTTGTTGAGGTCTGATATCTTCTGCCCCTTTGACTTGAGGAATATGTCATCGATAGCCTTTTTTGATGATTCAATGCTTATCATCTTGGTCACATGTGCAAAAGCGCCAAGCATCGCGGTGTTTACGATAGGCTTTCCGAAGACCTCCATCGCGACAGCATTTGCGTCAACGACGTGCACGTCAAAATTGCCTTTTAGCCCAAGCTCGCTTTTCTGCTTGTTAGAGTTTATTATGACCAGGCCGCCTTTCTTAAGGCCGCTAGTCACGTCGACTGTTGAGACAAGTGAAGCATCAAGCACAAGCACGCAGTCAGGCTCATAGACCTGGCTTCTTAGGTTTATCTTCTCATCAGAGATCCTGACAAATGCGGTGACTGGAGCTCCTGCTCTCTCAACCCCAAAGCTGGGAAAGGTCTGGGTCTCCTTGCCATCATAAAATGCTGCTATTGCCAGAAGCTGGCCTGTAGTCACAGCTCCCTGGCCTCCCCTCCCATGGATTCTTACTTCTATCATGATAGTGACTTCATCAACTCCATCATTTAAATAGTTTTCTAATGACTGCGTGGTGTAATTGTCTGGCTGCAATAGGGTATAAAAGAAACAAGGGCAGTTGACAAGATATTTACATATCTTTTGGGGATCTTGTTTTCTTCGCAGTACTCATCAAAAATAGCTTTTGTTATATTAGGCCCTTTTTTCTTTTTTTTAGCCCATCTTTGTATTTCGTATGCAAGGGGGAATCCGTTATCTCCTCGCCTGCACTCTCCGCTTCTTCTAAATTGGCCTGTTAGGTATCCCACAGCGCAAAGATGCCTTAGGTCAGAGTCCAGACTTCTCCATGTAGTTAAATCATCAAGTGTTGCATAAACCCCCACATCATTGCCTTCGATCTCACTTAGCTCATTTTTGCGTTCGGTTATCGCATCAACCATCTGTCTTGCAAAATCGATCTCATCAGAATAAAATCCTTTAAATAGATCTTTGAAAACATGATTATATGATGTTGCTGCTTCTTCGCTCATATAGCTTCAACATGAGCCAATTTTTCTTGTTTTATATACTTTGCCTAATTTTGGACTGAGATCTTATGAAATTCAAATCTGGCATAACTACGTGATTATGATTGACATTGCGTCTCATACAATCTCAGCTTGCTTGGGGTATCGGCAGGCAATTTTGAATAATTTTATATAACATCTGGTTTAATGGATACTTATGGTCATAAGTTTTACGAAGAGAAAGCATTTTACCAAAAGCTCTTCTTCTATTCTCTCAAAGGTAGTCTTATTAACATCTTTGTCTTTTGCAGTAATGGATACTGTGTGGAGCTTATACCTATATTCATTTCTGAACAATGCTTCTTCGGTGGGGTTTATAAGCGGAGGGATGACCCTGCTGTCTGTTTTATGCTTTATTTTCTTCACGCCGATTATAGAAAGGTTTTCAGAGCAAAAGCTGTTATCTTTTGGGATTTTAGGCATGGTATTTGGCTATCTTCTTTTTTTTATTGCTGATAATATTCTGATAGTGTTGATTGCGGCGATAGTATTGGTCATTTCACAGGTATTCCATGCTGAAAGCCAAGGCATACTTGTTTGTGATTCTTGTAATAAGAAAGAGATAGGGAAAACTGAAGGGTTTGTGTGGGCCATAAGAAACCTTGGCTGGCTGATAGGCCCTCTCATAGGGGGTTTTGTTGCGGCGAATATAGGTATACCTTTTGTTTTTGTCTTTTGCGCAATTTTTGCATTCATGGCTTTTATCGTGATTAATACAAGCAAGATAAATTTGTGCAATCATAAGGTTATCCAAATGGGAAAACTGATAAGCAGCTTAAAAAACATGAAGCACTTTTTTTCGGAGGGAAACCTTTTAAAGATATATATTATAAGCGGAGGCATAGCCATTTATTTTGGGATTATTTATATCTACACTCCATTATACATCATTCAAAGCGGCCTTCCGGACTATTTTGTAGGGCTTTTTTTGTTTGCTATAGTGATACCGTTGGTACTGTTAGAATATCCTCTTGGAAAGCTTGCTGATAAGAAAGGCTATAAAAAATTCTTCATGTGGGGGTATTTGATAATTGCAGTGTTCTCATTGTTGTCTTTTTTGGCAGATAATATCTATCTTTCCTTATCTTTGCTTGTCCTGGCAACTGTTGGTGCGGCGTTTATTGAAGGCAATGTAGAATCATTTTTCTTTAAGAACATAAAAAAAACCGATGAGGAGAGATATTATGGCCCATTCAGGACCCATGTTGATTTATTCTCTCTTTTAGGCAAGTTAATCTGTGCGATCCTCCTAATATTTTTTAATTTGCATTGTATTTATCTGTTTCTTGCTGTCGTGATGGCTTTTTTCGCGTTTTTTTCTTTAGTCATAAAAGAAAATTCAAAACCCCTTTCCTGAATCCTGTCTTACCTCATATGGGCTATTTAGTAAACTATTTAAAAACCAACTGCTTTTTCTCGTTTTATGCCGCATTACTTATGGAAAAGCATGATAGGGGATTTTGTATTTGACCAGTCATTTAACATAGCTGCAAGAGGCAAGGCTGAGGAGCTGAAGAAGAAGTTTCCTGATGCTTCAGCAGAACTTGGTCCTGAGACTGAAAGGAAGATACTAAAAGCCCTTGATGACAAGAAGCTTTATGCTGATTTCTATAGTGAGAACCTCAAGCTTGCAAAAAAAGCGATTAGGGATTCTGTCAAGGCTGACAACCTGATAATCCAGGCAGTGAGCTCGCTTGATGAGCTTGACAAGTCAGCGAACATAATCGTGAAGAGGCTTAGGGAATGGTATGAGCTTTACAATCCTGAATTTTCAAATTCCATCCAGAGCCATGAGAAGTTCACAGAGCTCATATTGTCCAAGAGCAAAAAAGAGCTGCTCAAGCAGATAGGGTTAAAGCAGGAGGATGTGATGGGTGCTGACCTGGGCGAAGCAGACCTCTCGCAGGTCATGGACCTTGCAAAGGCGCTAAGCCAGCTTTATGCTCTTAGGAAGACGACTGAAAAGTACATCGAGACCATAATGAAAAAGGAGGCTCCTAATGTCACTGTGCTTGCTGGGGCGACGATAGGCGCAAGGCTTGTTGCGCAGGCAGGCTCGCTTCAGAGGATGGTGGAGTTTCCTGCATCGACAATACAGCTTTTGGGCGCTGAAAAGGCGCTTTTTCGCCACATGAAGACAGGAGCGAAGTGCCCAAAGTTCGGGCTCATATACACGCACCCTATGGTCATGGGCGCTTCTGTCAAGAACAAGGGAAAAGCTGCAAGGATGCTTGCTGACAAGATAAGCATAGCAGCAAAAGTTGATTACTTTAAGGGAGAGTATATGGGTGACAAGCTGCTTAAGCAGCTTGAAACAAAGATAGGTAGCTTGAAATGATAACAAAATCAAGGATATTTGAGGTATTTGAATCCAAGAAGGGGGGCAGGAGACTTATCTATACAAGGAACCTGATAAAAGGAAATCCTGTCTATGATGAGAAGATATTCAAGGAAGGCGGGACTGAGTACAGGGAATGGAATCCTGAGAAAAGCAAGCTTGGCGCAGCGATAATGAAAGGATCCCCTAACCTTGGGATAAGGAAAGGCAGCTCTGTCCTTTATCTTGGATGCGCTTCTGGGACGACAGTCTCTCATGTTTCTGATATGGTAGGTCCTGAGGGCATAGTCTTTGCGCTTGATTTTGCTCCGAGAGTGCTTAGGGACCTGGTCTTTGTCTCTGAGAAAAGGAAAAATATCTGCCCCATACTTGCTGACGCTAAAGACACAGCTTCGTTTAAGGGCAGGATCTGCCTTTGCGATGTCGTGTTCCAGGATATCGCGCAGAAGGATCAGGCAGAGATATTTATCAGGAACTGCAAGGCTTTCATGAAAGGCCAGGGTTATGGCATACTTGCGGTCAAGTCAAGAAGCGTTGACGTGACAAAGAAGCCAAAGGTCGTATTTGAGGAAGTGAAGACTAAGCTTGAGAAGGAATTCACGATAATAGACTTTCGGACCCTTGACCCCTTCGAGAAGGACCACTGCATATTCATATGCAAGATGAGAAGATGATCATAAGGTTTAAGCCGTAGTCTATAATGATATATCTTATTAAAAAGAATAAAGAAGTTTAGTCTTCTACTTTTATTGCCTTTTGCGGGCAGTTCACTTCGCAAGCCCTGCAGCCTATGCATTCGTCAGGGTTTGCGACCTTGACCTTTCCATCGCTGCCTTTCTCAAAGACGCCTACTGGGCAGACATCGACGCACTCGAAGCTGCCTACACATTTTTTCATATCAACGTTTGGTCTTGGCACCTTTTATTCACCTCTTAAAACATCACGGTTCTCAAGTTTCATGACCCTTATCTCGCATACTGCGATAGGGTATATCTTCTTTATCGAGTCATAAAGCTCTTTTTGCACTTTTTTTGTCACGAGTGACTTTATGAATGTCTCGTAGTTTGACTTTGCGATAGTCCTTATGAAAAACTCCCTTGTAGCCCTTATTATTGCGGTATTGGTTGACTGGTTAGCCTTGTTAAGCGTAAGTATGAAAGGCTTCACCCTCACTTTCCTTTCGTCTGAGCTCATCACTGAGAAAGAATCATCTATCCTTGACTTGCGCCTCCTGACCATCCTTTTTATGGAGGCAGGTATTATCTCGTATCCTACAAGCTCGGTCCCTACCCTGTCGTTGCTCTGTAGGGAGATGATCGCGAATTTTAGGTTGATACCCTGAAGCTTTGGGTTCCTTGTGATGTTCATCATGTTGACTGTTATGAGCTTTCCCAAGAGCGTTTTCATGTCTATGGTTGGGATCTCTCCTAGTACAGCCTCGTTGAACAGTTTTGGAGCTATTATTGTAACCCACTTCTTCTTTTTTACCTTCTTGATTTTTGTCTTTTTTACCTTTGCCATTTTGTGAATAAGTAAAAGAACGGTCATTTATTTATAAATGTTACTGTACGTTAGCATTGCCCTAAATAAGGTCAGCATCAAAAAGTGAGGCTAATCCATATTAACCAGAACAGAGTCAGGGGGGGTGTCCCTTACGGGGCACTGACGATAGAAGTACTATCTGAAGTACAGCCGAGCCTGATGCTGACTTCACGGAGTGAAATTTAGGGCAATGCTTCTTCCTCACACATCCAGGTTGATAACCTCTTTTGCGTGTTCCTGTATGAAATTACGCCTTGGCTCGACCTGGTCGCCCATAAGTATCGTGAATATCTCATCTGCAACTATTGCGTCTTTTAGTGTTACCTGGAGCAGAGTCCTGTTTTCTGGGTTCATGGTTGTCTCCCAAAGCTGCGTCGGGTTCATCTCTCCAAGTCCCTTGTACCTCTGCACGTTTGAGCCTTCTCCCAGCTTTTCAAGGGCGATCTTCATGTCATCTTCTGAGTATACCCATTCTTCCTTCTTACCCTTTGATACCTTGAAAAGTGGGGGCTGCGCGATGTATACGTGGCCTGCCTCTATCAGCGGCTGCATGTACCTGAAGAAGAAAGTCAGCAAAAGCGTCCTTATGTGGGCTCCGTCTACATCAGCATCTGTCATTATTATTATCTTGTTATACCTTAGCTTTTTAGCGTCAAAATCGTCTCCTATCCCGCAGCCAAGGGCGGATATCATGGTTATTATCTCCTCTGACTTTAGCACCTTGATAAGCCTTGACTTTTCCACGTTAAGTATCTTTCCCCTTAGAGGCAGGATAGCCTGAAACTCCCTGTTTCTTCCCTGTTTTGCGCTTCCTCCTGCGCTGTCTCCTTCGACGATGTATATCTCGGATCTCATGGGGTCCTTGCTTGAGCAGTCTGCAAGCTTTCCAGGAAGGCTTCCTCCATTAAGCACGCCTTTTCTTCTTGTGAGTTCCCTTGCTTTTCTTGCTGCTTCTCTTGCTTTTGCAGCGTTTATTATCTTTGATATTATCAGCTTGCCTGTCGATGGGTTCTCTTCCATGAATGTTGAAAGCTTTGAGTGGGTCATGGAGTCGACCATCCCCTTGACCTCTGAGTTTCCAAGCTTTGTCTTGGTCTGGCCCTCAAACTGGGGGTTAGGTATCTTTATTGAAAGAACAGCAGTAAGGCCTTCCCTTATGTCTTCAGGAGAGATCTTGGTGTCTTTCATGTTATATTTTTCTGAGAAAGTGTTAAATGTCCTTGATAGTGCGCTTTTGAATCCTGAAAGGTGGGTTCCGCCTTCATGGGTGTTTATGTTGTTTGCGAAGCTGAGCATGGATTCTGTGTAGCCGTCGTTGTACTGCAGCGCCACCTCTACGATTATGTTGTCTTTTTCAGTCTCGAAGTATATCACGTTATGAAGCGGCGTCTTGTTCTTGTTTATGTACTGAACGAACTCAACTATCCCTCCCTCATACATAAAATTCATGGCTCTTGTCGCTCCTTTCGTCGGTTATGGATATCCTGACTCCCTTGTTCAGGAAGGCGAGCTCCCTAAGCCTTGATGAAAGCGTCTCAAAGCTGTAGACCGTCTCTTCAAATATCTCGTCGTCAGGAAAGAATGTTATTGTGGTGCCTGTCTCCTCGCTCTTGCCGACCTCTTTAAGTGTTGTTACTGGCTTTCCCCTGGAATACTCCTGTTCGTAAACTTTTTCGTTTCTTTTTATCTTAACGATAAGCTTTTTTGAAAGCGCATTTACGCATGATACCCCGACACCGTGAAGCCCTCCAGAAACCTTGTAGGAATTGTTGTCAAACTTTCCTCCTGCATGAAGCTTTGTAAGGACGATCTCAACTGCTGGCTTGTTAAATTTTTGGTGGATCGAAACAGGGATACCCCTACCGTTATCTATAACAGTTATGGAGTTATCCTTGTGGATAATGACCTTTATCTTGGTGCAGAACCCTGCAAGTGCCTCATCTATTGAGTTATCAACTACCTCATACACCAGGTGATGCAGGCCAAGCGTGCCTGTCGATCCTATGTACATCGCAGGCCTCTTCCTGACAGCGTCAAGGCCGCCAAGAACGGTTATGCTTTCTGCCTCGTATTTGCTATTGTTATCAGTTGCCTTTTTTATTTCGTTGTTTTTGTTTTCTTCCATGGTCTAGTTTCTTGATTTTTGATAATGATTTTCTCGTCGAGAAATTTAGCCTTTTTTCCCTTTATCTTTACCTCAAAATATCAATTACAAAATAGTCCTTTATTTATAAAGGTTTCGGTAGTTTGAGGGTGTGTTCTAAGTATGTTAGCATCTGTTTAACGAGGCTATTTTCTATAGGTATTCCGGAGTTGAGGGGGTTGGCCCCTACGGGGCTTCAACGCTGGAATTACAATAAGGATCACTGCCGAGTTTGATGCTAACCTAAGCGTTAGCGAGTCTTAGAACACACCTTTTTTAGAGGTTATCTTTTACCCAGAAACAGCCTTATGAACTCATCTCCCTTAAGCATGCCAAAGCTGCCTTCTTTTGCGCTTATCTCATCAAGCTTCTGAACCTTGTCAGCATCCCCTTCTGCTTTAGGATCGTATATGAGGAAAGGCACAGGATCCCTTGTGTGGGTCTTGATGTCAAGAGGTGTTGGGTGGTCAGGAAGGACTGCTATCCTTACTGTGTCACCTACTTTTTCCAGATTGTCAAGAACCCTTTTTATCAGCCTCTTGTCAAGGTATTCTATAGTTTTTTTCTTAAGCTCGAAGTCGCCTTCATGGCCTGCCTCATCGCTTGCCTCAACATGCACGTAGACAAGATCATGGGTCTTAAGCGCCTCAATGCAGGCATCTGCCTTGCCTTCGTAGTTTGTGGTGTAAAGGCCTGTTGCGCCCTCCACGTTTATGACTTCCATCCCTGCATAGACACCTATCCCTCTGATCAGGTCTACTGCAGATATGACTGCTCCGCTGATGCCAAACCTGTCAGATATCTTTTCCATCTCAGGCCTGTATCCGGGAGACCAGGGCCATATCGAGTTTGCAGGATCCTTTCCCTGCTCCATCCTCTTTATGTTGACAGGATGATCTTTCAAAAGATCCCATGACTTTCTTATCATCGAGCCTACAAGCTTTGCTGTCTCTTCCCCTTCAGGGCTTTTTGCCTGGGGCATCACCTTTTCGACCTCAGTACCAGGAACATCATGAGGAGGGGTTAGCTTCAGCTCTTTGCTTCCTCCTTTTATCACAAGAAGGTGCCTGTAGCTGACTCCGGGATAAAACTTGATATTTTTATCTCCAAGATTTGAATCGATATGCTTTATCAGCTCTTCTGCCTCGCCGTTGCTTATGTGGCCTGCAGAATGGTTCTTTATCTTGTTGCCTTCTATGCATATCACGTTGCAGCGCATTGCAAGCTCTCCAGGGCTGATGTTTACTCCCATGCTTGCTGCCTCAAGAACTCCCCGGCCCTGGTAGCACTTGTGAACATCATAGCCCAAGACGCTCATGTTTGCGACAGCACTTCCTGCAGGCATGTCAGATGGGATGGTCGTAAGCATGCCACATCTTCCTTTTTTTGTGAGCATATCTATGTTTGGCTTGTCAGCAGCGATCATAGGTGTTATCCCGTCCTTGCATGTATTGGGATTGTCTGCCATCCCGTCACCGAGAAAGATTATGTATTTCATGTCTTATATCCTCAAATTATTTGATAATCTGGCTTAAAAAAACAATCACATATAAAGGTTTCTTTAGCAAAGGCCCATAATCAGAAAACTATTTAAGCAAGCTCATCTACTGCACAGCGCCATAAATCACTTAAATAGAATACACCTACAAGGGGGTGAGCTATAATGGCTCCAAAAGGAAAAGCTAAACCAGCAGCAAAACAATAAGCTGAGGTAAGGCTTTTGCGGAAATCAAGGCATAACGCCTTAACTATGTTTTTCGCTTTTTTTTAGGTTTTTGATCAGAATCTGCTTTTCAGAAGAGATTTTAGTTCGCCGTAATCTGCATTGATATTTTTCATAAGTTCTTTTTTCCCTTCAATAGCTTTTAAGCTTTCAGGGATATTTGGCTCTTTTCCTGTTATCCTTATTATCTCGTCAGGAAACTTTGCAGGGTCAGCTGTCTCAAGCGAGATCGCAGGAGTCTTGTCGCCTGTCTCTTTCCTGTATTTTTGAAGCGCGTGCCATCCGACTGCTCCGTGTGGCTCGATTATCACTTCGTAATTGTCGTATGCTTCTTTTATCGCATCCTTTGTCTCCTGGTCCGTCACAGATATAGAGAATATGTCTTTTCTTATTGCTGCGATGTCAGGAGCCTTTGATATCACTCCTTTCTCATCCATCTGCCCGCCGTAGAGTGCCACAAGCCTTGCAAGGTTGCTTGGGTGTCCTACGTTCATCGCGTTTGAGAGGCAGTTTCTTGACGGAGCGATCTTGCTGTACCTTCCGCTTTTCAGGAATGCTGGAAACTCATCATTTTCGTTTACTGCGGATATGAACCTTTTTACAGGAAGCCCCATCCTTTTTGCGATAAGTCCGCCCATCAGGTTCCCGAAATTTCCTGAAGGGACACAGAACACGACCTCATCTGAGTCAAGCCGTGAGTAGGCATAAAAGTAGTAGACTGCCTGGGGTATCAGCCTTCCTACGCTTATAGAGTTTGCTGACGACAGGTTAAGGTAAGAGAGCTCATCATCTGAGAATGCCTGCTTTACAAGCGCCTGGCAGTCATCAAACTTCCCCTTGACAGCTATTGCTGTCACGTTTTTTCCAAGTGTTGTCATCTGCTTTCTCTGCCTGTCAGATACCTCATCTTTTGGGAAGAGCACGACAACTTTTATGTTGTCAAGCCCGAAGAATGCCTGCGCTACAGCGCTTCCTGTATCTCCTGATGTCGCGGTAAGTATGATTATGTTCTTGTTCTCTTTTTTCATGAAGTACTGCATGAGCCTTGCCATCATCCTTGCTGCAAAATCCTTAAATGATGCAGTCGGGCCCCTGTCAAGCCGCAGGAGGTAGTCTGTCCCGTTTATCTTTTCAAGAGGCACGTCAAAGTTGTAGGCATCTTTTGCAAGCGCTTTTAGCGAGGCATCATCAACCTCACCTGAGATTATCGATTTAATAACTTTATAAGCTATCTCAGCATAGCTTTTGCCTTTCATAGAGCTGATCTCATCTTTTGATAGTTTTGGGATATCTTTTAAGAAATAAAGTCCCCTGTCAGGAGCAAGCCCCTTAAGTAATGCATGCTTGAAGTCTACCTCATCTGCTTTCAGGTTTGTGCTGTAAAACATTGAGTATGCCATTTTTCCCCTCCAACCAGGAGAAAAAACCAGATATTATATAAATTTTGGGTAAGATAATGCTGTGCCCAAGGGGGTTAACATTGATCTATATTCCTCAACAGCAAAAACACACATAACTATTTAAGCGAGCTATTCTACCTGCATGCGCTGAGATCTGAAGCGTGCTGGAGGATACAGATGAGCTTGACTAATCTTGTTGTTAAGTGCTTTCCTGAGCGGGAAATAAGACGCCATGGTGATCCTGATGAGAAAGAGATCATGAGACAGATCGATTCTTGCAGATCTAATTTAGATATGGCCAAGAAAGCACGTAAAGGAGTGTCTCCTGAGGGATTATCACAACAAGATCATCTTCATCTATTAGGGTATGGTATAACCCAATTAAGCAATATGGTAGATGGTTATTCTGGCAGGTTTAAAGAATACTTTGGGAATCAGCTAAAAAGTTTAAGGTCTGAAACCCACTATTCCAGAGGATAACTTCCTGCAGCTCTCACATCATCGCGAATGCTGCGATAAGCAGGAACAAGCCTTCTATCACGAATATTATGTTATAGACGTTTACGCTTAAGAATGGTATCGTGAAACCGATTATCCCGAAGCTGTTAAGAAGGGGGATTATCCCTACAGCAAGTATCAGAAGCGCGACTACGATGCTTATCATCCTCATCGAATGGTCTTCAAGGAAGCTGTCGATAAGCAGGAAAAGCCCGCCCGCTGCGACTATCCAAAGCCCTATCTTTGAGACTATTCCGTTAAGAAATCCTGGAAGCCCAAACCCTATAACTCCGAAGTTGTTAAGTAGTGGGATAAGCCCAAGAGCTAAAAGCAGCAGCCCAATGATAACTGCTACCCAGTTTTTTGGATCATCAAAATCAAACATGAAATTCACCTCTGGCCTACATTTTAGGATTGATATATTTAAAGTTTTCTGAAATAGTTGGTCTAAGGTTTAGTTAATTTTATATATTATTATTTACGTTTTGAACCTATCAGAGGTGATAATCATGGTTACACTAAACGAGAAGGTAATGAAGGCAGAGATAAGATATATTGATTCTTCAGGAACATTAGGCATGCAGAGGAGATTTGAAGGTGTTATGCTTCATCTCGGTGAAAGATCCTCTTTTTCTATGAGGCACAAAGCAGAGATGTGGTTCTGTGCTGAAACCGCAAAGGAGATGGGGCTTCTCCCGGATAAGATTCCAGAAAGGTTTAAGGATTCTGATGAGATCAAGCGTAAGTATATGGAAGCCTGGATGAGGGCTCTGGAAGGAGAGAGTTTTTCTATAAGTTCAGGCTTGTCAAAGGATGTTGAGAGAAAGCTTGCGGAAATGATAAGAGAGAGGGCCAAAAAGGCAAACCAGGAGATGGAAAGACAGAGGATGGAGGAGCAAAAGGGCAGGCAACAGCCCCAAAGACGCTGACTTTTCAGGCCTATAATGTGATTACTGTAAGTTGTAAGGTCAGCATCATGCTCGGTTGTGCTTCAAAAAGTGCTTCAATCGCTAAAGCCCCGTAAGTATCGCCAAACTAGTTTGGCGGACTGTCAAAAACCACCAGTCATATAGGTGGGGCAGGATTTAGACTGTTTACTTTTTCAATCGGTTTTTGGCACTCGGAATTCCAGCAATGACT
>JBJKQO010000023.1:0-30285 GCA_046705145.1 Candidatus Woesearchaeota archaeon
ATACATCACGCAACTCGCATACCCCAAAGCCAACGAAGACTAGACACAGGCGGGCTCGCTCGCGAAGCGAGCGACAGAAACTTCGGGCTTTAGCCCGAAGAGGCCCGCCTGTGACAGATTTTCATTCTCTCTTGATGGGCATGATCAGGTCTGCTGAAAAACATATATATCATGGTGAGCCAGGAGTACTAAAAGCGCCAGTGGAAGGTGAGATGCCAAGGATAGTCAGAAGAAGAAATCATTTGCTGCGAGACATAAGAGATAAATGCCTAGGTTTTCCTGCTTTAGCAAATGCACTTTCAAGGCCTTATCCTGGACCTTTATCAAGAGTTTCTGAAGTGGTTTTGATTTACGCTATGAAATAATTCAATAATTTTATAAACAAATACTTCTTCGTCAACCTATCATGAAAGATATAGAAAATACGATAAGGATGCATGCGCTTAACAACGCAGTAAAGTACAACGGAAAGGCCAATCCAAAGAGCATAATAGGCATGGTGATAAAAGAGCACCCTGAAGCAAAAGATGACATGGAATCGATATCTGCCCTGATAAGCCAGGTCGTAGGAGAAGTCAACTCTATGCCTCTTGAAGCCCAGATATCAGCATTAAAAGAGCTCGCTCCAAAAGGGGTTGAGACAAAAAGGGAGAAAAAAGAAGGGCTAAAAGACCTTCCGGGAGCAAAGCACACAAAGGTCGTGACAAGGTTTGCGCCTTCTCCCAGCGGACCCATGCACATAGGCCACTGCTATCCCCTGTCGTTGAACTATGAGTACTCAAAAAAATACGACGGAAAATTCCTGATGAGGATAGAGGACACAAACCCATCAAACATAGACCCTGACGCTTACGAGATGATAAAAGACGAGGCAAGCTGGCTCTGCGAGAACAATGTCTCTGAGTTCATAATCCAGTCAGACAGGCTTGATATGTATTACAGCTACTGCGAACGCCTGATAGGGGAAGGCTTCATCTACATATGCACCTGCGACCCTGAATCATTCAGGGACCTTACAGCAAAGATGGAAGCCTGCCCATGCAGGGAGCTTGATGCCAAAGAAAACCTCAAGAGATGGAAGATGATGTTCACCTCATACAAGCAGGGAGATGCTGTTGCAAGATTTAAGACAGACATAAGGCACAAGAACCCTGCCATGAGAGATTTCCCCGTATTTCGCATAAACGAAGAGAAACACCCAAGAAAAGGAAATGAGTTTCGCGTCTGGCCCCTCATGAACTTCTCAGTCTCAATAGACGATTACGACACAGGGGTCACCCACACCCTTAGGGCAAAAGAGCATCTTGATAACGCAAAGAAGCAGGAATTCATCCACAATGCGCTCGGGGTCCCGACACCAAAAGCAGTATCTGTCGGAAGGATAAACTTCAAGGACCTTGAGGTATCATGCTCAAAGACCAAGGAGAAGATAAGGGCAGGCATGTTTTCAGGATGGGATGACATAAGGCTGCCTTTCGTATCTTCCCTCAGAAGAAGGGGGTACCAGCCTGAGGCACTCCGAAAATACGCAGTCTCAGTAGGCGTCACCATGAACGACAAGACAGTAAGCGAAAAAGAGTTCTTCAAGACGATCAACTTCTTCAACAAGGAGATAATAGAGCCGATAGCAGACAGGTTCTTCTTCATACCAGACCCTGTAAGCGTGGAAGTGGTAGGTGCGCCAGATCAGGAGATAGAGCTTGACCTTCATCCTGACAGGAAAAAAGGCGGAAGAAAATTCTCTACAAACGAAAGGTTTCTTGTATCCCAGGAAGACATGGATTCCCTGGAAGAAAAAGAGATATGCAGGTTCATGGACTGCCTTAACTTCAGGAAGGAAGGCAACACATGCGAATTTGACTCTACAGACTACAAGAAGTACAAGGAGCACGGAAAGAAGATAATACACTGGCTTCCTGACTCAGGATCACTTGTTGATGTGGAGGTCATGATGCCTGACGGCTCGACAGTCAGGGGCAAGGGAGAAGAAGGCATGAAGTCCCTAAAGCCAGGAGACATAGTACAGCTTGAGCGCTTCGGCTTCGCAAGGCTTGATGACATAGACGACAGGTACATATTCTGGTTCGCCCATAAGTGATTTAAAGTGATTTATTCAGGCGGAAAAATATCGACTCTACTTTAGCAATATTTATAAACCATTGCCGAAGCCTGTACATAACCCAACAAAAAAATAGGTGATAGTGATGAGAAAAATCTGTATCTTCAATTATAAAGGCGGCGTCGGAAAGACCACAACAGCTATAAATCTTGCAGCAGGACTGTCAAGACAGGATAAAAAAGTGCTTCTAGTCGACCTTGACCCTCAGGGAAACATCGATGCCTCCCTCAAAGCAAAGTCAGAATTCAACCTTTATGACGCTCTTACAGGAAAGCTTCCTGTGCAGCAGTGCATAGTCAATATCGGAAAGAACTTTGACATCATAACCTCAAAGGAAAGCCTGATAAAAGCAGAATACTACATGGCAAAGCAGGAAGAGTCAAGGCTTATCCTGAAAGATCTTCTTGAAAAGATAAAAGGATATGACTACATAATCATAGACTGCCCGCCATCACTTGGGCTCCTGAACCAGAACGCGCTGACATTCTGCAACGAGGTATTTGTCCCTGTATCGACAGACTTCCTAAGCTATGACGCGCTTGGAAAGATGAAAAACATAATAAACGAGGTCAAGTACCATTACGGCAGCGAAGCAAAGATAACAAAGATAATCCCTACCCTTTATGACAAGAGAAACAAGATATGCAGGGACATGCTTATCGCTATCCAGCAAGACTTCCCCGAGCTTACAGCATACCCTATAAGGGTCAACTCAAAGATAAAAGAAGCTCCGATGCACGGAAAGTCGATATTCTCTCACGCTAAATCAAGCATAGGGGCAGATGATTACGGCCAGCTGGTTGACGACGTCCTCATAATGAGCCCGCCAGTGAGCATGGTCGCAAAAGCTAAATAATCAATTTCTTTCTTTTTTTAAGAATTCTTTTATTCCTCTTTTGGTCAGCATCGGGCTCGGCTGTGCTTCTTTAAGTGGAAGTATCGTTGAAGCCCCGGATGGGGCGTCCCCCTCAACTCTTTTGATGATGGATGTGATAAGCCTCGCAAATTGATGCTAACCAAAAGAATACCAAAAATGATTCATCCAAACACTCTTGCAACCATATGGCCAAGCAGGTGGGTGAATATTATCACAAGTACTGCTATGCTCAGGTGCTCGGCTAGGACCTTGACAGGCTTTTCTTTCTTGTCGACTGCGATGTAATAGCTTAGAAGCCCAAGCACCAAAATCCCCCATACTATGCTGATCTTGATCGCAGCAGGAAGATCAAAGAGCAGGACAGGGATTATGAAAGTGGATGAGAAGACAAGCTTTGAAAGGAAAGTTGCGACAGTAGCGATCCAAACATGGTTTCCGTCAGTCTTCTTGTCAGACTCCTCTGAGATGTGCATGCCAAGAGCATCAGAGAAAGAATCAGCAACAGCTATGCTCACGATACCGCCCAAGACGACAAGCTTTGAGTGCGTGCTTGAGTCAAGGCCTACGATCATACCAAGCGTAGTTATTATCCCTGACGTAAGCCCAAAACAGAACCCTTTTAGCGCTGGAAGTCTCATAACCATTCTGATTAAGCCTTTTGTTTAAATAGTTTTGGGAGGGGTTAGTTTCGAAAGATTTAAATATAAACATAACTTTACATATATAATTAAAAATGGATATATATAAATCTAACTTTACAACTCTTGAACTTGAGCTTTTTTCCTTTCTTTGTATGAGGTCTGGAGAAAAGCTTAGCCAAAGAGAGAGTGCTTTGGCTTTGAAAGTATCGCCGACAGCGGTTGCAAACTCAGTAAGCAGCCTTCTGAAAAAAGGGCTGATAACATGCGAGAAAACAAAGACAATAAACTTCATATCATTAAATAGGGATAATCCAAAAGCAGTATCCCTGAAACGAGTTGAAAACTTGAGGTTATTGTATGGATCGGGACTTTCTGATTTTCTCGAGGAACAGCTGGCAGGTTCATCAATAATCCTTTTTGGCTCTTACTCAAAGGGGGAAGATGCCAGATTGTCAGATATTGACATTGCGGTCATCGGAAGAGATAAAAAAGCTCTTGATCTTTTAAAGTATGAAAAAGGACTGAACCGGAAAATAAACATAAACTTTTATAAATCATGGAAAGATATCCAAAAAAACCTTAAAAACAATATCCTAAACGGGATTGTTTTAAGCGGAAGTGTGGATCTTTGAAAGTTGTCAAGTCATTTGAGGAGTATATCTCTGAAGGTGTTGCAAGAAAGATAACCCCTGATAGGCAGAGGGCAAAAAGCCTTTTTCTTGAGTCTGAAAGAAAATATGAACTTTTGCAAAGGATGATAAACCAGATGGGGATTGATGAGGATAACGCAAATGATTATGTTGAGTATTGCTATAATATTGTCATGTTCCTTATCAGGGCAAGGATGCTTGAGGGAGGGTTCATAAGTTCAGGTCATAGTGCTCATGAGGCAGAAGTTGCTTATGCGAGAGATATTGGACTGACAGATCCAGAACTTGAGTTTCTTGACCAGCTTAGGTACTTTCGAAACGGCATACTCTATTATGGAAAAAGATTTGATGCGGATTATGCACAAAAGACCCTAGCATTTGCAAATAAGATGTATGTCCGGTTTAAGGTTTGATTTCAGGCTTCATTTCAAAAACCTTTATAAATCCGAAGGTGATTCCGTATTCTTAGGTTCTTGCCGGGGTGGCACAACCTGGTACTGCGCAGGATTGCTACAAGCAATTGCTTATCAGAAACCACGCAGTGCGTGCAGATATCCTGTGTCCTCACGGACTCGCGGGTTCAAATCCCGTCCCCGGCGCTTTTCTATAACACTCCCTTAGCGCTCCATCCCATGATGTACTTTTTCTGTATATCTTTTGTGTTGGCATCTTTTTTGTCAAGTATCTTCCTGTATATTGACGTGATCTTTCCAACATCTTTTTCTGTGTCTATCAGGAACTTGTTTATTCCGGAACTTAAGAGCAGCTTTGCCTGGTTGAACAGCCCCAGTTCTTTTTCGTTAAGTATCTCGCTTCCATTAAATATCTTTCCTGCAATAAATCTTCCTTTGTCATCACAAAGCGTGCCTTCGATCTTGTGCCTTAGTGTCATCAGCCTTATCTTTCCATGGACCAGGGTGATGAATTCCTTGTTTTTGAACCTTATAAGCTCGTTTATGGACAGTTCCGGGGAGATTATCGGAAGACAATCCTGGTATGAGAGGTCGATGTCATTGAACGTGTTGGCATTATAGTCAAGATGTAGTGGGATGTCTTGTCTCATGCTTAACATGCCCTGGTTTCCCGCAAGGATCCCTTTTGGGCTGTATATCCTTATAAGCTCTGATATTTTTGGCAGGTCTTTGTCCAGCATTATCCTTGGTGTTACTGCATAAGCTGGAAGGTTCCTGCTCACTTCAGAAAAGTCATCTGCAAACAGGTCATAGTATATTATGTCAGCTCCATTCTCATAAGCAGAAAATGCGTCTTTTTTGCTGTATGCCCTGACGATAAGCATTTTTTTGCTGCTTTTCTTGCTTTCAGGCCTTGGCAGGCTGAGCTTAATCTTTTTTCTTTTTATCTCGATGTCTTTCATCTGCGGAGAATATATCGTGCTTCCTGCCTCCCTTTTTCCAAAAGACTCTTTTGGGTTTAGCACTTCCTCGTTTGAGAACAGGCCTTCTGTGAACTCTCTTGAAAATGCTTTTTCAAGCTCTTTTATTGTCTCATCTGAAACAGAAAAATTTCCTTCATAATAGCTGTCTATCGCCTTCCTGTATGTGCTCGTTGCTGTTGCGACGTAATATGGCGACCTCATCCTTCCTTCGATCTTGAGAGAATTTATCTTCATCTCGATCAGTTCAGGAATCCTTCTTATCAGGCACAGCTCCTTTGTCGAAAGCAGGTACTTATCATTATACTTCTTCCTGCATGGCTGTGCGCATCTTCCCCTGTTTCCTGACCTTCCTCCTAGAAGGCTTGAGAAAAGGCAGCTTCCTGATACGCACACGCATAATGCTCCGTGGCAGAAGACCTCAAGCTCTTTTGGGAAATTTTCCCTTATCGAGATTATGTCCTCTTTTGTTAGCTCTCTTGCAAGATTGATCCTGTCAGCTCCGGCCAGAAGAGTTGCATGCGCTGAGTTCATGACTCCTGCCTGGGTCGATATGTGGACGTGAAGGTCTGGAAAGCTTTTTCTTATGGGTTTTATGAGGGAAGGGTGCTGTATTATCACTGCGTCGATGCCTGCTGAGTAGGCGTAGGATAGCTGGTTTATGAATTTTCCAGATTCGTTGTTTTTGACAAGGGTGTTCATCGTCAGGTAAATCTTGACATTATTTGACTTGCAAAGCTTTGATGCCAGAAGGAGGTATTTCTCGTTGAAGTTTGTCGCATACTGTCTTGCTGTAAAGTCCTGCATCCCAAGATAGACTGAGTCAGCTCCGCTTACTATCGCGGCTTTCAGGTTTGCCATGCTTCCTGCAGGAGATAGCAGTTCGATCTTCATCTTTTATGCTAAGGCTGTTATGTATATAAACTTAATTGATCTTTTCATGGCCCGCACGAATTTCCGGATTTTCTTGAGAAAAGCTTATTAATGATGGGTCGTAAAGATTATAGTAAGGAGGGTTTTTATGAAAAGAAAAAGCGCAAATCTACTTGCTATTGCAGGGGTGATATGCACGGTTTTTGGTATCATCATCGCTATCCCTACATACTTGAGGGAGTTATATCTGCCAGCTATACTTGCAACAATACTCATTGTAGGCGGGATAGTCCTTCTTGCCATAGCTTTTGGAGATGAATGATGGCAGCCATACCAGATAAAATCAAAAAGAACATATTGGATCTGAACTACAACAAATACCTTCAGTATTACAACACCTCTATAATTATAGTCTTCACTTATATTGTAGGGATTTTGATCGCACTAATCACAAAACAGATTGATTATTCAAGCAGCACCCAACTACTGGTTCTTTGTGCTGTTTCTACCATATTTGGATCAGCTATGGTCTTGCTGCTGTTTAGGTGGAAAAGGCATATGTTAAACATACTAAGGGATATTAAAGGTCTGGATTATTGATCATACCTTAACTTATAATTTATAACCGCTACATTTATTAATGATATGCAAAGCAGTCTTATCTTATGAAAGCGAACATAAAAGGCTTCCTTGACGTGTCAACAGTGGACTATCCTGGTCATGTCAGCTCTGTAGTGTGGTTTTGCGGCTGCCCATTCCGGTGCCCGTTCTGCTATAATGCTGACGTTGCAAGGGCAGACGGATGCTTCGGAGTCGAAACGCAGGAGCTCATATCAAAGATCAGATCGACCCTTCTTCTTAATGACGCTGTGACGATCACAGGAGGAGAGCCCACGCTTCAGATAGAAGCGCTTGTCGAGGTGCTTAAGGCAGCAAAGAAGATGGGCCTCAAGACCCAGATAAACACCAACGGGTTTTTCCCTGAAAACCTGAAAAGAGCTCTGCCATACCTTGATCTTGTGGCGATAGACGTTAAGACAAGGCTTGATCCTTCTTCTTATGGGAAATTGATAGGCGGAGCGCAGGATGGCCATAAAGCGATAGAGAACCTTAAGAAAAGCCTTGAGCTGCTTAAGGGTTCTGATTGCACTGTCCAGATAAGGACAACTGTCATCCCAGGCATGAATGATGACCCGAAGATAATATCGGAAATATCAGAACAGGTATCATGGGCTGACTATTACGTGCTTAGGAAGTTTCGCAGATGGTCATGCATGGACGAGTCTTTCAAAGACATAGAAGAACCCGATGATCTTCTTATGGAATCACTTAAAAAAGTAGCAGAGAAAAAGATAAAGGTATTTGTGAAGTGAGATAAATAAATGGTGTGTCCCGAATGTAGTCAGCATCAATTTGTGAGCTTCTTTACTTTCTAAATCAAGGCTGACGTGGGGGTTGTCCCTTTGAAAAGCACAGCTTTTCAAAGTCCGTTAAGCTTGCTTAACGATACTTCCGGGGAAGTCAGCCTATACTATTTCAGAACTCTAAGCGAACCGGATGCTGACCTTGCGGTTTGAAATCTGTAGGATTTCGAACCCAGCGGGAACTTTGTTTCCGTGTGAAGCAAGATTCGGGATACACCCATAAATACAAATAACTATTTAAGCAAGTAAATAACCCTGCAGGGTATGGTAACTCTTGCTGAAAAACTAGGGATCCTATTACATTATCCTGGAGGAGTTTTAAGCTATTTTGGTAACCGAGCTTTGGAGGGATGTATTTCAGCTTGTGGTATGAATCCTTGCAGGGCTCGACACTTTGGGAATCTTGAATCAGATGATAAACAAATAGCAACGCTTCATGCACATCCTAACATCCGTTTCCAAGAAGATCTGGAGCGTACAATCTGGGCTCTAGCCAGAAACTATATAGATATCTGCGCTATAACCACATATACTGGTGATGATAGATTTCTTGACTTTGATGGCGTAAAAGGACTGATTAAAACTACGAAAGGCTTGGCAGATAAATTAGGATATATTGACATGGGTCTTGCATTTAGCGTAAAAGTTGGGCAGGGAGACTTAAGGCCTACCCTGACATTTGTTGGGGCTTATGAAACACCTGTCACTCTTAGAGGTGTAGAAGGCAAGCTGCACATGGTCGCACTTATGCCAGACCCAGGGTTTAAGGAAGAAGTATTAGTAACTCCTGATATAACGCCTTATGCAGAGGTTCATTCTAGCCGTATCTTTAGATATGGAGCTATTGCTATCCTCGCGCACTCTTATGTTCTTGAAGATCCTCACGGACCGGGGGGCATGATCCCTTTCAGGCTTGCCTCATCAAGGGAAAGGAGGGAGATAAGAGACAGGCTTGGTCCTGTAGTTGACGCTTTTGAGATGACATCATCAAGTGCGCTTTGGATGGCAAAAGCAAACACATTATTATGGAAAGATCACCAAAAGGGCCTAATAAAAAAGCCTCTTGCAGACTGTGACGCTCATGTTGCTGGAAGATATTCATCAAAATGGCTCGGAACAGCAGCAAACATAACCCCATTAGGAACATATGGAACAGGAGAAGAACTAAGAACGCAATTAAGAGAACGTATAACAGGAGGAAAATACACTCCAGACCTTGCTTACGTCGGACCTATAAGATTCCTTGTGGGTATTTTGCCTAGACCTGAACTGCCCCTTCTTTTGTTGTAAAATAAGTCATAAACCACTATTAAGTGTCGAGAACTATTTATAAATACCAATCCGGGTTTTTTTCATGAGGATGGGTGAGCTAAAAAGAGTCATAGGCTTTAATGCAATTCTTTTCATTATTCTTAATTCCATCATGGGAACGGGGATATTCTTCCTTCCTGCTGTGTCTGCAAGGTACGGCGGGCCTGCCGCGATAATCTCCTGGGTGATAATGGCAGCTTTTGCCATATACATATCGATGCTCTTTGCCGAGCTCACATCGATGTTTCCTACATCAGGAGGGATATATGACTTTTGCAAGCACGCATACGGAAGATCCTTCTCATTTATGGTAGGCTGGCTTTCCCTGATAATAGGAAACATAACGATTGCCATGCTAATCGTAGGGGCGATCCAGTACCTTCTCGGATCCATGGTCAAATGGATAATTATCCTCGTGTCAATAATATTTATCATAATATTCAACATATTCTCATACAGGGGGATGAAGTCAAGCGCAACCATGCTTGTCACCTTCGCTTTCATAACTCTTGGTACTCTTCTTGCGCTCATAGTGCCAGGTATAATACATTTTAACATAAGCAACTTCACGCCTTTCTTCACCCAGCCAAAATTCATGATACTTGTGACGGTCTTCTTTGTCGCAGAGACATTCTTCGGATGGGAGTCTGTAACATTCCTTGCAGGAGAGGTAAAAGAAGGCCACAGGATCGTGCCAAAAGCCCTTGTGACAGGAACCATAATAATAAGCATGATATCCCTCATATTTGTAATAACATCATTTGGCTCAATTGGACCAGCTTCTTTTTCGCAGTCCATGGCACCTCTTGCTGACCTTGGCAGGTTCTTTTACGGCGCGATCGGCGCAACAGTCTTCACGCTTCTTGTGTACCTGTCGATAATAGGCTCTGTCGCAGACTGGGTCGTCTCTTCTCCAAGGCTCATACTCACGCTTGCAAAAGACAAGCTGTTTTTCAAGCAGTTCGGAGCAGTGCACAGCAAGTACTCCACGCCCCATAAGGCGATACTTCTGCAGATGGCAATATCGATAGTGCTGATAATAGCAGGAGCAGGATCATACTATAAGCTTCTTGAGCTTCTTGTGCCGCTGCTCTTCATAATGTATTCTGTCATCACTCTTGCTGTTGTTGTCTTAAGATACAAGCAGCCCCATGTGAAAAGGTACTATGAGGCGCCTTTCGCAAAGACAGGGCCTTTTGTGGTCGTAGCATTTTTCGCTTTTCTCCTTGTGATCTGGATCAGGACATCGCATAACGCGCTTCAGATATTCCTCTTAGGGCTGTCCCTGATAGTCTTTGGATTCCCTTTTTACTTCCTTATCGAGGCTTATTACAATCCAGGGAAAATCCTGCGGCTAAACAACCTCCTGGCATATAACGCTCTTTTTTTTGAGCATGTCCTGCTTCCCAAAAAGATAGTCAAGACCATCTTTTCCATAATAGGTGACATAAGGTCAAAAAATGTCCTGGAATTCGGATGCTCTGTAGGCACACTCACCAAACATCTTGCAGAAAATGCGGGCAGCAAAGGAAAGATCTACGCGTTTGACAGCTCAGAAAAAAGCATGAGGATAGCTGACAGGAGGGTAAGGAAAAGAAGCCTTTCAAACGTATCTTTCTTGCATGATACAGGTGATAACAAGATCAGGCATAACATCCCAAAAGTAGATGTCGTCGTTTCAGCAGGCTCTTTGAGCAACATACAGGATATCGGATCATTCTTGATAGACCTTTCATCTAAGATGAAAAAAGGTTCGAAAGTCTGCTTCGTCGACTACGACAGGTTCTTCTACCTGATACCTAACGTCTCATGGATAAGGGATGAGACATACATAAAAGGCATATTTCGGAAATCAGGCTTTAAGATACACGTATCAAAGAAAAAGACCTTCCTTTGGGAGTACGTATTCATATACGGAGAGAAGATAGAATAATCAGCTAATATGAAACCCTCATGCTTCGCATGCTGATATCTTCCTCGCCCCAATCAGTTTCTTCAAGAAAGCCCTGTGTCGCCAAGTTATGCTTGGCGGACTTTGCAACAAGTTGCAAAGCGTCCCCGGATGGGGCAACCCCCCGCGACGGGCGAGACCGTTTCCATGTTTGGCTCGGACTTATGATATCAGCACAGGTTTTCATATTAGCTAGAATAATCAAAAAATAATAATTAAAAAAAGATAAAACATCTAATCGTTAGCATCCCTTCTTATGACCTTGATGGAATCCATCTTTACGGTTATAGGGATAGGTACAGCTGACTCAAGCAGCTCAACGACAACTTCCTCTTTTGTCTTATCGATCCTTGTGATCTTTGCTTTCTCCCTCTTGAAAGGACCTGATATTATCTCGCAGATGTCGTTCTTCTGAATGTTTACCTCATGCTTGACCTGCTCGATCATGTGCTCTATCTCGTTGTACTCCACTTCCTTAGGAAGTATCCCTCTTGCGTAAGGAATGTTAAATGCAGCCTGCTCAGCATCGCTTCTTGATGGGGCCTCGATAAATATGTAACCCCTCATCCCGTGAGCCCTGACCACAGAAAAGATGTTATGGCCCTTCTTCTCAGCATTGCTTGAGACAAAGTCCATGACCTGGTCTTCCCTGTTTGCTGTTGTCCTTAACGCAAAGATATGTGACGATTTTTTTTCTTCTGCTTCGCTCATTTTTATTCCACCTTAAAAGAACAGCTGCTTAATCATGGTTATCAAGAACCCGATAAGGCCGATTATTATTATACCTATACCCGATACCTTTACTATTGTCTTAAACTCTGCTGTTGAAGGCTTTTTTGTAACCCTAAGCACCCTTGCGCACTCTTTCAAAAAACCCCTAAATCTTGCTCCAAGCGTCTGTTTCTCTTCCATTTTAATCACATGTTTCCTTGTGTTGACCTTGAAGCGAGATGAAAGTTTTTCATGCGCTTTTCTCAGTCAACAAATTCTATCCCAAGTTCAGTTTCTATCTCCTTCTTGTTTTCCATTGACACCCTTCTTGTGGTGCCGAATATCTGAGGCGACCTGACTCCGGTCACTATTATCATTGTCTTAAGCGTCTTGTCAAGGTCGGACTGTATCTGGGCTCCCCAGATGATCCTTGCGTCCTCATCCATCTTCTCAGATATTGCCTCGACGACCCTTCTTGCCTCCTCAAGAGTCATGTTCGGGCCGCCTGCAATGTTTATCAGCGCTCCGTTCGCGCCTGTAACGTCAACGTCAAGCAGAGGGTTTGAAAGCGCTTTTTCGACAGCTTCCTGCGCGCGGTTCTCAGTGTCTGACTCGCCGACACCTATAAGCGCTACTCCGCCGTTTCCCATTATAGCCTTGATATCTGCAAAGTCAAGGTTCACAAGACCTGCTGTCGTAACAAGCTCTGCTATGCCCTTGACAGCATTGGTCAGTATCTCATCTGCAACCCTAAATGCGGTCTGCAGCGGAAGGTCGGGCGCAAGCTCAAGCAGCTTGTCGTTAGGTATGACTATGAGAGTGTCAACGATGTTTTCCATCCTTTCAAGGCCGATTATCGCGTTCTCATACCTTCTTTTCCCTTCCATGGAAAAAGGGATCGTGACAACGCCTACTGTCAGGGCACCGACCTTTTTTGCAAGCTCTGCTATGACAGGAGCAGAACCTGTTCCTGTACCTCCACCAAGCCCGCACGTGATAAACACCATGTCTGCTCCCTCAAGAGACTTCTTGATGTCATGCTCAGACTCCCTTGCTGACTCTTCACCAATTTTTGGGTTTGATCCTGCTCCTAGACCTCTTGTGACCTCTCTTCCAATGAGGATCTTCTTGTCTGCTGTAGTGTAAAGCAGGTCTTGTGCATCAGTGTTTACTGCGATCGTCTCTGTGCCTACTATGCCTACTTCTGATATCCTATTGATCGTGTTGTTGCCTCCTCCTCCTGCTCCGACGACCCTTATAGTCGCCTTCTGCTGGGCAAGAAGAGACTCAAGCTCCTCATCCATCACGTTTGCAGGCTTGTGATGGTGGCTGGGCCCGTTTTTGCCGTCTTTGACAAACGAATCCCTGCTTTTTTGATGCTCGCCCTTGCGGGCTACTGGATCATTATCATCTATGAAGGAATACGGGTCAGGAGATTCCTGATAGGGCTCGCGATTTCCGCCATAATAGTTCTTTTCTTCCAATTTATACACCTCTCACACCAATTTTTTGTACTATTATCTGCAAACCCCTTTTTTAAGTGATAAATATTATCCTGATATTTAAATTTAGTCCTTATATCGGCTTAAAGGCTTTATTTTTCTTTCTTTTCTGCCTCAAGCTCTATATCAGCTATACCCACAAGATCCTTTATCTTGCTCCCGATCTTGTCAAGTATCTCTTTTGGGATCTCCCGTTTGAACGTGACTTTTGCCTTGTTGTCTTCAACTTTCACGTCAACATCAGATATGCTTAATGCAAGCTTGATAAGCGACCTTATCTTTGTCTCAGGATCATCGACCTTCCTTAGCACATCTATATCGTATATGATGTCCCTGCCAGCCAGCTGGTGGTTAAAATCCACCATCACCCTGCCGCCAGACACAAGCTTCACGACACCCATCATGCCGTCCGCATTTATCTGAAGGCCTGGAAAAGGCTTCAGGTTTTCCTTCTTGAACTTTGACATCGGAACAAGCTTTATTAGCTTCGCATCCTTCTTTCCGAAAGCCTCATCAGGAGAAAGCTCTACCGTCTGCTTTCCAAGCTCTTTTCCTATGATCTTCTTGTCAAGCCCTCTTATAAGGTGACCTTCGCCGACACAGATGACGACAGGGCCGTACTCCATGTCCTTGCTGAAGATGTCATTCTCCTTTGCAGTCTTCTCTGATGTTGTATCAAAAACTATCCCTTCCTCTTTTGTCTTTCCGGTGTATTCCAGTTCAATGAAATCGTTATTGTTTATCTTTACCATCTTTTACCTTCACCTACTTTCCTCTATTTGACGTTAAGCATCTAATAGAAAGAATACCATGAAAGAAGCACTGTTTCATATTTAAAGCTTTCTAATTTTTAGCTTGATTATGCTTTCACGTTTTTACTACACCCTTTTATGGACGTGCATACTTTAAGCAAGTGCTCTTGGTCGCTTAAAGCGACTTTGATTCTTATCCCCCTCACCAAGTAGGGGAGGTAAGAATCAAACCCTTGACATATGTCAAGGGCAAGAGCACTTGCATCAATTAGATTTCTGCGAGTCTAAACTACAAAACACCCCTTTTTTATACTTTTCACCCAAGCACCATCCTGTCAGCAGTCAGCTGCTCCTTTCCCTTGTAGGATTCTACTGTTCCGTATACAGTGACATTATCCCCTACAATGAATCCTGTATCTTTTTCAAATAGGGTCACGTCAACGTATGAGTCATACCTCACCCTGATTATTGTTATCTTGTCTTTCTCATCAACAGAGACCACCTCTCCTACCATCTTGACATAGCTGCCTTCTTCAAGGCCGCTAAGCCTTCCCTCAAATCCAGGAATGTCGACAGACCTCGACATGATATAGATCAGGAAAACTCCTGTAACTGCAACAACGACAGATATCCTAAGTATCACTGACTCTTTCATGTATTGATTAATTGGGATGGCTAATTTATACTCTTGCAGTAATAATCCGGAGGATTTGCGGAGAAGTACTTTCTGTTATATGCCCCAAATCTTGCTTCGCAAGGTCAGCATCGTGCTCGGCTGTGCTTCAGATAGTGCTTCACTCGTTGATAACGCCAATTATGATTGGCGGACTTAAAAACAAGTTTTTAAGAGCCCCGGATGGGGCGACCCCCTCAACTCTGAACACATTTAATAGAAAATCCTCGCATACCTGATGCTGACAAAATTTGGGGCATTCTTTCCTTCTTCCCTAACATTTAAATATCCATACCCTTTTTCCTTTTTTATGGCTCTAAAGTTCAGCACAACAAAAGACATAAAAGTCCCTAAGAAGATAGTTGAGCAGGTAATAGGCCAGGAGAATGCCGTCAAGATCGTAAAGAAAGCTGCCCAACAGAAAAGACACGTATTTCTTATAGGCGAACCGGGCACAGGAAAATCCATGCTTGGCATGGCTCTTGCAGAACTGCTTCCAAAAGAGAAGCTGCAGGACGTTTTGGCATTTCCCAACCCTAATGATGAGAATGAGCCTCTCATAAGGGTCATGCCTGCAGGCCAGGGCAGGGACCTTGTCTCAAAGGCAAGATTCCAGACGATGAACGCTTTTAAGGGATTTAATGTTGTCTGGCTGATAGTGATCCTTATAGCAAGCATAATACCTTATTATCTCTGGAAGACAAAAGCGATATCAGACATAATATTTGCAGCATCCATGATGTCGATGTCCCTTCTTATAATTGGTTTCATGGTGTTCATGAGCCTCGGAAGAAGGATGGCTCCTACACAGAAAGTCCAGGTGCCAAAGGTCATAGTCGATAACTTCAACAAGGACAAGTCTCCATTCTATGATGCTACAGGAGCTCATGCAGGAGCGCTTCTTGGAGACGTGCTTCATGACCCTTTCCAGTCAGGAGGGCTTGGAACACCTGCACATGAGAGAGTAGTTGCAGGGATGATACACAAAGCCCATAACGGAGTACTTTTCATAGATGAGGTTGCGACACTTCAGCCAGCGACCCAGCAGGAGCTGCTTACAGCGCTTCAGGAAGGAAAATACTCTATTACCGGCCAGAGCGAAAGAAGCGCAGGAGCTATGGTCCGGACAGAAGCAGTGCCATGCGCATTCGTGCTTGTTGCAGCAGGAAACCTTGAGACCCTAAAGCACATGCATCCGGCGCTTAGGTCAAGGATAAAAGGATACGGCTATGAAGTATATATGAAAGAGACCATGCCTGATACCCCTGACAACCGGGACAAGATAGCGATATTTATCGCGCAGGAAGTCACAAAAGACAAGAAGATACCTCATTTTGACAGGTCAGCAGTAGATGAGATAATAGAGGAAGCCAAAAGGATGGCAAACAGGAAAGGCCACCTGACCCTAAGGTTCAGGGACCTTGGCGGACTTGTAAGGGCAGCAGGAGACCTTGCTCTTGAAGAGAAGTCAGATGTTGTCAAAAGAGACCACATAACAAGGGCAAAGGAGATAGCAAGAAGCCTTGAGAAGCAGCTTGCTGACGATTACATAGAAAGGAAAAAAGAGTATGAGATAATAGTCACTGAAGGCGAACAGGTAGGAAGGGTCAATGGTCTTGCAGTTATAGGCAGCAGCGCGGGGATAGTCCTGACGATAGAATCAGAGGTCACTCCCGGAGGAAAAGAGGCGGAGATAATCGCGACAGGAAAACTAGGGGAGATAGCAAAGGAATCAGTACGAAACGTCTCTGCCATAATCAAGAAATACTTCGGCGAAGACATAAAGGAAAAATATGACATACACGTGCAGTTCCTCCAAAGCTATGAAGGGGTTGAAGGAGACAGCGCATCGATAGCTGTTGCGACAACCATAATCTCTGCGCTGAAGAAAGTGCCTATCAGGCAGAACCTTGCGATGACAGGAAGCCTTTCAGTAAGAGGAGAAGTCCTTCCTATAGGCGGAGTCACTTACAAGATAGAAGCAGCGATTGATGCAGGCATAAAAAGCGTGATAATACCAAAATCCAACCTAAAGGACATCGTGATACCTAAAGAAAGGCTGTCAAGGATAAACATAATACCTGTCGAAAAGATAGAGGAAGTTCTTGAGAACGCGCTTGACTGGAAAGGCCACCAGGAAGTGCTAAAGAAGATAAAGAAAGGGAACTAGTTCTTTTTTCGCATAACAGCGGCTCTGTTGAAATTGTAGGTAGCATCAATCTGCGAGCTTCTTTACTGAGTATTTTGAGGCTGACTAAGGGGGAAGGCCCCTACGGGGAAGCTTGTGAACTTGTTCACAAGTCCGCCAAGCTCTGCTTGGCGATATCAGCCTATGGAGTTTCAGAATCTCAAGCGAGCCTGATGCTACCCGAAGCGACAGCTGAGAATTTCAACAGAGCTGCATAACAGCGTAAGATTTAAATAAGGAGTTATCCTAAATCTGCATTGAGGTGACTAAAATATCAAAAAAAGACCAGTGTAAGGCCTTGATGGCAAAATTCTTCGGCCCTGCAGCAGCATCGCAGGTTGACTCTATGGGAGAAGATGAATGTGTTGCAAAATGCAAGGCGAAAGTCGCAGGTTTTCTTGGAGCAGACAAAGCAAAAGAGTTTGACAGCATAAAATGAGACATTTAGCTGGAAAAAAGAGGTGAAAAGATGAAACTGAAGAACTTATTGATAGGAGGATTTCTCGTCATAGCCCTTCTTATCGGAGTTGTAAGCATACTCTCGATAAGCTCAAGCGAGAAAGCTATGACTGAAACTATAGGGGAATCGTCTGTCGACCTGACAGGACAGGTATTAAGCGAGATAGACAAGGACATAAGCAACAGGATCTATGAATGGGACAGCCTTCTCCAGAGCAAGATTGTCCAGGATGCGCTAAAGGCATCAAACGAGGAGTTCTCAAAGATCCCTGATGTCGAATCGGTGATTGACGCAAGGGATAAGGAATGGATCGCAACAACAGACCCAAAATCTAACGCGCTTCTGACAAGCCTTCTGACAAATGAAGTGTCACAGGAATTTAACAAGAAACTTAACTTTTATGCCAAAGAATACGGATATCCTGTATACGGCGAGATATTCATAACGAACAAGTATGGAGTGAATGTCGCTCAGACAGGAAAGACCTCTGATTACAGGCAAAACGATGAGGGATGGTGGAACAACGCAGCAAAAGACGGAGTGTTCGTCGAAGAGGTCGAATATGATGACAGCGCAAAAGCGTATGTCACAGCACTATGCATAAGGATAGATGATGAGAACGGAAACATGATAGGTGTCGCAAAGGTAGCGCTTGACATCGCTGAGAACATAAACGCGATAAAAGAGATAAAAAGCGAAAACCAGTACTCAAGCGCAAACTTCGAGCTTGTAGACAACTCAGGAAACATAATCTATTCAACTGAGGAAAGCGGAGTCCTTGTGCCTTCCAAGATGGCTGCTCAGCTTGACTCAAAAAACGGATGGAAGATAACATCAGTAGGCGGCAAGGACGAGCTTATAGCATCTTCTGAATCAAAAGGCTACAGGAACTACAAAGGCCTTGGATGGGTCCTTATAGCATCATATGACAAGGATGAGATATTAAGCCCTGTTATGAAGCTTAAGACCCTTCTGATAACTATATCCCTTGTGGTAGTGCTTTTGGCAGTATGCATAGGAATATTGCTGTCACACCTGATATCAAAGCCAGTAATAGACCTGAAAAACGCCCTTGACAAGGTAACTGAAGGAAATTTTGACGTAAAGCTGCCTCAGTCAAAGATAACGGAAGTAGTAGGGCTGACAGGATCTGCTGAGATATTCATCCAGGGATTTAAGGCAAAGATGAAGAAGAAGTAATTTCTTTCTTTTTTCTTTTTTTTCTCTTTCTTTCTGTTATATTTTTGTAGAGAAAATGGTCAATATGGTATACTACTATTTAATAGTAAAAATCTAAAGGTTTATAAATGGCACTGTATTTCTATCATCATGGTAACACTGCCCACTTTGGATTTTTTTGTACAAGGAAACCCGATAGATCTAGCTTTACATGCTATAAGGGAAAATGAAGCTGACAAATACAGACAAGATATAGCCGGTCGTTGGAAAAAAGGTGAAAATCCAAATATGGGGCTAATTAGAAGTTATATTGAAACAAGAACTCATCTTGTAAACTCCTACTTGAGGTTAGTTGACCAGATCATAGGTGAAATTGCGCAGGCATTAGATATAACTGATATTTTAGAAACAACTTCTGAAACAGGTAGAGTATCAGAAGAAAGACAGGAAAAAGTGCATAACGCCCTTATCAATAAGGCAGGTTATCCTATGCCTTATGATACTTATTTTGCCCATGAATATCTAGATATGGCTATCAACAACAATGACTATAGTGAGGAGTGGGTGTACTCAATAGAAATGACTCTAAGAGAAATGAGGCTACAAAAAGATGCTGAAGAAAATATAAGGGATAAAAACTTAAGACGGATTGATAACCTCCTGGGAACCATAAACTATTCCTTCTTAGGAAAAGTAGCTGAATATTTGATAAAGATTTATGAATCTGCTTTAGAACAAGGAACTGAAAAAATATTAGATATATTCCAGAAAAACTATTCTTTAGTGGATCTTGAGGTTAAGAAAACCCCTGTATGATCTAGGTTTTGATTGGATAGTGAGCTAAACCTACTATCAATCTTATGTTTCTATCACCACTAGCCAACCACATCCGTATCTGCCAACAGTATCTTCTAGGCTTTGTGATTCTTAGATAGACGTACCGGTCATCCCCGTAGGTGTCGCCAATTATGATTGGCGGACTTAAAAAAGCTGATGCTTTTTTAAGGGCCATCTCCCTGACCTCAGTGCTGCTTCTCGGATATAAGCCTAGACCTTATGATACTGTTGGCAGATACTTTACAACCAAACCTATTTAAAACGGACCAGCTTATCCTTGACTGATATGGCTGAAGTAGATGAAACTCTAATAACCTTGAAGAAGAAGCAGGACTCAAAAGAAGAGCTGCTTAACATACTGGACAGTACAGTTGCACAGTGGTTCTTCTCAAAGTTCACAGATTTCTCCATCCCGCAGAAGATGGGGGTCATGGAGATACACAGCAGGAAAAACATACTTATCTCAGCACCGACAGGAGCCACAAAGACACTAACAGGATTTCTCTCAGTCATAAACGAGCTTGTAGACTCTGCAAAAAAAGGCATACTGAAAGACAAGGTATACGCGGTCTACATATCACCGCTTAAGGCATTAAACTACGACATCGAGGTCAACCTTCTGAGGCCTCTTGAAGAGATAGAAAACCTGTGCGGCCAAAAACTAGGCATACGTGTGGGAGTAAGGACAGGCGACACCTCCCAGAAAGAAAGGGCTGCGATGCTGAAAAGCCCGCCGCACATATTGATAACGACACCTGAATCCCTTGCGATAATGATATCAAGCCCGAAATTCGGAGCTTACCTGTCGGATGTTGAGTGGTGCATAATAGATGAGATACACGCGCTTGCAGAAAGCAAAAGGGGCGTGCACCTTTCCCTGACACTTGAAAGGCTTTTTGCCCTTTCAAGCCATATGACAAGAGTAGGGCTTAGCGCAACGATCGCCCCCCTCACTGAAGTCGCAAGATTTCTTGTCGGAGCCAAAAGGCCATGCATGATAGTTGACGTGCAGTTCCTAAAAGAGCTTGACCTAAAGGTCCTAAGCCCGCTTCCTGACCTGATCAACACGACGCATGAGAACATGCACTCAGCGATGTACCGGCTTTTGGATAGCTTGGTCCAGTCCCACAAGACAACCCTCATATTCACAAACACCAGGGCAGGAACGGAGCGCGTAGTCCATTACCTAAAGGAATACTACCCTAAAAATTACAGCGATGAGAACATAGGCGCGCACCATGGATCGCTGTCAAAACAGCACAGGACAAACCTCGAATCAAACCTTCGCGAAGGAAATATGAAATGCGTAGTCTGCTCGACATCGCTTGAGCTTGGCCTTGACATAGGATACATAGACCTGGTCATACTTCTGGGATCGCCAAAATCAGTCGCGAGGGCGCTTCAGAGATGTGGAAGATCGGGGCACAAGCTGCACGAGACAGCAAAAGGAAGGATAATAGTCATGGACAGGGACGACCTTGTGGAATGCTCAGTGCTCCTCAAGTCAGCGATAGAAAAGAAGATAGACACGATACACATACCAAAAGCAGCTCTTGACGTCCTGGCACAGCAGATAGTAGGCATAGTCACGACAGACAAGATCCACATAGACGAACTGAAAAAACTTGTGGTCGGAAGCTACTGCTATTCAGACCTCAAACACAAGGATTTCATGGAAGTCATAGACTACCTCGCAGGAAAGTTCGTAAGCCTTCAGGAACGCCACATCTACGCAAAGATCTGGCATGATGAGGAAACAGGGATGATAGGAAGGCGCGGGAAGATGGGAAGGGTCATATTCATGACAAACATAGGGACCATCCCTGAAGAGGCGCACGTCCTTGTCAAGGTAGGCGAAAACACTGTCGGAACAGTTGATGAGGCATTCCTTGAAAAGCTTAGGCCAGGAGACATATTTGTCCTTGCAGGAAACGTCTACGAGTTCAGGTATTCAAGAGGCATGACAGCGCAGGTGACAGCATCTGTCTCAAGGCCGCCTACAGTCCCGTCATGGGTGAGCGAGTCGCTTCCGTTATCGTTTGACCTTGCGATGGAGATAGGAAGGTTCAGGCGGCTTGTCAAGGAAAAGATGAACTCAGGAAAGCCAAAAGAAGAGATCATAAGCTTCATCGACAAGCACCTATACATAGACGAAAACGCGTCAAACGCCATCTACTCATACCTTAACGAGCAGCACCAGTACCTTGAGATACCGACAGACAAGAAGATGATAGTCGAAAAGTACAATGACGGCAAGCTCAACTACTACATATTCCACGCGCTTTTCGGAAGAAGGATAAACGACTGCCTCTCAAGAGCTATCGCCTTTGCGATCTCAAGACAGCAGCACGCAGACGTCGAGATAACCATAACCGACAACGGCTTCATGCTCACAAGCAGGAAGGAAGCTGACGTGATAAAAGCGCTTAACCTCCTAAAGTCAGAAAAGCTTGAGCTTGTCATGAACGTAGCGCTTGACAAGAGCGAAGTCATGAGAAGGAGGTTTAGGCACTGCGCATCAAGGGCACTAATGATACTGCGGTCCCACAAGGGAAAGAAGATGATGGTCGGAAGGCAGCAGGTATCTTCAACAATACTATACAACTCTGTCAAAAGGATATCAAATGACTTTTCAATACTCAAAGAGGCAAGAAGAGAGGTCCTTGAAGACCTGATGGACATAAGGCATGCGCAGGAGATCCTCCTCAAGATAAACGAAGGCAAGATCAAAGTAGAGCAGAAAAGGGTCAGCATACCAAGCCCGTTCTCCTTCGGGATAATATCACAGGGATACACAGACATACTGAAGATAGAAGACAAGCTTGACTTCCTGAAGAGGATGCACCAGATGGTGCTTGCAAGGATAGCGCTTGAAAAAGGAAAGAAAGACCTGCCACCAGAAGACATACACATAGACTTCAAGGACCCGATCAAGACCTTCAGCTACGAGACGCTATGGCAGGAGCATTCAGAAAAGAAGGAAAAAGAGGCCCTATCTGAGAAAGAAAAGCTCAGGCTTGACCTCCTAAGCGCTGCAAGAAGGATAAACCTCGACGCCAACACGAAATACGACGTTCTAAGGCTGATAGATGGAGACAGGAAAGGCTTCAAGAAAGATTTCATTGCCTGGGCAAAAGAGCTGACATCAGGGACAGTCCCCAAGTTCTGGTCTGATGACATAATCAAGTTCCTAAGAGAAACAGTAAAAGAGATAGAGTGGGAGTGAAATACATACTGTTAGCACTTTATAATAACAAATATGCGAATATTTAAATAGGGAAGCATATTACTGCTTGATATGACCAAATTATACTTGCTTCATAGATCTTCAGATCCTGATTTCACAGAAATGTTAGGAGGGATTGTTAAACCTGGAGATGAACTTTGGGAAGGAGAGACCTATCCACATTTAGATTCTTTACTAAAAGCTTTACAAATGGATAGGATGAAGCAGGGCTATCCAGTTAGGTTTGTCAGGGAACTTGAAATAGATTTGGCTGGTGGAACATTGAGAGGTTACAGTCAGGGAGATAAGAGTCTAGTATTGATGCATCAACTGGTTATTCCTGTGGAAGGGTGTGTTGAATCTAGTCACTTTACTAGATATCTAATAGAACAGTATGGACCTGATGAACTAGTAGCTGGAGTCTTAAATGGTGCTAAAGGTGATAGGATGATTGTTGGGCAGGAGTTTATACCTACCATCAAATTGAGACTAGACTAATCTTTACGTTTTCTAACTATAATCCTCTAAGACAATTTAGTGGCCTACATCATCAAAACCTATAAATATAATGGCATGATATCATGGCTTATGGTAGGTCCTTTTGAAAAGATAGAGTCTGCAAAGATAAGCGATGTCCTTAGCAGCAAGAAACGGGTGTATCTCACAGGAGACCTCAAGCTGCCGCAAGACATAGCCCATGTGCACTCAAAAGACATAGAGATAGGCATAACTGACTTTAAGGGAGGCGAATCTGAACCTCCACACCACCATACTGTCCAGACAGAATTCATGTATGTCATCTCCGGAAGCATCAGGTACAGGGATGTCATAGCAAAAAAGGATCATGAATACAGGGCAGGAGACTTCTTCTACATCCCACCAAAAACCTGCTATACCCAAAGGGCAGAAGGCAGCAGCAGGATAATATTTGTGAAGATACCTTCTGTAAACGACAAGGTAGAGTGCTCTGCCTGCAAGAAACAGTGCAGCGAAAGGGTAAAAAGCTGAATCTTTCACCTAAAGAACAATCTTATGATAACCAGTATCAAGATGATGGCGATGTTTGCTGCAAGAGCCAACCCAAATATGATCCTTGTCCTCTCCCGCATCCACTTCCTCTTTATTAGAAAGAAAGCGATTATGGAAGGCATGACTATAAACAGCAGTATGAAAAATATAAGTATCAATCCTGCCAGTAACAAATCAAAAAAACCCATGATCATGACCTCTTTTTGTTATCTCCTTTTGAGATTTTTTTTTAAGAATAACATCTTCAAAACTCTTGCTGTGCAGCGTTAAGGCGCTATGTCCCCGGATGGGGCAACCCCCCATAACGCGCATTTATGATTTTAGCATAGGAGTTTTGACCTTATGATGTTATTCTTATGCTAACCTATTTATGGCTCATAAGGACCTTGTTGGAATAGACCTGGATCGTCCTGTTCCCTCTTGAAAAGCTGAGCACGGCATGAGGAAGCATTATCTCCCCAAGTATCGAAAGCTTAGCTTTCGTCTTATAGGTAACTATCCTTTCCTCAAACCTGTCAAGCGATCCTACATCCCAATGGATTATCGCCCCCTTCTTATCATGCTTAAGCACCTTGGTAGGCTGTATCGTGCCTATCTCAGCTTCCTGCTGGACCTCAAGAAGGTTTGATATCTTGTCTTTTATTATGACATTCTTTATCTGGTTCTTGCTCCTGTTCTTAAGGTAGATCTGCACGTTTATCCTCCACATACCGCCATCTTTTGTCGCGGTGACAACTGCGCTTTTCTTGATCACGACAGGGCTTCTTATCATATAGTAGGCACCGACACCCATGCCTATGAATATGAGGATCAGGATGATAGGCCAGAAATTATACTTTAGCACAATCTTTTCGCTCATGTTAGGAGTTATGCTGACCTGCCATTCTATATATTTCTTGCCATCTGCCTTGACAACATTGCCATTAGGGTCTTCTGAAAGATAAAGCCCTGAAAGGAAAGGCTTTTTTACCTGGTAAGCGTACTTCTTGTCACTGTTGCCAGTGTTCTTCAAAAGGATGGTCTTGGTCTTTATCAGAAGGCCTTTAGTCTCTGAAACATCCTCAACAACCCTCCCATATTCCATTATCTCATAATCAAAGCTGTCTGCATTAAACTCATAGATCCTGCCAGCGACCTCTGTCTTGGCAGTAGCATGAAGCACGTCCATCCTTGGCTTCTCAAAATCATCAAACTTGACCTTGAACTCAAGGGTCTTCTTCTCAAGAGCGCCAAGAGAAGTCTTATAGTCCTCATTTATAAGCGAGCTTCTTATGTTGACCCAAACATCACCTATCTCAAGCTTGTTCCTGTTCTCAAGAACGACCTTGATGACAGTATCTTCCCGGGGGTCGACCTCAGGATCCATAATCGTGCCTACGCGGATCGCAGGAAGATATTTTCCGTATATCTGAGCAAGGTTCCTTATCTCTATCATAAGAGCCCTTGACTTGACAGTGTTGGAATTCACGTTCCTTACATTTGCTGTCACGCCGTAAAGCCCGTAAGGCATAGACTCAAGAGGAGTGACCAGTATCCTTGTAGTGTAGGTATGATGAGCCTCGACCTTTATGTTCTTATCATATGATGGCTCGGTCTTAAAATCCCATCCTATGTCGGGGGAATATATAGTGAAGAACTCCTCATTTGGTCCGTTGTTGATTATATCAAGCTCATAAACCGCAGTCTCATTAGCTGCTATCTGCGACTTGACATCCACAAACTTGATCTCATAATTATCTTCTGCAAGCGCTATCTGGACAGAGAACAACAGTAATGCGATAATTGCCAAACTAAACAGGTACCTTTTTGACATCCCCAATCACCTTCTTTTGATAATACTATATCGATATACTGTTTTATTCAACTCGGGATATATAAACTTTTTGTATTTTTAGGTTGATTGCAAGTTAGGGTTTGCCATCATTTTTGCGAGCTTCTTTTCCTTATGAAGCAGGCGCGTCGCGGGGGGTTGTCCCTTACGGGGACGCAGCGCCTTCACAATCTGAAGCACAAGCGAGCGCCGATGGCAAACTTATGCGAAGCATAAGACTTGCAATTGAGCCGTATTTCGTATTATAACACAAATAACAACCAAATCAGAACAATCCAGTTATCCTGCCATCATCACTGACATCTATGCCTTCTGCAGCAGGCTTCCTCGGGAGGCCAGGCATCTTCATTATGTCTCCTGCAAGCGCCACAAGGAACCCTGCACCGTTTGATATCTGCACTTCCCTTATCGTAACTGTAAAACCTTCAGGCCTGCCCCTGATCTTAGGATCATCTGACAGCGAGACAGGAGTTTTCGCTATGCAGACAGGAACCTTGTCAAGGCCTATAGCCTCGATCTGCTTCATATCCTTTTTCGCTTTTGCAGTGAACTCGACCCCTGAAGCGCCATAGATCCCTGTAGCGATACTTGTTATCTTATCCTTGATGCTTTCTTTCTCATCATAAAGAAACCTGAACCTTGAATCACCTTCAATCTTTTTTATGACCTTTTCAGCAAGCTCAATACCTCCTTCGCCGCCCTTAGCCCACACTTTAGCAGTCGCAAACTCTGCGCCAGACTTTTTCACCTCATCACTTACGAACCTGATCTCATCCTCGCTGTCATCAGTGAAATGGTTAAGCACGACAACTGCAGCCAGGCCGTAACCAGATACGTTTTCGATATGCTTCTTTAGGTTATCTATCCCTTTCCTGACAGCTTTTAGGTCTGGCTTGCTGTAATCTTCAGACCCTCCATGATACCTTAATGCCTTCATCGTCGCGACGATAACAACAGCATCAGGCTTAAGGTTTCCTATCCTGCACTTGATATCGAGAAATTTCTCCGCGCCAAGATCAGAACCGAACCCTGCCTCTGTGACGACTATGTCTGCAAGCTGCAGTCCAAGCCTTGTTGCAGTAAGCGAGCTGCAGCCATGAGCAATATTTGCAAAAGGCCCGCAATGCACAAGCGCAGGCCCGCCTTCAAGAGTTTGCACAAGATTAGGCATAAGAGCATCTTTTAACAGCGCAGCCATAGAACCATGAGCTTTGATGTCTGAAGCATATACCTGCTTGTCATCAAAAGTGTATCCGACAATTATCCTTCCAAGCCTCTCTTTCAGGTCGCTTATCCCTGAAGCAAGGCACATTATTGCCATTACTTCAGAAGCGACAGTAATGTCATATCCTGACTCTCTTGGAACACCGTTTGCAGAGCCTCCAAGACCGATAACTATGTTTCTTAAGGCTCGATCATTTATGTCAACAACCCTCCTCCAGGTCACCTTTCTGGGATCTATCCTTGGCTCCTTATTATAATGGATGTGATTATCGACCATAGCTGAAAGCAGGTTGTGTGCAGCGCTCATAGCATGAATATCTCCTGTAAAATGGAGGTTGATATCTTCCATGGGAAGAACTTGCGAGTATCCTCCTCCTGCTGCCCCTCCTTTCACTCCGAAACATGGCCCAAGAGAAGGCTCTCTTATGCAGACAATAGCATCTTTTCCTTTTTTCCTGAGTGCCTGGGTGAGGCCGATAGAGATCGTAGTCTTGCCTTCGCCAGAAGGGGTAGGGGTCATAGCGGTTACAAGGACAAGCTTTCCTTTCGCAGGCCTTGTGCCCATGATATCAAGAGATACCTTTGCTATGCTATCTCCATATAGCTTGAGATACTTCTTGTCTATCCCAGCTTCCTTTGCAATATCAAGAATGTGTTTTGGCTTTGCTTCCTGAGCTATCTCGATGTCTGATCTCATGATATGACCCCCATTGATACAGATCTAAATCACTGTCTGTTTATATGTTTTGTGATGGATTTGCTTTTTTGCAAGTTAAGGTTTACCATCAGTTATGTGAGCTTCTTCTCGTTTTGATATTAGGGCTGACAAGGGGGTTGCTCATGAACAAGTTCATGAGTCCGCCAAAACTTGTTTTGGCGACATCCCTTACGGGGAAGTCAGCCATGATAATGTCAGAAGCACAAGCGAGCACGATGGTAAACTAATGCGACAGCATTAAACTTGCAAAAAAGCCGATGGATCAAAGCAGTTTCGAAAATCCTGCGAAAAATAAGGGAGAGGGTTTATTAAAGATGATTTTTTTGAGAAAAAAGAAAAAACCCGATCTAAGCTCGGGTGATGCTTGCCCTATTTGATTGAGAATATCATTGATACTATATATAATTTGTGTTGGGTAAAGCCGGGATTGCCTAATCTGGTATGGCGCCCGATTTAGGCTCGGGTGATGCTTGCCCTGCGTCATGCGGGTTCAAATAAGTATCACTAAAATCGGTGTTTCTTTGAAAATCCCGCTCCCGGCGCCCAATACTTCAACAAGATTTATTAACTATCTTATCTTTAGCTGCTTCATGATAATAGGTATCTCAGGCACGATCGGAGCAGGCAAGGGAACAGCCTGCGAATATCTCAAAAAGAAAGGATTCACCTACTTTTCACTCTCTGACTTTCTCAGGGAAATGTTAAGCACCAAGGGAAAAGAGCATACCCGCGATAACCTTCGCGATCTTGGCGACAGCATCCGTGCAGAAAAAGGATATTTTGAGCTTGCAAGGCTTGTCTCTGAAAAGATTGATGGGATCAGCAAGCCAAGGAAGATTGTTGTTGACTCTATCAGGCACACCTCAGAAGTGGAATTCTTCAGGAAAAGATACGGCAAGGAGTTCAGGCTTGTCTTCATAGATGCCCTGATCAAGCTAAGATACGAAAGGATACTAATCAGGAAAAAGGCAAGAGACTACATATCCTTTGACGAGTTCAAGCGCCAGGAAGAGCTTGAGATGACAACAGACGGGCCCAACCTCCAGATAGGACTGTGCAGGAACATTGCAGACCTTGAGATAATAAACGACAGCACAGCAGAGGAGCTCTACAGGAAGATAGAGGAGCTCATCGGAAGATCCCCCTGAAAACAAGCGAAAACATTAAATATGATCGTTAGTTGTTGCAGTACTGGGGGGTTTATGGGAAGGTCAATTGCTATAATACTAGGTATATTTTTGGTTCTTGTTAGTAGTGTTTATGCCGGAGATTATGACCTATCAGACTTTCCAGAAATGTATATAGACGATTGCGTTTTTGATGCTTCTTTTGTTGTGGGGGATGATGCAAATGCTCTTGACGTGGTTTCAGCTGTTGAGATCGCTACTGGAGTTTTGGAATATCTGAACGAGAACTGTGCTTCTTATTCAGGTTACACTATCAAAGACACGAACGATCTAGCAAGCTATTTTGAGTTTAAGCTGGCAAGCGAAGTCGAAGACCCATTTGGTGAGAACATTATCTCAGTGGGAACTGCCTGTGATAATCCGGTCACAGACGCGTTGATGGGATTTCCGGAATCCTGCGATGAATGTTTAGTCGATGAAGAAGGTAGGATAGACTACTTCAATCATAACGGCAAACATCAGATAGTTGTTCATGGAACCACACTTGAAGATACAAGAAAAGCTGCCAGGCTTCTTGGTTCATGGCGCAATTATAGCCTTGATGGGGGACAGGCTTGTGTTGGCGGAACCTTGGATAATCCTTTTTTAGTAGGATGCTGGACGTGCGGCCATCTGGATTCAGGAGAGATTTGTAATATTCCTTTTAACAATATGGAAATAACCCATGACACCTCATTTTGCTTTGGAGAATATGATTTTGATGATGGATTTAAAGTAACTTCAGACAATGTTGAGATAGACTGCAACAACGCAACATTTCATGGGTCAGGTACTGCTTTTAACATTACTAGAGGACATAATATAATAATCAAGAACTGTAATATCAGAGGATATGACAAAGGAGTACATACTTATGGATCATCAGATATCTCAGTCTTAAACAGTTACTTTGAGGATAATAATTGGGCTATTGGTATGCTTACATCTAATAGGAGTATTATCGCCAATAACACTTTTTCAGATAACTATATAGGTGTTATTTTTGGTACTACGAACAACTCTCTAATTTTGAACAACAAGGTTACAGGGGGATTTGAGGGAATAGATATTAGTGGTTGGTCAAAGGGGAATATTGTTAAGGGCAATGAAGTTTCAGGTCAGACTCAAAGCAGTATATCATTAGGTTATGAAGGGACAAGGAATATCATCACTGAAAATAAGGTATTTTTAAGTGAGGGGGAGGGTATTGCAGCATATATCTTTTCTTTCAATAATTCTATTTTGAGCAACGATATTAAGTATTGTTTAAGTGCAGGTATTAAATTGGGCATAAATGGTAATACTGTTATGTACAACAATATCTCTTATAATCATATAGGCCTGATAAGCTATCCAAGATATAACGATGATATAATTAAGTACAACAATATATACTCGAATGGAAATAACGTTTTTGGAAAAGCAGGCATTCTTGAATACAACTGGTGGGGCACAACCGATCCTGAAGAGATTGCAGCAGGATTAAATAGCACTGATGGAGGCATCTTCGACTTTGATCCTTGGCTGTGCGGGGCGTATCCAACCTATGA
>JBJKQO010000024.1:0-23906 GCA_046705145.1 Candidatus Woesearchaeota archaeon
GACAGGCTTGCCCTGACAGCAAGGAAAGCAAAAGAGCTTGGGCTAAAGATATTTTCGACAACCCTTTCCATCAGTCCCCACAAGGATTCAGCATCGATCATATCAGAAGGGAAGAAAGCAGCAGAAAATGAAGGCCTGACGTTCCTTGAGAAAGACTTCAAGAAAGATGGGGGTTTTCAGAAAAGCATCGCGCTCTCAAAAGAGCATTGCATATACAGGCAGAAATACTGCGGGTGCGAGTATTCTGTGGGAGGATAATACATCCAATAACTTTATAAACACCATGGCTTTAGTTAGGATGGGTGATAAGATATGGCAGCAAGCTTAAAAGCCGCAAAAAAGATGAGGATAGACTACAATATCGACAAGGAGATATATGACTCGTTTGTCAAGGCATGCTCTCACAAGGGCTATACTCCTAATGTGATAGTTGAAAGGCTTATGAAAAAGTATGTAGAGACAGGACAGATTTGATCCATGCTTTAAGCAGTTTTGAGGATTTTTTTCTTATAGGAGGATTGCAAGTGGTTTAAATTAAAAATATCTTATAGAAAAGCCGAGCCTGATACTATCTCCTTTAGGTTGTAGATATGTCGGAAAGCAAATTTTCAGGGATCAGCGACTTTGCGTTATTTCTTTTTCTTCATCACAAAAAATCCGATAACTGCGGCCAGCGATAAGATGATTATAATGGGGAGCAGCATCGAGGATTTTTTACCTTCGAAGTTATCAACCTCAGGCCATGCTTTTGATTCTTCCTCGATGTCAAAAGCAGTGATCTCTGAAAGACCAGCTGAAGTGGCTGAAGCCTGATGTCCTGTAGTGACCATGATCTTTTCTCCATCAACCAAGCTGGTAAACTCCACTTTTCCTTCGATAACTTTTATTTTGGAAGTTGTCCCATCCTCTTCTAAGATAAATGTGGTCGCTTTTATCCCTGCAACTGCCTGGTTCATAGTGACATCAAGAGTTCCGTCCTTGATCATCTTATTAACATTAAACCATATCTTTCCTGCAAGCATATTAAGTGTTGATTTTTTTCCAGGTTTGCAATCCATCACTACTGAAGACCTGGATTTCATGTTATAAACCCCTTCTCCGAAGCTTATCACTGCTTCGCTGTCTCCGCCTGTTGTTATCTTGTCACCTTCAATAAGCTGCTGCCCTTCAGAAGGAGGGTATTCCTCATTATCATTTCCGCATGGAGCTAACAGGACCTCGCCGCCTATATCATATATTGTAGCACCTACTGCTTTTTCGCAGCATTTTTCGTTATTTTGAGCAGGGGGGGAGGCTGGCTTTTTCTCTTCAGATCTTGGCGTTTCAACAGGGGCTGGTTCTTTTTTGTCAACACTTACCCTTAAGTCAATATTGTATACTCCGCAGGTGCCTCCGCATGCCTCTAACCTGACATTGCCAAGAATGGTGTCTGAAGCATAATCTTCAGGTAGTGTGAACGTGAAATCAAATGGCAGCTCAACAACATCGTTTTCAACAAGGTTGTCTTCGCCTTCTTTTGGCCATTGAACTGATTGGTCTGCAAGGCTTGCTTTCATCGTGACCCAGGATTTAAGCCCTTCAGGCCTGCTTACTACCATCTTTCCTGAGAGATGTATAGGCTCTCCCACATAGGTTCCAACATGGACTGGAGGCCCATCAGTATCTTTAGAGAAATCAGGGCCTGAAATCGAGTATTCAAGATATGCATCACCAGGATCACCATAGGAATTAGATACTGTTTCAGCCAGGATATCTGGCAAAAAGATCAATATAGCCATCAGAACAATTAGTTTCTTCATTTTTTTTAACCCCCTCTTTTGGGTGGATAAGATAGCTTATGATATAAAAACTTAACTGAATTGAAAAGCTGCTCGCATAAGAGACTTAAATTTTGTGTTATGATCTTGTTAGTCTCTAACCACATAAGGTTAGAAGCTGGATCACTTTTTGAAAAATAGTGATTTTGGCTGGCATTAAAGGAGATTAGTCTTTCAACATCAGCATCCCATCACCAAGCGAGTAGAACCTGTACTTCTCCTTTACAGCTGTTTCATATGCTTTCTTGATCCTGTCCCAGCCGTAGAATGCAGATACCAACAGAAGAAGGGATGATCTGGGGAGGTGGAAGTTTGTGACCATTCCTGAGATCCTGTTCTTGAACTTGTATCCCGGATAGATAAAAAGCTCTGAGTTTCCTTTTCCTGCAACTACTTTTTTTCCGTCATGTGCTGACTCAATGGCCTTAAGGGAAGTAGTCCCTACGACAAACAACCTCTTTGCGCTGTTTATCATGTCTGCGCTTCTCTTAGGGATATCATAGCTCTCAGAAGCAAGCTTCTTCTCCTTGACGTTCTTCTGGGTTATCTCGACAAATGTCGCAAAGCTTATGTGAAGGCACACTTTCGCTATCTTCACGCCTTTCTTCTCGAGCTTTCTTATCATATCACCTGTGAAATGAAGGCCTGCAGTAGGCGCTGCAAGCGAGCCCTCCTTTTTTGAGTAGACAGTCTGGTACTCCCTTGCGCTTACCTTCCTCTTGACATAAGGCGGAGCAGGAAGTATCGCGTTCTTCCTGATGTAGGCATCAGCATCGCTGTCAAACCTTATCACGTACTGGCCTTCATCCGACTTTGAGACCACATCAGCCTTAAGCCTGCCAACATGGATAATGTTTCCCACCTTGAGGGCGCGGGTCTTGATCCTGCAGAAAAACTCCCTGCCGGATCCGCTTTCTATTATTATCTCAGCAGGAGCTCCAGTGCTTTTCTTCCCGAATATCTTGGCCCTGCTCACCTTAGACTCATTAACCACAATAACATCGCCTTCCCTGAAATAGTCCACTATATCATGGAACCTCTTATGAGAAATATTTGTTCCTTCAAGCACCATAAGCCTAGAGCTTGACTTAGGAAAGACAGCCCTTTGGGCTATAAGCTCTTTTGGAAGAGAGTAATCGTATAAACTTAGATCCATAAGGATAAGATTTTAAAAAATATTTATAAAACTTCGTTAAAAATGATCCAGAAAAGTCAGACTGAACATTGTCCCTCTTGATAACATTTCATCTAGGCGCAACACCTCTCCAGATTTTGATGGGGAATACAAGAACGAATAATTTCCTGCTGTTGTGGATGCAATAACAATATTCCCCCCACTTCGCTCAGCCAGCTTGCTTACGACCTGAAGGCCGATTCCTGTCCTGCATGTTGTATATATCCCCAGAACTTTAGGCAATATACCCTGATCAATCCCAGGTCCATTATCGATGATGTGTGCAGTCAGGGCATCATTCTCTCTTTCTAATGAAGAAATGATCCTTGGAATCGTATTTTTTCCATGATGGTAAAAAACTGAGGAACCATCTGCGTTTTTTACGCACTGTAATAAGGCCCATACTATATCAGACCGGATAGATTCGTCAGGAGGCAAATCAATGTAAATGTTTCTTGGTGTGCCTCCAGCAAAAACTGGCTCAAATCGTTTCATTATGATATCAGGCAATATATCTTTTTTGACAGGAAGGATATATTCCTGTCCGCCAAAAGCGATATACGCCATAACACATAAGGCTATTCTTAGGTACTCATATCTAGCCACTACTTTGTTTCCTAAGAATCTTCCTAGAACTTTTGATGATCCCAAACTTTGGGATGACGACACTGCTTCTTCAATACCCTCCCATAATTTATCACTTTCTCCCCCCATATCATGATTGATCAAGCTTAACGCTAATTCAGTTGGGTATTCTGGATCCTTAAGCAAGTTTTCTGGGAAGGGATGGGAGGGATCCGTCATTTTATCTACCAAAAACCAGAACAGTTCAGACTTTTTTGCCAACTCAGTGACTTCATCACAATATGCACCTAAAGCATGGTTGATTTCAATAACTTCTTTCGAACTTATATCCTCTGCCTGAACTCTTCTTCTTAATTCAGAACCATCTATGATGTCGATAACTTTAGGCCTTAGTTCAGTTTCACATAATTTCCTTAGCCGAACTGTTAGTTCAGATGTACTCAGCATATTTGGACTCGACATATTTCCATCATATTTAAAGAAATATAAATAATTTATTGTTATTCTCTCCTCAATCATACTTATTTAAATATAATAAAGTATTACTGCAGAGGGGATGGGGGACTACACACCGGCTGTCATCGATCTTGATGAGCGAAGAGAGTACAAAAGGCCATTAGTTGTCAGATTTCTTCAAGAGATAGGATACACTGAGGAACTACCTACTAAGATGTCTGAAGAGTTTATCAATGGCCTGGTCAAGCAGGATATGATATTTCGTGTCCATCAAAACATGGCAAGATCAGACCTTCTTAGTAAGATTGAAAACCTTGACGGCCAGATGTTTATCCTTCCAAGCGCATTCAGGCTTCCTGAAGTTGATGTTCAGCTGATGACAAAGTCTGCAAGCGCACGCCACTTTTATATGCTTCATCAAAGGCAAAATCTTGAGGCCGCTATAAAAAAAGCTCTTGACGAGACAGACCCAAACATACTTCCTGATAACGTCTGGTCTGTGATAATGAACTATCTTGATGAAGGAACAGAAAGCAACCTGACCAGAACTCTTGTCAATTCACTGGGCTTGCTTCCCCATCATGTTCTTGAACTGCTAAGTACCGACATAAAAAATCCAAAGATAGGTGCAGGATTCAGGGGATTTGATAAGAAGTACAGGTTTACAACTTGGATGAGATTGATCAAGGGAAAAGTTGCTTCAGTTGAAGGAAGGTATAATAGTAGTTTGAAAAAGAGAGGAAAACCATTTGCCTTAGTCAAAGATGGACCATATTCAAAACTTAATGCGTTTATTATGAGGATCAGATCTCCAGGAGGAAGGAAGCCTACTTACGAAGTCAATTTTTCACCTTTTTCTATGAGAGAAAAAGGCTGGCATAGATATAACAGGAGATCATATTCCTATGCATGGATGGGCCAGCACAAATGCGGATGCAAAGACTTCACAAACCTTACTTATCTTCAAGGAGAAGAAGAGAACCTCCCTGTACCGTTTTGCAGGCATTCTATACAAGGGGAAGATACTGCGAGTAATTTTTTTAGAGGGGAAGGATATCACGTTTACGGCAATTTTGGCGGAATGCCAACTGAAAAATGCATAAGTATAACATTAAAATTATGGAAATATGGGTTGATAGAAGATGAAGATGGAAAACTTAGACCACTAAACGATACAGAGATAAGCCAAGTCCTTGGGATGTTTATTGGGAAAGAAGGATACCCTAAATATTTTACCCATAGGAGAACAAACATAGAAGACTTAGCAGGATACATGCTAGAGAATGAAGGTAACAAACCAAAACACACGCGAGTTTATCCCCATAGGCAGGAGAAATTTAAATTTTAAAAATAAAAAAATCCTTTATTCAGAATCATCATCGCCGCTGTAGCTTGGGACAGCAGCCTTTGAGATTATCATCACGTCGCCTATCGACTTGACAAGCTGGTGAGGCACGATAACCCCCTTAGCAGATCCAAGGACCTTGTTAAGGAACGAGCTTTTGGTCGCCTTGACCCTCCAGCCGAAAATCTTGGTCTGTGTAAGGATGGATTCCTCAACATCCCCAAAATAGTCTCCGGTGTCCGTGAATACCTTCATCTCATAGGTATCTGATATCCTTTTCATCTTAAGCATCTATATCCCCTCCTTTGTGATAGTAATAACGTTAACAGTACCAGTACATAAATCTAATTGATATATAAATGTTTGCGTTGACTTGATTATGTCCCGAATCTTGCTCTGCAAGGTCAGCATCAGGCTCGGCTGTGCTTCAACAACTATAAGTAACGTTGAAGCCCCATAGGTGTCGCCAATTATGATTGGCGGACTTAGAAAAGCTTTGCTTTTCAAAGGGCCTTCCCCCTCAACTCTTTTGATGAGGGGATTAAAGAGCCTCGCAAATTGATGCTGACTACATTCGGGACATAACCCGTTGACTTTATTGACCTCTAAAAAACCGAAGGCTTTAAATACATACTTCACTGGATTGATGAGGAAAAAGGGGTGTTATGTGTATGGTCGTTGATAATCTCATAAATGGCATAATAGCAAAGGCAAGATCTGACCCTAAAAGGATAGTCTTTCCTGAGCCAAATGATGACAGGGTGCTAAAAGCATGCCAGATAATATCAGGAGAGAAGATAGCAAAAGTCATACTCATAGGAGACGGGCCACTGATCAGCGCAAGCATAAAACGCCTCGGGCTTCATTTCGATCACGAGGTAAGAGATCCTCTACATGATGTCAACACAGAGGCTTACGCCCAGGAATTCTTCAACCTCAGAAAAGACAAAGGGATAACCCTCGAGCAGGCAAGAGAGACTGTCAGGCAGAAGATATACTTCGCGACGATGATGGTCCATTTCGGCCATGCAGACGGGCTTGTCTCAGGCTCCCTCACGACGACTGCTGACACTGTCAGGCCAGCCCTCCAGATAATCAAGACAAAAGATAAGTTCCACAAGGTCTCAAGCCTATTTCTTATGCTACTTGAAGACAGGGTCTGCCTTTTTGCAGACTGCGCAGTAAACATAGACCCTACATCTGAAGAGCTTGCGGAGATAGCGATAGACTCAGCAAGGACTGCAAAGCGCTTTGGGATAGAGCCAAAAGTTGCCCTTCTATCATTCTCGACAAAAGGGTCTGCGAGCCACCCACTTGTGGATAAGGTGCAAAAAGCAGTGAAGATAGCAAACGAGAAGGCGCCTGAACTGCCTATAGAAGGCGAGATGCAGGTGGATGCAGCAATAGTCCCTGAAGTGCACAAGCTTAAATGCGGCAAAGGCTGCAGGTTCGAAGGGATAGCAAACGTCCTCATATTTCCGGACCTAAACTCAGGAAACATATGCTACAAGATAGTAGAAAGGCTTGCTCATGCAAAAGCAGTAGGGCCTATACTTCAAGGCCTAAGAAAGCCTGTAAATGACCTTTCAAGAGGCTGCAGCGTCGAAGACATAGTTGACGTTACCGCAATAACTGTTGTCGAGGCTCAGGAGGGTGATTCACTATAGCCAAAAAAACCCTTGTCCTTAACTGCGGAAGCTCTTCCTTAAAATACGCATTTTACCAGGGACTGACAAAGCTTGATTCAGGATACATAGAAAGGATAGGCCAGGGAAAGGTAAAAAGCCACAAGCAGGCATTGAAGCTTGCTATATCCATGATAAAGGAAAAAGGCCTTATAATATCGCTGAAAGACATAGACATCTGCGGCCACAGGGTGGTCCACGGAGGAGATCTTAACGATTCCATCCTCCTTAGCAAGACAAGCATAAGCCACCTCAAAAAGTTCTCAGAGCTGGCACCGCTTCATAACCCTGTGGAAGTCAAGGTCATCGAGCTATGCAAAAAGATCATAGGCTGCCCCCAGGTCGCAGTGTTTGACACATCCTTTTTCCAGACACTCCCAGAGACAGCTTTCCTTTATGCCATACCACGAAAATACTATGAGAAGTATGGCATAAGAAGGTACGGCTTTCATGGCACAAGCCACAGGTACATAGCTGAACAGGTACAAAAGAAGCTTGGCAAAAGCAAGCTTCGGATAATAAGCTGCCACCTTGGAAACGGAGCATCGATCGCCGCAATAAAAGACGGCAAGGCAGTTGACATAAGCATGGGCCTGACACCTCTTGAAGGGCTTATCATGGGAACAAGATCAGGAGACATTGACCCTGGCGCTGTGCTTTACCTGATGAAAAAAGAAAGGATACGGCCTGACAAGATGGACTCCATCCTCAACAAGGAATCAGGCCTTCTGGGAATATCCGGGCAGTCAAAAGATGTCAGGGACCTCCTGAAGAGCAAGGACAAGAATGCGAGGACTGCGCTTAAGATGTTCTGCTTTCGGCTTAAGAAATACATAGGCGCATATGCAGCAGCACTTGGAGGAGTGGACGTACTTGTATTCACTGCAGGCATAGGAGAGCACATATACTACCTTAAGAACGATCTCTTCAAAGACCTGGATTTTCTAGGCATAAAAGTTGACCCAAAGATGAGCCTTAATGCCAAGCACGGAGGTTTGGTGTCATCTGGGACATCAAAAGTAAAGGTCATGGTGCTGCACACTGATGAGGAGCTCATGATAGTCAAGGACTGCCTTAGGCTAGGCTGATATTAGGGCTTGATTGCAAGTTAAGGTTTGCCATCATTTATGCGAGTTTCTTATCATTTTATATCTAGGCTGACGAGGGGGTTGTCCCTTACGGGGAAGTCAGCCTATAAAACTACATAGGCACAAGCGAGCACCGATGGCAAACTTATGCGAAGCATGAAACTTGCAATCAAGCTGATATTCTGAAAAATTTATATACTATCCACTTTTTAATTTTTATTATGGATACAAACCCAATAAAAGGACACCAGGTTGTCTGCAGTGCATTCATAGAAAAAGATAACAAGGTGCTTATCGTGATGTGCCCCCGCTTTAAGGTGTGGAGGCTACCAGGGGGCAGGCCTGAACACGGTGAAAAGCTAGAAGATACCCTTATAAGAGAGATGGAAGAAGAGGTGGGGATCGTATTCAGAAAGCCCATCTTTGTAGGGTTTGGCCAGGATAGGCAGTATCATATGAAGAAGGATTATGAAACGTCAAGACTCATCATGTTTTTCCATGTCAAGACTGAAAAAGAACCTGTTCTTGATCCAGATGAAACTGAAGAATCAAAATGGGTCAGCCTCTCAGAACTCAAGAAAATTAAAAAAAAGGAACATTCCATTTCAGATTTCTTCATCAGGAACCCCTTATTTTACTTAAATCAGGATAATCGTCCTTAAGTTAGACTAACGTAATCTTTTTATACCCTGATGCATTTTCTGTGTTTTCTGGTGATTTTCAAATGAAACGGTTGCTTGTAAGCTCTGAGACAGTATGGCTCATAAAGCAGGGAGCATCTTCCCTCACGATACAGGACTACATGGAAGAATCCTTCCCGCAAGGCACAGAAGTCATACTTATCGATTCAAACACAGGAAATGAGGTAGCTACAGCGATCGTCACAAAAAACAGCAGGGTGCACAAGCTTTACGACCTGCAGGACAGGGAACCCACAGTCGATGACCAGGAGAACATAACCCTAGGCAGGATAAAGATGATAAAATGATCTCTTAATCTGGAAGTTCCTTTGACACTTCCCACAACGCTTTAAACTGGTTTTTATATGACTCTGCAACTTCCTTTGACCCTATCATGATCGCTAAAGGTTCATCCCAGATAATATTAATGACCTTATCTCCAAAAATGACTGTTGAAACAGGAAAATTATACTCCCTGGGAACATACCTTAGGGACGTATTTTTTGATCTTATTATTTCTGCCCCCTCTTTTGCAAGGACTTTCTCTTTGATATCCCTGTTTTCGATTTTTTTCATAAATTGTCTGGAGTAGACTGGCAGAACTTCCTGTAGCCTTCCTTGTTCTCCCATAACAAGGTATTCCTTTGCTGATGATAATAACTCTTCACCTAACCTCTTCAATCCTTCTTTTCCGCGATAGACAATAATCTTAGTCTCTTCTCTTGGTTTGTTTAATGATAAGGAATTCAACTGGGGGATTATGTTTCTTAGTTCGTCTTCAGTGTTCTTTAAATCATGCAATATCTTCTCTGGTCCTATAGGGATATACTGCTTTGTCTTATTCTCAATGACAGAAGTGACATAATTTTTGTCCTGCAATCTCTCGAGTATCTTATAGATGTGCGTTCTTTCGATCTTGACCTCGTTTTTGATTTTTCTAACAGAAGATTTTCCTGATCTTAATAAGGCAAGATATACTTTAATCTCCTTGCTTTCCAATCCTAGCTTCTTCAATACTTCTTCCATATACATGATGGATGATAATATCTTTATATTTTTTACTAATTGTGATGAATATTTCACAACATAAATTGAAATAGTGCATTCTTTTTTATGTTCAATATGGTAGATGATGTTGGTAAGTTGGTTTGTATTTTATGGTTTTCATTTCTTGGTTTTTCATTAGCAGGCCCATGTATAAAAGGATTAGATGATATTGACATGAAAAGAGGGCCTTCTGTTCGTTTTACTCCAACTGGAAACATAATAAAAGCATCTCAAAAATTAGCAGGTTATTTCCCAACAAGAGGATATGATGACGATAAAGACGGTTCAATAGACCGGGTTGAACAGTATATGCATGGAGCACCCAGAATACCTTTTGGTTCGTGGCACAAAGTAGATCGGAGAGACCCCTTGTTTAAAGCAGTCCAGAAAGAATATACAGTCTACCTAAAGGCTCGTCCAAATCTTATAAGCTCTTTTGGATATAATAGGGGAAGGTATTAGTTTAGATTGTCAGCACGGCTTTCTGAAGAGAGATATTTAAGGAACCTATGGATTCTTACTTTTAGGGATTTTATCACAGCAATCTTCTGGGAGGTGTCTAACTCCAGATCATAGTCTATCTTGGGTGGAAGTCCTTCATAGATCATTTCTATTTGCCTTTTGAACTCTTCCTTATCTTCTCCGATGTACTTCATTCTTAATCCAAGTAGAGGGGAACCCATAGCAAAATACGGGATACCTCCTTTTAAAGAATCTTCCCTGAAGAATTGTTCCATAGGTTCTCCATACTTTTTCTCATAATCAGTTTGCCATTCCCTTCTTTTTTCATGGTCGCTGCCAAAATCGTCTTCGATATATGGGCGGTTCAGATAACCGACTAAAAGGTTAACAGATCTTAACACATCTTCATAATCCTTATCTTTCCATAATTTTCTGTCTATTGTAACCTCTTCCCATTCCTCTGCAGGATGGACTTTAATAAAATGAGGATCTCTACTTAATATGCTTTCAATATCTTCTTGGGATAACAATTTTGTCATTACTCGAAAGAAATAATAATCCTATATAAGATTATCTGTAGTTTTTATAGGAAAAAATGAATTTCCTTTATTTCTTTACCGCAGCAGCAGGAGTGCCGGTCTTCTTCTTAATGTTTTCAGTTATCCTTGAGAGCTCGCTTACGTTCTCCGTGAATGTAGGGAGGATCTTCTGGAACACCTTCTCCATAGCCTTGATCTCAGTCCCGACATTAAGTATGTTCCTGTCATACTCGCTTATCTTGCCTATTATAGCCTTGTGAAGCCTGTCAAAGTTCTCCTTGAGGTCTTTTATCTCCTGCTCTATCCTCACGACCTTTGAGTCAGTCTGTTCCTTCCACTCGACAATCTTTGAGATGTTCTTGATCAGCTCCTCCCACTTCTCATCGATTATCGCCTCTGCCATCTCCTCTATCCTGTCCCTGTTAAATCCCCCATCCATAGGAGGAGGCATGTCCATGGGAGGTGGCATATCATTTCTCTGCCCAAAATCCATAGGGGGAGAGTCCTGAAAACCAGGCCCTGCATCGTTTCCATAAAAAGGCTGCTGAGGCTGGTCATAAAAAGAATTCGGAGGGGGAGCCATAGGCTCATCACGAGGCCCCATGCTCCTTTGAGGCATAGCCCCTGGGCCCTGCATTGCATCCTCTTTTTTCCCTATATTCAAAAATGGCATCGTATTCACCGCTTTTTATAAATTAATTATCCTATATTTATTTAAACGTTTCTATAATAAAGAGTTTTTCGATTATCCTATTTCGGGTCAGCATCGGGCTCGGCTGTGCTTATGATAGTGCTTCTATCGTTGAAGCCCCGGATGGGGCGTCCCCCTCAACTCTGAGCATGTTTAACAGAAGAGCCTCGCTTATTGATGCTGACCCAAACTTTCGAAAAACTCTATAACCTGTCAATCCTCATCCTTAGACAGTGCCTCTTCGACAGCGTCTTTCACTATCATCTCGACCTCTTTTTTTGTGACAAACTTTATCGGCTCCCACATAGTCACGTATTTCTGGAGGTAGTTGACATCTTCCTTTTTAGCGCAGAGCTTAAGCTCCTTTATCAGGAGAAGCATCTTTGTCTCAAGGTCGTTTAGCATCCTTTTTATGTCATTTATCTCCGAATTTATCATCTTGATGTCTGTAGAACTCTTCTTCGACTCGCTTATCATGTTCTGGTCTATGACCTGGGTCTTTCTCCTAAGGTTTGTGAACTGCTCCTCAAGCACCCTTATCCTTCTTGCGACAACGTTTGACTCCTCTTTCACCATGAGAAACTCAGGATCAGGCGCCTTTTTCTTGTCAGAGGAGTGAGATGAGAAAAGCCCGCCTCCAGTAGGCTTCTGCGGCTTTGGCGCGCCAGGCAACGTCTGCGGCCCCTCTTTTTTCTTACCTAACGATATCTCCATATGACTTTCCTAACAATACTGGTATATTAAATTATGTGTTGGGGGGCATTGATTGAATGACAAGAAGGAAATTGATAGAAAAATATTTCTTTTTTACTGGATAAGCCTATCTTTACTTTTTTGCAAGAATTACTTTTTCGTTAGAGTAGACAACCGTAGCTTCTGTTACTATCCTCCCTAAATCATCTGCCCCACCTTTTACCCATACTGTTATTAGTGGAGACAGACGCCTACCTTGAGACTCGGCATTTTTAAGCTCCTCCCCAGGTCTTGGAGCGTATCCAACTCCTACAACTCCCACATTTGGACTATGGTGTACCCCTATTATAGGTATGTCACATGCTCTATATCCTTTATTTACTGTTTCTGCTTGCATACCACTCGAATCCCTTATGCATGTAACTAAAGTCCTGTGGTCTTTTGGATCTTCTACTTCATCAACCTCTCTTATTGTTATTACATGTTCAAAAAAATAGGTTGTTTTATGGGGATTTGTGTGTCTATTATCTCCCACTACCCTAAATAATCCATACATACCCTCCTTTATTTCAGGGAATCCTGACTTTTCTGCTTGTTCAAAAAGAACCTTTGAAATTTGTGATTCTGCTTTTATCAATGAACCAAGGTTCTCAATACCATGCCCACTTTCATATAAAGGTCTTCTTTCCGGGTCTATCATGTTTAGGAACCCTTGAACCATCCCACCAGAAGGAAAAAAACCTTCCACTAAAACAGACTTTTCATAAGGAAAAACAGGGGAGTTACCCCTTCCAGATGTATTAGTATAAACTCTTACACATCTGCATAAGAAAACATGATCACTCAATATAAAAGAGTGTGAAAAATCAGGTGTAAATAAGTCATCAGTCTGTGTTTTCTTTGGTATGGCACATACAGCAGAATAGGGTCCGGAAGGCCAACTTGGTGGATTGACTATTAAAATATCAGTCACCCTACCATTATCCCCTCTTAAAAACGAGTTTATTAATCTCTGTCTTATTTCGTTTGCTCCTTTTGATCCAGGTATTCTGCTTTCTTTGATTACTGCATAACACACATCAGAAGAACCAGGAGTGATTATTTGGAATAAAAGATCTCCTTTTTTAGTGACCTCAAGAAGGGTTGCAGGGTAAACTTTACCTAAATCTAATCTTTCCACAAGATCATTAGGTGGCACGGTTTGACCATTAAATGTTATTCTAGATCCACTAACCATTTTATAGTAGAAAAAATTATCATTTATAAATATTTGTGTGGTTTAATCCTTCTTCCCAAAACCAAAACAAATAAATACCTCCAGACCAAAAATCATATAAAATACATAAAATATGATAAAATAATATAAAATATATTTTATAATATATTTGATGTGACTCATGAAAAGGCCGATCTCAGCGACGATAGAAGAAGACCTGATAGAATGGATAGACAGCAAGCTTTCTGACAGGACAAGGTTTCGCAACAAGTCCCACCTTATAGAGATAGCGCTCGAATGCCTGAAAAAAGAGGAGGAAAATGCCAGAAGAAAACAGTAAGATGTGCGGCTACGAGCTTATCCGCCAGGGAGAAGACACTATCATGAGGATAGACTGCGAAAACTGCTCAAGAGTGCCGTCTATAGAGGAAAATCCTGTCTGCATGGCCAAGACCATAGAGAAGCTTAACGAGGCATCAAACGTCACAAAGATAGTTTTCGCGCAAAAAAGGGACTATGAATATGAGTTTGACCAGACACAGATGCTTGTCGAGATAGCAAAGATATTCAAGAGAGTCATAAAACAGGGCCTGGTAAACTACTCATCGCTTTCAGGAATAGGCCGAGACTCAGGAAAAAGGTATGTTGAGCTCCAGACGATAATGCTTCAGATGCTAAAAAGCGACCCTATCGGAGCCTATGTCGAGCTAAAGCGCCTTGCAAGACATGAGAAGATATTTCTTGACAGGGCAACAGACCAGCTCGCAGCGCAGGACTCAAAAAGATACCTTTCCATACTAAGCTATGTGATAACGCTTCTTGAAGGGACAAAACTGATAAGGCTTGCAGAACCTCACCTTGCAGGATTCAAGCTTGGCGACAGGGAGATATACAGGAACTTTTTCGCTCCGACGATCAAGCCAGACTTCATGTTCACAAAGCTCATGGCAAACTACCCATCCGAAGGAGAAGAGCTTGACAACTACAATGTTGAAGGGACAGAAGTCACTATATTCTCCCTTCCCAACACCACACAGTACCTCTACCACATGGTACCTCCGGAATTTAAGCTCAGCGAGGAGAAATATGACCTTCTTGATACTGCAAGAAAGATAATGGCAGAACACAAGCCAAAAAGATCAGAGTTTGTTGATCCTGAAAGGATGAGGCTTGTCTTCTCAAACGTTGGATCAGACCTGATAGAAGAGCTTGCAGAGCACAGGAACATCAAGCTAAAAGAAAAAGACCTAAAGGAGCTTACTGAGATACTTGTCAGGTACACTGTAGGATTCGGCCTTATAGAAGTCCTGCTAAAAGACCAGAGAGTCCAGGACGTAACGATCAACAGCCCAATGGGAAAGATCCCGATGTTTCTTGTCCACCAGGACTATGATGACTGCATAACAAACATAGTGCCAACAGTATCTGAGGCTGAAAGCTGGGCATCAAAGCTCAGGATGATATCAGCAAGGCCGCTTGACGAAGCAAACCCCATACTTGACACAGAGCTCATAGTGCCAGGAGCAAGAGCAAGGGTCGCAGTGATATCATCCCCTCTTAACCCTACAGGACTGGCTTACGCTTTCAGGAGGCACAGGGACAAGCCTTGGACGCTTCCGCTTTTCATCAACCAGAAGATGCTCACCCCACTTGCAGCAGGAGTGATAAGCTTTATCGTTGACGGCTCAAGGACCTTGCTTGTTGCAGGGACAAGAAGCGCAGGAAAGACATCTCTTCTAGGATCAGTCCTTGTCGAGATAATGAGAAAGTACAGGATAATAACGATAGAGGACGCGCTTGAGCTTCCGACAGCATCACTAAGAGACCTTGGCTACAACATACAGCCGATGAAAGTGGCATCAGCCCTGACTCATGGAGGAGCAGAGGTATCTGCAGAAGAAGGGATAAGAGCGACACTAAGGCTTGGAGACTCATGCCTGATAGTGGGAGAAGTAAGAAGTTCAGAGGCAAAATCACTTTATGAGGCTATGCGTGTAGGAGCACTTGCAAACGTAGTTGCAGGAACCATCCACAGCGACTCTCCATATGGGGTGTTCGACAGGGTCGTAAACGACCTTGAGGTACCAAGGACATCATTTAAGGCGACAGACATAATAGTCGTAGCAAACCCTGTCAAGAGCGCAGACGGCCTGCACAGGTGGAGGCGCGTGACACAGATAACAGAAGTGAGAAAATACTGGGAAGACGATCCGCTGACAGAAGGAGGATTTATAGACCTTTTCAAATATGACTCAAAGACAGACCAGCTTGAACCATCCCATGACCTCTTAAACGGCGAGTCTGAGATACTCAAGGCAATAGCGGGAAATGTCAAGGAATGGGCTGGAAACTGGGACGCAGTATGGGATAACATTCAGCTGAGGGCAAAGATAAAAGAGACCATAGTAGAGACGTCAAAAAGATCAAACCTGCCAGACCTACTTGAAGCAAGGTTTGTCATACTGTCAAATGACCAGTTCCACAAGCTTTCAGACAAGGTAAAAGACGAGGTCGGTTGGCTTGACAGCGAGAGGATATTTTTTGAATGGAACGAATGGCTCAAGCGCGAGATAAAACGCATGAGCATAATGTAAAGAAACACAAAAAAGAGGAAATGAACCAGCCAGAAAAAGAGGAATTTGACAAGCTCCTCCGAAAATACCAGGGGAAGCTCAAGGCACAGCTAGACATACCCAGCGCGACCCCAAGCAAGGACGAGGAAGTAAAAGTAGCCTTTCAAAGCAGGGAGTACAAGCAGTTTAAGCGGGACATAATGCCTGACAGGATAATCTACTATGAGAAGGCATGCGCGATCTCTGAGAAGATACTTAAGATGAAGCCCAACAAGAAGAAGCTTCCCAAACTTCTTGAGAACATAGAAACAGCACACCTTAACGTCACTCCTGAAGGCGTCGCAAGCTTTGCCATGCTTGCACCCATAACCATAATGTTTCTTGGAGCCATATTCAGCTTCATGTTTTTCCAGTCCATGTTTCTCGTAGTATTCTTTTTCCTTGGAGGCCTAGGCCTCATGAAACCGATAGAGAACATCCCTGATTACATAGCCACAAGCTGGCGCATGAAAGCATCAAACCAGATGGTGCTCTGCGTATTTTACGTAGTCACATACATGAGGCACACGTCAAACCTTGAGAAAGCGATAGAGTTCGCATCAGAACACCTGACACCTCCGCTTTCGCTTGACCTGAGAAAGGTCCTGTGGGATGTAGAGACAGGAAAGTTCGACTCTGTAAAAGATTCTCTTGAGAACTACCTTGAAGGATGGAGGGAGCACAACCTCGAGTTTGTCGAGGCGATGCACCTCATACAATCATCGCTTTTTGAAGCATCAGAAGACAGGAGGCTCACCCTCCTTGACAAGTCGCTTGACGTGATGCTTGACGAAACATATGAGAAGATGATGCATTACGCTCACGGCCTTAAGTCCCCTATCACCATGCTTCACATGCTTGGAGTCATACTTCCGATACTTGGGCTTGTCATATTGCCGCTTGTAGTTAGCTTTATGGAAGGCGCAAGATGGTACCACATAGCTGTCCTTTACGATCTGCTACTGCCAGTAGTAGTGTACATAATGGGAAAGAGGATACTTGCGACAAGGCCTACAGGCTATGGCGACGTAGACATATCAGAATACAACCCAGAGCTTAAGAGATACAAGAACTTCGTCATCAAGCTCGGAAAAAAAGAGATATTCATAACCCCTCTTTCATTGAGCATACTTGTCGGAGGGCTTCTGATATTCATAGGCTTTCTGCCATTGTTCCTCCACATGATAAACCCTTATTTTGACATGGACATAGGGCCTTTTAAGCTTCTTGACTATAAGCCAAGCAAGGCTAATCCTGACATAATACTTGGGCCTTTTGGGCTTGGAGCAGCTATACTTTCCCTTCTCATCCCTTTTGGCATAGCCGCGATAATAGGCATCTATAACCGTTTTCGCAGCAAGAACCTGATAAAGATAAGGGAAGAATCAAAGAAGCTTGAGACAGAGTTCGCATCTGCGCTTTTCCAGCTAGGAAACAGGCTTGGAGACGGCATACCCGCAGAGATAGCGTTTGGCAAGGTTTCAGAAGTGATGAGAGGGACAATATCAGGAAACTTCTTTGAGCACGTAAGCTCAAACGTAAAAAGGATGGGGATGGGGATAAGGGAAGCTATCTTCAGCCCGGTCAACGGAGCGCTTAAGGCGTTTCCGTCAAACATAATAGACAGCTCGATGAAAGTCCTCATGCAAAGCGCGCTTAAAGGCCCAAAGATCGCAGCACAGGCACTCCTAAACATATCAAGATACGTAAAAGAGATCCATAAGGTTGATGAGAGACTAAAAGACCTCCTATCAGACATAATATCATCTATGAAATCCCAGATAAGCTTTCTCACTCCAGTCATCGCAGGCATAGTCATAGGAATAACATCCATGATAACAGGGATAATAGGGAAGCTTGGAGCCCAGATGTCAGTTCTTGGTTCAGAAGCAGGGGCCTCGACAGCAGGCCTTGTTGACATGTTCGGAGACGGGATACCATCATTTCACTTCCAGATAATCGTAGGGTTGTATGTTGTACAGTTGGTATATATCCTTACCATCCTTTCTAACGGCATAGAGAATGGAAGCGACAAGCTTAACGAAAGGTACCTCTTAGGAAAAAACATGCTTAAAGGGGTAGGCCTCTACTGCGCTGTCGCTTTCGTGGTCATGATGATCTTCAACTCTATCGCATCAGTCATCATGGGGAACATAGCGACTGTAGGGTAGATATCTAATCTTTCGGAAATTTCACTGGACAATCAGACCTAATACATATATACCCAATTCTCAAGTTAAATATAATGCCACAAGACATAATTATTCCTATAGGGGACTCTTATGATTTAGCTGAACTGTTAGGGATATTATATGGTGATGGTTATATGAACCACTACAAAAAATATCATTACCTAATAGAGATCGCAGGACATTCAGAAAAAGATTTTCTTTATCACAGAGATCATTTAAGGTTATTATTTAAGAGATTGTTTAATCTGGACATTCATCTGAGGATAAGAAAAGATCAAAATACATTATACACTTACATAAGTTCAAAGAAGATATTTGAGTATCTTGAGGAAAAAGGTATGGTTAGAGGGAAAAAGAATAATTTAAGTGTTCCTTATTGGATAAAAAATAATGATAACATGTTTATCTCTTTTACAAGAGGGTTATATGATACTGATGGGTCTGTAATACTAAGAAAACGAGGTCAGCACAGTATAAGTTTTTCTTCAAAAAATAAGGTTTTAGTACTTCAAGTAAAAAAATTCCTAGAGGAAAAAAGATTTTTTATTAGTTATACTGAAGAAATAATAAACGACAAAAGGGGATTTGTTTCAAATGCTTATTGTATACGCATTAACCAAAAAGCAATGATCCTTAAGTTCATAGAGGAAGTAGGGTCTTCGAACCCTTATAAGGTTTCAAGAATGAATAAAATAAAAAATGGGGACGCCGGGATTTGAACCCAGGATTGAGGATAACACACCTCTCGTTGTGCCATTCACCTAGATCTCTAAAAATCATTCCGCTGGCGCGGTCATCAGATCTTAACCCTACCAGTCTGGTTCTTCAGTTCCACTTTGCACGAGGCAAACTAGTGCTCTCCCAGGCTGAGCTACGTCCCCTTTTTAGAATATGGAGGTAGAACACCATTTATAAACTTTTTGGGTGGTTTAGTGCGCCCTAAACTTGCTTCGCAATATCAGCATCGTGCTCGCTAGTGATTTTATCCCTTCTTGACTGACTTCCCCATAAGGGACCTCCCCCACGTCAGCCTAGACATAATAAATAAAGAAGCTCGCAAAATTGATGCTGATAGTTTAGGGCGCACTAAGTAGGGTGCTGTCGCTACAGGCTATACATAAGTCAGCTGGATTATCGCAAAAGTAGCTATCAGGAAAAGAAGAGCAAGCGCAAGCACCTTTGGGTGCACTATAGTCCTCCAGAAGTCTGATTCCTGCGTCTCAGGCTGGCCGGTAGTTGCATTTATCACGTCAATCCCCTCACCAGTATTCGCAGTCTTGCCTATACCTCCCCGGTTAGCCAGCGTACTGAAAAGAGGGGCAAGCGTAAGGAGCACAGTAAGCATGATGACCCAGTTTATTATCTTTGGGCCGTTTGGTCCTTTTAGCACTCCGGCTATATCCCCTGATGAAGCTCCGAAAAGCTGCACTATTATCAGTATGAAGATTATGAAAAAGAAGAAAAACACGAACCAAGGAGCCATAAGCCTAAGGGTCTCCCTGATTATAGGAAACATCACTGTCATGGTCGCAAGCGTGAAAGCGACTATCGCCTGTATACCCTTGTTCCCGCCGAACACGCTTGTCGCGCTAAGCCCCCCATAGACAAAAGCGAAAACGAGCAGCCATGGAAATATAGAAGAGAAGCTGTGCAATAATCCAAGGTCTAAAGGGGATGCCATTTTCTTCTTTTAGTCTCCTTTAAGCATGTCTCCAAGCCCTTCAAGGAACGAGTCTTTTCCTCCTTCCTTCTTGCTGCCGTCAGACGTGACAAACGCGATGACAGCTCCGAATATTATAAGCACCACTATCAGCGCCTGCGTATCAGAATTGTTGAGCCAGTCAAGCCACCACGGAAGGTTTGTCCACCATCCTGCTGAGTTTCCGAATATTATTATCACGACAAGGATCGCGATGATAGCGATGACTCCTCCTGTGCTCTTTCCGACCCACTTAGGCTTTGCGCCCATTATCCCCACAAGTATGAGGAACATTATCACTGCGACAACTACCAGGGACACGTTCGGAAGAGCAGAGTTCATTATATCAACGACATCAGCTCCTGCAGGATAGCTTCCTGTTATGTGGGGCACTACTACAAGAAGACCTAAGACCATCGAGACGATCACGTTAAAGTTCTTCTTGTCCTCCCCAAGAACCTTTGACTTGGAAAGCACCGCGTATATGAGCGTGAATATCAGGAGGAAAGGAAGTATCACATCCCTAAGCCCGAGATTTTCAAGAGTATACATTGCGTTGGTGAAATATGCCATTTTTTTACACCTCTAACTTTCGGTTTTTTTCTTGTTCTTTTTTGTGCTAGGCTCTTTTGTTATGAATATCATGAACCCTATTATTATGACAAGCAGGATCACAGAAGCCACAAACGTGCTTGTTACGTGCTCGACAACCCATGTAAGCGCCCACTGGAGCCAGGGAGTCCCGTCATCTTTCTTGATCGCCCAAAGGAATATCGCGATTATGCCCACAAACATGACGACCATAAATGCTGTCCTAAGGCCTTTATCAGTCTCAAATATTCCTTCACCTTCCCTATAAAGGGATCCGACAAGTATCATGAAGAAGACAGAAAGCAAAAGAAGGATCACCATGTTTGCAGAGACCTCTGTTATTATCGCAACGATCTTTGACGAGGCGATAACGATAAAACCTATGACGAATGCGACCATAGCGTTAAGCGGCTTTTTTGTGTATTCCTTGCCATCGATCTTTTCCATGCCGAAAACTTTTGTCTTTTCAAATATGGCATAGACTATCGTGAAGGTCAAAAGAAAAGGTAAAACTACATCAAACAACCCGAAGTCATGGAAAAATATCAGTGCATCTCCAAGTATGGTCGCCATATGTGAAGAACATAGGGTGTTTAGTATATAAAGGTTTCGTTGGGTTAGAACGGGTGTTTTTATATGTTTGTATAGGACGCAAATTTTGATGGTCCCCCCAAAGCTTTATATAACACTTGCCCTTATCATCCATCATGATCGACAAAAACCAGTTTGAATCGATAAGGAAGGAGATGAAGGCGTTTGAAGCCAAGCGCGAGTCTGTGATAATAGCATCACGCGATGCGATAAGGCTTTCCAAGCTTATGATATACTCTATCCACAGGAAGGAGCTCAAGCAGGCAGAGTCCCTCCTTAAGAGCATGAAAGCTAAGATAGCACAGCTTCCAAAAGACCTTTATGATGCAGGCATACAGAAAGTTGCGATCCAGGAATATGTTGAGGCAGCAACGTTCTTCTATTTTGTAAGGTCAGGCAGGATACCATCCTCAAAAGAGCTCAAGGTCAAATCAGAAGACTACCTCCTGGGGCTTTGCGACCTGACAGGAGAGCTTGTAAGGTACGCGGTGAACTCAGTGATAGACAACAGGCCAGATGACGCAAAGAAGGCAAAAGATCTTGTGTCAGAGATATACCACGAGTTCCTGAAGTTTGACCTGAGAAACGGAGAGCTTAGGAAAAAGTCGGACTCCATCAAGTGGAACCTTAACAAGCTTGAAGACATGGAATATGATTCTAAGGTCGGTACAATAAGAAAATGATCTCTTCAGCAGCCCTGGAAAAAGCTTACGACATCATTGTTTCTAAATGCATGGGACTTAAGCCTGAAGAGAGGATCCTGATAGTATATGATCAGCCGCTTAAGCACATAGCACAAGGCCTTTTAGATGCGGCAAAGAAGATATCAAAAAACTCTTTCTTGCAGGAAACCCCCACTTCAAAAGTGAATGGTGAAGAGCCGCCTTCACAAGTTGCAGATGAGATGAAAAAATGCCCTGTCCTGATCCTTGCAACATCAAAATCATTATCTCACACAAAAGCACGAAGGGAAGCGTCTGAAAAAGGCGCAAGGGTAGCATCACTTCCAGGCATAAGCGAGGACATGATAGCAAGAGCGATAGATGTTGATTATGACAAGATGAACGAAAGGACATCCAGGCTTAAAGAGATACTTGACAAAGGAGCCACAGCAAGGATAACGACAGTTGCTGGAACAGACCTCACAGTAAACATCAAAGGCTATAACGTACATAATTATAGCGGCATATTCACAAAAAACGGGTCATTTGGCAACCTTCCTGACGGAGAAGCAGCGATGGCAGCACAGTTCGCAGGAACAAATGGAACTCTTATCGTTGACGCATCAGTGCTTAAGAAAAAAGTTGACAAAAATATCATGATCAAGATAGAGGATGGAAAGGCAGTTGACTTCACTGGCGGAGAGCTTGCATCCGAGCTAAAAGAAGCGCTAACATCAAAAGGAGAGAAGGCGTTTTATGTCGCTGAATTTGCCATAGGCACAAACGACAAGGCGATAATAACAGGAAACACCCTTGAGGATGAGAAAGTATTGGGAACTGCCCATATAGCTTTTGGCAACAATGTAAGCTTTGACGGCACAAACGACGTTGACATACACCTTGACTGCGTGTTCTTCAGACCTACTATTTCTGTTGATGGGAAAAAGATAATGGAGAATGGAAAACTAATGTAGGGATGCTTTAGGGCATAATATCCATTTTAGGAAGATCCAATCAAATATAGCTGATTAGGTATCGATTCAAAATATTCATATAGGCCTGTTGTAATATGGTTTTACTCATAAGTAGTTAATTTTCTAAAGATTTAAATATCAGATTTGATTCTCTGGGGAATATGGTTGAAAAAACAACAATAAACAGAGCAGTAGGAGAGCCATCAGAATGTTCTCCTGATACAGAACTTATCTCACTTGATGATTTTGTTAGAGCTGATTTTCAGGTACTAGCTGAATTTCTTAGATCAGAAAGAGATGAAATGCCCCATTACCGGGAATATATGTCTTGGGAACTGTTAGTAGGTGATAAACTAAAATATTCAGATCCTGAAAGATACATCCAAAAAGAAAAAAGACGTATCTCTAAACACAAGAATGATGGGATTGAAATGAGGGATAGGGATGATTTTCCTGAAATCGAAGGGAGATCACAAGTTTTAGAGAAACATGTAGACACTTATGCGCTTGCTTATGTCAATTCTGTCATGGAGATGATGATGTTTGAATCCATCGTGACATATGCCCGAAGGATAGGAGAAGAAAACCAGATGAGCCCTATGGAAGTTGTCAGAAGCTTGCAAGGCCGCAATGAAATATTCAGAAGGATGTTCGAGTCAGATAAAACTTTTATCAATTACCATCACAATCTAACACAAATGAAGAGATTTCTTTGTGAGGGGGCATCTAATGCTTTTGATGTAACTCAACCATATGTAGAGTTTGCACAAAAGATACCCTTCATTAGGAATATAGTAAACTTTTTAGTTTTAAGGCAAAAAAATAAAATCCCCCCTATGCAGGACATAGAATCATTTGCAAAAAAGGATGCAGATTATATAGCTGAAAGAGCAAGAACAATATACTGCGCGGATAAAACTGTTTAATCAATATGATTGATGGTCCTATCCATTTTTTTTTATAGAAAAGTCGAGCCTAACACTATTTCCTTTAGGTTGTAGATATGTCGGTAAGCAAAGCTTACCGAGCATTTCAAAAAACTTCGTTTTTTGATACAGGCTCGACTTTACTATCCCAAAAATTGGCTAACAAAATTAGCGAGCCGTA
>JBJKQO010000025.1:0-7250 GCA_046705145.1 Candidatus Woesearchaeota archaeon
GAGGTATACTGCGTCGTAAAACGCCTTAGCCGTCCCCACATTGTTTACGACAACACCCGCATCTATGGGGAATTTTCCAGGCGGAACCTTCTTTTTTGTAAGAGAATAAATGAGCATCTTCTCAGCGCCCTGAGGGTACTTAGTCTTGACGACCTCAACCTTTATGTCATCATACCCTGATGCTGCCTTCCTCATCTCAGAGATCGCTTCTGCCTTGTTTGACTCTATCCCTATGACCGCATTTTTCGCCCTTGACGCCCTAAGCAAAAGGTTGACTCCCTCAACTATCTCCTTTGAATAAGCTTTCATAAGCGCATCATCAGCAGTTATCATAGGCTCGCATTCTGCGCCATTGATAACTATGGTCCCTATCTTGCCTTCAGGAACCTCATATTTGACATGGGTCGGAAAACCTGCTCCTCCCATCCCTATTATCCCTGATTCCTGGATCAGGTTTATGAGCTTGTCACGCTTCATGTCCCTGACCTCGCTTTCAGCACGCCTCACCAGCTCCTTGTCTTCACTGCCATCATCGCCTTCTATCACGACTGCAGGCACCAGCTTGCCTGAAATGTGCGGGTGAGGAGAGATATCCTTGACAGTTCCTGATATGCTTGCATGGACAGGAGAATAAAGCCCTGACGCCTCGCCAATCTTCTGGTACTTCTCAACCTTGTCACCCTGCTTCACCAGAGGAAGGTTGACTGCGCCGATGTGCTGGTTAAGCGGGATGATGACTGTCTTTGGCTGCGGCATCCCCTCTATCTTAGAACCAGATGTCATCTTTAGCTCAGGAACATGCACCCCTCTTCTGAAACTCTTCAAAAGCATTTTTGATATTAAAGGAGAGTATTATTTAAAGGTTGTTGTTGGGGAGGGCTTAGTTGAAAAAGGAGGTAGCATCAATTTGCGAGCTTCTTTGATTATTATATCATGGCTGACTAAGGGGGTCGCCCCATCCGGGGGAGCTTGCAAACTTGTTCGCAAGTCCGCCAAGCTTAAAATCTTTGATTTTAAGTCCGCAAAACCTTATTTTGCGATACTTTGCTTGGCGATATCAGCCCATAAAGGCACAGAAGCACAAGCGAGCACGATGCTACCCGAAGCGAAGCTGAGAATTTCAACTAAGCCATTTTATAAAAACAAAAAAAACTAATAATTTAAATAAATCAAACTATTAGCGTAATAAGATGAAGATAATAAAAATATTTTTTGTCTTTCTTGTATTGGTCCTGATATCATCCTGCACAGACCAGCTTGTCCAGAAAAAAGAGAGCATGATGGACACAGATGTCACTATCGCAGCAAGCCAGAAAGATGCGGCGCTTATCGAGCCTGCTTTTGATGAGATAAGAAGGATAGACAGCCTCATGAGCAACTTCAAAAATGATTCAGAGGTATATCTGCTAAATGAGAACCATCTCCTTAAGGATCCTGATCTTGAACTTGCCTATGTAATGAAAAGATCTGTCTACTATTCTGAGATAAGCGGCGAGGCTTTTGACATAACAGTCCAGCCACTTCTTGACCTCTACACGAAAAGCTTTTCTGAGAAGAACATGCCTCCAACCGAAGAAGAGATAAAAGAAACCCTCAATCTCGTGGGGTATGACAAGATAATGATCTCAGAAAAAAACATATCACTCGAAGACGGCATGAAGATAACGCTTGGAGGGATAGCAAAAGGCTACGCTGTCGACAAGGCAGCTGAGATGCTCATAGCAAAAGGAGTTGGATCTGCACTGATCAACGCGGGAGGAGATATAAGGGTCGTTGGCTCAAAAGATGACTCGCCTTTCAGGGTAGCGATTGCCAATCCTGACGACCCAAGCGATTACATCGCTATCCTTGACCTAAAGGATGTTTCTGTCGCGACATCAGGAAATTATGAGCGCTATTTTGACCCTGAAAAAAAGGCACACCACATAATGGACCCAAAAACCGGAAAGAGCGCTCTTGGAGTGATAAGCGTGACTGTAATAGCCAAAACAGCGATAGATGCTGACGCGCTTGCAACAGCAGTCTTTGTGATGGGCCCTGAAAAAGGGATCAGGCTTATAGAATCACTAGACGACACAGAATGCCTGATAATAGACGAAGACAGGAACATAATAAGAAGCTCTGGGATGAGAGATTATGAAGAATGAATCACCCTATAGTCTGGTTGGTTTCAGAGACTATCTCGCTTTGTAGGACGCATGCGCCATCAACACATCTTCTTCCCTGGCCGCAGCCCATCAAAGCATAAGTTGGCTCTTCACCCTTACAGAAGAACTCTATGACAGAAAGGTCGTTTGAGCAAAAATCATTAGCCTCTCCTTCAACATCCCTAACAGTAAGAACTCCCTTGACATAAAGGTTCCTTCCGTCATCGCTGTCAAAACATCCTGTCTGCTCTTCCACTGCAGCAAAGCAGGCTTTCCTTGAATATTCACCTTCATATTCCGGTATGATGGTGTCACAATACACCCAGTCGCTTCCGTTCAACGCTTTCTCATAATAGTTCTTAGCGATCTTCTCATAATCCTGCATCTTGTCCTGTTTCTGCTTGCTTCCGACAGCCTCGCCTGTTATGCTGTCTGAACATCCTGCAAGCGCTAAAGATAAAGAAATTATAATTAGTGTTATAATAATCGCGAAAAAGTGTTTTATGTTCTTCATAAGACCTGCTATTTCATGATATTATAAATAATTTACTAATTCAGCTAATACTGTTGAAAGTAGAGGTAGCATCAATCTGCGAGCTTCTTCAGAAAAATATGCTCAGAGTTGAGGGGGACGCTTGCGAACTTGTTCGCAAGTCCGCCAAGATATTCTTGGCGACACCCCATCCGGGGCTTCAACGACTGAAGCACTATCAGAAGCACAAGCGAGCACGATGCTACTCGAAGCGAAGCTGAGACTTTCAACAGCACCTAATTCAGCCTATATCTAAGTATGGCTCCTATCCCCCCTATGCCGTCAAGCTTGCTGCCGCCTTCATGCTCGGAAGACACTATTATTATAGAAGCTTCAGAAGCCTCGACTGACCTCATCATCTGGTCTATCTTAAGGTATCTTCCTTCTTCCCTAAGCTTGTTTATCAGCTTGTCTGTGATAAGAAGCTGCGATATGGCACCGGAAGCAGCAGCGACTGACACCTCTTTCAGACCGTAAGCTGCAAGACCTCCTTTTGCTATCCTTGCAAGAAGCTCCTCAACAAGGTTTATCTCTTTTGACGTCCTGTCACGGCTAAGCGCAGCCTTTAGCTCCTCCCTTTTCAGTATCTCTGAGAAGCAGCTCTTGCTGACAGAAGAGCAGGTGGCAAGAACGATCTTCTTCTTAAGATCTTCCTCTTTAACTGCCTGAAGAAGATAATCCTTCCAAAATGAAGGTGATGCGACAACTACCTTCTCAGCATCATACCTTTTCACGTATTCCTGCAGCTGCTTCGCTATCTCAGAATAAAAGTTTCCTGAATGCTTCGAGTCCATGGCTTTTTTTGCAACGTCTCCTTTCATGGAAGAAAGGTACTCATACCCGTTTCTTTTAAGGACCGCAAAGTATGCCTCTTCCCTGTCCATCGCAACAAGCACTATCTTAGGAGGGGCGTCGTTGCAGGCATCATCAACCTTGTCAAGCTGATACTTCAGCCATGTCTGTTTTTCTATAGTTATCGTGTCATTTTCCTTAACGCTAAAAGTGTGGTATGAGCCGTGAGGGATGTCCTCCGGAGCCTCAACTATCGTCCCTGAGACCCTGAGCTCATCAATGCCCCTGCTAAACTCTGACTTCTCAACATTGATCCTGATAAAGACCGGCTTTTTCACAACTGAAGCCTTGCGCTGGTCAGCATCCCCTATCTTTATCTTCCTGATAGTCCTACCGCTAACTATGTCTCCGGGATCGATGACCGAAGACAGGTGCCAAAGGTCTTCAGGAGAGTCGACTTTCAGTGTCATCTCCCCTTTTTTCAGGTTTGATTTCAGCTTTTTCATCTTAAAAACCCTTTTCAGAGGATGATTCCTCTTAAAATACAAAACATTTATATATAGTTTGTCATATAAACAGGCTATCAGATAAAAAGGTGATTGAATGCGTAATAAGAGGTGCCAGGCTAGCGGAGGCAGTGCAGGAACCCTGGTTGCAATTATCCTAGGCTTCATTATCCTTTACATACTATTCCTCCCCGCAGAAGACAGAGCAAGCATGCTCGGATTTGATGATGGGACTACAAGCAGTACGACAAGCACAACTTCTTCAAGCAGCAGTTTTGAGATAGAAAACAGGACAGTCCTCTCGATAAGCCCTGGAAAGATAGGATACCAGAGCAGGAACGAGTTCGAGTACGAGATGCCTTCATTTAACCTTTTTCGGACCACAGAAACCAAGTCCCTTGAAAAGTTCACCAGCTTCTATGTCAAGAACTCATGGTTTGACAAGAAGACAGAAAGCTTCGAGTTCAACTTAGCAAACCTTGACAACACAGATGATGTGAAATTCGTCCTGGTAATGAAAAAATGGAACGGCATAATAAACATAGACGTAAACGGGAATAACGCATACAATTATGAGATAAACAATCCTACGCCTGAACCTATAAAGATCAAAAAAGAGCTGCTCAAGCAGGGAAAGAACTATGTCGAGTTCAGCTCATCAAGCACAGGCATGGCATTTTGGACAGCAAACGAGTTCTACATTGAAAGCTTCGAGATAATAGCAGACATAACAGACACCAGCAGAGAAGAAGCAAAAGAGCTCTTTTACATAAGCGAAGGCGAGATGACAAACATAGAAAGCTCAGAGCTGAAGTTTTCTCCTGAATGCAGCCAGCCAGACATAGGAAAGCTTCATGCATACGTGAACAGCAACGAAGTGTTCAACGCAGTGCCTGACTGCGGCATGCTAAACAAGGTCGTGTTCGACTCGTCATATCTTGGCGCAGGAAAAAACAAGGTAGAGTTCAAGACAGAACATGGAAGCTACCTGATAGACAGGGTAAGCGTAACGAACAACCTGAAGGATGCTGTCGAGCCAGTATACTACTTTGAGCTTCCAGAACAGCTGTTTAAGGACCTTCAGGAAGAGACCGAGCCAAAATGCGGAGAGATAGACGGAGAGTGTCCTGACGGCTGCGATGAGGACTCAGACAAGGACTGCTGCTTTGAAAAGTACAACAACGGATACTGGTGCGACGTGCCGCCCATGTTTTCAGGAGACCGGTGCGTCGGATACGTAGACTCATGCACAAGATGCCTCGCAGGATATGAAGACAAAAACGGCGATGTCCCTGAAGAATGCCAGGAAAGATGCGGGGATGATAATGACGGAGTATGCCCTCTTGCCTGCAACGGAGAATACGACAAGGACTGCTGCTTTGACAAGCCAGGAGACCAGTACTGGTGTGATGACCTTCCTATAACCGGAACAGACTACATCTGCGTAAGCTCTGTGAGCACAAGCAACTGCAAGTACTGCGCAACAGGCTATGAAGGTGAAGACAGCGACCCTAACTGCGACACTTCATCAGAAACTACAGAAGAGTACCAGCTAAAGTCAGGAAACCACATCGTATTGACCTTCTCATTCACTGAAAAAGGCAACAGGAAAGAGGCAGAGTTATGGGTTAACGGCCAAAAGACCGGGTTTGACACAAGGGATGCTGAGTGGAAAAAGACGATCGACAAGCTAGTGCTGCCTGACACGAACACGATAAAGATAATACCTAAGTCAGATCTGGAGATAAGGCAGATAGAAGTTGAGATAAAAGAATGATCCTTGGTTTGGATATTATCTTCTTATGGTCATGCTGAAAGATTAAAAAAGAGGCGCTTTTAGAAAGATGGTGGACACAAGAGCATTATTTTCAAAATATGTCACAGGAGGAGAAGGAGGCGGGAAGTACTGGCTGCTTTTTCTTTTCGGCGTAACAGTGCACCTTTTTGACGTATTTACAGGATTTCAGCAGACTTACCTTCGTATAATCATCTATTTCATACTTCTTCCATTGTTTGTCCAGCTCCTGGCTTTCGGGACAAGGTTTGACAAGCAAAGCTTCTTTGATTTGCTTTGGGTCATAGGATTTGGAGTTATATCCTTTAGCGTCCCATTTCTCGGGTCACAGATGAAAGGGATACTCACAAGGCTGTTCACGCTTGTAGGCGCGCAGGCTAACCCATTCACCATAAGCATCGACATACTGCTCATATTCTGCCCGTTCTGGCTCTTTTTCATAATACTCGCGCTTTTCCCTGATGACCACCCAGCAAAAAAGATCGGGTTCATCTACATAATATTCTTCGTGATGGTGTGCCTGCTGTTTGTGGCAAACAAGATGGACGCACAGATAAGCGCAGGAGGCCTTGACGTGAAAAACATAAATGTGTGGGAAGGCATAACCATATTCCTAAAGGGGGTCAATAACACTGTAGTCAAGTCATGGAGGGCCACTGTCGGAAGCTTCAAGAACCTGTTCAAGAATATCGGAGACCTGTTTGCAAGGGTCAAGGACCCCACGTATTACACCGGAGAGACAGACCCCAACGCAGAGGTGAGGATAGGCGTGTTCATAGACCAGATACAATCCTCCCAGCCAGAATACTACAATGATGATCCTGTAAACATATGGGCCACGGTCACAGCAAGCAGCTTTGACAAGGGCCTTAGCGTAAAGACAAGATGCCTGACAAAGATAGGCGACAACACAAAAGAGGCAAAAGACTGGAGCCCAAAAGAATTCGTCATATATGACATGATAACAGAGCAGGTCGACTGCCTCTTTGAGAAGAACACGTTCAAGAAAGGAAGCTACCCTGTAATGATCGAGCTTACGTTTGACTTCAACACCATGGCTACCCTCAAGTCATATTTCATAGACAAGGACAGGGCTCTTGCGCTAAAGCGACAGAAGATAGACATATTCCAGAATTTTGACATAAAAGACACAAACCCTGTCGCGATATATACCCAAGGGCCTGTCACGATGGGAATGATGCTCTCAAGCGCCCCCATAAGATACGTCGACGCAGTATCTGATCCCTCATTGTACCTCGGGGTCACCATCGGAAACAACCTTGCATGGGGCGGCAACATAAAAGAGGTAAAAAAGATAAAGCTTACAGTCCCAAAAAGCATAGAGATGAAGACAACAGATGGTAAGATGCAGTGCGGCCAGTACGACTTCAAGAAGACAGAATGCAGCGTGTTCAGCGAGAACGGCCAGGACGGAAGCTGGTGCAACGACGAGCTTTACAACGTCTACGAGTCAGTAG
>JBJKQO010000026.1:0-9491 GCA_046705145.1 Candidatus Woesearchaeota archaeon
TCAAGCTGACAGTGATCTTCTCAGGAGAAACACCATCAAAATCATAAGCATAGCTCTTCGTAGGAAGAGTAGCACTATCATAAGGCCTTATCTCTTTCAAGACACGGCCAAAAACATCATACACATAACTAACCCTGACACCATTTTTCTCCTGCCAAAGCAAATTACCAGTACCAGGATCATAACTAAAAAGTGTGACATGGCCTAAAGCATTGACAGACGAGCTAGGAAAAGTATTTGTCTCATCATAGCTATAAGATACAGAGTTGCCTAAAGAATCAGTCTTAAGAACAATATTCCCATAACTATCATAATCATAAGATTCAAAGCTGTCATTTCCTAAGTTATTCCAGTACTCAGCCTTAGACAAAGCTCCCTTAGCCCCTATAGAACCCAGCCCTAACCCATCATAAAAGTACTTAGTCCCCTTAACCTTCTCACCATCAGAATCATAAGCGCTGCTCTTAACAAGCTTGCCCAAAATCCAACCTGTAAAATTATAGGCATAGCTGTAATTTGAATATCTCTCATCACCAGAATAGCTTACATCTCCCAATTCTTTAACAAACAACACATTTCCCCAGGGATCATAAACAAAAGACTTGTTCGTAACTTTAGCAGAGGAATACCCATCATAAATGTATTCAGAAGAATAGCTAAGGCTAACGTTATACACGCTAGAGCCAAAACCATAACTGTAACCCTTATCATTCCTGGAAAACAGATTACCAGAAAGATCATACAACTCTGTCCTGTACTCCTTGCCCTTCAAAGCATCATTCTGGTAAAAGTAATGCCTGACAACAGAAGATGGGTTCTCTTCAATTACCTTGCCAAATCCCCTGAATTCAGACTTGGAATAATCATACTTGCCAAGAGAATAGCTGTAATTCATATTACCAGTAACACCAAACCCTGAAGAAAGCGAGTTGTTGGTCAAAACATCTGAAACAACGTAAATGTTAAACCCTAACTCAGAATCACCATCAGGAGAATTATTAAACCCTGTACTTTTTGAATAATTAATGATAGTCCTGCCGCCATATTCATTGACAACAGCATTCAAAAGATAAGGAAGAGTCTCATTCCTGACATGAGTGTACTGGTAGTTGGAATTCTTTTCAGAGATCACCATGTCAACAAAGCCATCACCATTGACATCAGCAAGCCTCCTTGCGTGACTGTTTCCTGAACGAGTAAAAGCTTCAGGAGCCTTAAAAGAGTCATTCTGAGCCCAACCATACCCTGTGTTAAGCCAAGCTCCCTTATTAGCCTCAGTAGAATTCCAAAAATCCATAAAACTGTCAACAAGCCCGTCTCCGTTAAGGTCAGCAAACCTTACTCCTGTGTCTTCCTTGCCATCATCTGTCAGGTCAAACGGAGGGATGAATGATTCGACATTGATCCATCCTGATCCATTGTTTATCCAAACATTGTTTGTATATGTACAACATCTGCTATGCTTTTCGATAACATCTAAAAGTCCGTCACCATTCACATCAACAATTCTTGACCCTCCATCTCTCGGATTATAAGCCATATAAGCAAAAACAAAAGAGACATTCCAGACAGAGGATTCTGTCCAGCCAGAACCATTATTAAGGTAAACGTGCTTGATTGAGCTTGTAGACACGACTATATCAGGATATCCGTCACCATTAACGTCAAAATCCCTGACTCCTACTTCCAGTCCGTTATTATCAGTAAAATCCGCAGATGGAAGAGTCCAGTTCACAGATGCATCATACCAGCCAGAACCGTTATTGATATAAACCTTTTTTATCCCTGGTTTTGACTGCATTATGTCAACAAGGCCATCCTTATTGACATCAGCAAACCTCACACCTTGATCCGTGCCGTTGATATTGACAATATCAACAGGCAGCTTTAGGCTGCTTTTTGTCCAGTTGTTCTCCTTGTTGTTTATCCACACCTCGTTTATCTTGCCGGTCTTGCTTATCACGATGTCCATGAAAGCGTCATTATCCACGTCAACAAGCCTCGCACCAGTATCGTAGTTAGAACTGTTGACAAAAAGGTAAGGAGGCTTCCATAGCGTCCCGTTAACATATCCGCTGGAAGGAGAATAGTACTCAAAATCGATGTCATAAATCAGTGAAGAGTTATCACTGCCATAGCTCCTGATCACAGAAAGAGGATAAAGCGCAGAGCCTTTCTTAACATATCCAAAGCCGTACCTTCTCACAAGAGAACCATCTGCAAAGATGTATATGTCACTCAGTTTTTTTGACTCATTAAGCCGGTTGCCATTATCATAGACAACCCTGAAATCAGGCCTGTCGGATGAATACTCAAACTGAACAACCCTTGACCTGTCATTATTGTACTCTATCTTGTCAAGGTAAATTGCACCTTTATCAGCATCATCAGGATCTTCCAGGTAAGAATAATATATCCTGTTTCCATATACATCTTCAACAGTGTCAAGCCACCACTTAATAGAGTAATTCCTGCCAGAATTAGACTCAAGCTCTGAATTATTATCATAGCCAAACCTTAGTCTAGTCCCATCCTTTTTTGTCAAATACCAATATACTCCAAAACCGTTGCTCTCTCCAGTAAGGTTCTCAACTTTCATATATGATTCAATCTCTGTATGATAACATCGTGAAATATTGTCAAATACAAGCTTGTAATTAGCCCCTTCAAGGACAAGCACGAACTCGTCATCAGAAAAATTGTCAAGGGTGTGGTTAGTGTCCCTGTAAACATAGCTTTGGGTTAAAGACCAGCCAGAGCCAAGAACATCAGGTCGATTATTCATGTTCTGGCTGTTATAGCCTATAACAACCGAAGGCGAAAGACCGTTTGTTCCTTTTGGAACATCAATAGGATAAGAGTAAGTTGCTGCGCCAGGAAAAAGGTTGGTGGAATAGCTGCCGTAGAGCTTCAGCTCAGGATGCCCAGGAACCTCTGCCTTGTGCAGATAGGGATTGTAGTCATCGGCGGCGAGGCTGACATGTACAAAAACCAAGATCCAAACCAAAAGTACTATCTTCTTGATGACCATATTATCCCATCCTCGTAGAATTGATAAGTGAAGAAACTTCTCTCATGATTCCAGAATAGGAGAGGTTTCCTTTAAGTTCCTTAACATAAACACCATTGCTAACATTAAATAGGTCATCTGCAGAATAATTGTCATAATTGAAAAGCCAAACCCGGTCATCATTGATTACGACAGTATCAACAACAGAATACAATATATTGCCCCCTGAACCTTTAAGGTAGACAGGATAATTGAAAAATACAGATGCTCCAGGCCAAACAGAACTTCTTTTTACCCCTTTGTACAGGGCCCTTGTACGGTTTATAATAAGGTCAGTCACCCCAAAATCCAGTTTCACGGTCGCGTTTGCAATCTCATCCCCTACAGCATTTTTGCAGCTGATATACATGTCATCAATTGGGTTCGTGAGTTCATCAGACTCAGGGATGGTACAAACATGGTATATGTTTCCTGGATATCCTGCATTAGTGTCACTTGAGCATTCTTTCGATTCACCCATACCTGTCCAGTTTAGATTCTGGCTTCCAATCCTGCAAAAAGCATAATCATTTGTGATAAAAGATAAGTTAGGGGTTGTATCAGAAGTCATATACATACTCATGTTTCCTAAAGGTAGATTGCATGAGCTACAGGTAATATTTGAGATATTAATCTTTGATTCAATATATCTGGAATAGTTCATCATGTCAATATCCCACTCAATTCGTCTCACAGAGCCAGAGCTTGAATGGGTTGGAACGTTAAGCCAGAATTCAATACACCATTTAGTCTTGCTTGAGTTCATATTGCTCAAATCAGCTCCGCCTGCTGCACCCGAAGAATCAGAACCGTTCCAAAATCCATCAGGAAATGAATCAATTGTCGAATTATAGAAATACTGGTCATTGGTCTGACCTGAGCAATCACTGCAAAGGCTGATGCTTCTAATGTAGGCATTTTGCTGGTTTGAAGTGCAGTTTCCTATTTTTATGCCTGCAGAGATAGTTGAAGAGAAGCCGTTATAGTTATGATGCAAATACTCATTCAATACAGAATTGGAATTTATTATCTTTTTTACTTTTTCCATCGGCAGGGCATTTGTTCTTGCCCATACATAGCAGTTCTGTCCTGATAGTAATCCGGCACCAAAGGCTTGTTGGGCATAAAGCTTGATGTTTCCTCCAGTCTCTGAAACATAGCAGTATGTTGTCGTGCCTTGAGCATTTGATATTAAGATTGTGCTGCTTTTGTTCCAAAGCGAAGTATTGAAGCTGTTATCATCAAAATCATCATACGTCATCGGGACGATCTTATCTGAAAATACAGCAAGCGAAACACTAGCCAAAGACAAAAAGAACAAAATACAAGGCGCCCATCTGATGTTTCTGCCTATCATCATCTTCTCCTAGCTCACTGTCGAGTCAATCAGGCTTGTCACCTGGGACTCGATCTCTGAAAAGGTGATCTGCCCTTCAAAATCCCTGACATAGACTACAGGAGATATGTTAAACAGGCCTAAAGCTCCGCTTTCCTCATAGTTAAAGATCCAACGATGGTTGCCGTAGACAACGACGCGATCAACAGTGGCAAGCACCTGGTTATTGTTCAGGTCCCTGAGAAAGACCTTCTGGTCCTCATAAACATAAGCCTGAGGCCATATACTGCTTGCCTGGATCCCTCCGTCAATGGCGTTAGTGCGGTTCTCAACAAGGTTCGTGATGTTCATAGGCAATCTTATTGTAAGATTGTTTGTCCTGTCATTAGCAGCGCAGCTGATGTACACATAGTCATACTGCTCAACAAGCTCATCATCAAGTGACAGGGTGCAGTTATGACTTTTTTGCCCTTCTCCATCACTGCAGTTCCTCATGTTTCCCATCCCATCCCAACTAAGGTTTTCATCTGATATCTTGCACCAGGCATCGACAACTGTCGTAAGATTAAATGTGGGCGTCACATCAGAAGTCCGGTAAGGCTGGGTGTATCCCTCGCTTAGGATATCACTTGACTTGCAATAGATATCTGTGATGTTAATTGGATCGTAACCGCATGAATAGAATGTGCCTGATCCTGAGTTATACAGTTCGCTGATCTCAGACTGGCTTAGCGGCCTGTCCCACATGTATGCTTCATCAATAAGTCCTATGAAGCTGCAAGCAGGAGTACCTACATCCCATCCAAAAGACAGACTGCCTCCTGATGCTAACTCATTCCACCAGGCAAGGGTTGAATCATTTTTTGTCTTTACTCCATTCTGATATAGTTGTATAGGATAATCTGATGAGGAGTTGTACACAGCTGTCAACATGTACCATGAGTTTGCCGACGCAGAACCCCATTTAAAACTGACAGTCCCAGGATAATTAAAGTTAAAGTCCCACTCATCCACTTCGTAATTCATCCCCCATCTTTCTGATGCACTCTGCCTATATTCAAATATACGATCATAAGGTGTTGCTGAACCTATCACATAAACCCATATATTGACAGATCCTGAAGGGTAATCAGACAGATCATAGGTTCCATTTGCATAATCCTGAGTGAAATACCATGAATTTCCATCAATCGAGGTGCTGTTAGACATAACATTACTGTTATGATTTGATGTCATGTTCCAGTTCCCAACATAATCTCCCAGGTTAGAGTTAGATGTGTTTTCATCAAAAGTCCAGACGTGGACAATGCCGTCCCATAGATCTGCTTGTGAAATATTTATCGTAACCAAAGAGAGGAATATGGAAAATACCAGTATCACTGTTCTTTTCATCCTAACACCTCCTCTGAAGGCTTTTCCTTAAAGAATGAGTCATCTGAAACGACAAAATCCCTTCTAGAGTTCTTTTCCAGCCTTTGGTATGTCTGTCCATTGATGATATACTTTACGCAGCTTTCTCCGGAAGTGCATATACCATTGCCATTGCCATCATACCTGCTGTCGCATATGACCACAATCCCTTCTTTTTCCTCGCTAAAAGAGCAGCCATAATCCTTGACAATTATCTTGATCTTATTGTCAATTACATATCCTTTTGTTTCACATCTTTTTTCAGTTACTGTGCTGGTTTTCATTCCTTTCACACAATCACGCTCATTAGTAACATGATCAGTATGGCAGCTTGTATTAGCTGGCTCGTCATCACAGACCAGCACAGGAATATCATCTGAGCATATTCCTTTGATGATCTCAGTTTTTTCAACAGTATGGTCTTCACAATCCTCAATAACACTTACTCTATCAGAAATAGAAGTTGATTGCGTGCTTACAGAAGTATCTTCTGGTGAAGGGCTATCCTCATATGAGCCTGTTTCTCCTTCTCCCTCAACAAGTATCCCTCCTTCAGCATGGCTTTCGATAAGCCCTTCTGCTCCTGGGAAGTCAACTCCGATTAGGTATACTCCTGGTTCGACTGAAGATGTGTCCCAGTCAACCATTGCAAGTCCTGAATCATCTGTTATGCTTTCATCAATCTTCTCTGAATCTATGTAGAATCCTACTGTCTGCCCTTGGACTGGAGAGCCGTTCTGAAAGTATAGGCTTGCCCTTATGTTTACCATCTCTCCTTTTATCGCGATGAGCTTGTCGATGACGATATTAAGGAAGGTCTGGAACATCCCAGGATCTTCACCTGAAACGACAACAACATCGGTATCAGAAGGATTCTCTGCAGATATGACCAAAGCAGATAATGCCAGGACGAATATAGCTATGAATATTAAGATCTTTTTTTTCATGTAAAACACCCCCTTTAAGAAAGAATCTTCTTAACACATATATAAATGGTTGGGTACCATATGAGTCAAGTAGTAACATTACTTATTTCTGTATTTTCTGTATTCTTCAATCAGTTTAAGGACAGCTTCGCTATCATCAATGCCTCTGATCTCGTTTATCATCTCAAAGCAGCTCTTGCCGTCTTCTTCTTTGTCAAACAGGTTCTTATGCGTGCACCATATGCATAAGGATACAATGTCGCTTTTTGAAAGGCAGATAGAATGAAACCCGTTTTGCAGCCTGTCAAGTAGAGGGCTGATCTGTTTATGGTTTAGTTTTACTGTAATTTGCCTTGGTATTTAGATCACCTGCGAAGATTTTCCTTGGCAATTTCTGTAATCACTCATGAAATTAATTGGTTTTATTAACTTGACGGTTTTATCCTCGGAAAAATTAGAATTTTGGGATAAATTATCCTGTTTTTTTATCCCGTTAAATACATAAGAAAGCTAAACCTAACTCCAAAAACTATAAAGAAATACTTCCTCTCTCAAGGATCAGGCTTGTGGTTGGCTCCGAACATGACTTTTCTGAGCGGGTCGCTGTATAGTCTTGTGACTGATCCGTCTACCTGCATCTCGAATACTGCGTCAGAGAATATCCTTAGAGTGTCTATGACCCTTAGGTATTTGTTCTTCTTGAGAAACTCAGGCGTATGGATCAGGGTATTTGTTACTATGACCTCTTCGAACGTGCCTTCTTCCACTGCTTTTGCGAACTTGTCTCCTGCTTCTCCGAGGAACATTGCGTGGGTCACTCCTGCGTAGACTTTTTTTGCTCCGTGCTCTTTTATGAGCTTTGCCATGTTTATCAGGGTCCCTCCTGTCGCTATCTGGTCATCTATTATTACAACTTCTTTTCCTTTGACGTCTCCGAGAAGCTTCTGTTCCTTGAAGTCGTGCTGGGATCTTGGGTCTCTTTGCTTGTAGCCTAGAGCCATAGGCGAGTTGGTGACTTTTGCGTAGTATGTCACCATCTTTCCTGCTCCTGGGTCTGGCGCAACATACACTCCGTCAAACTTCTTCTCGTTCATCAGATAGTCGATAAGCATGGGTGATGCGAAAAGGTTCTGTATCCTGAAGTCTTTTGCTGCGACAGATCCTTCTGTTGCCGGAGCATGAAGGTCCATCGTTATCAGGCATTCTGCTCCTGCTTTTTCCATTATGTCTATGAGCAGCTTTGTGGATATGGGCTGTCTTCCCTGCCTTCTTTCCTGCTTGCAGTAGCTGAAGTAAGGCATTATGACTGTTACGTGTGCTGCATCTGCCCTTTGGACTGCGTCAAGCATCAAAAGGAGTTCCATTATGTTCTTGCTTGTCTCTTCAGGCTTTTCAGGGTTAAGGGTGTTCTGTATCACATACACGTCTTTTCCCCTGACAGACTCGTTAAGCGCTATCGATATCTCTCCGTCCTTGAAGTCTTTTATCTCTGATTCTATTATCTTGATGCCAAACTCGCTGACGTGCTTTATGAACTCTGTCTGCCTTTGTTCGTAAGAAGAAAGTTTCTTTTTGCCTTTGAGGGAGGATCCTCTTTCCTTGCATATGCTGACTAGGTGTGATTTTAACACTTCTGCTGTTGTCTTTCCGTTCCTGCATGGAACGATCGCAAGCTCGCCTCTCCTGAAACAGTACACTTTGATTACCTCCCTTATAACCTTTGTTTTTCCCTACTGTTTTATATGATTTTATAGCCTCTAAAATATATTTTTTAAAAGTCATTCAGGCTTATCTGGCCTTTCCTTCTTCTTTCAGGGACTTTCTCCTTGTCTACGTCCTGGCCGAGCTGCTTTTTGAGGCTTATCGCTGTCGTCTTTCCCACGATCTGGACAAGGGTCACTATGTCTGCTGACTTGATGTCAGAGAGGTGTTTCATGCTGTTCCTGTAAAGCTTCCTTGCCCTTATCCTTCCTATGTCCTTTAGTTTCAGAAGAGGTAGTATCTCTTCTTTTGCTCCGTACTTCATCCTCATCCTTGTCTTGTTTATGTCTTTTATCATTGTCATGAATCCCATGATCCTTGCAAGCTCGCTGCAAGAATATATGAGCCAGTCAGCGATGTCAAGCTTTGCCCTCAGCTCTCCTGGTCTCACGTCAAACCTTTCAAGTATGTGCTCCTCATCCTTTTCTTCTATCCAGTCATCAAAAAGCATGGCTGTCTTCACCCAGCTCAGGAACTGGTCGTATTCAGGATCATATATCGATGGGGAATTCATCAGAAGCGAGTCTTCATACCTTATGAATGCCTCGTTTATGTCATCGTATTCTTTTGCCTTGACCTTCAGGTGTGGCCTTATCTCAAGAGTAGATGATATGAGGTGTATGAACGAGAACTGGCTTAGCGTTGTCGAGCTTGCCTTTCTTATGCCTTTTATAAGCTCAAACGCAGTTAGTGGGTCAAGGTAAAGCTCAGCTACCCTTTTTCCCATGAGTGTCGGCTTATACTCCTCCTGGCCTTTCATCAGCCTTGTTGCAGGAGCAAATTCTGGCTGCTCTTTTTTTATTATGAATTCCCATTCCTCAAGAAGGAAAAGCATCTTGTCTATTATATAGTGGAGGCGGTCTATGTCTTCGAACTGGTGCGCCCAAAATGTGCTTTCAAAGAAATCTATTATCTCTTTTCTTGAGCTCACAAAGCCAGATGCGATAAGCGACAATAAATAAGTCCTAAGGACTGGCTCAACTGCAAGCTTTGAGTATATCTCTTCTGG
>JBJKQO010000027.1:0-96461 GCA_046705145.1 Candidatus Woesearchaeota archaeon
ACTGATGGAAAGGGTTGTCGAAAATATCTTTAGCCCAAGCTCTTTTGCTTTCCTTGCTGTCAGGGCAAGCCTGTCAGATATGCATAAGGCGCATCTTTTTCCTCCTTCAGGCTCGCTTTCAAGCCCCTGCACTCTTTTCTTCCACGAATCATAATCTTTGTCTCCTTCAATAAGTTCTATTCCTAGGTATTCGCAGTGTCTCCTTGCTTCAGAAAGCCTTCTTTCATATTCCTCATCAGGAAATATTGAGGGGTTATAGAAATAACAGGTGACTTCATACTTTTCTGATAGTTCCTGTATCACGTGGGTAGAGCAAGGGGCGCAGCAGACGTGCAAAAGCATTTTCGGTTTCATAAATATTAAGAAGGGAACCGTGTTTATAAAGTTAATTATGAGGAAAGCACTGTTGAAAATCTCAGCTTCGCTTCGGTTGCCATCGCGCTCGCTTGTGCTTCTGGAGCAAGATAGTGCTGCGTCCCCGGATGGGGTGTCGCCAAACTCATTTGGCGGACTCGCAAGAAAAACCAAAGGTTTTTCTGCGCCCATCAATCTTCGATTGATTCGGCATGAACAAGTTCATGAGCAACCCCCCGCGACGGACTTGCTTTGTCAACATCAGAAGCTCGCATAAATGATGGCAACAACATTTTCAACAGTGCATAAGAGGGATCAAGCATGAAATATGATCTTCACGTACATTCGAATTTTTCAAAGTGCAGCAACCTGTCTCCTGAAGCTATCCTTAGGGCTGCAAAGAAGAGGGGTCTTGATGGTGTTGCGATAACAGACCATGACACTATAAGTGGGGCGCTCGAGGTAAAAAAGCTTAACAAGGACAAAGATTTTGAGGTTATCGTGGGTGAGGAGGTCACTGCAGGAAGGAACCATATCCTTTGTTATTATGTTAAAGAGGAGATAAGGCCTGGAAGCGTAAAAGAGGTTCTTAGTCAGGCAAGAAAGCAGGGATGTATCGTCGTATTCGCGCACCCTTTTGATTTTCTTAGGAGGAATTTTGGGATGAAGGGCCAGCACGCTCTTGCTGATGCTGTGGAGTGCCAGAACTCAAGATCTCTTATTCCGCTTGTCAACAGCTTCACAAGAAGGTTTTGCAAAAAGCGCAAGGTCGCGATGGTCGGGGGTTCTGATGCACATTTCGGATTTGAGGTTGGAAGGTCTTGCACTGTTTTTGAGGGTGATCTGAGGAAGGCTGTTTCTTCGAAGAAAACAAACGTAAGAGGGACAAGCGTATTTGGCTACCCTGGCATAGCAGCTACTGCTGCAAGAAAGATCAGAAGGTTATTCTTATAGTTGGATTCATCCAAAAAAAAGTTGCCATCAATATTGTGAGCGTCTTTACTTCTAGAATCCGGGCTGACGAGGGGGAAGCCCCCTCCGGGGAAGCTTGTGAACTTGTTCGCATAGCAAACACACACAATTAGATATTTATTGTGTGTTTGCTTTTACGAAAAGCGAAGCTTTGAGTATGAGTCCGCCAAGCTTAAAATCTTGATTTTAAGTCCGCAAAACTTGTTTTGCGATACTTGCTTGGTGTTATCAGCCATGAAAGACAAAGAAGCACAAGCGAGCACCCCCCTTTTACAAAAAGCGGGACCAAAAGAAGCATGACATAAAGTCATGCATCGCGGCTAACAGCCCAACTTCAAAGCCGCGACAACGGGCTTCACGTCCGTTATGTTTTCGCCAGACTTTTGCTAAAAGGCTGATGGCAACTTAGGCGCTAGCCTAATTTTTGGATGAAGCCATTCTCGTCTAAAATCTGAAAACCGAAAGCTTTATAAATATTTTACTACTTTTTAGTGATTAATTGGTGGAATTTATGAATGCAGCTTTGAATCATCAATATTTGGGGGATAACGCATCTCTTGATGAGATAACCAAGGAACTGATTAAGATAGGCTTCATTCTGCGTAGATCTGCTAAAAATAAGAGGTCTCTCAACCAGACAGAATGCGAAGATCTATCAGAACATATTTTTAAAGCAAGTGGTTATGAAATCTTTAAAGCATCAAGATTATCGAATCCTCTCTTTGAGTTTGTAGGCAGATCCGGCATGGATCACGTCGTTAATGGAGCTGTCGGAAGGATAGCGGTAGTGACAAAAGACCTTGATGCGGTTATCAATGCAGTAGAAGCCTTCAATCAAGAAGAAGTCTTATCAACAGAAAATAATTATGAACCCCCTGAAAGGACTTATGTGATGGAAGAGTTGGCACGGATAGTGATTGACAAGCACAGGCAGTATAACCTACCTAAAAGAATGATAGACACTGATCCAAATTATGATACAATTAAATATGTCAGATTAGCCGCAAGGGCAGCCAACCAGACAGAAGTAAAAAAGATAGTAAGCCAGCTTAATGGAAAAAATGCCAAAAAATATTTTATCAGAGTGGTCACGACAGCAAGTATAAGGAATAATGATCCAGATTATGCAAATAAGATATGCAGGTTATTTATGGGGGACTTTAATTGTATGGACGACTATAGCCCTGTAAAAATTGCTAACAGGTTGGATGGAACTCGCCTGGAAAAATTCATGACTGCCACAGTGATGAATGCTGCTTTTTCAAAATCAGAAGAAGATTTCAAGATGAGATACCTAGAATATTCGATAAGAAACGGGCTTCTAAATCCCACTCTTTAAAAAAATCAGTGCGCCAGTAACCACGGGAGCATATATTTATTGGACACAGTCCTGTTGTTAAATGTAGGCACCCTCCTGGTTAAAGGCATTGCACTTTTACCTCAGGAATACAGTCATTGTTTATAAATATTTACTGTTTTTTTGGTCTGGCACCTGACATTTCGGGCAATCCGTCTATCTTTGTGATCATCCTTTCCCTCATCAAAAATATGCTTTTTATCATCATCTTTCCCTCTTCAAGCCCTACCTTGTTGCCGTAATAGTTTATGCCGTTTCTTGCGTAGCGAAACCTGTCAAATGAGAAAGGATCAAAATCATCATCAAGCTCTTTAGCAAGCCTTCCTAAGCATTCGTGGTTGCTTACCTTGTACCCGTGCAGGATGCAAAGAGCTTCAAGGATTTCCCTTAAAGAATCATAAGCCATAGGGAGAAATCCGTTTATGCTGGACTGGTCAAGATTTGATTCAGACACTATCTTCATTTTTATTTCAGACATCTCTATTATAGATCTGGCAAGATGAGTATCAACCCTTGTCTTTCTTATTATCCCTTTCTTTGTGCATTCTCTTATGTCCATCTTACCTCTCCCTGGAGCAATATACCTCCAAGAACATTGTTTATGAGATGCTCGTTCCTTAGGTCTTTTAGGTCTGTTACTGCAAAGATCTGGAGCTGCCTCTTAAGTTTTTTCTCAAATTCAGGCTGTCTTGGAAACTCTTTTTTGTTTTCGCTTATGACGACAATGTCAAAGTCGCTCTGCTCTGTATCATATCCTGTAGCTCCTGAACCAAAAAGTATTACTGTGGGCTTAAGGTAAAATGAATCAAGAGCATCAAGAAGGCCGCAGCCCCTTATCTTTGTGATATTATAATAGATCTTTAGGTCCCTATAATCTGGGCTTTGGATATCTGCACTGTAAAGGTCAGAGGACCTTTCTTTATTATATTTGAGGATACCTTTTTTTGAAAAGTGTTTTAATTGCTTGCTTGCTGTTGCAGGTGTTATCTTTAAAAGCCTTGCAGCTTCCCTTACGTTGAACTCTTTTGTTGGCTCCTCAAGGAATAGCCTTAATGTGTTTAATTCTTTAAACATATGTTCATTAGAATAAACAGGTGTTTATAAATTTTTCGCTATCTTCATCTTTTCATAGCTTTTATCAAAAGATAAGCAGGATGCTTGTCCAGATCAGAAAAAGAATCCTTCTCAAGCAGCCTTAGGCCGCAGTTGGCTTTCTCAACCTCAAAACCCTGCTCCCTAAGCATGCTGACATAGTCTGTTAGCGTGTGGTGGACGTAATCAAGCTGTGTCTTGTTGCCGTCACTACCCACTATGCTGCACGAGAATATCCTGTTTGTATCCGAAAGGTATCTTTCCTTTGCATCCAAAAAGCCAAAAGAGGAAAAAAACCTGATCGGGTGAGGGACTGCGATGATTATCTTCCCACCAGGCTCGACGTACTTGGAGATGTTTGAAAGCGCCTTGGCTATTGCCTGGCTGCTCATCTGGTGGAAGACAAATGATGATGTGACAAGGTCTATCATCCCTTCATCGACAAAATCAAGGTCCTGGGAGAAATCAGCAGCCTTAAACACTATATTTTCCACGTCCTTGTCCTCGATCCTGCTGTCAACGCCTATTACGTCATCAAAATGCTTTGCAAGCTCTGCTGTGAGCTCGCCGTCGCCGCAGCCGATGTCAAGGACAAGACTAGAGGGGTGTTCCTCAAGACAATACTCCAGCAGGTGTTCTCTTGCTTTATCCATTTATATTGACGCCCTCTTTTGTAAAAAGACAAAAATGCCAAAAATGATCATCTGATCGCTCTTGCCAGCTGTTCTTCAGTCACATACCCAACCCCTTCCGCAAGAGAGGTTATGCCCAGCTTCAGGCTGCTGTTGTCAGCTATCCTGCTGTGCGTGTAGGGCATGATCATCCATTTCTTCTCGTGCGAAGCGAACGGGTTCATGAATATTATCGAAAGCTTAGGGTACTCAGACAGTGTCTTCCAGTTATCAAGCAGAAGCTTTACGTTTGCGCTGGTGTTAAATGCTGTTATGACTATGAACTTGTCCTTGTCAAGCACCTTAAGAAGATCTGCGAAGTCTGCAAAGAACGGCGAGACATAGAAATACTTCTCGTTTGACCTGTACTTGGCAAATATGTCAAACCCGTCAACGTTCTCCTTTGTTTCCTCGAGGTTCCGCTCCATCACGTCCCTGTTCTTTATGTAGAGGAGGGTCCACTCGACAAGATAGGCTTTGATCTCATCCATGACATGAACCTAACAATATTGGTTTAAATAGTTTTTGATGTGGATATAATCTAAATTGGAGTAAATGGGCAAAAACACATCAATATTCAAATGATTTTCTCAACCGTAGCAAGCTGGATGGAATAACCAAAAATTAATTTGACCTATGATTATTGTTATCATAGAAAAACGTCTTATCGAAAAAAATATAAAGCTTAATTTATATTTTTATTAGATGTACTTAAATCCATATTTAAAAAAAAAATTTTATGATGTTTGGTATAAATATGTACCTAAAGCTTTTAATGATTCATTCTATAATAAGATTATTAAAAGTAGAGAAAATATAATAAAAAAACTTGAGAAAAATAAAACAAAAATCTTGAAAAATAGTAAAAATGAAAAGAAGTTTGTTAAGAATAAAGAATACTGGCCTTATATTTACCATGATAGAACAACAGACCCTTATTTTACTCATAATTTTTTATTGAGTAGGTTAGGAGATGAATATAAAGAGTTTGCTGAAGAATGTATTAGGTACTACGTTGAAAAAAATCCTAAATATGATAAAGTATACGCTTTGTCTATGCTATTGAACCGGATTAACTGGGCATTGAATAAAGGGAAGGATAAGCTAAATAAAGAGATTTCAAATGAAGAAAATATTAAGAAAACTATTGCTAAAGAGAGAAAAAGACTTAACAGATTAAAGGAATCACAAAGAAAGCTCCATCAAGGGGACTATGTAAAAGTAATTGATGTTAATTATAAATTCCCAAATATAGATAATTCTAATCCCTTTTCTGTTACACCCTTTAAAGATTTAGAAAAAAAAGGAAGAAATAATATAATTAATAAATGCTTAGGGCGCATAGGTAGGATTGATAAGATTGAATCAATCTGGGTAAGATGGCGTTTCAATGATAAAAAATATAGCATAAGGAATTTTTTTGTCAAATTTGACAATATAAATATAGATTCTAATAAATTATTTTGGTATGCTCCCCAACTAGAGAAGATTGGAAAAAGTAGAAAAAAAGATTTAAGGTCATAAAAAATGTTTTTTTATAATAAGAAAGAGATCTATTTGAAGAATCTGCTATAAAATAATATAATAGAAAGGCCATCCAAAATAGGAATAGATAGGTTTTAGATTAATGAAAAAAGTAATGAAATATAATCAACATACCATTTCTATCATCCCCCCTTGGGATAGCTTCCAAGCACTTTTATGAATGTTGATGCTGCTTCCATCTCTCCTAGTGCCAGCTTTACGTTCTCATCATCCTTGCCGCCGACAAACTCTGCGAAGAACACGTATTCCCAGGGGTTTTCTGGAAGCGGCCTTGATTCAAGTTTTGTCAGGTTTATCCCGTTTTTAGCAAGCCTTTGCAGGCAGTTTACAAGCGCTCCGGGGTAGTGCTTGGTGTTGAATGCTATGGTTGTCTTCTCTTCTTTTATGCCTTCTGACACCTTGTCTTTCCTGCATACGACGAAGAATTTCGTGATGTTTTTCATGCTGTTCTGTATGTGATCCTCGATGACTTCAAGCCCGTATAGGTCTGCGCAGTCATCTGATGCTATCGCTGCCTCGTCATCTCTTGCCTTTTCTGACACTTCTTTTGCAGCAGCGGCTGTGCAGTGGAAAAGGGCCACCTTGAGCTTGTGTTCCCTTATGAAGTCTATGCACTGCTCTACTGCCTGGCTGTGCGAGTATACTGTCTTTATCCTGCTGAGATCATTGCCTTTTTTTGACAGCAGCCTGTGGGATATCTCAAGGTATATCTCTCCTATCACAGAAGCTTCTTCTTTTAGCAGAAGGTCGTAGTTTCGCGCGACGCTTCCTGCGATAGTGTTCTCAAAAGGGAGTATGCCTACATCGACGTTTCCTGTCCTTATCGCTTCAAATATCTCTTCAAACGTGTCAAAGAAGACTGTGGTGTCTTCTTTTCCTTTCCATGTTGCTGCTGCCGAATCAGAGTATGAGCCTTTTGGCCCGAGCACGCCTATGCTTTTTCCGTCTGTGTTCTCATCTTTTTTTGTTGCTTTTGTCTTCATCTAGATCCCTCATCTTGCTTATAAGATAATTGCTTTCTGATAATGCTGTCTTTCGGAAGTCCCCGAAATATGATGATGCTTCCTCATAGAACCTGATAAACCCGCCTATGTCTTTTTCCTTGACCCTGGAGAACAGCTGGTTTGCTGATGATATGAACTCCTTCAGGTGGTTCTCTGTCTCAGGGTTTAGTATCTCTATCTCTGCGTATAGCCTTGGGTCCTGCGCGATTATCCTTCCTATCATGTCCATCCTTATCCTGTATATGGGGCTTGTGTATTCCAGCGTTTCCTTGACGTCAAGGCCGAGCTTCCTTATGCAGTCTGCAAGTATTATCGAGCTGAAATGGGTGAGTCCCTGTATCATGGCCATCATCCTGTCATGCTCTTCTTTTGTTGCGATCTTGACTTTTGCGCCGCTTTCCCTAAACATCTTCTCAAAGATATCTGTGTATTTTCCCGGGCGCTCCTTGCACATGACCATGACCTGTCCTTTTAGGGATTCTGCGTGGTGTGAAAATACCGGGTGGAGGCCTAGCACTTCGCATTCTGACCTTAGCATGGCGTTTGAGGCAGGTATCTTAACAGATGTGAGGTCCATCAGTATCTGCCCTTTTCTCGTGTGAGGGAGCACTTCCTCGATGATCTGGACCACGCTTCCTATAGGCACTGAGAATATTACTACGTCAGAGACCTTTACAAGCTCTGCGTTTGTCAGCTTCGTGCCTATGTCTGATATCATTACATCAAAACTATCAAAGGATGAGAAGTAGGTCTTAAACCAGTTTCCCATCCTTCCTTTTCCGCCGATTATACCTATCTTGATCTTATCTTTGTTTTCTTTCATGTTTCTCAATCCTGTCAAATGCTTCGTTTATCTGGTCTGCTGTCGATGAGCCAAAGCACAGCCTCAGGCTCGTCTTTCCTGAGTCGCCAAATGCTGCTCCCGGGACTGCTGATACCTTTGCTTCTTTTATGAGCTCAAGTGCGTAGCTCCATGATTCTTTTCCTGTGTCAGGGAACAGGTAAAATGCTCCGTCAGCTCCTTCGCATCTCCAGCCTGTCTCTTTTATCCTTGATATCATGATGTCGTGCCTTTTCCTGTATTCCTTTACCATCTCTGCTGCCTGGCTTTCACAGTTTTCCAGGGCGAATGCTGCTGCTGCCTGCGAGTACAGGTTGACTGATGCTGTTATCGCCCTGTTGCATTTCATGAGCTCGTCAACGACTTCAGCCGGCGCTGTAAGCCATCCTATCCTGAACCCTATCATGGAAAATGTCTTGGATACTGAGTTTATCCTTACTGTGTTCTGCGGCGCGTATCTTGCTGGGGATACGTGGTCCTTTCCGAATGTTATCTTCTCATATACTTCGTCTGATATTATCGTGATGTTTTTTTCTTTTGCTATGCCTGCTATCTTTTTCATGTCTTTTTCTCCTATCATGTATCCTGCGGGGTTGTTTGGGGAGTTGACAAGGATCATGCTTGTGGCAGGGCTTATGCCTTCTGAAAGCTTTTTCTCATCAAGCCTGTTTTTACCATAATACGCAACACTTTTGTGCTTTCTTTCAAGAGAGTCAAGCATCAGGGCGTATGGCGACCAGAAAGGGTCAGGAAGCACTACTTCCTCATCCTTGCCTACAAGGCCGAGAAACGAGCAGAAAAGCGCTCCCATCCCTCCGTTTGTGACCATCACGTTTTCAGGCGCTATGTCAAGCCCTTTTTTTGACTCGTATTCTGCGATCTTCTCGCGCAAAAAGTCTGCGCCTCTGACAGGAGCGTATGATGACTTGTATTTGGTGATGGCTTTTCTTGCTGCTTCTTTTATCTCTGCTGGGGTGTCAAAGCTTGGCTCCCCTATGTCAAGCCTTATGCATCCTTTCTCTTTTGATGCGAGCTCGCTTATCTGCCTTATCGAGGTCCTTATCCTTGTTATGTTTTGGTTTACTTTCATTTTTTCTCAGCTATGATCTTGTCCTGTATCTTTTTTGATCCTTTTATTATCGCCTTGTATACATCCTCTACCATCATGGGGTCTATGCCTTGCTTTTGCGCTTTTGCTTTCTTTGATGTCAGGATTTCTTCCTCTCTTTTTTTGTCCGTTACTGTAATGCTTTGCTCGATCTTTGCTTTTGCGACTTGTGGCATGAGGTCCATCCTTTCTTTGATAAGCGTGAGTATCTTGTCATCTATCTCATCTATCTTTAGTCTTAGTTTCTCAAGGCTGTCATGATTTTCATTGATCATCTTCATTTTCCTCCGCACTGTGCCCTATGCCTTAGCAGATGGTCACATACGACTATGGCTGCCATCGCTTCCACGATGACAACAGCCCTTGGGATCACGCATGGGTCATGCCTTCCTTTTCCGATGATCTCAGCCTGGTTAAAGGCAGTGTCAACAGTCTGCTGTTTTTTTGCTATTGTGGGTACTGGTTTGAATGCTGCCCGAAACACAAGTGGCATGCCGTTTGTTATCCCCCCAAGTATTCCTCCGGAGTTGTTGGTCTGGGTCATCACTTTCTTTGTCTTCTTGTCATAGTAGAGCAGGTCGTTGTTCTCGCTTCCTAGGATTTCTGCTGCCATAAACCCGTTTCCTATCTCAAATCCTTTGCACGCATTTATTGACATGACTGCTTTTGCAAGGTCTGCTGATATCTTGTCAAACACAGGCTCTCCAAGTCCTGCCGGAACCCCTCTTATTACACATTCTATTGTTCCGCCTACTGAATCTCCTGCCTGCTTTGCTGACTCGATCTCTGATATCATCTTTTTTTCAGCTGCCTTGTCAGGGCATCGCACGATGCTTTTTATCACGTCGTTTCGGCTTATCTTTTCTTCATCAATCTCTGCTTTTGCTTTGCCTATGCTTTTTGCGTAAGCGATTATCTCTATGCTGGATCCTGCAAGCACTGCTTTTGCGACTGCTCCTGCAGCGACATTTCCTGCGGTTATCCTTGCCGAGCTTCTTCCTCCGCCGCATGGGTCTCTTAGGCCATACTTTTCATGGTATGTCAGGTCGGCGTGTCCTGGCCGAAACACCTTTGATATCTCTTTATAGTCGCTTTTTTTGGTGTCTTTGTTCTCTATGATTATCGAGATAGGTGCCCCGGTCGTCTTTCCTTCAAACACTCCTGACATTATCCTTGGCAGGTCTTCTTCTTTTCTTTGTGTTGAGAGTGTGCTTTGCCCTGGCTTTCGCAGGTCAAGCTCTTTTTGCAGCAGTGCTTGGTCAAGTTTTATGTTTGGGGGACATCCGTCGACAACTACGCCTATTGCAGTGCCGTGGGATTCTCCCCAGCTTGTCACCCTAAACGATTGTCCTATCGAGTTTCCTGACATGTTTTTTCACCTGTTATTTTTTTGTTAACTAAGGTCTTATCTGGTTTATAATGGCAGATTCCATGACTCCGAAGTTAGCCTGTCTTCCTGTCCATATCTTATACTGGCCCATAGCCTGGTGTATCAGCATCCTTTCTCCTGTGACTGTTATGAATCCTGCTTTTTTTGCGTCTCTTATCAGCCTTGTCTGAAGCGGCGTGTACACTATGTCAAGCAGAATCTTTTTTTCTTTTGAGTGCGAGGCTGAAGTGAGAGCTTCCGTAGGTATTATTGTCTCGTTATCTTTCGGCTTCATGCCTACGCTTGTCGCATTGATTACGATGTCGTTTTTCATGATCAGATCTTTTATCCTTGACATATCTGATGATGATATCCCAAACTCTTTTGCAAGAGCATCTGCTTTCTCCTTTGTCCTGTTGGTTATCGTGACTTTTGCGCCTTCTCTTTTCAGGCCGTACACTATCGCCCTTCCTGCGCCTCCTGCTCCTATGACAAGCGCTTTTTTTCCTTTTATCGCTGTCTTCTCCTTTATGGCAAGAACTGCTCCGGCAGCGTCTGTGTTGTATCCTAAAAGAGCGCCGTTGCTGTTGATTATCGTGTTGACTGCTCCTATGTTTTTTGCGTTTTGGTCTATCCTGTCTATCATGCTTATGATGTTTTCCTTGTGGGGTATGGTTATTGCTGCGCCATGAAATCCGAAGCTTCTGAAATTGTCGATCAAGGTTTTGAGCTCTTCTTTTCTTGTCTTTAGAGGTATGTATACGCAGTCTATTTTTTGTTTTGCAAACATGGTGTTGTGCATGTGCCTCGATTTTGAGTTCTCAGCATGTTCTCCTACTACACTTATCACTTTTGTGTTTGGGGTTATCTTGTCAAAATTGTATTCGTCAAGCTCTGCTGTTGTCAGCTGGCCTGGCGCTGCCTCTTTTTTTCCTTGTCCTGACGCGTATGTCAGTCTTGAGCCGTAATTTTTTGCAAGTATCCTTGACATCTGGCCCTGAAGCCCCATGCAGAACGCTGCAAGGTCGCTTTTTCCTTCAAGGAGCTTAAATATTGTGAAATTGTCATTTATGCTTTTGGCCTTTGTCACTATCTTCACTATGTCTGCTCCTGACTTTTTTGCCTCTAGATATGTCCTTTCAAGCTCTTCAAGCTTTGGCGTCAGCGAAAAGTTGTGGTATGATACTATGAGTGATGCGTTTTTTTTGGCTTTTGAGACTGCTGATATGAGCTTCTTTCCGGAACTTAGTTCTACGTCGACAAGATCAGCTCCTGCCTCGCACGCCGCATTTATCAGCGCAAGCCTTTTCTTTTCAGTATAACTGTTCATGCCCCCTTCTTTTCTGCTTCTGATCGTAAATATGATTTCTGAGCGTTTTTTTGATATCAGTTTCTTAACGCTTTTTTCTGTCAGTCCTCTGATGAGATCTGCCCTTATCTCTAAAAGGTCTGCTCCAGCTTTAGACTTGGTTATTTCCTTTTCTGCGGCACCCATTGTCTTCTCTGTTATGCATAGCACTTTTTTGCATCCAAAAAATTGTGCTGATATCTCTGCTGCCACCTCCCCTGCATCCTTTTCGTCTGTCAGGACCCAGGTGTCTGATGACCTATGATACAGGGGGTTTCTTCTTTTTAGCACCTGCCTTATCTCTGAGATGAAGCTTTTTCCTTTCATCAGGCTCGGCCTGTCTTTTGCTGTGCTTATCCTTTTTCTTATGGTGTCTTCTCCTGCCTTTAGCCAGAACACTTTTGAGTTTTTTCTTAGAGCCCGCATGTTTTCATTTCGCTCGACAACTCCTCCTCCGCAGTCGATTATTGCTCCTGACACGTTTCGAAGCGAGGATATGGCTTGTGTTTCTATGTCGCGAAAATCTTCCCATGAGTTTTTCTTGACTTATCCTTTTATGCTCTTGCCTATCTTTTTTTCTATCTCCTTGTCTGTGCTTAATGCTTTCATCCCTGTCATCCTGGAGAGCTCTGCTGCAACAGTTGACTTGCCTGTTCCCCTGTATCCTATGAGGACTATGTTCCCCTCGGAACTAAGCTTGACTCCTGTCTCTTCCAGCTTTTCCCAGAATCCTGGAAATGACTTGTTGGCTGATTCCGGGTGGTCTATCTCTATGCCTGGGACATTGAGGCCTGCAAGCGCAAGGGACATTGCCATCCTGTGGTCGTCGTGCGCGCTGACAAGAGCTGGTGTGATTTTTCCTGGTGTTATTATCATCTCATCCTGGGTCGTGGTCACTTTTGCTCCGAGCTTGCGAAGCTCTGCTGCAGTGTCGTTTATCCTGTCACTTTCCTTGTACTTAAGGTTGGATATCCCTCTTATCCTTGTCTTGCCTTTGCAGAAAAGCGAGACTGTTGCAAGTGTCTGCACTACGTCTGGCATGTCTCTCATGTCTAGGTCTATGCCTTTTAGGGATTTCTTGCATGAGACTGTGATGCTTGTCTTTTTCTTTTGCACGCTGCAGCCCATCTTCCAGAGGACGTCGCAAAACCTTGATTCTCCTTGTAATGAATCATGGTCGAAGTTATCTATCTCTATCCTTCCTCTTGTTATGGCTGCTGCTGCCATAAAGTAGCTTGCAGAACTTGGGTCTGAGGGCACTTTCCAGTCTTTCTTGTCGTATGCCCTTCCTGCTTTCACAGTAAATGAGCTGTATCCTTCTCTTTTCACGCTTGCTCCTGCCTGCTTCATGACAGAGAGTGTCATGTCAACATAGTTTTTTGATACGAGCTCTCCTTTGATCTTGAGGGTTATGTCTTTTTTTGCGTATGGTGCTATCAGAAGAAGCGAGCTTACGAACTGGCTGCTTACGCTTCCGTCTATCTCAACTTCTCCTCCTACCAGGGTTCCTGATATCTCTACAGGAGGGTATCCTTTGTTTCTGCTTCTTGCCTTTGCTCCAAGCCTGCCAAGGCAGGTTATAAGCTCATTTATCGGCCTTTGCCCTATCCTTTCGCTTCCTGTTATAGTTATCTTCTTTTTTGATATAGCGCATGCTCCTGTTATGAACCTTAGGAGCGTTCCTGACTGTCCTACATCTATAGTGGACTCTGTGATGCCTATCTTTCCTCCTGTTCCCCTGACAGTGAGGGTGTCATCTTTTTTCTGTATGTCCACCCCTAGTTTTCTTAATGCAAATATCGAGTTGTTTATGTCGTCGTTTTCCGGGACGTTTGAGATTGTGGATGTCCCTTTTGCAAGCGCTGCTATCAGAAGGATACGGTTTGCTATGTACTTGCTTCCCGGAACACTTATCCTTGCATCAAGCTTTTTTACTGGATAAATCCTTATCATAGTTGATCATCTTGATTTTTTTATCTCTTCTCCAATGATCTTATCCTCAACTTCAGATGAATACGAGCTACCTTCTTTTTTTACCTTTCCGATCTTTTCCAACAGGACGAATCTTGGATTTTTTCCTGTATTCTTCTTGTCTTTTGACATCGATCCTTTGAGCGCATCTGTGCTTAGGCCTGCAGGTATATTGACAGGAAGGCTGAGCTTTTTCAGAAGAAGTATTATCTTCTCTTTTTCCTCTTCTTTCAATCCTGCGATCCTTGATGATATGCGTGCTTCGGCTGCCATGCCTATGCTTACTGCGTATCCGTGTCTTATGCTGTAGCCTGAGCATGCTTCAACAGCGTGGCCTATAGTGTGGCCGAAGTTAAGCGTCTGTCTCAGTCCTGCTTCTTTTTCGTCTTTTTCTACTGCTTCCTTTTTTATGAGGATGGACTTTTTCAGTATCTCCATGACTGTCTCCTTGTCTCTTTTCAGGATGAGGCTGGCGTTCATTTCTATTGACTGGAAAAGCTCGCTGTCGCGGATAAGCGCTGCTTTTATTATCTCGCACATGCCGTTTAGGTATTCTTCTTCGGGAAGTGTCTTAAGAAACGATGGGTCTATCACGACGAGTTCTGGCTGGAAAAATGTTCCTATCAGGTTCTTGCCATGTTTCGTGTTTATCCCTGTCTTGCCGCCTACAGAAGAGTCTGCCATCGAAAGAAGCGTTGTTGGGACCTGTATCACAGGAACTCCCCTGTTGTATGTTGAGGCTACAAATCCTGCGAGGTCTCCGACGACACCTCCTCCCAGCGCAACAACAACCGTGTTCCTCCCTATGCCTTTTGAGAGCATCTCATCTTCTATCCTTGCTTTCTCTTCTCTTGACTTGCTCTGCTCTCCTGGAGGTACTGATATGATGAGAGGAGAGACAGCTGCAAAAGCAGCTTCGATCTTTTTGATGTAGAGTTTTTTGACGTTATCATCTGTTATGATGACTACGGCTTTTTTTGGATGATTTTTTTTGATGTGGCCCTCTACTATCGCAAGACTGTCCTCAGCTATGATTATATCATAGGCTTTCTTTCTCTCACCGATATCTATCCTTATCTTTTCCATCTTGTTCCTCATTTATTTGCCATATTTCCAATTTTCAAGGTCAGCATCGGCTCGGCTGTGTTACCGATTCTGCTTCTATCGCTAAAGCCCCGTAAGGGACAACCCCCTTAGCTCTGCGCCCCATAAACATCATAAGCCTCGCAGATTGATGCTGACCTTGTTTATGGCAAACTAGATCAAAGCTTCTTCCCTACAGCTGCGCATATCGGCCTTAGCTCTTCGATCAGCTGCTTCATGTTTTCGGGGTTGAGTGACTGCGCTCCGTCGCTTTTCGCGTGCTCAGGATCGTGGTGCATCTCTATTAGCAGGCCGTCTGCTCCGACTGCTGCTGATGCCTTTGCAAGGTCTGGGACAAGGTCCCTTCTTCCCGCAGCGTGGCTTGGGTCTACGATGACAGGAAGGTGCGTCTCTTTTTTCAGGAGCGCTACTGCTGCGAGGTCAAGCGTGTTCCTGTATGCGGTCTCGAATGTCCTTATCCCCCTTTCGCATAGTATGACGTTCTTGTTGCCGTTCATCAGGACGTATTCTGCTGCCATGATAAATTCCTTTATCGTAGCTGACATCCCTCTCTTGATGATCACTGGCTTATCTATCTTTCCCATCTCTTTTAGGAGGTCAAAGTTCTGCATGTTCCTTGCTCCTACCCTTAATATGTCGACGTATTCTGCCGCTATCTGGACGTCTCTTACGTCCATGACTTCTGTCTCGACGAGCATGCTTGTCTTTTCCCTGACCTTTTTGAGTATCTTCAGGCCTTCTACCCCAAGTCCCTGGAATGAGTATGGGCTTGTCCTTGGCTTGAATGCTGATGCCCTCATTATCTTGATTCCCATGCTTTTTAGTATCTCTGCTGTCATCATCACCTGCTCTTCGTTTTCTATTGAGCATGGTCCTGCGACTATAGTGAACTCTCCGTTTCCGAATGTCACGTCTCCTGCTTTGACTATGGTCTTTTCAGCATGGTGCTCTTTGCTTGCAAGCCTGTATGGCTTAAGCACTCTCATGACATTTTCGACGCATTCTACGGACTGCCATTTTTCGGGTTCGTCTTCGCTGACGTTGCCCCATACGTGGATGACAGAGCGTTCCACGCCTTCGAAGTTCACGGGCTTAAGCCCTTTTTCTTTCAGCTTGTCTTCTATCTTTCTTATGTCTTCCTTGCTTGTGTTTGGTTTAAGCACAATTATCATTTCTTACCACCTTTGTCTGTTTTAGTTGTTTATCGCTAAATCTTAAAGAACCTTTCGCCTTGGAATAGAATTTTAAGCTTTTTTGTGAAAAAAAGGCTCAAGATTTAGTCAATCCCAAGGCTTTATGCAAAATAAAAATAGAAGTATCTAAAATAAGCAGATCCAGAATCTTTCACGTTTTTCCCAGACGATGCTTTCATCATAGTAGATGGGAGTACAGCGGGATTTATAAAGTTTTTGATTTGATAGTCCATTGATCCCAAAAGAAGAAATGTCATTTTTCTATAAACATCACATTATCCTTGTTCTTGAATTCTTTGTCGCCTGTAACAAACCTTAATCCGTTTTTTGAAGCAAATATGTATCCGAAACAATCAAAAAATGATAGTTTTTGCTTCTTGTTTTCATGTTTAAAATCCATAGCATCTATCAAGATAGTAACATCTGCCTTTTTTACAAATGGTTTCATCTTGTTATACCAGTACCTGGCCCATTCCCTGCCTGCCTCTTTTAAGAGTACCCAGTATAACTCAGATAGGGTCGTGTCAGGTATAGAAAACTCTGAATTGATCACTTGTGAATATTTTGGGTTTTTGTTGATTATTTCGATCAGCGCATAAGTATCAAGACAAAGCATTGTTATCACTCGTATTTGCTTTGTAGCTCTTTTCTGAGCTCCTCGAATCTTTCTCGGGTTATTTTTCCTTTAGGCATCTGCCAGTCCCATAACTCTCGTAGGACATTCTTGCTTTTCCTGTTGATCTCAATATTTATCTCTTCATTTTCTCCTAGTCTCATCTCATTCACCAGATCCTTTGGGATGATGATGCCTATTGAACTTCCCCATCTTCTTGTTTTACAGATAACCATTTATATAACCTATTATCTAATTAATTATATAATATGTATAACTAATATATAAATGTTACTAAGAAAAATAAACCTCCCATTAATATGTCTTGCTAAGAAAAAATCGAAAAAGATCCGGCATATACTATTTGGTTATTATACCCAAAAGCTCACTGACATTTATCTCAAATGCTGCTACAGGAAATGCAAGTTCCCATCTGGAAAGTACGTCCGGTGATATCTCGCCTATATATGCTATCTTTTTTCCTTTGACCTTTATCCTTGCTGACCTGCCAGGTATCATCGAGGGATGGTCCTCTTCGATCACATCGTACTCAAGCCCGAGCGAGCTCATAAGGTAGTCGAAAGCCTGCCTTATCTTTGTGTAGTCTGCTGATTCCTCGCATAGTGCTGCAGCCAGCCTTTCGTTCTCAAGTATGTTTGTCTCCTGGCTTTCATCTTTCTTGAAGACTGTCCCGAACCCGAATATGTTCTGAGGATAGTCGTTGTGGCGGTTGTTTCCGAGGACTTCAAGCATGTTTGGGATGACCCATGCTCTTAGCACATCATATTCTTTTGAGAGCGAGTTCTTGAGCCCTACGATGTCTGCCTTATAGTTCATCTTGTCAAGCTGGTTCTCCCTGCTTGTGAGGTTGTATGTGCAGCATTCTATCATGCCCATACCTATGAGTATGCTTGCAATCTTTGACTTGAGTATCTCTATGCTGTCTTCCTGACCTATTGTCGCAACAGCTGGTATTATCTCTTCAAAGTTCTCATATCCGTATGCTATCGCGATGTCTTCTGCGAAGTCAATCTGGTGGATTATGTCTGCCCTGTATGCCGGGACAAGGACGTTTCCTTCCTTGTATCCATAGCCCATCCTTTCAAGAAGCTCTTTTGCCTGCGTCTTGTTGAGGTTAAGCCCCAGTATCTTGTTTATGTAGTCAAGGTCAAGCTTTATCTCTTCAGGATCAAGGTTTGGTGTTGTTTGCTTTCCATCTGGGTACTCAAGTGTCATCGAGTATATCTTTCCGCCCATGTCTGCAAAAGCTGTGACTATTATGTTCAGGCATTTCTTAAGGACCTCAAAATCATATCCTGAGCATTCTATGAAGACGTCAGTCGTGCTTTCTGTTATCTTTCCTGTCATGTGTGAGTTTATTATAGGCGGGACTGAAAGCACGTTGTCATCCGCGTCTATAAATACTGCAAGCTTGTCAAGGCCTTCGACCAGGTGGGCGTATTCCTTTCCTGTCGGGTGGCGCGCAAGTATCTGTGCGGCGTTTATCTCCTCGTGCCATTCAAGCGGCCGAAAGACTATGTCTTCTGGCTTTTTTGCAAGAAACCTTATCGGAGGCTTGATCTTCTCGAAAGGGTATATGCCTATCGCTGCCTTCTTCCTGTTCCTTCCGTACGTCACGTGGAGCTTTTCCTGTATCTGGATGGCTTCTTTTATCTTCTCATCATCAAATTTCATTCCCTTGACTATGGCGCATGCAGTGTATGGCCTTACTGTCTTAAGGGACTTGTCGATTATGACTTTTTCTTTTGAGTCCTCTACCTTGTAGTGCCTGAGTCCTGTCTTCTCGCCGATAAATGATGAGAATGCTCTGGCAAATCCCTGGAGGGAAAGCATGTCAGGCCTGTTCGGGAATATCTCTACGTTTATCTCATTTCCTTCTATCGAGTCAAGGTCTGTTCCCATCATCGATATCCTGTCTTTTAGCTTTTCTAGCGGAAGCTTTTTTCCGACATATGATTCAAATTCCTCTTTGCTTACTTTTATCGTTGGCATTTTTGATCATCATTGGTTATATTTCAAATGAGGGTCTATGTTTAGCCCTCTTATCTTATAGAAAATTTCTGTCGAAATTTTCTATTCCAAAAATTGGCTAACAAGATTAGCAAGCCGTAAAACTCCGACCTTTAGGTCGGAGTTAGGCGAGCAAATATTGGTAATTAGCCAATTTTTGTTATCCCTTCCATCCATGTCTTTACTGTCCTTAGTGTTTTCAGGTCGTTGTTGTATATCTGCCTGATATCGTTGAACTTGTAATAGGACATCATTATCCTTTCCATGCCCTGCCCCCATGCAAGCACAGGAACTGCTTTTCCAAGCAGCGGCTCGACGACTTCCGGACGAAATATCCCTGATCCTCCAAGCTCTACCCATGTGTTGCTGACAGGGTGAAGGACGTCAACTTCCATGGAAGGCTCTGTATATGGGAAATGTGCTGGTCTCATCCTGACATCCTTGTAGCCCATCTTCAGGTAGAACTCCTTCAGGTATCCTTTCAGGTGCTTCAGGTTTGCGTCAGGATCTACAACTATCCCTTCGACCTGCACGAACTCGAAAAGGTGTTTCCATGACAAGGTCTCGTTCCTGTATACCTTGTTGACTGAGAAGAACTTTGCAGGAAGGTCAGATTCCTTTAGCTTTGATATCGCCTGGGCTGACAGCACTGTCGTGTGGGTCCTGAGGAGGTTTTCTTTTGCGACGTTCTCATCCCACTTGTAGCGCCAGCCTTTGCTTCCTGTGTTTCCGCCTGCCTCGTGTGTTGCCTTCACCTTGTTTTTCAGGGGCATCGGAAGTTTTCCGCAGCTTGGATCGTCTATGTAGAACGTGTCCTGCATGTCCCTTGCAGGGTGGTCCTGGGGCACGAACAGGCTGTCAAGGTCCCAGAAGGCTGTCTGGACCATTGTGCCTGTCATCTCTGTGAATCCCATCTCAAGCCATATCTTCTTTATGTATTCTATGGACTGGTTGACAAAGTGCCTTCTTCCGCCGTATATCTTAGGCACGTTGATCTTTACATCATATCTTCTGAAGCTCTTGCCTTTCCATGAGCCGCTCTTGAGCATCTCAGGAGTGAGCTTTTCAAGGACGTTTTCTGATGATACTTTCTTTTTTGAAAGCCTCTTTCCAAGGTCTGTCGGGACAAGCGTCCTTTCCTTTGTGAGGGCTATCTTGATCATCTCTTTTCTTTTTTTCAGATTGTCAAGAGCGAGCTTTTCAAGGTCTTTGATGTCAGATATGCTTGCTGCTGACTTCTCAAGCCTCTTTAGCAGGTCCTCTTCAGGTGTGTTCTTTTGAAGCAGCTTTTTGCCCTGATCGGTTATCGCGACCATCCCTTTTTCAAGGCTTATCGCCATCTTCCCTTTCAGCATGCCAAGAGAAGCGTTAAACTCCGTGTTTTCAAGCTTTGTCTTCTGGAGAAGGTCTTTTATCGTGAAATCTCCTTTCTCAAGCGCCTTTAGCATCTTTCTTTCAGGAAGGCCTTCTTTTGCGTATTCCTTTCCGTTCTTGTCCAGGGAAACCTTTTCTGCCTCCTCAGACTCTATCTTCAGAAGCCCTTTGTTCTCAAGCCACTGCGCACCGCGCATAGCTTCAATAGGCTTTAGCCCTGACTTCTTGCATGCCTCATCAAAGGAGATGTCTGAAGCAAGAAGAGGAAGCAGCTTTCGCTCATAATTGCTGAGCGATTCCAGTAGCCTTTGCTCATCTGTCGTTTGCGCCATCTAGACCATCTGAAAAATATCTCATTATATATAGTTATTGGTTGGGTGGGTTACAAATTAATGTTTGGGTCTTTTCTGTTTAGAGTGGTTTAGCGAGCTATTTGTATCACTTAGCAAGAACCTCCCCTGAATAAGGTATCGCTAATTCCTTAAGTCTCATATCTAAAGATGTATACAAGCGTGGATCTGGTTCTGCTTCAACCAAAAGCCCTATAGGTTCTTTACCGCTTCTACCATTTATCAAAGGTATCCTTTGGGATGCAACAACCCCCCTTATAGGATAAGCACCTGAAGAACCCCCTCCATCCCCTCTGAGATAAAAACCATCCTGCAACCTATCTACTAGTTTAGCTAATCCCTTTACTCTTAATCTACTAAAGAGAGGATCCGTGACTATCCCTTCCATCAACCCATACATTTTTCCTTGAACGGGGCCGTTTTTAAGAGATTTAAGGTCGGATAATGCATCAATAAACAGCGCATATGCAAAAGGAAATTCAGGATCGAAATTAGTTTGCAGGACAAATCCTGCTTTAGTTAAGTCTTCATGAACTACAACTAACTCCACAGGGGTTCTTCCTGAAGTAATAACATCAGCTGCGTTTAATCTTAAATATTTTCCTTTTGGAGTTTTTCCCGTCCTTCCTTGCCCACCATAAGTCACAACAAGACCCTGTATTCGTTCCATCAAAAGCGATCTTAATTTTTCTACATCTTTTGATAAATTGTCAGATTTGCTATCTCCCATCCTTTCTCTCACCTTTGTCGTTGTTTGTTTTGTCTTCTTGGTATGGCTCCTTCTACCTGGTCCGTGTCCTTGAGTTTGGGAGGTCAGAATTCATCTTTGTCTTGATCGATGTCTTCAGTGACCCCGGAGAAACTCAAGGATTCACTGATAAAAAAAGTAGAAGTAACCAAAAAATCTAAAGCTGTCACTGCCTTTTATTGCTGTCATGTTGTTCTTTGGCAATGATCTCATGAGAAATTGGGAATCAGGGGGTATATTTAAACTTTTTGATTGTCAAAACCAAGCAGTTTAGCTGCAAGCTGGATAAAATCAAGCTTGAAGAAATTTATATCCCCAAAAGGGATTATTATATGTACTGGCCGGCCAAGCATATTTTCAGATATGCACCTCTTGCAATGATTAAAATTGTTTTGGGCCTCTGCATAATCCTTACAGGCAGAGATCACAATCCTATCAGTCTTTGTAGATATTGAAAAAAACACATTAGGATTTGTGGCCTTGTGAGGGTGGCCTTCATCCTCACCTGAGGGAATAGTCTGCCTGTACCTGCTAAAGACTAGCAGGTCCATCCCTATCTTCCAAAAGTCAGGAAAATTGACAACCTTTAAAACACCATTATCAATAAGCCTCTTTCTCAGCTTGCATATTGTCGGAACTGAAACAACCATCCTTTTTGCCAGTTCTGCGACAGTCGCATCAGGATATTTCATAAGTCCATATACCAACTTTTTTTCCATCTGGCTTAAAACTATAGCCTTATGCTCTGGCTCAGCCGGCTTTTGATATTTAACATCCAACTCAAATCTTTTAGCAAGGATCCCTGCAAAGTTGAAAAAATTGCAAAAAATACTATTGTCAGAAGGAAAGTGAATCACATCATGATCCTCAAACCTGATTTTTTGCTTATGCATGATTTCTTCATAGATATCATGGCTCTTTTTGAAATCAGACAGATTCTTTGATATCACAAAAGAAAAAAAATCCTGGCTTGATGAAACAAAATAAACTTTTTCAGGAGAGGACTTGACCTTTTCAAACATTTTTTCATGAAAACTTAACGGTATCTCCCCTTTTCCAGCCGTATCGATATATCCTAGCTTGCCATAGGTAAAACTAAAAAGGTCGCAGCCTATGATGTCAAATCTTGGCACGTATCTTGTCTTGTAGTATCCTTCGCTCTTGAGCTTGTTCTTTATGGAATTGACCGTTGTCTTCCTAAGGCCTATCTTTTCAGCCAGCTCCTTTACGCTAAGATGGGGATACCTGACAAGCCCATAAAATGCAAGCTTCTCTTTTTTTGTAAGGTTAATCCTCTTTTCATCTATCCTTTTTAGCTTAAGGTCAAGCTTTTTTGCGTATTCCTGAAGCTGAAGATTAAGCTTTTTTATCTCCTGCGTCTTTCTTTCAACCTCAACCTCTATCAGTTTTCTTGAGTCGTTGAGCGCCTGATCATCCCTCTTTTTCTCAGTCACATCCCTTATTATAGCGACAAAAGAAAGGGGTTTTCCTGATATGTCTTTCACAAGTCCTACTGAAAGTTCACATGGGATCTCTTTTCCGTCCCTTCTGAGCAGGTTTAACTCGATCTTTTGGCTCTTGCCTGTGTCTGATATATGTTTCATGCTTTCTCTGACTTTCTTGTGGTTTTTTAATGAAACGAACCTAAAGCAGCTCATGCCCACAAGATTTGTCCCTTCTTCAAAACCATGCAGCTCAACAAGCTCCTTATTGTGAGAAGTAATCTTTCCATCGGTCGCCACAACAGCTATCGCGTCAGGTGAGAACTCAAATATGTTCCTTATCTTTTCATTTTTGCTGTGAAGGGCTTCATTGACCTTCTTTAGTTCGCTTATGTCAGTTATGACTGCAAAGCTTCCTTGAAAGTTTTCGCCATTGCCAAATATTGGGCTTGGTGACATCAGGGTGTATAGGTTTTCGCCGTTCTTTTTTTTCCATGTCAGCTCATAAGGTGAAGCTATGCTTTTTTTCCTTAGTTCCATCTGGTCAAGGTAAATCTTCTTATTTTCCTTTTCAAGAAAATCGGTCGCTTTCCTCCCTATGATCTCGTCCCTGGAGTAGCCAAACAGCTCTATGACCCTGTCATTGACATAAGTAAGGATCCTGTTCCGGTCTACTATCCCAAAACCTTCTCTCATCGTATGGATGAGGTCGCTAAATGGAATATCATCTATCCCTAACATGTCTTTTTCGGTTTTAGTTTTTTTTTCTTTTTTCATCTCCTACCTTTAAGTGATACTAAAAAAGTAATGGTTTGTTTTTATGAATAAACAAAAAAAGACCATATTTTATCTATTAGGAAGTTCAGGCTTAAATAATTTTCTAAAAAAGTTTAGTAAAATCCAAAAATATCAAAAAAAATGAATAATAGAAAACTATTTAAATATGGGTTCCCGTAAATAATACGGTAGGTCAATTGTAATTTATTTTGATTTGAAAAAAAAGAGGTGGGCACAGATGAAACTAATGCAAAAACTTTTGTTAGGATTCGGGATAGTAGTTGTCCTGGTCCTGATCCTTGGCGCTGTAGGGATAATCGGCCTTGGGAAGGTCGTCGGAAGCGGGGAGCAGACAATTGGAGATATACAAAAATCACAATTTCTTGACCAGAAGCTAAACGACCATCTTCTGTGGATGGACAAGCTTACTAACCAGCTTCTGAATGATGTTGAGTTCAACGCGCAGACAGACTGGCACAAGTGCGGCTTCGGAACCTGGTATTATGGCATAAAAGAAAGCGAAGAATACGCAAAACTTTCTCCTGAAGAAAAGAAAGTATTTGACGAGATGGAACAGTACCACATAGAGCTGCACGAGTCAGGACAGGAGATAAAAGAGCTATATAGCCCTACAGACCTGACACTTGACGGGTTCCTTGCAGAAAAAGAAGGGGATCATCTGAAATGGATGATGTCCCTTATGGACACCTGGGAAGATAATAATAAAGTATTTACATCTACCACAGATCCAAGAAAATGCGGGTTTGGACAGTGGTATTACAGCTTCATAGGCTCAGAGGACTACAATAAGTTTCCTCCAGAGATAAGGAAGGCTTTTGATGATATGGAATCCATCCACTCAGACCTGCATCACTCTGCAGAGGGCATACTTGCTCTTGCAGGACCTGATGGAAAGATCCATGATCCGGAATCAGTAGAAAAGGCAAAGCAGATCTTCATTACAGTAACAGAACCTCGTGCAGATGAGATGCTCAAAAAGTTCGCTATAGTTAGAGCATACATAAAGGAGCAGACAGAGAAGAAGCAAAAGTCTATGGAAGTTTTCCAGACAAAAAGCGAGCCTGCTGTAGAGCACATGATGACCCTTTTTGGAGAGTATAAGACTATAGTAGATGAGGAGGCAAAGAAAAGCCAGGATAACACTAAAAGCCAGCAAGCAGGAACCCGTGCGCTTCTTGTAATATTTGTCGTCATATGCGGAGCGCTTGCCATGGTCATAGGAGTGTTTTTTGCACTCATGATAACAAGGCCCGTCAACAAGACAGTCGCCATACTAAAAGACATCGCTGAAGGCGAAGGAGATCTCACAAGGAGGATGAACGTAAAATCAAAGGATGAGATCGGGGAGATGGGGAAATGGTTTGACAAGTTCATGGGAAACATGAACGCGATGATAGTAAGGATATCAAAAAATGCGGCATCATCTGCTGCGACTGCTGAAGAGCTAAGCGCTTCATCAGAGCAGGTGAATGCCTCAACAGAGCAGGTCTCAAGCACCGTCCAGGAGATAGCCAAAGGAAGCCAGCAGCTGAGCAAGTCTGCTGGAGACACTAAAAACGATGTTGAGCAGCTTGTAAGCTCTATAAAAACAGTTACTAACTCAGCTATGGAATCAGCAAAGAAGGCTATCGAAGCGAAAGATGCTGCGACAAAAGGAGGAGAATCCGCAAAGCTTGCTGGAGAGAAGATGCAGTCCATAAGCGAGAGCGTAAGCTCATCTGCTGCAGTTGTCCAGGATCTTGGATCAAAAAGCGAGCAGATAAACAAGGTTGTCGAAGTCATCAATTCTATATCTGAACAGACGAACCTGCTAGCGCTAAACGCAGCGATAGAAGCAGCAAGAGCAGGAGAAGCTGGACGCGGATTTGCTGTTGTTGCAGACGAGGTAAGGAAGCTTGCTGAAGAATCACAAAAAGCGACAAAACAGATAGAAGCCATGATATCAGAAATAGTCTCAAGCACTAAAAACGCTGTTGATTCCATGAGCAAAGGCAAGACAGCAGTTGATGAAGGCAACAAGGTTGTCGGAGAAGCGCTGAATGCGCTTCAGGTGATAAGCCAGAATGTTGCTGAAGTGGCTTCCCAGGTCGAGATGATAAGCGGTGCAACGCAGCAGCAGCTTGTAAGTTCAGAAAAGGTGCAGAAATCGATAGAAGGAGTATCTGCAGTAGCAGAGGAGTCTGCTGCCGGAAGCGAGGAGGTAAGCGCCTCAGTAGAACAGACGACAGCGTCGATGCAGCAGGTAGCGACATCTGCCCAGAACCTTGCAAAGAGTGCGGATGACCTGAAAAGGCTTGTCGGCAAGTTCAAGGTCGATGAAAGCGGGATGCAGGATGAACCTCCCGCTGCGCCTGCCTCCCCTGAAAAGAAGAAATGATCATGCATTGGTCTTTTGTCAGGACTTGTTTATGAGAAAACCCACCTCTACAAGTCCTGACATTTTTTTTATTTTTTTTGATTTCTGTTTATTGCGAGTTTTTCTAATAATTTTTGGTCAGCATCAATTTGCGAGGCTTTTCAGAGAAAAAGACTCAGAGTTTGGGGGGGTCGCTTGCAAACTTGTTTGCAAGTCCGCCAAGATATTCTTGGCGATACACCATCCGGGGCTCAAACGGATGAAGCAGGTATCAAGAGCACAGCCGAGCCGATGCTGACCAAAAAAAGAATTATTCGAAAAACTCGCTTATTGTATATAATATACCAAGAAGATAGTATTTCCTGATGACCAATCAAAATCATAAAAGACATAAAGAATAATAGAATTAAAAAAACAAAGAAAAAAGCCTTACTTGACAGGCTTCATGTTCTTCCATCCTAGCTCAAACATCTCTTCAAGAGCTGATGCGAAAAATGGCGTGTTTACCCATATCCCGACATCGTATGTAGGATGGACCTCGTGGTCTCCAAGGACCATGAAGATAAGCTCTTTTCCGTCAACTACTGTGAATCTTGCCTTGCTGTTTGTGTGCCTGACTTCAGCGATCTTTGAGATCTCTTTTGCTGCGTCTTTTGATTCTTTTGTTATAGGAGCTGCAATCCTTACCTTGACTCCTCTTTTTGCAACCTGCTCAAGAGTTGGCTTAAGCCCTTCAACCTTTCTCATAAGTCCCTGGGCTGTGGTGTGGATTGTGACTGATTTCTCAGCGTTTCTTATCGTAAGCTCAAGATGGTTGTAAAGGTTGTGCCTTCCCCTTAAGGATCCTGAAAGCTCTGTTGGCTCGACAAGCTCAACTCCCTGTGTGTGGAGCGTGTTAAGCTCGTTTAGGACGTCTGTCCTCTTAAGCTCTTCAAGCCTTTTTACTTTCTCTTCTGCGTCGATCCTCATGTTTTTCTTGACTCTCTCAACAACTTCCTGTGGTGGAACTGCGATGTACTTGATAGGCTTTCCAAGCTTCATCACGACAAATCCTTTCTTTTCAAGGCTTTCCAAAACGTCATAAGAACGAGATCTTGGTACGTTTGCGATGTCAGAAAGCTCACCTGCAGTTGAAACACCACGAGAAAGAAGCGCTGCCCACACTTTTACCTCGTAGAGGTTAAGCGCGAAATAACGCCTTAGTTTGCTTAAAAATTCTTCTTTAACGATCATTGTTTACACCCCCCTTTTTTTGCTAACTACGCAATAAGTACATCATTTTGTGATACTACTATTAATATGTTACGGTTTTTTACCGCGCCCCAGTACTTTCATTGCGTGTTAACAAACAGGGTTATATACTGGACAGTTTTAAATTTTTATAATTATTCTAAAATAGTAAAAAAATTTTTATGTATTTAAACTTTTGGCTTATTAAGGCTATATGTTACAAAGTATTTAAAAAGAAATAGAATTTCCTATAGGGTATGCAGATAAAAAATCTCCGACTGATAGGGACAAATCACATAGCAAAACAGTCCCTGGAAGATGTCAAAAAAACGATAGAATCAGATATGCCTGACATAATCGCAGTTGAGCTTGATAAGAAAAGGCTTCCTGCTGTGCTTGACAGGACAAAAAGAAAAAGGTCGCTTTCAGCGATAAGGACAATCGGTTTTAAGGGTTTTATATTCAGCATCATCGGAGAATGGGCAGAAAGAAAACTAGGAGAAAAGACAGGGGTTCTTCCCGGAGAGGAGATGGCAACAGCCATAAGGGCTGCCCAGGAGAAAAGGATAGGGCTTGCGCTTATAGATCAGGACATCGAGGTCACCCTAAGAAACTTCTCCCGGACGATCTCCTGGAAAGAGAAGTTTCGGTTCCTTGGAGACATATTCAAGGGTTTCTTCTATGCCCTGACAGGAAAGCAGCCTAAGTTCAGCTTTGACATCAATAAGGTGCCTGAATCAGAGCTTATCGAGAAGATGATAGAAGAGGTGAAGGGAAGGTATCCTAACATCTACAAGGCGCTGATATCAGACAGGGATGCATACATGGCAGGAAAGCTTGAGGCGATAATGCGAAACCACCCTGACAAGAAGATAATAGCATTTATGGGTGCAGGGCACATGAAAGGCATAAAGCGCATCCTTGACGACAGGTTCAAGGATGATAATGCGTATTCTTTCGGATATAGTGTTGAGATGTGAGTTTAGTTCATTAAGCTCAGTAGAAAGTCTCGCTTCGCTCGGAGGCATCGGCTCGCTTGTGCTTCTTTAGCAAGAATGTGCTGCGTCCCCGGATGGGGTGTCGCCAAACGAGTTTGGCGGACTCATGAACAAATTCATGAGCAACCCCCCGCGACGCACTTGATTTATTAGCAACAGAAGCTCGCAAAACTGATGCCCTCACACTTTCTACTGAGCCTTTATCAAACTAAAACTTTTTATAATAGGACATACAAGATAGGCTATAAATGTTTTCAAGAAGCTACATTGACATGATAAAGAGGTACTATCCCTTCACGATGAAGGAGTTTGGAGGGCTTATAGTAACTATAGCTGTCCTTACATTAGTGGCTGGCCTTGATGACAAGAGCGAGACATTTGTCCTTGCACACTGGCTGGGAAACCTGCTTAGGGTCTTCATGATCGTCGTGATATCAGTCATGGTGCACCACACCGGGCAGAGGCTATGGGGTTTTAAGGAAGGCTTCACGGTCGAGCAGTATGTCTGGTGGTACGGTATCATACTCGCTCTTGCAGTGGCTTTTGTGACCAGGGGTAAGATATGGCCTCTTGCAGTCACAGGAACTATGATACATCACCACAGGATCCACAGGCTTGGTGAGTTCAGGTACGGGCCTAATATCCACAAGTTCTCGATAGTGGCGTTTGCAGGACCAATATCGTGCATACTTCTTGTGACGTTCCTTAAGGTGGTCGAAAGGATGATCACAGGAGCCTACTCCACTTCTGGATTCATACACGCGCTTTTCATGTTCAACCTGGGGTATGCTGCATGGAACCTCCTGCCTATACCCCCTCTTGATGGAAGCAGGATATTCTTTGACTCAAGGAATATTTACGTGCTTATCGCAGTGTCATTTTGGGCGTATTTCATAATGGCGCTAAACGGCATCTATTCATACATAATCGCACTCCTTATAGGGATCGTGATGTGGGCAATATACATATTCGGCAAGAAAGGGTGATATGGATGGTACTTAACTTTTATAGGGTGTGGCCGCAGCTTACTGCTCTTGGGCTTCTTGTGATAGGTTTCATATTCTCGATATCTGTCTGGAACTCTGCAGCCCTGACATATATACTGATCATAATATTTGGGCTTGGTTTCGGAAGGATGTGGTGGAAATACAAAAACGACTTCAGGTTCACATGGTTTCTCCTTATGGTAGGGTTCATAATAGGTTATCTTATCGGCGCTTTTGGAGGCAGCAGGATAATAACGTTCATACTCTACATACTTAGCATAGCAGCAGGGTACTACATACATGAGAAAAACATCTTGCACAGTAAAGAATTTTAAGGAAGGCATGTGGAAGATAAGCGCCAACAGCAATATCTACATCCTTGATCTCGAGCAAGCGATAGCGATAGATTCAGGGGACAGGGACTATCATGATGAGATAAAAGATGTTCTCCCTTCGATAATTGACCCTTCCAGGATCAGGATAGTGATAATGACTCATCTTCACTATGACCATATCGGCTGCTTTGACCTTTTTCCTGATGCAGAGTTCTATGCTTCAGAATCTGCAATAAGGGATATGAAGGAAAGCAGGATAATGACTATACTTAACGCGAAGATAGGCGGGATGTTTGACGTCGACCTTAAGCCGGTCGAAAGCATAAAGGAAAAGCTTAAGGCGATGGGGCTTAAGATCCTCGCCACTCCTGGCCACTCGCGCGGAAGCATCTGCCTGTGGCATGAGAAAGAAAAGGTCCTGTTTTCAGGAGACACGCTTTTTGACAAAGGCATCACAGGCAGGGTTGACCTTCCGACATCTGTTCCAGAGGAGATGGCAGGATCCCTTGAAAAGCTAAGAAAGCTCGGATACAAGGTTCTTTGTCCGGGGCATGATTATTAAGAAAAATATAAAAAAGATATCAAAAACCTTAAGACAATATGACACTACCACTAACAAGAGAGCAGGCACTGGAGCTTCTCAGGTCCATGCCTCAGACTGAGAGCGACATGAACCATTACCTTGAGACAGAAGCGATAATGAGAGCCCTTGCAAGGCATTTTGGCGAGGATGAAGATTTCTGGTCTATGATAGGGCTTCTGCATGATGTGGACTGGGCCCTTACAAGGGATGACTGGAGGGAGCACACTATCAAAGCAGAGGATATCTTAAAGGAGAAAGGTTTTGGTGAGGACTTCATCCGGATCGTGCAATCCCATGGTTACGGCCATGATGATATCCCTGCATTTAAGGATATGAGAAGGACAAGAAAGATCGAGCATGCGCTAGTCGCTTCTGAGACGCTTACAGGCATAATATTTGCCTATGCTCTTTTGAGGGGAAAAAGGATTTCTGACATGGAACTAAAAGGCCTTAAGAAAAGGTTCAAGGAAAAGAGCTTTGCTGCAAACTGCAACAGGGAACTGGTAAGAGAGATAGAGAAGACTGGACTTGAGCTTGATCCCTTCCTGAAGATGGCGATAGATGCTGTCAGGGAAATAAAGGATGAATTAGGGCTGGAGTGAAATTTCCGTAAAGGAAAAATTAATATATTATCAAAGCTGATTTTAAAATATATGAAAAGATATAATCTCCTGATAATCGTTGACGCAGAGGGATGCACAGGAATAAAAGAATGGAAAGATGTCGTCATAAACTATTATACCGATAGCCCTACTGAAAAAGTAAGGGAAGCGATGGCTAAAGATGTCAATGCAGTTATAGAAGGAATTTCAAAATTTGATAGGGCTGGCAAAGTTGTCATTTTGGATTCGCATGCTCGTGGAAAAAATATAAGAAAAGAAGATATTAATTTTTTCGGGATGGATGTCACCCTGAAATCATGGAGTATTAAGAATTTCAAAAAATACTCTGGGATCAGTGATTTTGGTATCCTGGTGGGGGCTCATGGAAAATTCGGAAGCTCAGATGGAAAGCCGCCTATGTATAAATCAGAATTTGAAGATGGGAAAAAAACCGGGCTTTCACATTTCAATATGTTCGGGGTAAAAAATGCATTCCTTAACAGCAGGTCAATTGGAGAATCTATAAGTTTTATCATGCTTTTAAAAGAGATGAAAGTCCCGCTTGTATACTGCTGTGGATCAAAAGCAGCGATTGATGAATTGAATCGTTTTGCTTACGAGATCAAGACTTCAATAACCAAAAATGGGCGCAGAACATACAACAAAGATAAAGTAAGGAAAAATATTACAAAATCTACTATTTCTGCATTAAAAGATGCTGCAAAAGGAAAAGGGTTTATCGGGCTGGATGATAAGAGATTAAAATATGTCTCATTCTCCTTGGAATTCAAGAACCCAGGAGATAAAAATGCAGACAAAAAAGTGAAAAAACAATTAAAAAAATTTAATACCCTGCATAAGATCAATTACGTCAGGCTAGAAGGCAGAAAAGTGTTCTTTTTTGGCAAAGGAAAAACACCCTATTTTAACGATTACAAATTGATTAATGAAGCATAAGAAAACCTAACCTCTTCTCATTTGATCCGGCAATCTGAAAAAAAAATCATGACCAGAACGCATGCCCATCAAAAAGCTCATAAACCAAACAATCCTACAGAATGATTAAATTCCAATGTAAGAAGAACCTTCTTTCAAAAGCTTTATATACGTAGATTTATTGCACTTCGTATTATGGAAACCAAGAAAGACTGCAGGCATTTCGTGGGATACATGCCGTGTAAGCACCACAAGGAAGACGGGTCTGTGTGCGAGGACTGCAAGCACTACAAGAAGAACGGGAAGAAGATACTTCTGATAAACTTCGTCGGGCTCGGTGACGTGCTTAGGACTACTGCCATGATAAGGCCTCTTAAGAAGAAGTATCCTGACTGCCACATAACATTTCTTACAGGAAAGCAGGGCTATGACATAATAAAGAACATCCCTGAGATAGAAAAACCTCTTCTTATGAGCCTTGAGACCGCGCTCAGGCTGATGGTAGAGAAGTTTGACATCATGATCAACTATGACAAGCAGGATGACGCGCTTGCGATAGCAGCTCTTGTGAAGGCAAAGCACAAGCACGGCATTTACATGGATGAGTCAGGCCACCTGGCAGCATTTGACAAGAAGGATGAGATACTCGTAGACATAGGTCTTTCAGATGAGATAAAGGGATCGAACAAGAAGACGATGCAGCAGATAATGTTTGAGGTGGCAGAGCTTGAATACAACGGCGACATGCCTCTTTACAACATCTCTGAAGAGTCAAGGCAGTATGCAAAGGAGATGTTCAAGAAGAACGGCATAAGCCCAAAAGACATAGTGATAGGCCTTAACACTGGCGTAGGCGGCAGGATATTTCCGAACAGGAAGTGGCCTGCAGAATATTTTATCAGGCTTTCTGAGATGATCGAGAAGGATCTTAAGGCCAAGGTCGCGATACTTGGAGGCCCTGAAGAAAAAGAGCTCAACAAGAGGATAATCCGGGGCACAAAGGCAAAAGTGATCGATGCAGGCACTGAGAACACGATAGAGCAGTACTCTGCGCTTGTCGAGAGATGTGATGTCATCGTGACTGTCGACACGCTTGCGCTGCATCTTGCAGCAGCCCTAAGCATCCCTGTTGTCGCTCTTTTCGGACCTACAAACAAGCACGAGCTTGAGATCTACGGCAAGGGCAAGAAGCTTGCGATAGATGAGCTCAAATGCATATTCTGCTACAAGCACAGGTGCCGCGTCTGCGAAAGCGACGTAGCTAAGTGCATGGAGATGATCACCCCTGAGATGGTCCTTGATGCGATAAGGGAAACCCTCAAGGAACATGGTAGAAAATGAAAGTATGCTTATTATCACCTTATCCTCCTTATCCGAAAGGGATGACCCATTCAAAGTACCTTTTTGAAGAGCTGGAAAAGGTAGTCAAGACAGAAGTGTATCCCTGGAACCATGACGGGTTATTCAGGAGGACGTTAAGCCCTTTTATCGAGTTCTTCCGCCTGAGAAGGGCGCTTAAGGAATATGACGTGATACACGTACAGTACGCGCTTGCAAACTATATGGTGTTCTTCCTTCCTGTGCTTTGGGTCCTTAGGATAGGAACAAGAGCAAAGGTCATAATGACCACCCATGAGGATTTTCGCAACCTTCCTGCAAGCTGGATCGTGATGGGATTCCATGACATATTCTACAATGCTGTCGATGAGCTGATCACGCACACTGAAGAGCATAAGGAGATGCTGAGCGGGAGGCTGAAGAAGAAGACTGTCGTTATCGAGCATGGCATAATAGAGAGGGAAGTAAGGCGGGCTGAGAAGAAGGACACCGTGCTTCTTGCAGGGTTCATAAACCGGTGGAAAGGTCATGATGTTGCGGTAAAAGCGATCGCAGAAGTCAAGGAGAAGATACCTGATGTCAGGCTGATAATTGTCGGAAAGCCCCATGACAAAAAGTTTGCAGATGAGATCGACAGGCTGATAACTGATCTTGGCATCGAAAAAAACGTAGAAAGGCATTACGATTACGTTCCTGAAGAGAGATTCTTCGCGTTCTATCAGGAATCTACAATAGGCATCCTTCCTTATACAAGGATAACTATGTCAGGCATATTGTGCCATTTCATGAGCTGGCACCTTCCGGTGATAATGAGTGATATCGAGGCGTTTAGGGAGTTTTCTGAAGGCAACGGCTTGTTCGCAAAGATGGGGGATTCTCATGAGCTTGCAGAAAAGATCATATATGCCCTTGAGAGCAAAGAGTGGAGGGATAGGGTAAGCAGGAGTTATGCTGAGTTCGCAAAGAGGTACAGCTGGAAGATGATAGCAGAAAGGACAGTCAGGGAGTATGAGAAGCTGGCTGAAAAAAGATGAAGCCGCTAAAGATCGCGATGATAGTTGACCACTTCAATCCGCAGGTCCATGGCAGCCATGAGTATCATCTCACAAAAGAGCTGATTGCTATGGGCCACAAGGTGACGATAATCACTTCTGACAGGAACACGAGATGGGGTGCAGTCACAAGAAAAGATATGAAAAAAAGGTTTCCCACGGGAAAAAGCAGCTATGAGGGGATGCCTCTTGTCAGGCTCAAAGCTGCAGTTGAGATAGTGAACGTGCCTGTGATCCCAGGGCTTTACAGCTTTCTCATGAAAAACGATTTTGACATAATACACTCCCATGAGTATTTTGTATATACCAGCTATTCTGCAGCAAGGGCTGCAAGGTCAAAAGGAGTGCATTTCATATTCACAAATTCAGGGTACAAGCGCTCAGACAGGTTCTTCTGGAAGCATGTCTATAGGCTTGCTGAAAACATCATCGGAAAAAAAGTTGTCAGCCAGGCTGACAAGATAATCTCCCTGACAAAGCAGGGAAAAGATTTCCTTGTGGAGTTTGGTGCGAAAGAAGAGAGGATCGAGATCACTCCTACTGGCGTGAACACGGAAAAGTTCAGGCCTGGTATAGAAAGCGTTCTCAAGACAAAGCATAACATCTCAGGAAATGTCATCCTTTGCTGCGCAAGGCTTATCGAAAACAAAGGACAGCACGTGCTGATAGAGGCGTTCAGGAAAATAAAGGTTGAGGTAAGCGATGCGAAGCTCGTGTTTGTAGGAAAAGGAGAAGATGAGAAAAAGCTTAAAGAGCTTGCAAATGATATCAAGGATGTTTTCTTCCTCGGAGCTTTTGGCTATGAGGACATGCCTTCTGTCTACAATGGAGCAGACGTGTTCTGCCTGCCGACAGTCTATGAGGAGCCTTTTGGAAACGTGATAGTTGAGAGCGCGGCGTGCGGCGTGCCTGCAGTAGGCTCGTCTGTTGGTGGGATAAAAGAGACGATAAAAGAAGGGTTTTCAGGGTTTCATGTCAAGCCTGACATCCCTAAAGTCCTCGCAGAAAAGCTTATCCTTCTTCTTAAGGATGAGGCACTAAGGAAGACTATGGGGAAACAGGCAAGAGAGCGCGCAGAAAAGGAATACTCCTGGAAGATCATAGCTGAGAAGACATCAAGGATATATGAGGAAATGCTAAGATGAGAAAGCCAAGGGTATCGATAGTGATCCTGACATGGAACCAGGTGAGATACACTCTTGACTGCCTGAAAAGCGTCTACGGCCAGGACTACAAAGATTTTGAGATCATAGTTGTCGATAACGCATCAACAGATGATACTGTAAAGAGGCTACGTGGCAGGTTCATAAAGGCGAGGATAATACAGAACAAGAAGAACAGGGGCTTCGCGGAGGGCAACAACATTGGTGTAAGGGCTGCAAAAGGGGAACTTGTCGTACTTTTGAACAATGATACGATAGTTGACAAGAGGTGGTTGAGCGAGCTCGTGGCTTTTATGGACAAGGAAAAGACGACTGCGATAGCGATGTCTAAGATATATGACAAGTACTGCAAAAAGGAGTTCTCATTCGATTATGAGACCATAAACCCACTAGGCTATCCCATCCGGTTCAGGTTTGACAAGAAGAAAGAAAACTGGCCTTTCTGGGCGAAGGGGTGCTCGCTTATATTCAGGAAGGATGTTGTAGGTGAACCTTTTGACAAGGACTATTTTCTTTATGCCGAGGACACTTATCTTTCATGGAAGACAAGGATCCGCGGGTTCAAGCTGAAGCTTTGTGAGCCCTCGATAGTATATCACGTCGGGGAAGCATCATCAAAAAACATAAGGTCGATGAAGAACTATTACATGGAAAAGAACCGTTTTACTAATTTTCTGCTTTTTTATAATGCAAAAAACATATTTTTCCTTATGCCATGGATGCTGTTCTCAGCCATATTCCATAACATCTATGACATAAAAAATGCAGGATATAGGTTTAAGGGATATTTCTGGAACATAAGTAACTTCAGCACAATAATGAAAAAAAGGAAAAAGATCCAAAAGAGCAGGGAAGTTGGAGACAGGGCAATCACAAGATACATGAGCCTGAAGTTTTTCGACGAGACATCGATAAAAGGGGTGCTTTGGAAACCGTTCATATACGTTTTGAACCTGATTTTCTGGACTTATTGCAGGCTCGTGTTCTTGTGAAAAAAAAGATTCACCACGATATTTCTTATTAGGGGCCAATAGATAACAAAAATGCACTAGAAAGATATATAAACGATCATATTTTTAGCCAGATGATGGATTGCCCTATCTGCAAGTCAAAAAATGCTAAAAAGAGATATGAAAAGTTCCCTGGTTATATAGAAGGGACAGCATATGACATATTTGAATGCAAAGAATGCGACACCCAGTTCATCTCTCCTGAAAAGATAGACAAAAAAGTCTATGATCTGATCTACTCGCAGAAAAATACTCCAGGGTATGAAAGGTACTTCAGGTATGCAAGAGATGTGAAAAAACAAAGGTCCCCCTTAAAGTTTCTTTCCCAAAAAGAATCTACTTATTTCCCGGTCTATTCATTCTTAAAAAATAAAAAACCTGGGCTTAAGATACTTGAGGTAGGATGCAGCTATGGGTACCTTACTTACAGCCTCAACAGGATGGGCCACAGGGCAAAAGGGATAGATATCTCAAAAGAGGCCATAGGATTTGCAAGATCCCAATTCGGGGAATACTTTGAGGTGTCAGACCTGAAGGATTACAAGGATGAAAAAAAGTTTGACCTGATAATAGCGACTGAACTGATAGAGCATCTTCCTGATCCTGTCGGATTCGTGCAAAAATGCAAGGGCCTGCTGGAAAAAGAAGGCAGGATCATCATCACCACGCCTAACAAGGATTACAACGGGGATGCTGTATGGAAGACTGATCTGCCTCCTGTACATACTGTTTGGCTGAGCAGGAAAAGTTTTGAGAAGATGGCAAAGATGCACGGGCTAAGGTACGATTTTACAGACATGTCAGGTTATGTTTCAAACAGTGAGAACCAGCTTGTAAACCTCCTGTTTTCCAGGAAGAAAAGTATTCCGGGGCATGTTCTGGACAGGAAAGGGGGCATAAAGCAGGAGTGGATGGTCAGGTCTGAACCCTTGTCAAGGAAGCTTGTCAAAAAAATCATATTTTGGGCTCCTGTAAGATATTCTTCACATCTTTTGTGCAGGGTGATAAACCCTCAAAGCCAGACCTTAGGAGTTGTCCTAAAAAAGAGCTGGTAACCTACGATATCCTCTTCTTATTTCAGAATATTTTTGCAAATATCTCCCTAATCTCTCTTATTGATGTTATCTTAAGTGCAAAAAGCAAAAGGGAATATACTCCTCCTCCGAAAGCCAGGCATATCAGCGTTTTTGGGATCAAAGGAAGGCTTATTGCCTGCATCACAAGATATGTTGTGGCAGCAGTCAAAAGCGAGACAAGAGATATCTTTATCCAGTTTGTCCACGGCTGGTTGAACCCTACGAGCTTGTTGAGCTTGACTGTAGACACGACAAACACTACAAAAAATATGAGTGATGTTCCGAATGCTGCACCGTTCATCCCGAAAAAAGGGATAAGGATTATGTTAAGCAATATGTTTGCAAGCCCTGCAGTAAGCGTTATCTTCATGTTTATCTTAGGATGGCCTGTACCTGCGATGACCTGAAAGTTTATGAGGGATATCGCATAAAAAAGCCCCCCTACTGAAAGTATGGAAAGTGTCAGTGCAGCAGGCGCATATTCTGGTGTGTAAAGCAGGGTCATTATGGATGTTGAGAAGACGACGAAGAAAATGGTGATCGGAGCTGTCAGTATGAACACGTTCTTGTGTATGGAAAACATCAGCCTCGCAAGGACTTTTTTCTCTTTTTTTGCCCACAGCTCTGAAGACAGAGGAAGTATCATCATCGCTGCGGCGGATGCGACAAACCACACTAGGTTTGATGCTGGCTGGGCTGCCTGATACAAGCCAACATCATTGAAGCTTGTCATTATCGTGAGGATTATGGTGTCGCTGTAAGATATTATGAATGTGTATGTTAAGGCCAGCATGTTGAATATCCCAAAAGAAAACATCTCCCTTATCATCTTCTTGTCAACTGCTGTCTTGAACTTGAAAAATCCCTTGAATATCACCTTTGACAATACTGGCAGGTAAAACATCGGCAGTATCACGTATGTCAGGATGTACGCCCAAAGCGGAGCAAAAAGCCCAAGGCCCATCTTGAGGAAGATCAGTGAAAAGATAAGCACAAAGGACATCCTGACAAAGGCTTCGCTTGAAAACCATCCCATCCTTTGGGAGCCTTGTATCGCATATGTTATTATCTCCTGCGCGAACGAGACGAAAAAGAACAGCGCAAGCAGCTTGACAAATCCTGAAAGCGCGATATCCTTGAAATATAGTGATGCTATCATGTCAGAAAACAGGATCATTATCCCAAAAACGACGAGGGATATCGCAAGATGGACGTATGCGACAGAATATACTACTCCCTTGACTCTTCCTCGCTGTTTTTTTGCGATAAATTCCGGTATGAACTTGACAAGGGCATGCCTTAGGCCAAGATCCCTCACTATAGTTATCAGAAAGGAAAAAAGTGCTATCGCAGAATAGAATATGCCGTATTCCGAAAGCGTGAGCTTTCTTGCTAGCACCATCCTGAGGATGTATGTCACGACCATCGAAAAGAACAGCATCCCAAATACCATCGCAGTGTTCTTTACCGCCTTCCTGCTGTAATCCGCCATGATACGAAAGAAAAAAGAAAAAGGGTATTTAAACCAATCGGATTATTGTTTGATAAGGCTTAAAAATAGTTAATTGATCATGTTTTTGCGATATTGTGGTAAAGCTCCATCCCTGTTTCAGGATTGCTGTAGACAAGCTCCATCCTGTCAGAATGCCTTATCTCGTCAGCGAAATCTTCAGGCACGTGAAGAGAGGCCTGCACGAACTGCTGGTTTATGAGAACGTAATCTGCATGGTATGCGTTTGAGTATTCTTTGAGTCCGCTGTGAGAGTTTATGGCCGGCCTGCCAAGAACGTAATAGAATTCCTGCGCATTGTTCGTAAACACTGAACTGCCTTCAGGTATCATGGTTCTCATGCTGGAAAAATCCTGGTCATATTTGTGCCACTGCTGTGCTGCGCCGTAATGGATAGCTGCTGTGCTTGCAGCGTAGCCAATCATGAGCAGGGCAAGTGCCGCAAATATAAGGTTCCTGTATCTTATCTTTTCTACCATCTCTATCCCTAACGCCCAGAATATGCCTAAGGTCATGACTGCGGGCATGAAGTAACGCGGCACTATCTCTCCATACATGATTGTCGGAAGAATTAGGCCAACCACTAAGAAAAGTAAAAAAAACGAAAGTACGGTCTGGAAGCGCTGTTCTTTCAGTCTCATCCTGGATAACCCGAAAAAGAAAGGTACCATGTAAAGAAAGCATCCTATTATCCAGATCGCGATCATAAGGTTTATGAAAGGGATGTTTAAGAACTTGAATGTTTCTATCCTTCCTGCAGGAAGCCCGAAAAACTGAAGCAGTCCGTTATAGGTCTCAAGCCTGAAAAAGTTGTCCAGTCCTGGGTGGGAATCGTACATGAGTGGCGTGAATTTTGCTGAATCCTTGAATATCGCTCCTGCATAAGGCCATATAGGATCTCCGAAATGGACGTATTGGAACAAGAAGTATGGCGCTCCGACAAGAAGCGTAATGGCAAGAAAGACAGCTGACCTTCTGGCGATAGTCAGTGCTTCATCCTTTTTTGGGAATGCAAATATGCCTTTTTTGGATGACTGGATCGCTATTATCGCAATTATAAGCGGTATCACCAATATCCCTGTCTCTTTTGCCAGTATGTTAAACCCTCCTGCCACCCCTGCAAGGATGTATCTTCCTTCAAGTGCGAAATAGGCTGCAAGCAGGAAAAGCATGACAAAGAATGTGTCAGAGTAAGGCTTTGCGTCAAAGTAAAGGTTTATCGGAAAGAAAGAACAAAACAGGGTGGTGTAAAAGGCTGTCTTCTCTGAGAACAGCTTTCTTGTTATGAGAAAAGTAAGTATAAGGCTTATGGTTCCTGAGACCGGCGAGACAAGCTTCATCATGAAGACTGCAAAGCCTTCTCCGAATAGTATGGATATCTTGTATACGAAAGCGACGGCTATGTTGAAAAGGAAAGGCTTTCCAAATACGTATCTTCCGACAGTGTCATAGACAGGTATCCTGTATGTCTCAGCGATAAACTTGGCAACTCCCAGGTGCCATGCCCCGTCAGATGAGGGGTAGACGATTACCGAGAATATCACCCTAAGAAGAAATGCGGCTATTATCATGTAGAGAGCAAGTTTTGCATAGTCTCTTTTCCCCTTTTGGTTGGCCATGCATGATAAGATTACTTTTTTGTATTTATAGCTATCGTTTGGATTGGTTATCATATGGGTCACTGTTGAAAAATTAGGTAGCATCAATTTGTGAGCTTCTTCAACCAATATATTAAGGCCGACGAGGGGGGTCCCTTAAAAAAGCTGAGGCTTTTTTTAGTCCGCCAATCATAATTGGCGACACTTACGGGGAAGTCGGCCATGAAAGACTAAGAAGCACAAGCGAACCTGATGCTACCCAAGGCGACAGCCGAGTTTTTCAACAGTGTCCCCCCATATAAGAAACCTTTTTATACAAAGTAGGTTTTGCTCTGCTTAATGAGAAAAAAAGCTATTGTTACTGGAGGTGCGGGGTTTATCGGCTCGCATATGGTTGAGCTGCTCCTAAAAGAAGGGTTTGAAGTGATAGTGATAGATGACATGTCCAACGGGCAGTGGGATAACGTAAAGCTGTTTGACAGGAACCCTAAGTACAAGTTTGTGGAGCAGGACATATCAGAGGATTTTGATGACTCGATATTTAAGGATACGATGTACGTTTTTCATATGGCCGGGCTTGCAGACATAGTGCCTTCCATCGAAAGGCCGCTTGATTATCATAAGGCTAATGTCACAGGGACCATCAAGGTACTTGAGGCATCAAGAAAGCACGGGGTGAAAAAGCTCGTATACAGCGCTTCTTCATCCTGTTACGGCATCCCTGACAATTATCCTACAAAAGAGACTGATGAGATAAGGCCTCAGTACCCTTATGCTTTCACGAAGTACGTGGCGGAAGAATACGTGCTGTTCTGGGGGAAGCTTTACGATCTTCCTGTCGTTTCCCTGAGGTACTTCAATGGTTATGGGACGAGGGCGAGGACAAACAACACTTACGGCGCGGTCTTTAAGGTGTTTCTTAAGCAGAAGCTTGAAGGCCATCCTCTGACTATAGTCGGTGATGGTACCCAGACTAGGGATTTTGTCTATGTGACAGATATCGTAAGGGCAAACTTCATGGCAGCAGAGTCTGGTGTCAAAGGAGAAGTGTTTAACATAGGCACAGGGAACCCTCAGTCAGTAAACTATCTTGCAAGACTGATCGGCGGGCCGACAGTGAACATCCCTAAGCGACCTGGAGAGCCTGACTCGACCCATGCAGACATAACAAAAGCAAAAAAGATGCTTGGTTGGGAGCCTAAGGTAAAGTTTGAGGAAGGCGTGAAAATAATGCTTGACCATATCGATTACTGGAAAGATGCCCCTTTGTTCACAGTCAAAGACATAGAAAGAGAGACCAAGGCCTGGTTTGAGTATCTTGACAGGAAATAGCTAAATCGGCGTTTTTTGCTTGATTTGATTCATAATATATATAAATAAACAGAGAATCTGTATTTGATGCATATAAAAAGTGTTTTAAGGGGATGATAGATGAAAGCTGAAGACATACTTGAGACAAATGACAGTATATTAAGGTATCTCAAGAAGATTAAGGAAAAATACAGCCTGGACCAGATAAGACAGGTTTTTGAAAACCTAAAAAAGATTGATGTTGTCGTGATAGGTGACACGATAATAGACGAGTACAGGTTCACGATCCCAAAAGGCAGGGCTGCAAAGGACCCTATAATGTCTCTTGATTTTAAGAGGAGCGAAAAATACGCCGGAGGCATACTTGCCGTGACCAACCACATCGCCGGATTTGTCAATTCTGTGCATCTCATAACTGTGCTTGGAGAACAGATGAGAGAAGAAGGGCTTATCAGGAAATCTCTTAAGAGCAATGTAAAACCTATATTTTTCACAAAAAAGGATTCTCCTACAGTCAATAAGACAAGGTATGTCGATGACGTAAGGAAAGGCAAGCTTTTCAAGGTAGAATACATGAATGATCTTCCGCTTGAAAAAGATATGGAAGATAAGATTATCGCACACATGAAAGATGTCCTTCCAAGATATGATATGGTTGTCGTGGGAGATTTTGGCCACGGGTTCATAAGCAACAGGATGGCAAGGGAGATCGAGGAAAATTCAAGGTTTCTTGCTGCAAACGTCCAGACTAACAGCGCAAACATAGGTTACAACTACATAACAAGGTACAAGAAGGTCGATTACCTGACGACAAATGAGAGCGAGGTCAGGCTTGCGATGTCAGACAAGTTCGGAAGCTTAAAAGAAGTCATAAAGAAGATCCAGGAAAGGACAAGCTTCAAGAACTTTATCCTGACGATGGGCGGTGAAGGCGCGCTTTATGTGAAAGACAAGAAGGTGTTTGAGGGTCCTGGACTGACAAGGAAGACAAAAGATGTTGTGGGCGCAGGAGATGCCCTGTTTGCGGTGTCTTCTCTTCTTGAGAAGGAAGGGCTTGAAGGAGATCTTATAGTCTTTTTGTCAAACTGCGTGGGGGCTATAGCAGTAAACATCATGGGCAACAAGGAAAGCGTAAGAAAGGATGATCTTATGGAATTTATAGAAGGTGTTTATGATGCCGTGGAATAATTATAAGGAAAAGATCGTTCAGGCTCTTGACATATTTGAGTTTGACGACAAGATGCTTGACGTGCTTAAGAACTCCGTGAAGAACAACCAGCGCATATTCATCGCTGGAAACGGAGGGAGCGCAGCTATTGCCATGCATTATGTCTGCGATTTCTCAAAGGGCGCTAATCAGGATTGGCAGAAGAACTTTGAGAGGTATAAGGCGATATGCCTTTCAAGCAACCTGGGCTACATGACTGCCATATCAAATGACGAGCATTATGAGGACGTGTTCCGCCAGCAGCTTGTGAACCTTGCTGCGCCAAATGATATCCTTATCCTGATATCCTCTTCTGGAAACAGCCCTAACATAATAAAGGCGATAGAGTATGCAAGAGAGATAGGTATGATCGTCATAGGCATAAGCGGATTTGATGGTGGGAAGCTGAAGAAGATGTCAGATTACAGCGCACATGTCAATTTCCCTTCATATGAGGTATGTGAGGATATCCATTCTATATTCGGGCATTTTCTTGCTTGCTATCTCAGGGAGACTGTTTGATAATATACCGAATATCATATATGTAGATATAGAAAATTTAGAAAACTGAGATTAAGTTCTATCCCCTATCCTTCTTCAGGCTGATGAAAGCCGGGCCTTTTTTCTTGTATGATTCGAGTATTGCCTCTTTTGCTTCCTTTCCGTCTTTTGGGAAGTATGACTTGATGTTCTTGAACATCTTCATCATGTAGGGTGCGTCTATCTCTGCGTGTGTCGGTCCCTGTGTGGGGTAGTCTGCGTATCCGACAAGCTTTACGTTCACGTTCTGCTGGTCGATGTCAAGCTTTACCTGCTCAAATGGCCTTTCTATGAGGAAAGGTGTTATCGTGTATACGTAAGGCTTGAGGCCTTCAAGAGCCATTCCAGCAGCTGCTCCTATCATAGCCTGCTCGCATATGCCGAAGTTGAAGAATCGGTCAGGGAACTTTTCAGCAAACTCGTCAACTACCTTGTATCCGAAATCTCCGATCAAGAGGACTATCTTGTCATCCTTTTCTGCAAGTTCTGTTATTGTTTTTCCGAACGTGTGCCGCATCCTAGTTCCTCGTATGCTTTTTTTAGAAGGTCTCCTTCAGGAAGCCTTGCGTGCCAGCATGGCTCGTCTATCATGAAGCTGCATCCTCTTCCTTTGACTGTGTGGGCGATGACTACTCTTGCCATCCCTTTTTTTATCGTCTGGCGGGAAAATGAGAGTGTGAGCTGTTCAAAGTCGTGGCCGTCTATCTCCATGACGTTCGCTCCAAAAGCCCGAAACTTTGCTGCAAGGTTGTCCTCGTCCATGATCGTTTTCACTGAGTCAAGCGCCTGGTACTTGTTGTGGTCAACTATGACTGTGAGGTTGTCAAGCTTTAGCTTTCTTGCAAGGTTCATCGCTTCCCACACGCTTCCTTCCTGGCATTCGCCGTCTCCCATCACGACGAAGAAGTGACCTTCTTTTTGCTTGATCTTTCTTGCAAGAGCCATGCCTGCTGCTATAGGGAGACCGTGCCCCAGGCTCCCTGTTGTCGCCCATACTCCGTGCTCTTCTTCTATGTCTGGGTGGCCTGATATCGTCGGGTTAAATCCCTTGTCTCTCAGGCAGGCATAAAGCGTTATGCATGCGTGTCCTTTGCTCAGGAGGATCTTGTCTTCTTCTTTTGCGGCATCATCATAAAGCGCTACCATTATCTCAACCACTGAGAATGCTGGCGCTATGTGGCCGTCCTTGTGCTCTATCGCTATGTCAAGAGCGTCTTTTCTTATCTTCTTCGCCTTTGACTTAAGCAACTCAACCTTTTCTTTCATCTTGATCTCCCGACAACCTTGTGATGACCAAATACTAATCCTTAACCATCCTGACTATGCATCTTCCAGGGCATTCTCTTTGTCCTGACATGATCGAGTCTATCCCTTCGTTTATGTCTTCAAGATCGACCACTTTTGTGATCGTGTCTTTCACGTTTATCAGCCCTTTCTGGAAAAGCTCCCAGTAGGTTGGGATGTCACGGTCAGGGTCTGACCCTCCTCCTGTAGATCCGCGAAGGAAGCGTTCCCTGTGTATGCTTAAGGTGTCGACAGTTATTGTCGATCCTTTTGGCGGGACTGCAAGGAAAAGGACTTCTCCTGGAATCGAGCTTGCGTTTACTGCTTTTTCCGTGAACTGGGGATTTGATGCTATTATCAGGACATGTTTTGCTCCCTTGCCTTCCGTGATATCAATTATCTCTTTCACAAAATCGCATTTGGCAGGATTTAATGTGTGTGTTGCACCAAGCTTTTTTGCGAGCGCAAGAGCGCTCTCGTTTATGTCTACTGCGATTATCGGAAAGCATCTTATCATCGCTGCTGCCTGGACTGAAAAAAGGCCTACTCCTCCTGTACCGCATATCGCTATCGAGTCGCCAGGTCTTGCTTTTGCGTCGTTTAGGACCGCGCTCACTCCTGTCGTTAGGGCGCAGCCAAAAAGAGGGGCTGCAAAAAGGTCGCTTCCTTTCGGTATCTTTGTGACCCTGTTTTCAGGGACGACCCCGTATTCGTTAAATGTTGTTATCCATCCTGCATTTACCCTTTCTCCTTTCCTGTGGTAGAAGGGAGTTCCTGCATCTATGCCTGATCCTTTTTTCCAGTGCATGATAACATGGTCGCCAGGGACTACTTTTTTCACTCCTGGGCCTACATCCTCTACTATGCCTGCTCCTTCATGCCCCAGCATGTGAGGAAGGTATGGGTCTTTTCCCATTACGCCTTTTATCTCTTCGATCTGCTTTCCGCATATCCCTGTGTAGTGTATCTTTACAAGGACCTGTCCTGGTTCAAGCGGTCCGTCAAATGTGACTGTGTCCATGACAAGCGGTGAGTTGTTCTTCTCAAGTATCGCTGCCCTGAAGCTTATTGGGTATCTTATGCTCATCTTTTCCTCACATCGTTCCGCCATCGACAGGTATAAGTGTTGTCGGTGCAAATGTTACCTGTTTTGATGCCATGAAAACTACAAACGGAGCTATCTCCTCTGCTGTTCCAAGCCTTCCGATCGCGTGGTGGTGCCTGAGAAAGTCAGATCTTTTCCTTAAGAATGCGTCAAGGTCTTTTTGGTTCATCGGATTGTCCTCATCCCAGTGCCCTCCTGGCGCGTATATCGCTCCTGGAAGCACTGCGCTTACGACTATCCCATCAGGAGCAAGCGCCCTTCCAAGAACCTTTGTGTAGGCGTTGCAGTATGCTTTTGCTGCTCCGTATGGTGCAGATCCTCTAAGCTCTATCCCTGATATCGATGATATGTTGATTATCCTTCCCCATTTTTTCTTCTGCATCGGAGGGACCACTATCCTGTTTATATCTATTGATACTCCGACGTTGAATTTCACTACTTTTAGCCATTCGTCCATAGGTGAAAGTATGTCCTTGACTCCCAGTGTTCCGCCGATGTTATGGACTACTATGTCATAATCGCCGTTCCTTTTTATGAGAGCCTTGACCGCTTTTTCAGGCGCACCGTCTTCCATAAGGTCTATCGCATAATGATCATGACCTTTTTCTTTTCCGCCCATCTCAAGGACTGTCTGTTTTAGCTCTTCTTCTCTTCTTGCGATGACAGAAACCTTGCATCCTTCCTTTGCAAACTCAAGCGCGATGGCCTTCCCTATGCCCTGGCTTGCTCCTGTTATAAGAACGTTCTTTCCTTTAATCCCTAGATCCATTTTATCTCCCCCACTATGAGCAAATCAAAATTGATGTTTATAAAGGTTTCTGTTGATAATAAGATAGCTATAAAAAGGATAAAAAAATCCTGTTAGAATACAAAATATGGGGGGGTACCATGCAAGAAAATAATACTATAGTAGGGATGAGACAAATGATTCTTTCAGAAGAGAATAGAATGAGATTAGATATACATTCTTCAGTTCTAAAAAGGGTAAATGATGAAGTTGAGCTTGTCACAAGTTGTTACGTTATCCCTTCAAAGAAAGGTGTAACTGAGCTCCACTTGCCCAAAGTAATTCGTAATCTTATGAGCGACCGCCTACTAACCCTCACCAAGATGGTTTATTCTAGTGATTTTGATCCAACAAATGAAAAACAAGCACAGAAACTTGTTAGTGACCTTCGTAACATGGGGCCCCATCTCGGATTTTCAGATATGGGCTTGACAGATGTTGTGGATGCAGCTTTCTGTGCTGATCCTTTGTTCCCATCTACCCTGGACGGAAACGCTTTTTTTGTGTGGGAGCCTGAAAGTGAGATGATGGAACGTATCCTGACTATGCCCCCCACCCAGGATATAGGTTTCGTTAACAGACAAGTTGAACTAAAAGGTATGATTTCTAAAGGAAGAACACCTGAAGAAGGAAGGGAATTCTATTCTCTTGTGATGTATATCCACCCGCAATATGCACCATATCCAGGAAGGGGCGCTTCTTTGGTGGTGAGATTATCTACAAAAAATATTGCCCAATTTGATATTAATCCTAAAGGAAAAGTAACAGCACAAGTATCTGATGGTGATATAGTAGACAATCTTAGAAACACGCTAGATTACTTAGAAAGAATGGGGGTAACCCCTCAGCACATATTGTATGCCCTTCAAAGAAGTAACTTGGGAGACGCGCAAAGGAATGCAGTTGCTGCTTTAGTCCCTGAGTTACAGAAATACCCTCACACGGCAGGAGACGAATTATTTGTTGTGAAGCCAACAAGATAAGCTTTAAAGCTGCTTGTCAAACTCCCTGACAAGATCTTCATAGCCCTTGCCTGTCACGTCGACAAATCCTGCTCTGAGGTTTTCTGCAAGGCCTTTGTCTTCATGCCTGTCTCCTATGACTATTATCCTGCTGTAATCAGAGAATTCTTTTTTCATGTCTTTTAGGCAGTCATGGACCATCTCAGGAGATGGCTTCCTTTTGGTCTTTTCCTTTATGAAATCCTTATGGAATGTCATCTCTCCTTCCTTTTGTTTGGCATAAGCTGTGTCAACATTGGGGCAGTACTGCCAGCTTGATATCTTTATGCCTTTTTTTGCTAGAAGATCATGTATGTATGAGTGTATCTCTTCCACTCTTTTTGTGGTGTACATCTGCCTTGCGACTCCTGCCTGGTTTGTCACGACAACAAGATCAGCATCATGTCTTGTTTTGATGTATATGAGAAGGTCAACAACGTCTTTTCTTAGGGTAACTTTTTCTTTCCAGCTGTCATCCTTGCCAAAAAATCCATCATCCTCTATGAGTGTCCCGTCGCGGTCCACGCAGACAAGTATCTTGCTTTTGTCAAGCTTCTCCCTTATGTAGCTGATTATGTCTGTTGTCGAAAGCTTTGGGTCGTTCGTGTATCTCATCTCGCCCCCGACAGATCTTATGGCCTCTCTTTCCTCTGTTATCCCTGGCGTGGTCTTGTGGATGAAATCAGGGCCTTTTATGTAATATGATGGCTTAAGCCCATTTATGACCTCGACGCCTTTCTTAAAATCTGTTATGACCGCATAGTCTACGGTCTCAAGCGCTGCTATCATGTAAGCTCTTAGCCTGTCAGTGAATACCGGCCTTCCGTCTCCTTTCCTTTGCGAGACAAACCTGTCAGAAGTGATCGATACGAAAAGGACGTCGCAAAGCTTCTTTGCTGATTCAAAGTGCTTGACATGGCCTGGGTGGAGAAGATCGAACCCTCCGTGGCACAGTCCTGCTTTTTTTCCTTTTTTCTTCAGTTCAGATATCTTTTTTGCTGCCTCTTCAAAAGAGAGTATCTTGACTGAATTGTATTCTTCCAGATTACCTGCTTCGAACATTTTTTCTCCTTCTTCTCATGAAAGGCTGCTCAAAGAAAAGCCTTATGACAGTCCATGCTACGCCTGCCGCGTTCTTCCAACGGAACATCGCGCTGGTCCCGTGGTCTCTTAGCTGGTACATGGGGTATTGCTTGTATGAGTATCCCATCTTCAGGAGCTGTATCATGACTTCTGCCTGCATGGCAAAGCTGTCTGTCGTCATCTTCACTTTCCTTATTGCATCTGTCCTTGTTATCGTAAGCCCGCAGTAATACCTTATCCTTTTCAGGAAGAGCAGATTAAGGCTCCATGTGAATATTATGGATATTATGTCCCTGTAAAAGGGTCTTGGTATCTTGAACTTGTAGTAGCTTGTCACGATGTCTGCCTCTCCTGTGTGCCAGAAAAGGTTTGTCATAGACCTTATGACTATGGGGTTCTCTTCCATGTCCCCTGGTATCCAACAGTAATATTCTTTTGATGCAAGCTTAACTCCTGCCCTGTAATTGTAGCCTAACCCTCTGTTTCTTTGGTTGTGGACGACCCTTACTTTTCGGTTCTCTTTTGCGAGCTTGTCTGCTATCTCGCCTGTCTTGTCTGTGCTGCAGTCGTTGAATATGAGTATCTCATAATCCTCAAATATCTCGCTAAGTATCCTGTTGACAGGCCGGACTGAGTTCTCAAGATGCTTTTCCTCGTTGTATGCAGGCATCATTATGGTTATAGATGCTTTTAGCTTCTTTCTCTTTGTCTTCTGTTCTCTGTTTTTCATCGTGCCTCACTTCATATGAAATTGACGTGCTCAGGAGGGTTTTTCAGGCTGTGAAGGTACCTGTTTATAGGGTCAAGCCTGCAGTTCTCGCGGCATTCTTTTGTGCCTTTGCAGTCAAGCTTCCTTATGACCTCTTCCCTTTTTTTGCCGAGCCATATCTCAGAAAAGGAGTTGTCATAAAGGTTGCCGTAGTAGAATTCCTTGTTATCGTAGAATAGGTTGCATGGGATTATGTTTCCTTCTGCGTCTATGAGGGCGAAGAAAGGAAGCCCGTAGCATTTCTCGTATGGTGCTTCTGATTTTAGCTTTTCCATGGTGTCAAGCCTGAATACTGCCTTGAAATCTTTAGTGCTTGTCGCCTCGACCTTTGGTTTCAGTGACTTGAGGTTGTCATAGTCAAGCTTGAACCTTTTTGAGCTTAATGGGTGCTGTGAGTAGGGCTTTACGACAAGGTAGTCTGCTCCTGCTTCCCTGACCTTTTCGGCAAGCATGACAACTTCTGATGAGTTGTCGTTTATCAGGAGGACCTGCGTGCCTATCTTGACCTTCAGGTTGTTCTTTCTTTTTATCTCTGCGGCATCCTTTATGTTTTGCATGAGCTTTCCAAGATCTGCCTCTTTTGTGCCGTGTATCTTTGCGTATGTCTCGGGTGTTGCTGCGTCCACGCTGAATTTCACCCAGGACATATGTGGAAGCGTCTTTTCTGCAATGCTCTTGGTGAAAAGGACTCCGTTTGTTGTAAGAGCTACGTCCATGCCGTGCTTTTTTGCGTGCTCTACAAACAATGAGAAATCCTTATGAAGAGTCGGCTCGCCTTCTCCTCCGAACATGATAGACCTGATTCCGTGAGATGCCATGTCTGTAAGAGCGTCAAGCATCACTTTTGTGTCTATGAACTTGCCCTTGTAGCCTGTGAAGTCAAGGGCGCAGAATATGCAGCGGTGGTTGCATGCAGAAGTTATCCCAAGCTCTAGGTAAATAGGAAATATCTTGTCTCCTTTAAGCCAAAGGTCTACCCTGCCTGGGTGGTAGTTCAGCTTGTGCGTGTCAAGTTTAAGCTCATCTTCCAATGTTATCACATCTTAATTTTATTGAAAATTTCGCATTTGCGGAATTTTCTTTCGGGATGATGGTTCCCCCTCAATTTAGTGCGAAATTTTCAATCCCGCAAAGTCGGTAACAATAGGGCGAGCATATTAATAATTAACGACTTTGCGTTATGCTTTGATTAAGGACTTAACTTTCTTTTATATAGTTTTCCCATAGCTTCCAGCTTCTGTGACTAGTTCACCTTGAACAGCATGACAGCTCCATTTTGCATTACAGGCTCAAACAGCTTTGAGTCAGCCATACGCCCTACAAATATGTTGGTCTCATTGACCCCAAGTTCCTGGGTGTCTCTAGTGCTGATTATCATGTACTCATAGCCTTTCGCCTTAAGTGATGAAGCAAGCTGTTCAGGCGGTAGTGAGTATGCTGTTTTCTGGAGGCTTTTGACATCATCGCACCATTGGCATATGTACTTGTCAAATCCAAGTACATATGCTCCGCTTGATAGTGAGAACACTCCTGTGTTTGCCGGAAGGGAATAAAGCTGCGTAAATCCTGCAAGCTCATCATATGATGTCCAGCCAACTCCTGGAGGCCACTGGGCCCTGTTATACACGAATTTAGGGTAAGTAGAAGTCAGGATGACAAGTGCTATTATCGCTACGACTGTCACTGCTTTTGGTATGCCTACATTTTTGAGCGAGTCAGCAAGTGCCACAAGGCCGTAGCCTGCAAGGATAGATACTGGTATCGCAAGAAGCATCCAGAACCTGAATGCGAAAAGGCCTACAGGAAGATGGAAGGTTGCGGAGTTGACGCCGAGAAAAGTGAAAGCAAGCCACAAGAGGGTTATTGCAAGCCACTTGTTCTTTGAGTCAAGAAGCTGCCTGTATTTTACTGCTGCTATCACCAGGCCGACTATCGCAAGTATGCATATAGCTATGCCTATCCCTATAGGGTTGTTTATCATGTTGTTTGTCCTTGCTACAAAGAAATCGCTGAAACTGTATGCCCTTGTTGCAGAGCCGCCTGTCGGGCTGAAAAAAGTCCCTATCCCATCAAGGAAAGATGTTCCTGAAGAGCCTGCGAGCTGCACTTCTGATACTCCGGAAAGCCCGTTTCTTCTTATCAGCACAGGAACCCACCATAAAAGGGATATTGCTGCACCTACAGCTCCTGCCACAAGTGAATCCCAGTGGACCTTCTTGTGAGCAAGTGTCCTTATGAGCCAGTATGCTCCGAGGAAAAACGCGAACTTGATCGATTGTGATGGATGTGTGAGCATTATTGATGCTATCGCTATCCCTGCAACATATTTCCACTTCCTGCCCCCATCCATCATCTCAAGAGAGTAAAGTGCTATGAAGAAAAGAGCAGGTATGAGGGCGTGAGCCCATATGAAATGGCTAAGGAAACATGGTATCGAAGCGAGGATAAAAGTGGATGCGAGGGCTATCCTTTTGCTCTCGGAAAATCTCATGACAAAAAGATAGAAGAAAAGAAGGCAAAGCGATATGAGAAGGGCGTTAAAGAACTTCATGGTCCAGTTTATCGAGGGAGATGTCTGGTGCAAGACCCCCATCATCATCTCGTATCCTGGCGGGTAGGGGTCAAGGAAGTTTGTGACATATCCTCCTTTTGGTGCGAAAAGGTCCTTTTCTACCGCTATGTATTTCACGCCTATCGCATGAGTCCAGGGATCATCATCCTCAAAGTAAGGGTAGCTGAACGCTCCGCTTGCATACATGAAAAAGGTTGCTGCAAATATGAGAATGGCCAGCGCAGAATAGATGTTGCTCTTTGTAAGCTTTATCTTGTCAAGTGTCGGTAAGCTTATCTTGCCTGAGTTCCTTATGAGCCATATCGATGGATATATCAAGCTTGCTGCAAGAAATATCCTCCAGTCGATAGGCAGCCTAAGGAAATTTATCGCTGCTCCCAGCACTATGAACGCGCTGATGCCGAGGCCGACACGCATGACTATCCTCTCAAATGCGTTTTTTGATTCATTCAGGAAAGAAGTGATCGTAAAGCCCAGTCCATAGGTGTATATGAAAAAGAGAATAATAGTTATCCAGCTCGCCAATGCATGCACCCCCTTTGATATCTTATAAGCTGGATAATCTGTCAATATTATATAAATCTTATTGATTTGGGAAGCTTCTGTTGAAGGACTTTGAAAAGCTGTGCTTTTCAAAGGGACAACCCCTTAGCTCTGAGTTCGTTTAACAGAAGGAGCATCGTAAATTGATGCTACCTTCACTTTCAACAGCAGCTATTAAGCGCTAAACACATAAAAATACAGCAAATTTTATTAATGACCGATAACAAATATGGTTTATGACACCAAAAAGGGGCCAGATAACTGTCTTTATCATGATGGGGATCATCATCGTCGCAGCTACCGGACTGTTCTTCTTCATGAAATCCAACAGCCAAAAAGTCACAGATGACACGTTAGAGCAGACCTATAACGACGACCTCGACCTTGCAATGCTAAAGGAACATGTTGAAATGTGTATTAAGGGAACAGCTGTCGAAGGGATCTCTTCTTTAAGCAGAAACGGAGGTTACTACAAGCTGCCACCTGTTCCAGAAGGGCTGGATGGATGGTCCGCATATTATTACCTTAAAGGCAATGTCAATGTTCCTGATGTGGCCACCATAGAAAAGCAGATGCAGCTTTATATCGATGATTTTCTGCCTTTCTGCCTCCAAGAGATAAACATAAGCGGATACGAGATAATCTCTTCAGATCCAAGATCAGAAGTTATCATCGGAAAAGACGATATGATAATCAAATTAAAATCTCCTGCATCCATACAATCAGGAGACAAAAAAAAGACTATTCGCAACTTTCAGGTCTCAGTCAGCAACAAGCCTATCATCCCTGCGCTTGCGGCAGCAAAAGCGATAACTGAAAATACAGTAGAAAACCTGCCTTATGTATGCATAAGCTGCGTCTCAGAGATAGCGTTTGGCCAGGGTTTCAATGCCAGCATAACCTCAAGCAATAACACGCTCTATTTCGAGATAGGTAATTATTCAACTGCCAGCGAGACCATATTTGACTACCTTGCTAACCTATCTTCAGGACAAGATTATGTAGATGAAAATGTGGGGGAGGTTGAAGATGGCAGCAGCGGGCTTGCCATAGAAAAAGAAGCTTATCTTTTCTCGTTCGCAATAGATGTAAGGGGGCATAATTCGCCTCAGGAAGACCTTTATAACAAGGAGATAAAGATAATGGATATCCCTGATCTTGTAGCTTATGTGGGCGAGACAAAAACGTATCAGATAAACGCAACAGGAAATGACCTTTCTTACGAATCCTTCACGTATGGTGTGGATATTGACAAGAATGGTCTTCTGAGCTATACCCCTTTAGAAGAGGATCTTGGCAATCATACTGCATTCATAGCTGTAAGCGATGATGATGGAAATTATGACCAAAAAGAGTTCATGCTTGTGGTGAGAAATAAAGAATGAATAACAAGCCAATCATGATAGCGGCATTATGCGTATTCTTCATAATGATATCTGCATCGATAGCATTTTGCTGTGGAGAAGAAGGCGGAGACCCATGCCCTGCACCGGCAGGAAATGATGGAGAAGGGGCTGATGGAGGGACGCAGCCTGCTGCTCAGACAAACCAGGACCAAAGCACTGAAGAAGGGCTCTTAAACAGGTTAGAGAAAGGGGAGGTTGATACGACTGCTGATAACGTAGTTAAACACTTCAAGGTATTTAGAGATAAATTCGGAAAAAAGTATGATATTGACTTTGCAAATATTGATAAGGATTATGCAGCAGCTAAAGGGCTTATTAAGGTGCAGGGAACAACGATAATAACTAAAAAAGGCTCATTTGATGTAGGGCAATATAAGAACAAGGGCGTTGTTATTGCAGTAGGAAAAGATGGGTCTGTCATGATGGTAAGAGGGGTCGTGTTAACTGACAAGAACAATAAAGTTATAGGTATGGACAATGTCAAGCTCGGAAAAAACATAAGGATAGAAAGCCAGTTCGGCCCTCAATCTATAGATGGCGGTACAGTGACAAGCGACGGAAAGATAATAGTCAAGGCTGGAGACAGGGCTTTTGTTACTGGCCATGGAGTCATCGCAGACAAAGGCAAGGATATTATTATCAGGCTTGAACCTCCGACAGGAAATATAGAAAAGCCATCTGTATTCTTTTATACAACAAGAGGGGGGGAAGCGCATGTTGACATATATGGCCAGGCTGTTGTCAAGACTCCTGACAAGAGGGTGATCAGGACAACAAGCGATGATTCTGAGTTTGGGATAACTTATAAAAGCCATCTTACTGGAGAATACAAGTCCTCCTATAAAATCAAAGGAGATGCTGAGATAAACGGAGGTATCATCAAATTTAAGGATGGCAAGATGCTTGTTGATAACCAGATATTTAACGGAGGCAAAGGCACCTCAGAAAAGCTGTGGCAGTACCACAATTTTGATTTTGAATATCAGGGCAAAGATGAAGCAGGAAATGACAAGATATATACTGGCAGGATAACAGGAACATCAACAGAAAAGCTAAGCTATGAGTACAGCGGACACCTCACCCTATTCACGAAAGATCTTTCAGAAGATGATATGAAACTCATACAGAATTATCCTTACAGGCCTTACAGGTGCGGCAACACAGACTGCACAGGAGCGAAAAGGTCTATCTGGCCTGGAATGACATCGATCCAGCAAAGGTTCATGTATGATCATGTAAGAAACGATCTAGGGCCTCAAGTGAGGGCTATGATAATAGAACAGATGAAAACGCTTAAGACTTCAAGAATTTGGGATGATGATGTTAATTTGATTGAGGAAGCGTATTGGCGTGCTGTTTTTCTCGAGTCCAAAGGAGACCCCAGGGCTTATGGATATTCTAACAGCCCTGACAGAGGCATGTCGCAGCTAAATAAGGCTGCTGTAAGCGGCAAGGCATATGCTGCATTGGACGGCCCTATAGATCCTTTTGACCTAAACCAAAATATGAAAAGGGGGATCCAGATGATGATGATAAAGATGGACATCGCATTGAAAAGTTGCTCAGGATGCAGTGATGACCTTATAATAAGGAAGACCCTAGCTTTCTACAATGGAAGAAGAAACGCTTACAACCCTTACTCAAACACGGCGATGTCCTTGCCACCAATAAAATACTCACCCCAATCAACAAGTGATCCTAACACCCTCCCTATAGGGACTATCATACCAGGATACACACCTTCAACAGGGACTATAACTAGAACCTCTCCCATCACTATCAACAAAGACATTCCTGAAGAAGTAGAGATCGAGTACACCAATGAGGAAGGGGAGAAAGTGACAGAGACAGTTAAATGCAAGCAGTATGCTGATATCTATACAGGAGGATGCAAGGATTGTGGAGAGGAAGACTTTTTCTGCAGGGCATGCTTATGCAAAAAAGATTAGTGCCTGAATAATCTCCTTTTTCCACAATCCTTAAATAATTCTTTGTAATCTGTGGGGGTTATGAAAACCAAAGAGAAGCTTGTGGTGCTGTGGATGCTGGGCGTGCTTGCGGCTTATCTTGTCTTTGAGGCTATAAACATGCTTTCTTATGCCGGGGTGATCGGATGATCGCTTTCCTTTGGCTTGCTCTTTATGCTCTGGCGTTCTTCGGGTCTGGAAGGGTCATCCTTTCAAGGATCAGGTTCAGGAGCATGCCTGAGGAGTTCGTGTTCTCTTCTGCTGTCGGGATCGTGCTGTTCTCGGTTTTTGCGATGATAATGTGCGCTTTAAAGCTGGTCTATAAGGCATATTTCATATTCTTTGCTGTAGTGATGCTTCTTGCGGGAGCAGGCAGGATACGGTCTTTCCTAAGGGCTGCTGCAGATGTGTCTCGCAGGAACAAGAGAAAGCTGCTGCGTCCAGGCGTTTCAAACATACTCTTGTGCTTTATCCTTGTGCTTGCTGCGGCAAACCTGATGCTTGCAGACACTCCCCCTATAGAATGGGATTCCATCAGGTATCATCTTGCCGACCCAAAGGTATACGTGCAAAATCACGGGTTTGTCAATCTTCCAAGCGAATGGCACTCAAACATGCCTTTCTTCACAGAGATGATATACCTTACCGGGCTTCTCATGCAGGGAGCAGAGCTTGCAAAGCTTTTCGCTTGCCTCATGGGGCTGCTTCTTGTGCTTATGATATACTCGTTTGCATCTCAAAGGTTCTCAAGAGAAGTGTCGATGGCACTTGCCGCGATATTCATATCCATCCCCATAATCAGCCAGTTCATGTCCACTGCAAAAAATGACATCCCTCTTGCATTTTTCGCTTTTTTGGCAGTGGCCTCCTATATATTCTGGGCGGAAAGCTCAGATAAAAGGTGGCTGTTGGTCTCTTCTGTAATGGCAGGTGCTGCTGCTGCGATAAAGACGACAGGGATAGCTGTCTCTCTGATAATATGCCTCCTGATATTTTGGAATTTTATACTGAAGAAAGAATATGTTTCTGCATTCCTGAGACCCTCAATATACTTTGTCGTTTCCTTCGTCTTCCTGGCTCCATGGCTCATAAAGAGTCTTATCTACACAGGAAATCCTGTCTGGCCCCTTGCTTATTCTGTCTTTGGCGGACAGTACTGGAACCCAGGCCTTGCAGAGATACTTAAGTATCTTGGGGAATATGGATACGGCACTTCGCTTCTTGACTTTGTGCTTCTTCCCTTTAGGATAACTTTTTATCCAAATGCATTTGCGACAATCATGGGCATAAGCCCTGTGTTCCTTATGTTCATACCTCTTGTGTTCATGTATAAGAGGGATAAGTTTATCAATATCCTTCTCTGGTCTTCTTTTCTTTTGCTTGTCTTCTGGTTCGTTACATCACAGCAGCTTAGGTTCATAATACCTGTCCTTCCTTTGGCCTTGATAGCGATAGGAAAGCCGATCACAGAACTTGATAAGGCTAGGATGACAAGAACTGTTGCCGCTGCAGCGATAATGATGATCCTCATGGTAAACTCTGCTCTTTTTTGCGCTGTCAACATGAAAAAGGCTCCTATGGCAGTTGGGCTGGAAGATAAAGATAAATACATATCAAGTTATGTCGCAGAATACGATGCGGCAATGTTTGCAAACCTTAACCTGCAAGGGAGCAGGATACTTCTTGCCGGTTATTCACGCCATTATTATTTTGACGTGGATTATGTCATAGGAGATCCCAGAACGCAGGGGTATATCGATTATGACTTATTGGAAGACGATCCTGAAAAGCTTTTTCTGCTGCTAAAAAAGGATAGTATCACCCACATCCTGATAAACAAGAAGCAGAACTACCGTGATGACAAGTTTACGCTTTCAGATTACGGAGCTGGATTTGATGGCCTTATAGGGAGATTCACAGAAAAGCATGGAAAACTGGTCTATGACGAATCTGACGTGAAGATATATGAGATAGTATGAATGTTTCTCTTTAAGTTCCATAATATTTAAAAGCCATTAGGTATTCCAGTAACATATGAATATATTGGTGATCAACCCCCCCAGCCCCGAAAAATCATACATGAACCGGGACCTTATGGGGGGTATGGGAGTGAAGGTAGGGTTTGGCAAGAGCCTTAAGACTAAGCTGATAAGCAAGCTAAAGAGTAACCTAGTCAGGATACCTGTGATGCAGCTCGTGTACGTTGCGACAATACTTCAAAAGAATCATAATGTCAGGGTGATTGACGCTGCAAACCAGAACATGTCTGTTTCTGATATTCTTCCAGTCGTGAAGGGATTCAGGCCGGATTACGTGTTTATGGCAGTATCTTCCTCAGGCGTGATATTTGAGAGGGATGTTGTTGCAAAAAAGATAAAGAAAGCAGCGCCAAAAAGCGTGATCGTGACTATAGGTGACACAATCCCTTTCAAGCCTTCTCTTCTCAGGGACCCTTTTGATGTCGCGATAATGGGGGAGGCTGAAAGGCCTTCAGAAAAGATTGCGGATGGGGAGAAGCTGTCAAGGATCAAAGGGATAATCTACAGGAAAGGGAAGATGGTCATAAAGAACAAAAAAGAGGATCTTATGGGCCCAAAAGATCTGGATAACCTTCCGTTCCCGGAATGGTCTCTTTTTGATTACAGAAGCTATTCATATTTTCCAATGATAATGAAAAAGCCAGTTGTTACCGTGCTTTCTTCAAGAGGATGTCCTTTCGGATGCATATACTGCTCTTACAGCAAGAACATGGGGCTTAGGTGGAGAGCAAGGTCTGCAGACAATGTTGTTGATGAGATAGCAAGAAACGTGAAAAAATACGGCATTAAGGGGGTAATATTTCGGGACCCTCTTTTTTCAGCTGACATGAAAAGAGTTGAGAGGATATGCGAAGAGATATTAAAGAGAAAGATAAAAGTTTCATGGTCTTGTGAGACCCGGCCTGAACTGCTTACAAAAAGCCTGCTGCAAAAGATGAGAAAAGCAGGATGCAGCGGGATCAACCTGGGTATTGAAAGCATATCGCCTGATGTTCTCAAGCAGGTCGGGAGAAAAGAAGTGGACCCAAAAAGCATACTTAATATCGTAACTTTTGCGGAAAAGCTCGACATAAGGACCTCCTGTTTTTTCATGATGGGCCTGCCTGGATCTACAAGGAAGTCCATATCAGATGATATAAGGTTTAGCCGGCAGCTTAACGCAAGTCACGTCGAGTATAAGATAACGACCCCATTTCCGGGAACAGAGCTATACGACAGGGCAAAGAAGAACGGATGGATCAAGTCTGCAAGATATGAGGATCTGGGGGGCTATTCCGCTACGATGCAGGTTTCAGATGATATCTCTCCAGGGTACCTGGAAAATGTTTGCAACCAGGCGTTTAAAGGATATTACTCAAGACCAAAGTACATTATCAGGGAGCTCACGAGAAAGGATATTTTCGCCAAGATCTCATTTATTGCAAGGGGGTTGCTTAAGTCAATAAGGTAAGCTGCAAGATGATACTCATAACAGGGATAACTGGATTCATAGGAAAAAACCTTGCCGAAAGGCTTGTATCAGAAAATATAAGGTTTAGTTGCCTCGTCAGGCCTTCAAGCGATAAAAGTTTCATAGGCTACCTGAAAAAAAATGGTGTTAAGCTCTATTATGGCGCGCTTGAAGACAAAAAAAGGCTGGATGAGGCGATCAAAGGCAAGGAATCAGTGATCCATCTGGCCGCAGCAACCTCCGCTAGGATGGATGATATGTTAAGGATCAACCTGCAGGGCACAAAAAACGTAGTTGAAAGCTGCAAGAAGGGGGGTTGCAATAGGATAATATTCATAAGCTCTTATCTTGCAGAAAAAAGGTTTGCGGACCACAGCGCCTATGCAAAGAGCAAGCTTCTGTCAGAAGAGTACATAAAAAAAAGCGGGCTTAGTTATGTCATACTTAAACCGTCATTGGTGTACGGCAAAAAAGACAGTAAGAATGTTCAAAAGCTTGCAGAGATGCTAAAAAGTCTTCCTGTCATGCCTGTGATAGGGGATGGAAGGTACAAGATTCAACCCGTGCATGTCAGTGATGTTGTTGATGTGATTGTAAGCTGCATCAAGGATAAGGGCATAAATAATAAGACTTACTATGTGGCTGGAGATGAGATAATCACGTTTAATGCGCTTATAAGAAGGATAGCAGATGAGCTTAAGGTAAAGAGGGTGATCGTGCACCTGCCTAAATGTGTTGTTAAGGTATGCGCGAGGTTGGCCTCTTCAGTAGGATTACGGACACCCCTAGATGATGATGGGATAAGCATAATAGACAAAGACAAATTTTGCGATACGAGCCTGACAAAAAAAGATCTGTCTTTCAGTCCTATAAGTTTAGGCAAAGGATTAAAAACAATGGATCTTCGAAGCCTAAAGAAGAAGAGGGTATTGAAAAGATGAAAATTTCAGTGATCATTCCGGTCTACAACGAAATAGGTACTATCGAAAAGATACTTGAGAAAGTTGAAAAGGTTGATCTTGGCAGCATAAGAAAAGAGATAATAATCGTCGATGATTTCTCAAGGGACGGTACAAGAGATATCCTCAGGAATATCAAGAAGCACAAGGTGTTGTTCCACAAGAAAAATTTTGGGAAAGGGACAGCCATAAGGACAGGGCTAAAGAACGCAACAGGGGATATTATTGTGATACAGGATTCTGATCTTGAGTATAATCCTGAAGATTATAAAAAGATGATCCGACCCATTCTTGAAGGTAAAAGCAAGGTTGTTTATGGATCAAGGTTTATTGACACAAGGATGTGGATAAGCCACAACAAGATCCCTATCCCCACCCACTATTTCGGGAACATGTTTCTTTCTTTCCTTACGCGTATAATCTACCTGCGAAGGATAACTGACATGGAAACCTGCTATAAGATGTTCACAAGGGAGGTCATAGAAAGCATAAGGCTTCGGGCAAGAAGGTTTGATTTTGAGCCTGAGATAACAGCAAAGATAATCAGGAGAGGCTATAAGATAATAGAGGTCCCGATTGAGTATCACTCGCGTTCTTTTAAGGAGGGCAAGAAGATAAACTGGGTGGACGGCATAAAGGCGTTCTGGTACCTTTTGAGGTACAGGTTCTTTGACTAGAAAAAGATGTTTTTCTCATCCCTCAAAGACAAGGGCTGCTGCGCCTATTGCACCTGCATCATTTGATACCTTGAACCTGACTATCTTAAGGTCTTTGGTAAGGATGGGAACAGCATATTTTTTCACTTCTTTCCTTAGTTTAGCATAGACCGGTTCAGGAAGCTGGCTAACTCCTCCACCTACTACTATGATATCCGGGTTTATCGTATTTACAAGGATCGAAATCCCAAGTCCTAGATAGTGGATCGCATCACCTATCACTTCTTTGGCTATCTTTTCCTTTGATAGATATATGTCTTTTGGGTTTGCGTTTTTTATCTTTCCGCCTTTTTTGATGTACATCCTGCTGATGTTCACTCCTGAAGAGAGCATCTCAAGGCATGCCCTTTGGCCGCACCCGCATTTGGGTCCTGTCTTTATACCTGGCTCAAGCACTATGTGGCCGAATTCCCCTGCTCCTCCAAATGCCCCTGAGAACACTTTCTTGTTCATGACTATTCCTCCTCCAACTCCTGAGCCCCATATTATGCCTAACACTACGTTATGACCTTTTCCTGCGCCGTGCACTGCTTCTGCCAGCGCAAAGCAGTTGGCGTCATTTTCTAAGTATACATTCAAACCTGTATTTTTCATTATAGCCTGCTTTAGGTTTGTTCCGACAAGTGACCTAAGTGCAGCTCCTGCGAAGACGACCTTTCCTGAAGAATCGACAAATCCTGGCATCGAGATGCCTACTCCTTTTATCTTCTTGTCTGTCTTGTTCTTGATAGCAAGTATAGCTCTGGTGATGTTTGATATCACCTTTGTTCTTCCTTTTGCTGCTTCAGTAAGCAGAAGCACCTCATCTGTTATCCTATACTTCTCGTCTATAAGAACTCCTTTTATCTTAGTGCCGCCCATGTCTATCGCTATTGCGTGTGCCATACAGCCTTCTTCAGGATGAGAATATATAAATTTTTGGTTTTGATAGGATTCTCCCCTTATGATTATTTAGGGGCTAATGTTTGAGGTTGTAAAACCATCTTTTCGCCTAGGGCCTTATAGATGTCTGCTCTTTTTGCATAACGAGAAAGTATAGGATGCCTCATCGCATAGAGGATATCTGGTGCCCTACCATAATATTTCGCAATTGTTATGCCCCCAAAAATCGCGCTTGCAGCTCCTCCTGCTACTGAAAGGTTATCAGCCAAGATAGCATTTGAAGTCATTGAAGGGGTTATCAGATTGCTTAAGTGATATCCTCCAAAAAACATGCCGATTAATCCTGCCACTACCGCAAGAGGCTTTGTTAAGTTGTGAAGTTTTGGCCTGGGGATCCTGCTAAAATAGCCCCTCAGTCTTGGGTAAGATCGTTCAAGCCTTTTCCTCTCTTCTTCTGAAACCCTGATGAGCCCATAATCTGATATTTTTTGACTGAAAGATTCTACTGAATCATACTGCTCAATCTCAAGTCCTTTGCCATTTCCATAAAGCCTTGCCTTCAAAGAGGAAGGTATAGAACCATTCACTTCGATTTTTTCTAGTAGTTTTGAAATGTCTTGATGTGGATTCTTAAGTTCCAGTTCAAGATCATTTACCAGAGCATCAAGTGCGCTGTCCATGCATTTGGCGTTGTCTTTTCCCCTTCTCGCACGGCAAGTGATCTGGCTAGTATCAACAGAATAAGACACTGTACGGATATTGTGGATATCACTAACGCTTTTCGTGATACCGTGCTTTCTTAGCCTGTTTCTTAGCCTGTAGTCTGCAAACGGCTGGGCTATAAATCTTGGGAGTGCCATGGTATAATCAGGACTTAAAGATGGTATTTAAAGCTATGCTATAGGGTATCCTGTAAAAATAGGGTGTTCTCCTTGATCTATCTTATGCTGTCAAGAACTCCATGAGCGTCAAGAGCATGGGATAGCTCTTCAAGCTCTTTCCATCTGCTTCCTGCCCTTGCCATGAACTTTGACCTGAGGTAGTCTTTTTCGGTGTTTTCAACCCTTGCAAGCCTGTCTGCTTCTATGAGGCCGTAAGGATATCCGAAGAAGACAGGGTCAGTTGAGTTTGCCGCTATCTTTCCTGCGGCTTCTTTTGCCTCTTTTACTGGCGTTTCATGGAACTCGAGCATGAATACGTACTTTGATGATGGGTGCAGCTTTGCAAAAAATATGTCTGCTTTTCTTTTTTCATCCTCGAATTCTGCCACAGGCGAGTATATCCAGGCTCCTTTCGGAGCGATCTTTGCAAGTGCGGATGAAAAAGGGAATCCCTTGTCTGTCATGAGCCTTGATGTCTTTGACAGCCCGCAGACCATTACTTTTCCTGCTGCTGCCTGCTCGTAGAGGTTTTCCATCTTTTCTTTCTCACCTGTGTAATTGCACTGCAAAGAGCCGTCAAGGACCACGATATCTCCTTCATCTAGCTCTGATGCTGTCTCTGCTCCAAGCGCTATCTCAAGAAACCTTCTTGCTATCCCCGCTGCCTTTGATATCTCTGCCCTGTTGTTGCCTTCTGTCATCGTCTTGTCATAAGGATCAAAGGTTATCGGTTCTATCTTCTCTTTTTCTGAGAAGAACTCTGCCTTGAATGTTATGCCTTTCTCATCTCCCTGTGCGCTCACAAGGCATATGATCTCCTTTCTTTTTGAGATCTCCCTTCTTGTGCCTCTGTAGACCGAAACTGCCACCCTTAATGCCTGAAGCGATATGTTTGGGGCTGAGAATATCTCTGCGTTTCCGCCGTCAACAAAAGCTATGCGGGAACTGCTGTCAGGGATGCTTAGCCCTGTGAAATTGTCTTCGCTTATCTCAACAGGATTATACCTTTTGTCAGAAAACTCTGCTCTGCTTCCTGTGTCAAGCTTGTCTATGCTTTTTAGTATCCTGTCAAATATCTTCGGGTCCATCTACCAGCCCTTCTTAGCATTTGTGTTTTCCGGGTCATATTTCCCGATCATGAGGACTAGAACGACTCCAAACGATGCGAGAAGAAGCGCTCCGATGACTGCAAGCGGAGTCCAGACAAATCCCAGCTCGGGGTGCAGCTTGCCTACAAGAAATACCTGTTCTCCTGGAACTCTCAAGGCTCCGAGCATGAGGCCTATGAGAAACAGCATGGTGCTTGAGTGGTGTTTCCTTAAGAGGTATGACATGACCCTTGAGAATACTAGAAGGCCAAGTACTGCTCCGAAAGCAAATGCCAGGACTGTCATGTATCTTGATGCTATCTCTCTTAAGGAATCAAGCATGAACCTGTACTGTCCGAGCATGAGCAGTATGAATGATCCTGATATCCCTGGAAGGAGCATCGCGCATATCGCGATGAAGCCGCTAAAGAATATTATAGGAAGTGTGTGGCTCTGAAGCGAGTTGTTCAGGTCTACTATGAGGAAGCTCAGCATGAATCCGACGCATCCGAAGAACACTGCTGATGGTGAGAACTTGCCGACTTTCTTGTAGACAAGTTTTATTGATGCCAGGATAAGCCCGAAGAAAAATGAGAATATGAATGCAGGATGATTGTCCATAAGGTAGGGTATGATCCTTGATCCGAGAGCAAAAGCTATCATTATGCCAAGCCCAAGAGGGATGAAAAAAGGAAAATCGATACGAAATATCTCATTTGATGCTTTTTTTATGTTCCCTTTTAGAAGCGGATTTACAAAGTTTGTTATGTTTTTTATCCCTTCGATAAGCCTTTCATATATCCCTGTGATAAATGCTATAGTCCCGCCTGACACTCCCGGGACGACGTCTGATGCTCCCATGAGTATCCCTTTGAAGAATATGACTGACTGTTCTTTTAGCCTTGTCTTTAGCCCTGTCATCTGAGCCTTGCCCCCTTTATCTTTTCCTTCACGTAGCTGCTCCTAAGCGCGTCAGAAAGAAGGTCTTTTGCGCTTGTGTATTTCCTCTTGATGTCTACCACAAGAAATTTTCCTTCTGCTCTCGCTTCAGGATACTTCTCCTTGAACCTTTGTGCGTGCTTGTCATTTCTTAGTGGCGGGCCAAGCCACTTCTTGTGCTGGGAAAGGGTGTCCTTGTCAAGTATGTACCAGAAGAATGCCTTTTCTTTCTTGTCCCATTCCCATCCTGAATCCAGGACCAAAAAGTCGTTTAGTATCGCCTGCTTCCTCAGGTAGTCATACGCCTTAAGAAGCTTGCTTCCTTCCACGTCCTGCTTGCCTTCTCCGGGTATGGCATCTATTATGAATATGTGTTTTCCTTTGGCTTTTTCCTTTAGGTCTTTTATGCTTGTCTTCTTCTTTATGAAGAATGATTCTTTTGGTTCTCTTAAGAACTGCTCAGCCTTAAGGACAAGCTTGTTGAATTTCTCCACTCCAAGGGCTGCTGCTGCGTTCCTTCCTTTTTGGACCGGGTCTATGACTATTATCGGGCTTTGGAGCTTTGACTCGTTTAGCTCCCTCATCACGTTTGAATGATGCTTTTCTATGTCAAATACCTGGCCCATCTTCCACCTGGGAACTGAGCTTATGAACCTGTTAAAGCCGCCATGCGAGATCACAAGTATCTCTAACACATAACCTGAAAATCCCCTGAGGTATGATTCTGCTCCGTATACGTCCTGCGCCTTGCAGAAAGCCTTGGCAAGCCTTATGTCATCGTGGTATTTGCGGTGCTTCCTGACCCAGGATGCGTGAAGCGGGCTCATGTCAGTTATGTTTTCTGCCTGGCTGGAGTTTTTTATCTCAAGGACTGGTATTATCTCAAAGAGAACCCCTCTGAATGTCTTCTGGAAGTAGTCCCTACTTCCGTGGACCTTCTCAAATGTCTTAAAGCTTGTGCTTAGCTTCTTGAAAAGGGCCAAGCTTATGTCCTTTCCCTTGAACTTGTCATAGTCAAACCTTATGAATATGTCAACATCGACGTTTCCCCTAAGCCATGTCCCTTTGGCATAGCTTCCTCCAACGACTATCTCAGCATCAGGCTTCACTGCCTTGTCAAGCCTTGAGAGAAAAGCGTCAACTATGTCATTTAGCTCTGCCTGCTCCTTTGCAGAAGGCTTGACTGTCTTTAGCGCTTTTGCAAGCACTGTATTCATGCTGTTCGTGTCACCCATATCCTCAGATGAAAGAAAACTGACAGTTAAAAATGTTTGGGTTTTTGGTGGGCTTATCCACAAGATAGAATATCTTCTTCACTCATATATTAAAGTTAACTCAACTGCGTTTCGTAACGTTGCGATACTATTCATATCGCAACGTCTCCTCAAACTTGGTTTTCGGGACTCTACAATACTCGCTTTACTCGTATCGTAGAGCATTCTCAAAGCTTCGCTTTTCCTAGCCTCGCGTTACTCATTTCATTCATAACGCAAGGCATCCACAGGCTTAAGCTTGCTTGCCTGCCATGCTGGGACTGCTCCTGCTGCCATGCCGATAAATACTGATATGGCAAGCGCCATTAGGATCAGCTTCATGCTTAGGACTCCTCCTGATCCAAACATCCTAAACATCCCTCCTGTGCTTCCCATAAGGGATGGTAAGACTCCTGATAGCACTATGCCAAGTATTATGCCTAAGAACCCTCCTATGAACCCGATAAGTGCTGCGTTAAGGAGGAATATCTTGAGTATGTCGTTGTTTCTTGCGCCTATCGCCTTCATTATCCCTATCTCTTTTGTCTTCTCTATCACTGAAGTGAACATAGAGTTTGCTATGCCTACTGCACCTACAAGAAGTGCAACTGCTGCTATCGCTGTAAGGAATGTTGTGAGGGAGCTTGTCATCTGCGCCCTTTGAGCCTGTCTTTCCTTGTTTGAGGATATCGAAAAATCAACTTTTTTCCCTATGACATGCCTTTTTATCGAAAGCTTTTCTGTTATTGTTGCCATGGTAGTGTCAAGCTGGTTCTCATCCTTGACCTTGATTATTATGGTGTCATATACCCCTTTTGTCTTGTCTGAAAGCAGAGTGTATGCATCGTCTATCGGCATATAGACCGAGCTTGAGTCGTCATCAAGAATGCCTACTATCCTGTAAAGCTTGTCGCCTATCGTTATCATCTGGTTTACTCCGAGCTGCACTCCAAAAAAGCTTGATGCAAACCTTCCTCCGACAACTATAACCCCTGCATCTGCAGGGCCAAGAAGCCTTCCTGAAGATGTTTTTGATGTCGTTATCTGGTACCATGAAGCAGGATCGACTCCTGTTACTGAGACTGATCCTTTTTTTGCAAGATAATATGCGTCTGCGCTGCCGCTTATCTGCGTGTCTATAACTTTTATGTCACTTATTCCCCTTAATACCTGAAGGTCTGTCTTGTCAAGCACGACCTCATCTTTTGATGCTGAACTTGTGCTCCCAAATCCTCCTTCTCCTGGCCCAAACCTTCCTGCTCTTGATGCTCCTGCCCTCAAGGTAAGAAGGTCTCCTCCAAGCTGGCCCAGTTGGTCGTTCATCTCCTGCTTAAGGCCTTCTCCGATAGCTACTATCGCAACAACAGCCCCAACACCTATGACTATACCAAGGATGGTAAGCCAGCTTCTTATCTTGCTGTTTAGCACCATCTTGAGCGCATGCTTGAAAGATTTGGAAAGTTTCATTTATTTTACCTTCTGATCGCCTTTATCACTTGGCATGATCCTCTTCTTATTTCTTCTGCTTTTTCTTCCTTGACTTAAACAGTTCCTTTACAGCCTTGCTGTAGGTATATCCTGGATCGTCGAGCTTGCCGCTCTTGTATCTTATGTGCACAAATACGAGTGCAGCTACAAGCAATACCCCTATTATGTACCATTTGTAATTTGTCCATATCTGCTGGTAAACTGGTTGTGTCTGTCTTCTTCCTGCAAAACCGTTTGCTCCGCTATATGATGTTGAGTTTGACATGCCTGAAGACATCTCTATCGGCACTTCTTTTTCTATCGTGTTCCTGTTTCCTCTGGAATCGGTGTATATTATATCTACCTTCACAGTTGAGCTTCTGCTTGCCTGAGATCCTGCTGTCTGGTTCCTTGTCCTCTGGTATCCTGATGCTCCTGCTGATTGGGTGTCTGTTGATGAAGGGTTCTGCTGGAATCCTGAAGTCCCTCCAGTCTGCTGCAATGAGAAACTTGCTATCGTGTAGTCTCCTTCATTCAAATTTCCTATTATTGCTGAGCTGCTTCCGCTGACTCTCCATCCTGACTGTTGTGGTATGCTTACAGTGACAGAGCTTGCAGATACGCTTCCGATGTTTGCGACTGAAAATGATGCCTGGCCGCTTGATGTTCCTGAGTAAGCGACGTCAAAGTCTGTAGCTCCTCCGACGTATATTCCTGCTTTCGTGTCTATCTCTTTTTCTGTTCCTGTGGTGGAGTCGCTGTATGTAAGCTTGAGGTCAAGCTTGTACAGGTCAGGGTCTGCGTTTGCGCTTGCTATAACATTGAAGTTAAGCTCTGCGCTGTCTCCGACATCTATGAACTTTATGTATTTTGAGTTGTCAGAACCTACAGGAAGGATTATGTCATCTGAGTTCTCCCATTCAAACGTGAGGTCCCTAAGAGGGCTTGATCCCACATTATTTACTGTGAATGTCATAGGAGTTATCTTTCCCGGGACCAGCTCTACCTGGTCTATATATACTATCTCTGCACTTTCCTTGTTCTCAACATCTACTGATATTGTCTGTTCAGAGACAGTCTCTGGCTTTGCCTTCTCATATGCCTTTATCTTAAATGTGTATGTTCCTGCTGTTACAGAATTAGCAACCATCAGCTTGAACTTGACTATCTTCATGTCTGAATCGTACTGGAATGCTTTTATCGCGCCGACATCGATAGTTGACTTGTCACCTTCTACTATAGAAAAGGGGTATGAGGGTACGATCTCAAGCACAAGGTCGTCTACCTGAACTCCTCCTCTGTTTTCTACGCCAAGCCTTATCTCTACCGTATTTCCGCCTGACGCAGGATCAGGGTCCTGGTTGACAAGGCTTAAAGAGAGCGCCTTGCTGTCGCTTAGCGATCCCAGTACTAATGATGAAAAAAGCACCATCACAATCAATAAGATACCTGATAATATTATCTTTCTCATTTTGTTTTCCTCCTTCACGATTTTTTCTCGATCTTAAGTATATTTCCGTCTTTAAGTTCTATCACTGTATGAGCATATTTTGCAAGGTTAAGGTCATGGGTTACCATGATTATTGTCTTTCCTTCTTCCTGCCATAGCCGCTTTAGCATCTCAAGGATCTCTTTTCCTGTGACTGAGTCAAGCGCTCCTGTGGGCTCGTCTGCAAGTATTATCTCAGGATCTCCGACAAGGCTTCTTGCGATCGATACCCTTTGCTGCTGGCCTCCTGAAAGCTGCGATGGCAGGTGGTGTGTCTTGTCAGAAAGCCCGACTATGTCCAGGATCTTTTTTGCCTTGGTATATGCCTGCGAGTCATCCATCTCCTGGAATTCAAGAGGTAATAGCACGTTCTCAAAGGCAGTCATGGAGGGTATCAGGTTGTACTGCTGGAATATGAACCCTATCGTCTTTCCGCGAAACGATGCCAGGTTTGACTCGCCAAGCGCGCTTATGTCATGTGATTTCAGAAATATCTTGCCCTTTGAGGGTATGTCAAGGCATCCTATCAGGTTCATCATTGTCGACTTTCCTGAGCCTGATGCCCCTATTATCGCGACAAAATCTCCCTTTCTTATATCGACACTTACTCCTCTAAGTGCAGGAACCTCAACTTCTCCCATCTTATAGATTTTCCATACATTATCAAGCTTCAATAGGATCTCAGCTTGTTTTTGGGAGACCTGTTGAGTTTTTTGTTTTGCCATCTAAATGATACCTCTTTTTTAGCTTGTCTGCTCCGCAGGCACAGCCTCTCCCTGAGGGGCGCCTGTCCTTTGCTGCGTGCCATCCCACTCTGGCCTGCATGATAGTATGTTGTTTTCAGACAGCCTGCATGTTCCTTTCATATCTCCTCTGTCAGAAGAGACTGTGCAGGAATCATCTTCGCTCTTGTCCTGGCAGGCTTCCTGGAACAGTTTTTGCATCTCTTCAGACATTATCTGCCTTGGTTCACGGGTTTGATTTGTAGAGTTATTAAACCTTTGCCTTGCTCTTCCTTCCTGGCTAGGGGTTTGGCCGTCTGGAGAGGGGCCTGTGGTGCCTGAGGCTCCCTCTCCATCAGCTCTTACGTTTTGGTTGCTCGTTGGGGTGGTGGGTATACCAGCGCTTTGGCTGCAACCTGAGATGAAAAAAGATCCAAATACGAGTACACATAATGCCACTGCAATTGTTAGTGTGGTTCTCATCCTTATTGACCTCCTTGATATGTTGCTTTTTTCCGTTTTAACTGTGATTATGAGTTTTGGATGTTGTCTATTTATAAGCAAAGTGGATGACAAGTCCATCTATCGATCTGATCTAAAAAAATAAAAAAAATTGGCTAATTACTATTATTAGCTCGCCTATCTCCGACCTAAAGGTCGGAGTATTACGGCTCGCTAATCTTGTTAGCCAATTTTTGGAATAGCAAAGTCGAGCCTGTATCAAAAAACGAAGTTTTTTGAAATGCTCGGTAAGCTTTGCTTACCGACATATCTACAACCTAAAGGAAATAGTATTAGGCTCGACTTTTCTATAAAAAAATAAAAAATGTTGGTGTGGTTTAGTCTTGTTCAGCCTGAGATGCTGGTCCTCTTCCTTCCATCCCATGATCTCTCATGCCCATCCCTGGACCGCCGAAGCCCATACCTATAGGAGTGTCAAGGCCAATCTCTTCTGAAAGAGTTTTTGCGGTGTCAAAGTCTTTTTCAGCCATTGCGTTGTGCATCTCAACAAATGTGGCGAAGTTATCCTCTGTTATGACCTCTTTTAGCTTGTCAGCCATTGGGCTTCCTTCTATCGCTGCAAGCCATGCGTCATAGTCTCCTGCACTTATCGCATCTTCCACAGCCTGTCTTTTCTCTTCCATCTGAGCCCTGTTTTGCTCTCTTTCCTGGTATCTTGATACCTCATCTGAGAACTGGGTCTCATTCATCATGTTTGCGGTGTATGCTGTCTTGTAGGCTTCGTAGTCTCCTGCACTTATCGCTGACCTTATGTTTTCGCCTTTACCGTTTCCGAATGGAAAAGCGAAAGCTCCAGCAGCGACAAGCCCTACCAGAAGAAGGGCTAACGTCCCTATCATTGCTGTTTTCTTCATTTTTGGTTTACCTCCAAATGTTTATGAAAAGATGGGGCGCTTCCGTAATATTTAAATAAGAAGAAGCACAGATGTACACTTTAGGTCCATATTGTTTATATATGATATAGGCAATCCTAAGATCATATAATATATTATTAATAACAAAAATTGGCTAATTACCAATATTAGCTCGCCTATCTCCGACCTAAAGGTCGGAGTTTTACGGCTCGCTAATCTTGTTAGCCAATTTTTGGGATAGAAAATTTCGACATAAATGTCGGGGTTTTAAACCCCCTGAAAATTTCTAGTCGAAATTTTCTATAAAATTAAAAATAAATTTAGAATATCAAAGGTGAAAAAATGCCTCCACCCCCCTTTTTTGACCCGCTAAGGTTCGGGACAGAGCTTGCGTACACGATAGTAGTCGTGTTCTCATGCTTCTTGATATATTTCAAGACTAAAGAGACCTATTCTTTGACTAAGCATCTTGGTATCAAGTACTTCAGGAACGCGTTTTTGTTCTTCGGGCTTTCTTATGCTTTGAGGCTTGTGTTTAGCATTGCACGGTTTTCGGGTATGGTCTTTAACTGGCATTTTTTTAGCCCTGGCCCTTCTCCGATCCTGCTGCTTACCATGAGCTACCTGAGCACGATAGGGATATTCTATCTCCTGTTCAGTTCTGTCGGCAAAAGGCTGAGAGAAAGGATGGACAACAAGTATCTTATCGCGTTTAGTCATGTCATTGCATTTGTCCTTGCAGCAGGAACTTTTGTCACAAGGTCTCATGAGATCCTTCTTTACATACAGTCGCTTTTGCTTTTGGTCGTGCTGGTGTTCAGCTTTGTTACGCATAAGAAGCAGAAGAAGATATCTCCTATCAAGGTGCTTTACATACTTATCTCTGTGTTTTGGTTGATAAACCTTTGGGCGATAGCTCCTGGATGGATGTTTCCGTTTGAGGTCAAGATATTGTTCCAGATGATATCGGCGGTAGTTTTTGTCGTCATGTATTTTAGGGTTTCCAAGTGGGTAAAATGAACAAGAAAAGAGACAGGCTTGAGGTCATATTTGACATACTTAAGATAATAAGTAGTAACCATAACTCTATCAAGCCCACTCCTCTTCTTCGGCAGTCTAACCTTTCTTCCAACAGCTTCGCTGAATACTACAAGGAGCTTGAGGCAAAGGAGTTTGTCAAGGAGATAACAGACAGGAAAGGAAAGAAGTACATAACCCTGACAGACAAGGGCTTCAAGTACCTTGAGAAGTACAGGCTTATTCTAGGTTTCATAGACGAGTTTGAGCTGTGAGTAGGAACAGAGAAATTCTAATAATTGGGGTCAGCATCAATTTGCGAGGCTTATCACCTCCCTCATCAAAAGAGTTGAGGGGGACGCCCCATCCGGGGCTTCAACGATTGAAGCACAATCTGAAGCACAGCCGAGCCGATGCTGACCCAAAATTAACAATCCTCCAAAAAAAACAAAAGCTTAAATACAAGCGATGCGAGTTTGCGTTGACGATATATAATGGATTCAAAGGTTGATGAGCTAAAACGCGCATATTCCCTGCTTGACTCATTCGTGTCAAGGACAGGAGGGATGAGCCAGAAGGCTCTTGACCACGCACATCTTCTTGCAAGCATAGCTTCCCGCGCACATGAGAAGGACCTGAAGAGCTGGTCTGAGAAGCTTATAGAGCAGATCGAGAAGGGAAACTATGAAAATTCTATGAAGATAATCGAGGCTCTTAAGCAGAAGACTGCTGAGATGATCAAGGCTGCTGAGTTTAAGAATAAGGAAAGTGTCTCGCTTCCTGAGATGCAGCTTTTTGAGCTTGTCAGGTGCAGGAAGTGCGGTGTCATGATACCTTCTGATTCTAAGTTCTGCGGCAAGTGCAAGGCGCCGCACCAAAAGGAGCAGGCTCATAAGAGCATGCTTGCGAAGAAGAAATGTTTCAAGTGCAGGAAAGTGATACCGTCAGAATTCTCGTTCTGCTGTTACTGCGGCGAAAAGCAGATAGGATGATCTGGCACTAAAGATGTGCGCCATCCTAAGGCCCGGGCATAAGGAGGAGCCTGGGAAAACTATAAAAAGGATTAATCCTTTAGATAAAAAGATATGAAATACAAGTACTCTCTGATCTTGGGAAGCATCGCTTTCATCCTATCCGTAATCGTGTTCTTCTGGTCAAGCTCTATTGTTGGCTATATCCTGAAAGTCTTGTTTGTAAGTGGCTACTTCTTCCTGCTCGGATTGTCAATAGATAAGAAAAAAAGGATCTGGCTGGTTGTGATTATAGGGGTTATTATTGCATTATTAATCCTGTTTTTCATATTGACGTTCGGGTTCAAGCACACTGCAGAGTGTTTCCCGTTCGTGTATAAAAACGTATTCACAGGTGAATGCGAACTAAAATGTGGCGGCTTATCTTCCAAACATCCTATCTGGTACTGGAAGCATGTGCCTGATGATCAAGATTGTTTTGATGAGGCTGTAGAAAAGGCGTGCAATAATGATCCAGAATGTATAAAAAAAGCAAAAGAAGAAAGAATGATTATGCATTTTAGAATACAATAAAAAACAAAAAAATTAAGGGATCAAATATCCCTAAGTCCTGCTTCCTCGACCATGAAGGATGCTTCTCCGTCTGCAAGGTTTGGAGCGTCGATCAGTTTTGCTACCCTGCTTCCTTTCTTGCCTTTTCGAAGATATATCCTGAAGGTTGATGCGTGAGCTACAACGTGCCCGCCGATTGCCTGTGTCGGGTCTCCAAAGAACTGGTCTGGCTTTGCCATCACCTGATTCGTTACGTAGACGCAGATGTTGTAGTTCTGGGCGACTTTTGCAAGGTCTCTCATGTGGGAATTTAGTTTCTGCTGCCTTTCAGCAAGCGTTCCTCTTCCTATGAATTCCGCCCTGAAGTGCGCTGTCAGGGAGTCTACGATAAGAACCTTGACTTTCATGCCCTTGTTTATCAGGTCTTCTACTTTTTGGGCGAGCAGTATCTGGTGGTCTGAGTTAAATGCTCTTGCGACCTTTATGTTTGAAAGTGCCTGCTGCTCGTTTATGCCAAGGCCTTTTGCAAGCTGGACTATCCTTTCAGGCCGAAAGGTGTTCTCGGTGTCTATGTACACTGCCACTCCGTCAGGATCGTCTTTTTGGCACTGGACTGCAAGTATGTGGCCTATCTGTGTCTTTCCTGAACCAAATTCGCCGAAGCATTCTGTTATCGATCCTGACTCAAATCCTCCTCCCATGAGGGTGTTAAAGGTTTCTGAGCCTGTTGAGATCTTTTTTATGAGCTTTCTTTTCTCAAGTATTTCCATGCCTGACTCAAAGCCCATCTCCATAGAGTTTCTTGAGTAGTTGATTATCTTTCTTGCCTGCGCCTCGCTCATCCCTGAGGATTCTGCGATCTCTGCTGGAGATGCTACTGCAACGCTCATCACTGTTGCAAAGCCTGCTTCCCTCAGCTTTTCTGCAGTTGTTGCTCCTACTCCTGGAAGGTCTTCAAGCGAAAGCTCTTTTTTTCTTGGAGCGCATTCCTGCTTCTTTACGGGCTCTGATGCTTCCTGTTCAATCTCCTCATTATCGTCATCCATCATTGGCATGATATCCTCATCCATCACCTTTTTTGCTCTTGTAGCCATATTAATCTTCCTCCTTATTTATTTTTTTGCATAGCTTGGTCTAGTTTGTATTAAAAAAATAAAAAAATTGAGAGCGTGAAGAGCTCACATGATCTCTTCTATCTCTATGTCATCTGAATCATCTGATCCAGTGCCGTCTCTTAAGACAAGATACTCATATGCCTTGTTCAGCACGAGCGCTGCCTTTGGCAGGTCGTTCACCCTAAGAGAATTTGTGGACTTCCATGTTCCATCCTTGTCTTTGTAGCGCCTCTGGATGGATATTGTCCTATACTCGCTTGGCTCGCCTGTCTTGGCAAGCCCTTTATTTTTCCACACTGTAGCGTTTATCGCTCCAGTGCTAAATTTTTTTTCTGGTCTGTTGTCTTCTGACACTCTGACCACCTCCTTGCTGTTCGCATCTTATTTCAAACTCCCTTATATTAGGAGGAGCTGGCCTCCAGGGAGTGGGTGGGTAAGCGGCCGCTTACAATCATATATTAGGCGGGCTTTCTTTATATATGTTACGCGCAATTGTCCAGTGAGATTTCCGAAGTTGCAGGATTTTTTAGCAAAAATGCATACTTCAGTAAAGATTCAGTGTTTTTTGCCTGAGCTGCGCAGCATAAGATATTGGGTTAAGCGCAAGCCCGTCTTTTGCTGTTACTATCTGGACTCCTGTCTGTTTTTGGATCTCTCTTGCCTCATACATTGGGTCTGATGAGAGAAGCTTTGCGCCAAAATGGGTGATTACCGCAAGCTTTGGCTTGACCTTTTCTATTATCTTGACAGCATCCTCAGAATTAAGGCCTTCTTTTGGCTTTTCGCTGAAAGGATGGGTGACGTTCATGATAAGTATGTCGCAGCCAGAGTACGTCTTGACAACGTCAGCAGAGTACCTTGTGTCTCCGGTGTATACCATGTTGAATTTTGGAGTCAAAAACTTGAAGCCGAGAGCGTCAGGGTCTGAATTTTTGGTCGGAAGCGCTTCGATCTCTATGTTTTCTATCCCTACTTTCTGGCCTGGCTTGACTGTTATGACCCTTTCGACAAAGTTTTTGTGCTTGTCTGAAAGGTAGGGCTTCTCTTCTTCTGTGCCATTAGCAAAGGAGTTGTTTGAGATAAGGACTCCTTTCCTGTCAAGCCCGTCATGTGTCATTGCAGATATCATGACATTGACATCATTACAATGAAGAAGGCTTGTGTTTGAGACAAATATCCCCATGGTCTCCCTCGGATGGACTGCGTGCTGCGCCATCTTGACAAGCGAGCCTGGTCCAGGGTCTATGTGGAACTGGTGGCTATCCACCTGGAGCACTATGCCTCCAGAAGCTCTTATCTGCCTTCCGCAGACATAGCTGTCCCCTGCTGTACCTAAGAATATTATCTGAGATTCCATCGATTCTCCCCCTCTGGATTACACATAATTTCCGATATTAATAAAGATTTCTATATGAGAGGAGAAAGATAAGGGATAAGAGGTGCTTTTGGTTATTTTAGAATTAGATATAAACTAAAACCCATTAAAAGAACCCCCCCTATTATCCTTAATATTTGTTGGATAAGGATATATCTTTCTCTTTTATGTTTTGAAAGTTTTTTTGATTTCACTACAGGGTCAAAAGCTAAAACAAGAGGTTTACTAAAAAAGATTATGGCTAATCCGATTATACCCAATATCCAAGGAAAATATCCATATTCCATTATTATTACCTTAAAATTTAGTTGATATTTATTTTTTACTATCTTTTGTATTGTCTTCATTCGAATCTTCATCATTCGGTTTAGATGGGTTATATACTGTACCAGGAGTACCATATACCGGAGTACCATCTTCCGTATATCCTACTATCTCAACATTGTTCCAAGTTCCCCCACCTGTTTTTCTTATTCTTATGTTTTGGGCATTTTCTTTTATTGAAAATTGATTAAGATTTCCTGAGTTATCGATAAAAAGGGCCTTTTTTATTTTTGTTTCTTCTTTTTCTTTCCTTTTCTCTTCTTCATAATCATATAAAATATCGAATCCAGCAGATGTGAATGACTGTGTTCTTAAACCTTCTTTGAATAGTTTCTCTAAGAAAGGTTTTGCGTACTGCCCCAAAGGCCCTGGAATAGGATTTGCAGTTACTAAATCAAAAACATCCAATACTAAAATGGCCTTATTTACATTATTTGGATTTTCCTTGTAATCTATAATATCAATCCCAATTGATGCTATGTCGGCGGCACTTTCAACAATCATATAAGCTGCATATAAACTTACTAACTCATGCCCATTTTCATCCACATTCTTATAAGAGTTCCCTCTCTCAAACATATACCTGTTGAGAGATTGAGGGTCGTAAACATTTGGGATGACCGTGTCTGGTTGAGTAAATAAAGCCCATTCCGGTTTATACTTCCTAAAGTTGAAGTCTGTGTCTCCCACGACCGTGTCATGTTCTTTTGCCTCGTATCCATAACGTGAAGCCCTTCCTCCTTCCAGAACCTGTCCCATTGGGCTGTAAGAAGTGTTCTCCACAACTGTTCCGGATTCGTCGGTTACAACTGTATTAGACCCTAGGTTGTCAGATGCAATAAAATACTTGCTCCCATCTGGATTCTTCTGAGCTACCAATTGCCCTTCTTGATAGATATATGTTGTGTCAAAGGTGCCTGAGCTGTTGATGACCCTTACATAGTTTTTGTTGAGGTAGATGACTGTTTCCTTTAGCGCTCCGCCATCATAAGTCTTTTTGATCAGCACGCGTTCTTCTGTTGGATGATAGATGTATTCCTGCAAAAGGTTAGCTGGAACAGCACTACTACCATTATAGACCTTGCTTAATTGGTTCAGGCTATTATATACCCTGAACTTACCATCTCCAGTCACAAGGTTACCGTTAGCATCATAAGTCAGGTTCAGCTCAGTAGCAAAGCACACTGGCACTAAAACTATCAAAAAGCAAGATAAGAGCACAATGCTCCGTATGACAAACATATTCCTAATAGGACACACCCCCTTAAGAAAAAAAACAAAATAACAAGTATATAAAATGTTAGGCCCCACTTGAATCAAGTAGTAAAAATTCAAAAAAAACAATATCCTCAATACAGTTTCATCACTTTTCTCAGCAGGAGCGAGAATATCATCGAGAATATTATGTAGGTTCCGAGCCATCCTGGCTGCCAGCCAAGTATGCTTAGTGCTCCAAATGGCTTGGATTTCTCATAAGATATCGTGATGCTCTTAAACGAGTTCTTGTAGCGTTCTTCCACCTTGCCGTATTTTTCTGCATCTACCTTCAGCTCTTTTTGGGCGAGATCTGAGTTATGCTTAAGATCAAGCAGGTATGTTCCGGAGTCTGCCGAAAGCGTCCAGTATACAGTGTTGTCTGATATCTCTTTTTCTGCATCAGAGATTATGGTCACGCCCTCAGGCACTGTTATCTTGACAGTCCCTACCTCGCCTGATCTCATGTTTGCGATGACGTTGAATTCCTGTCCTGGCTGGATCGGCTCGTATGCTATGTTTGCCTGCAGCCAGCCGAATATGAGTATTATAGGGAGAAAGGTAAAAAGTGTGGATTTAAAGCTCTGCTTCATGTATTTCATGTTTGCCTGCATTATCTTCTGCTGGACCTTCATAGCCTTTTCAGGCTGGGTCCTGAGCTCTTTTGCCTTCTTCTGCAGGTCTTTCATCTCGTCTTTGAGCTGCTTCATCATAGTCTGGTCAGTGGTATACTTGTAGATTATGGTTATTATCAATGCTATGAAGAAAGATATTATGATCACTGCTGCTGCTAGCGGAAGCCTAAAAAGCGGTCCGAGCACCGGATTAAGTATGTCATTTAGTACCATTGTTTCACCCCTATCCCTTCAGCAGAACATATTTCAGTTATAAATGTTTTGGTTTTTGGGACGCTGTTGAAATTTTAGGTAGCATCAATTTGCGAGCTTCTTTACATCCAAGATCAAGGCTGGCCCGGATTCTTTTTCTACTAATGGATATTTTCCTTTTTCAGCCTTAAGAATCTGGTTAAGGTCATGACCAAAAATGAGAAATTTAAGATGATGATGATCCCTAAGTAAAGGATCATGCTTTCGCTCGTGGTATATGCGACCTTCAGCAGGAAATGCACAAATGGTGCGTTCGGATCTTCGACCAGCTCTTTTTTGAAGATAGATAAGATGAACCTTACAGGACCAAGCTGGGCTGCTATAACCATCAATAGCCCTATAACTGCTCCAAAAGATTCAGCAACCGCTCTAAAGATTATCAACCTCCTGTTCTTGACATTTTTGGGTATGTCTACAAATTCCAGTCTTGCTTGCGCGGCAATTATGTCATAAAACATAGATATCCTATGCTTAAATCCCTTAAGCACCCCATATTTCTTCTCTTTGATTGTCTGTCTTAACCCTTTGAAAACTTCGTAATCAAATCCTTTACAATAATATTTTGAATAGAAGTTGAGGCCTGCTTCGATCTTAAACTTATCCTTAAAATAATGAGGGAGCATCTCCCATAATCGCTTTGTCAGTGCGCGCTCTCCGCCAAGCAGCGGGATGAATGCCAATATAAATCTCATGTAGTATATCTTCCTGTTTCTCATGCCTATCATCATCTCTGTATCCCCTCTGAGGACGGGGGCAGTGATCCTGTCGATGATCCTGTGATCAAGGCCTTTTACGTCGGCATCGCAAAAGAATATTATATCGCCTTTGGCCAGCCTTACAGCCCTGTCCATCGAATAACCTTTCCCTCTGTTGGTATCGTTTCTTACGTACCTTACAGGATATCTTCTTGCAGCATCTCCGGTATTGTCTGTTGACCCGTCATCGATGACGATGACTTCCTTAAAATTCCTGTATGATGTCAGGACATCAAGCACAGGTCCTATCCTTTCTGATTCATTGTATGCAGGAACTATTGCAGTGATCCTTTTGCTATCCTTTTTGATATCCATCCTGTAGCAACCCTCATGATTATCGCTAGTAATATTATTGTCGTCAACAGATACTCTCCCTTTTTCAGGATAGGTATCAGATTGGTGATGCCTTTGCCTGCAAGCCACCCTATCATTGTCAAGGCAAAGAGCCAGATCATGGTTCCAAGCGCATCAAACAGTAAGAAGACAGGATACCTCAGCTTTTTTATGGAAAGGTAAGCTATAAAAAATATCCTGGTGCCATACATAAACTTTGCAAATAAGAGGAACAGGAAAGGCCTCTTCCCTGTGATCCTGTTTACAGAGGATATCAGCCGGTCATATTTCTTTACCTTCTCCTTGAAGGAGGATTTATTGTTTAAAAGATAAGACCCTGCATAAAACCAGATTGTATCTGACAGGATCGTACCTAAAAATCCGAAGAGGATAAGAAGATAGATCGAGATGACGCCCTGGGCAGATAATACTGCCAAGGATAAGATCACAGTATCCCCAAAAAAGAAGCTGCCAAAAAATATAAGAGGGATCTGGTAAGACCCAAAAAAACCAATCAACAGATCAGATAGCGCCATCTTCAAATCCTACATCTTAATGATATGTGTCTTTTCTATAAACCATACAATATAAAAATATTTGGGTTTTGGGTAGGGATTATCCCTGACCTTATTATCAACCTGTGTTAACCTATAACTTTAAATATACAAAAGGATTAATATTTTGGATATGAGAAAGTTAGACAATATTTTGATCATATTGCTGGCAGTTTTCCTTTTAGCCGGAGGCTTATTTGCATATAGGACAGACATGATTCAACCTGACTGGTTTCCTCATCATTGGTCTGCTGTTCTTTTCGTGATCCTTTACTCTTCCTGGGTATTGGTGGAATTGTTTAACTTTTTTTATGCCCGTAAAAATTCGCGGGATTCAGAAGAGAAACCTGTCTCCTTATCCATAGCGATCACCTCAGAGTTTGTCTTGATCCTTATCCTCATCATAGCTAACGTGTTGTCCTATGACTTTAAGGAAGATTTTTACTATGGTTCTGTCACGGGGATACTGCAATATCTTGGGTTCCTGCTTATGTTTTTAGGGATACTATACAGGCAGGTTTCAATAAGCCATCTTGGCAAAAATTTCTCCACAGGGATAAGCCCGAACGATGCATCCTCCCTTATCAAGACAGGACCTTATAGGACCATCCGAAACCCCGCTTATACCGGAAGCATCTTGACGATAGTAGGTGTTCCTCTAGCTCTCGGGACATGGCTTGCTGCGATGATAGTGGCCCCTATGATAATATTTGCATACCTCATCAGGATAAGGTCAGAAGAGAAAGAACTGATAGGGAAGTATGGGGCAGAATATGAGAAATATATGAAAGCGACATACAGGCTGTTCCCAGGGATATGATCAGAAGTGTACTGTTTTTCCTTGTGTTTATGAGGGCTTTTCTATAATTCGATATTTGTACTAATATTCTATATTTGGGCTATGGACTATTTAAAGAAATGCTCCTTTCTCAGTTTGATAAGCGAATGGAGGTATGAGAAATGGCAAGAGCGATAGAAAAAGCAATTTTCGGTGTCTTGATGGTGTTGGTTCTTGGCATCGGAAGCGTTTTAGTGAGCGCAGCAGTCACCAACAAAAACCCTGTGGATCTTGTTTCGTCCATCAGGGTCGCTGATCCAGGAGATTATGGTCTCCAGGGGATATCTGAAACAGAGGAAACTGCACAGCTTGCTTCCTTAGCAAGGATAACTCAGGAGGAAGCGATAATAACTGCGTTAAGCTCAACACAAGGGACATTCATTGCCGCAGAACTTGACAACGAAGATGGAAATGTCGTATATTCAGTTGAGGTAGAAGCGGATGGCAATGTTTTTGATGTCAAGGTCGATGCAGGAACTGGTGCAGTGCTAAAAATTGAAGCCGATAATGAGGATGGGCCAGACGAACAAGAAGGTTCTGATGCAGAACAAGACGGTATCGACCACCAGTATGAAGGTGACGAAGGGGATCATGAGGACTGAAAGCACCAATTTTTCTTTTTTTCTTATTGAAAATTTCGCATTTGCGGAATTTTCTTTTGGGATGGTGGATACCCCTCACCTTAGAGCGAAATTTTCAATTCAAATTAAAGCAAAGCTTTAATTGAACACAAAAATCTTCGATTTTTGTTGTTCCGCAAAGTCGCTAACACTAGTGCGAGCCCGTAAATACCCTGCCTTCAGGCAGTGGATAGGACGAGCATATTAGTAATTAGCGACTTTGCGTTATTTACAGTTCTATGGTTGGACTATCCTTTTTATAAATGGCACTGTCCTTCTGCATTTAGGTTCCAAAGAGGATTAAAAATGAAAAATATGATTCGAGTTGAAAGATTGACGAAGGGATATGGGCATTTCACGGCTATTGACAATATTTCCTTCTCTGTAGAAAAAGCCGATATTTTCGGATTTCTGGGGCATAATGGGGCAGGAAAGACAACTACGATAAACATGCTGACGACACTGCTTGAGCCGACAAAGGGAAAAATAGTGATATCCGGCTATGATATTTCAACACACCCGACAGATATAAAGAAGATCATAGGTTATGTTCCTGAGAATGTGCAGCTTTATGATACCTTGACTGCTTATGAAAACCTTGAATTCTTTGCGAAACTTTCAGGTATCGAAGACCCAAAAAGCGCCATAGATGAAACATTGGTATTTTTGGACGCATCATCGTTTTCCCACAAGAAGATACATGAGCTGTCAAAGGGGATGAGACAGAGGATAGGGCTTGCGCAGGCAATCCTTCACAAGCCTTCCGTATTGTTTCTTGATGAGCCTACATCCGGACTTGATCCTATGGGTGTCAAAGAGCTAAGAGACATGATAATAAGGCTTAACGAAGAAGAAAGGATGACAATCTTCATGAACACTCATCTACTGTCAGAAGTCACAAAGGTCTGCAAGACTATAGGTGTGCTAAACCATGGAAGGCTGATCTACAAGGACACAATATCGAATACGCTAGAACGGTTCAAAGATGACGCTTCTCTGGAAGAGATATACCTTGATATTGAGAGATAAAAATGTTGATCCAGGAAAGATTGCTCGCAGCAAAAGATAGAAAGATCCTGTTTAGAGATAATACTCTTTTGATGATCTTGGCCATCTTTTTTATTATGAGCATTGTTTCAACTTGCATCGGCTGGTCATCACAGCATACGATCACAAAGGTATATGATGCTACAGCAAGCGAGCTTAGATCCATTGGGAAACCTGTTCCTGATCCTCCCTTTTCTTCAACCTCCCCTCTTTCAGCCATCAAGAACATGATAATCTATGTGGTCCTGATAGGCGCCTTGCTTTCGATAGTCTTAGGACATATCATTTCGATAAATGACCGGAAAGCAGGAACCACAAGGATCCTTTTTTCAAGACTCTCTTCAAAAAAGGCTTTTTTTCTGGGAAAAGCGATATCCTGCATACAGGTCCTTATGGTCGCATTATCTCTCTCTTTTTTGGTAAGTGCTGCCTCTCTGATGGTGTTAGGGGTGTTTTCCCTGCAGACCTTAGGGATGCTCATATTTTTTTATGCAGGCTCATCCATATACTTGGGCGGATTCGCGTTTTTAGGGATGTATTTTGGGTTAAGGACGGACAGGAGCACAAAAGCCATATTAGCCCCATTGTTGATATGGGTTGTGATAACATTTGCTCTCCCTGAGCTAGGCTCTGCACTTTACCCCACAAGCTCCCTAAATCCTGTGCTGCCCTCCACAAATGTTTTGGATTCTCCTGTGCTGTCTGGGATACACAATGTGGTGTACCCTTTCTCGATATCAGAACAGTTCAAGGATTTTGGCACTGATGCGTTAGGGTTGACAGCTAGTTCGCTTCCCACAAATGTTTCTGCTTATCCTTTGGACCTGCATCTTCTGATCTTATTGTCATGGTTCTGCATAATCTTTGGATTGACAGCGTATGCAGCAGTAAAGTATGATGCTTCAGAAGGTGATAATTATGGATAAGACCTTCCTTATCGCAAAGAAAGAATGGACAGATATCATCAGAAGCAGGACCTTTATCTACATGGTCGCGCTTTTGGCATCTCTGACAATAGTTTCCTTGAGCATATCTTTCTTGGTGTTCAACAGCCAGGTAACAGAGTATCATAACTCGCTTGAAGTCCTGAAGCAGATCGGAAAGATGCCTGATTCCCCCCCTCCAATATTATACCCCTTAAACTTGCTTAGAGGGGTCGTTGATTATATTGAGATAATAGGGGCAGTCCTGGGGATAATCTTAGGATATATCAGTATCTCAAAGGAGCGGAACAGCAAAGCGTTAAAACTATTGCTGACGCGGCCCCTGACAAGAAAGGATATCACTTTCGGGAAGATGATCGGTAACACAATTTTTATCCTGCTCCTTATGATGTTCATCGGAGTTATCATATTCTTAGAGGTTTTTTTGGTGGGAGGGATCATGCTCACGTCAGGTGAGATATTAAAGCTGCTGTTGTTTGTCGTATTTTCAACGATGTACATCATGCTGTTCTTCATGCTCTCTTTTTTCCTGTCACTACGTCAAAAGACTGTCAGCCACGCACTTATAATCTCATTTATCGTGTGGCTGTTTTTTGTCTTGATCCTCCCCCAGATAGGGGACACGATGGATCCTGACAATCAGGTGCCAGGAGGGTTCTTTAAGAGCATGAACCTCAATAAGACCCAGGAGTACGCAGTGATGGCCCAATTTGGAAGTTACGAGACTATAAGGGGAGGGATAGAACAATTGTCCCTGACAAAGCATTATGAGAGGGTAATGTTTGCCATATTTGGTATCAAGCCAGCTTATAATGGTGTTGCACTTTCCAAGATATTGGATGACAACATCAGCAATATCCTATGGATAACATTATCATTGATGATAGGGATATTTGCAGATTATCTGATATTGTCAAGAAACAAGAACTATTTAGGAGGATGAGAAAGATGATGAAAAGAATATTATTGGTTGTACTGATCATCAGCATCGTAGCATTAGCCGGCTGTTCAGCTAACACCAATAACATAGGTGTGCAAGACAATGCAGCCTCAGGCCAGGACAACACCCTGCAGGCAGGTTCAGTTGATTCGGATAAAGATGGTATACCTGATAACGCAGAAAAGGTGCTTGGTACAGACCCACTTAACCCAGATACTGATGGGGACGGTATCAATGATAAGGAAGACAGCGACCCATTAAGCTTTGATGGACAATCTGTTAAGACAACCGGTGTGGATGATTTCTCTATCAAAGAGATATTGGTCGAGAACAACTATGATCCGGTCGCTAAGAAAGACGCTCCTGATCATCTGGAGATAATATTAAAAAATAAGGGGGCTGCCGATATAAGCGATATGGAAGTTTTATATAGTATAACTGACTTAACAACCAACCAGAAGCAGTCATACCTTGTGCCGCTGAAGGGATTCACCCTTGAGAAAGGAAGCGAGAGATCTGTCCATATAGATACGACGCAAGGAGCAGATCATTTCAGGGCAAATCCGAACAGCATCTATTACACCTCAAAAAATGCGATGCAGATCGATGTGATAGTAGGTGTACAGGGCCATCAAGCACAGGAAGGCAGCATAAAAAAAGATGCGGGCGGTGCTGAAGTCGCTGACTGAGGAGGTATTAAAAATGAAAAAATCTATCCTGATAACCTTCTTTTTTATTTTAGTGGTCTCTTCTTTTTTTGTCTCTGCTCTTGAGCAGAAGGAAGTTGCGTCAGAAACTGACTGGGTCACCAGTTCAGGCATAGAGATCGACAATATCGTGACTATGGCAGCAAGCCTGATGGCTTTGGCGCTTTTTGCGTTGACTTTTGCCGCATTCAGGAGGGATGGCAGGAAAAGGCTGCTTTACGTCGCTGTCGCGTTCTTCCTCTTTGCCGTGAAGGGGGTCCTTCTGACATCAGATATATTTTTCCCTCAAAAGGCGGGTTGGGTCGATTTCACCGCATCACTTTTAGACTTCGCAATATTGCTGATCTTCTTTGCGGGGATACTCAAGAAGTGAGGCTATAGATGACAGCTGATTTTCTTGATGAAAGCGAGAAAAAGGTTCTTGAGCTAGAGTCAAGAAGGAAGATCTATGAGGTTGTCAGAAAATTTGCAGGCTGCCATTTCAGGGAGATCGAAAGAAAGAGTGATCTGCCTGCAGGCACAACAAAATACCATCTTTCATACTTGGCTAAACATGGGCTTATCAAAGAAGAAAAAGATGAGAACAATATAAGATATTTTCCGAAAGAGTTCAGGTCTGATAACCAGAAGCTGTTGGGATTGTTGAGGCAGAAAAAGGTAAGGGAGATCATCCTGTTCATCCTGGCCAATCCCGATTGTAACCATGAGCATATAGTCAAAGCGGTCCATATATCCCCCTCTACAGTGTCATGGCACCTAAAAAAATTAGAAGAGAGCCACATTGTAGGCTTTGTGAAGGAAGGCAGGAAAACCTCCTACAATATCCTGGTAGGTAAGGAAGAGATCATCAAGCTGCTGATAACATACCAGGAGAGCTTCTTAGATTCTATCGTCGATAGGGTCATCGAGATGTGGGGATGATGATGTAATGCATTTTTCTAAGGGGCCTAAGCGCCCTTATCCAGGCTGTCAAGCAGGCCTATCAAAGAATTAAGCGAGGACTCGCATGATTTAGCATCCTGATGGGCGGCGCGCAGCTGCTTTAGCACATCGTCGATGTCTGTGTCAACTTTTGACCAGTCATCCCTGCTCATCTTCTTTAATCTTGATGCAGATTTGTCCCATGCAACCTCAAGATCGCCGACCCTTGTCTTAGCTTCAGCCAATTTTCCTTCCTGCACAAGGCTTAGCGTATCTTCGCTGATCTTCTTGAATTCAGATAGGTCTCCAAGCGGCGCATCTGATGATACTATGACGGGAGCAGCATTCTGCTGCCTGTCATTGTGCATAAAGTATCCTAGACCTGCGATCAGCAAGATCGCCAGGACCATGCCTGTGATCTGCCAGGAGATATGTGCTCTCTCGCTTCTCTCGATCTTCTCATGCTCGGATGCTGTCCGTTTTACCATCTGGTCCTTTTTGGTGAGCGTAAGGTAGATGACAGTCAGAGAGATAGCTGATACAAACAGCAAGGAGGTCATAGTAGGGCCCAGCCCCAAGCCTCCGCTGGCAGGGGTCTGTGAGAGGTAGTCTCCTATAGAAGCTCCTAAAGGGCGTGTCAGTATGTACCCTATCCAGAACGTCAATATCGAATCGAACTTTAGCTTCCATGCTAAGATGACTGAAAGGATCATCGCAGAGACGATCATCCCTGTAAATAGGTATCCTAAACCGAAGCTTTCCGCAAGCAGGTCTCCTGCAGCGGTGCCAAGAGCAAAAGTGAATAAGATTGCCAGCCAATAAAACGATTCTCTTCTCCATGTATATATCGAGTGGATGGAAAGCGTCTTTTCATAAGAGTACCATACAGCAAACGTTGCGGTTAATAGAACAGCAAATACAGCTGTGCTTAATTCCAATGGGACTCCCAAAGCATCCGTGAGGTTATCCGTAACAAGCGTCCCGAATATGCTTATGAAAAATACCGAGAGCCAATAGGTCCCAGGCACATACTTTTTTGACCTGAACTGGAATATTAAGGCTATTGCTAGCAGTACCCCTGTTATTATTGAGGTTAGGGCCAACCCGAAATTAAGGCTAACACTGAGGTAATCCGCAGCTGTCTCCCCTACAGTTGTGCACAATACCTTGATGACCCAGAAATATATGGTTATTTCCGGCACCTTGCTGAGCATCTGCTTTCCTTTAGTCATGATATTTGAGTCCATCATCATACCTCTGATTTATGTATCATGCAAATCATGACCTCTTTAAATAGCTCATAGCCCAACCATAGAACAATAGTGCAGATTGTAGTCGGTCAGATCATCAGGTGGCATCAGACAATCAGATCCTAAGAAGGTGGTAGGATGCGCCAAACTTGCAACCCCTCTCAACCTATCTTCTTATGATCCACATGAAGATAAATATCAGGATCAGGAAGGCTGCAAGCGATGCGAAGACGAAGAATGCCTTTTTCTCTTCAAGCTCATGGTTTATCTCTGAAGCGTCCCAGGTCTTCCTCATCGGTTTTTTTCCAAGCTTGTACATGTTTTTGACCTTATCATGCTAAACAAATGATCTATACATCTAAAATCCAAACATCCTCTCAAAGTCCTTCATCTCGCGCACCTTTTCAAGGAACTTGAGGCCTTTGTCTGTTATCACGAGGTATTCGTATTCTTTTTTCTTTATCTTTGTCACCATCTCTTTTTCAAGAAGCTCTTCAAGGTAGGATTTGAGCTGCCTATGGGCTAGGTTAGCCCTGTACATAAGGTGGGTGGGCTTGATCTCTCCACCTTTGTCCTGGATAGACTTAAGCATGTCTGAGACGATGTCTATCCTGCTTCTTTTTGTTTCCATGGCTAAGCACCCGAATGAATGTCAACAGTATCGCTGAGTATCCTATCAGCTGGATCGCCTCTGCGATGATGTAAAATATGGGGTTTACGTTCAGGAGTATGAACACTGCCTGGCTTAAGGTTATGGCACCAAATGCCACTGCCATCCAGAATGTCTGGCTGTGCTTTTCTTCAAAATAGTTCCTGAACATGAATATGGTGATTATGAGGAGCAGGACAAGGGAGGTGAGGTGGAAGACGTAATACTGGTAGCTGCTGTGGTATCCTGCAAGCACAAGCAGGTAAAATGTGAGTATTACCGCTGAAAGCGACTGTTTTTCCACGTAGACAAGGTATAGGAAGTAAAGTGCGATTATGAATATGATCCTGTGCGCAAACAGCCCCCAAAAGACAAGGACGTTAGATGACCTTATTGCCTGGTATGTGAGTGTCAGAAACCCGAGCTGGCGGGTCTCTGTGGTGTGGTAATAGATTATGAAGTTTGAGAGTATCTTGAAAGCAAAAGACACTGTAAGAAGCGCAAAGGAAGTTATCAGGTACTTGTATTTGGGCTTCTTGTTGATCTTGTAGAACATTATGGCATATATCAGTATGAAGACCAGGACGAGAGTGCTGAATATGTCTATCATTATGTCTTTTCCATAAAACCAGGATGTCAGTGGGACTAGCTTTATCATTTTAGAGCGTATAACAAAAGTTGGTTTAAAAAGCTTGTGATACATGATACTAAAAGATGCCTCTGTATCTTGCCTTCACAGGGTATTAATAAATGGACTGTCATAATATATGATATAAGTTCGGGGGCGTCTAAGTCCTGGCTTAACAAAAAAACCCACAAACCAAAAACCCACAAATCCAAGATTCGCCAAGAAGGTAAGAAGCGCACTTCCTGACTCATGGAAGACAGCTTCTTACTGGCGTTTCTAATGGATGTCAAGTATGCTGGAGGTGATAACATGAAAACTAAATATGATATGGAATCTGAACTTGCAAAAAAAGAGGAAAGAGTGAACTTTTGGGAAGCTCACAACCGGGTCCTGGCAGAAAAGGATATCACTGACAGGTCCCGCTATTATGAAGATGAGACCTGGAGGTGGTAGTTATGGAAGCCCAGATAACAATAAACGGAAAGTCCATCCCTTCCGAATGGAAGCCATGGAACGAGCATGTAGCTGAGAAGAACAGGAAAAGGATACACTGGCTCAATGAGTCCCACAGGAGAGGTGCTCAGATATCTTTTTGATTTTATTTTCACTTAACTAGATCACATTCATATATTCGCCTAACACCCCCATGAAAAGGTAAGAAAAGGTTGTGCGCTGATAAGCAGCCATCAGCGCATAACTCTTTTTATTTTTTCTTTATTATACACCTGAAAGTAAGGTCAGCATCAATTTGCGATGCTCTTCTCTTAAACGAGTTCAGAGCTAAGGGGGTTGGCCCTTAAAAAAGCCTGGCTTTTTTAAGTCCGCCAATCATAATTGGCGACACTCGTTAACTTGTTAACGAGTCCATTAAGCTATGCTTAATGACACCTTCGGGGCTTCAACGTTACTTTCACTAAAAGAAGCACAGCCGAGCCTGATGCTGACCTTACAAAAGAAGATACAAAATAAGATATCACGAAGGTTCTTTCTTATACACCTTGTTCTTGACAAAGACTGTTATGGCTATTCCCAATAATATGGTTGCTCCAAAGAAAAGGATGTGCCTTAATACCTGTAGCTCGGCTATTATATCTGCAAGCTGGTTGTGGAAATGATAGCCTAAAAACACGAGGGTAGGGACATATATGACAAGAGCCAGGAGGTCATATATCTGGAACCTGATCCATCTGACTTTCATGATGCCTGCGATGAAAGGTGAAAACATCCTGAGGCCTACGATAAACCTCAGCCCGAATATTGCCAGGCCAACATGCTCTTTCATGAATGATTCATACTTGATAAGCCTGCTTTTCTTGACTTTTGCCTTGAGGTGTCTTGAGAGACTGCTGCCTTTCCTGCTCAGACGATAGATTATGTTGTCCCCACAGGTAACTCCTATTATGCTTACTATTATCGTAGTAGGAAGCGAGCCAAATCCCATCGCTGAAACATACCCTACGACAAGTATCATTATCTCTTCAGGCAGGGGTATCACGAATCCCACAAGTGCCAGGGTTATGAATATCGTAAAGTAGGTGAAATGCTCCAGGAACCCTACCAGCAGGTTGTAATCCATATTGGCCGAAAAAAAACAGTTATTGAATAAATAGTTTGCGGAAATGTAGATTAAAAGAATAGATTAGTCAGGATTTATAACCTACCAATACAGCCTGTCTTAGATGGACTATATCTCCACCAAAAGGATCATCCTCATTTAGCTCTTTTGCCCTAAGCCAGATCCTCCTCTTAAGATGGTGCTCTATCCCTGGATTTTCCAGGAAAATAGGCTTTTGTGTCAGCAAACTTAAGTATAAGATAGAAATCTTTTTTGAGGCGTCTGCCTCATCAGATAATATCGCCTTATATATCTTCAAAGCTTCTTCACGATATTTTTCAGATTGGTAGAATATATCGGCAACAAGTGTAAGGTGATATGGATTAAATTCTGTTTTATCTGGTTTTTGATGGTTTCTGCTTATCGCCTCGACTGCTCCTTGTCCTGAAATCTTGTAAAGCTCTTTAACAAGCCATATGTCTCTCTCAAGGACTGTTTCTCCCGGTTTTTGGCCTGAAGCTATCTCTTCTAAAGAGCATTTTAGTCTTTGGTTCAGATTAAAAGGTGTTCGTTCCAGAGCTAGAATTTTATCATAATATTCTCTTGCAGCACTATAATCCTGCTTGCCCATATAATAGTTTGCTAACCACTTGATGGTCTGGTTGTTCTGAGGATTTACCTGGTGTAGGAATAAGTGGCTCTTAAGAGAATCAGTTACTATCCTATCCGTGATACAGGGTATATTTTCTATACCGGAAGGCTGAGGTTGCTCTTCGGCTGGGGAATCTGGAGGTGCCAAGATATCTTCAAGAACTCTATCCATGATCTCTCCAAGAGAAGATAGATCATCAAGAAATGCTTTCTTTTTGGCTCCTTCAATAACCACCGGAGGATGGAATGTTGGGACAAGATAAAGATGGGTTGACCTTTCTTTCTCAGAGGTTATTTTTCTTGGAGTACGCTCACTCCAACGCCCCCTCATATAGGCTTTATTATTTTCACCAAAATCAGAGGATAATAGGTTACCCTCTCTCTTATATCCTATTATGACTTCTCCCATTTTGTCTGATAGCATATATAATTTTGTTATTCATAAATAAGGGGTGAAGCTCAGCTTATAAACTTACCCAAAATAGTCTAATAATTTACTCCTAAATAGTGGTAAAAAGCGAAAGCTTTATATATCACCTGTTTTTCGCAAAATATTATAAGAGGAGGGAATGAAAGATGATGAATCCAGATTCAACTTATTATGTTAGGGTTTTTTGTTCGGTCCCTATTGATCCTAGACAAGATATGGTAACAGACCCTATTATGAATGGAATGCATATGGGGGAGTATAGGGCAGAATTGTATATACAACATCCAGACGAAAGATTCTCTGAAGCAACACGTCTTGCAATTGGGGATTATGAAGGTGTTGTAGGTTTTATCAGAGCATCTTTAGATCAATTAAGAATAGATATGATACAGGGATCTATTAATGTGCCTGTTTTAACTGGTGCTATCCCTAAGGGAAGATTTGTTCCATAAGCAGGAATATCTACTTTAGGATTAAATCACCCCTGGTACCCAGTTGATGAAGCAACCAGAGTTGAGCTTGAAGAGATCTTAAACCCAAGAGGAGAACCTCTAGACAACTAACTCACTTAATATCCCCTATCTCTTTATTTAGTTTCTTTATCTCTTTTACTGCTGCTCCGGCAAAGTCATCCGTGCCCTGCTTCTGGTAGGCATAGAGTATCCCTGAGCTGCTGTTTATCCTGTGAAGCCAAAGAGGGTTTCCTGTCTTCCTTAGGATATCAACAACTTCTGCAGCTGATCCTCCCTGCGAGCCAACTCCTGGAATAAGAAGAGGTACCTGTTTTCCTGACTTTACAAAATATTCTGATATCTCTTTTAGCTCTTGCGGGTATGTTGCGCCGACTACTGCTCCTGTTCCTGGCTTGTGCCACTCAAGTATCTTTCCAGAGACTTTCCAATAAAGCGGCTTGCCATCTACTTGCAGGTCCTGTATGTCTCTTGCGCCTTTGTTTGATGTCCTGTTAAGTATGTACACTCCTTTTCCTTTTTCGCACCATTCGATAAATGGGCCTACTGAGTCTGATCCCATGTATGGCGCGACCGTTACTGCATCAAAATCATGCAGGCCAAATATAGACTTTGCATATGCTCCTGATGTTGTCCCTATGTCCCCTCTCTTTGCGTCAAGCAGGACCATAAATCCTTCATCATGATACATCTTCCTTATCTTTGATAGTGCATTAAGTGCTCCGTCTCCGTATTGCTCAAAGAATGCTATGTTTGGCTTGACTATTCCCGGACGCACATCTTCAGACTTTATAGCTTCCAGTATGTCTGAGAAAAACTTGAGGATGACCTCTCCTGGCTCTCCTTTAAGGGGGATCTTCTCGATCACAGGGTCCATCCCCATGCATACTATTGAGCTGTTCTCTTCTGCTGCATTTTTTAGTTTTTGAATATAATCCATCTACATCACCTTCTCTTTAGCTCTTCTATCACTTTTTTGACAAGCGCTGCTGGGTCGCTTTCGTATATGACTACTGCACCGTTGTCTTTGTTTGCTATCCTTATCACTTCAGGTATAAGTTCTGTTATGCCTGCGCTTCCTTTGAGTACGCCTATGACTTTTTTCATGTCATATAGGTTTGTGAACTCGTTAAGCGTGCCTATCCTCCCGCATATTATTATCCCTGCATCGGTTTCTGCGCAGCTTATGACGTTCCTGTACTTGAACCTGGAATAGATATCATACCTTATATCATCTGGCACAAAGACCCATTCAGTATATCCGTCGACAGGGAAATCTTTCTTGTGCTCTTCCAAGGTCCATGAAGGGGAGAATGCAAGTGTCCTGCCTCCAAGAGATGCTGCTGCCTTTGCTGCTGCGTGCGGAAGTCCCGGGCAGCCTCCTGTGACAAGGATGCATCCGCTTTGGGCTATCTCTTTTCCAAGCTCTGATGCCAGCTTTTCTGTATTCTCGTCTGCTTTCACAGCAGAGCCGTATACTGCAATCTTGTATACCTTTGTCATTTTTTATATTGTGAGCAGCATCATAAGGTTTAGGCTTTGCACGTCCTAAGACCCTAAGGTCAGGGGGTTGTCCCTTAAAAAAGCTTCAGCTTTTTTAAGTCCGCCAATCATAATTGGCGACACTTCCGGGGCTTGACCGATACTCACAAGCTTGCTTGTGAGTCCGTCAATGCTTGCATTGACGATACTGACTCCCCCATAAACACAAGCCTAAAAGATGCTGCTCACCTACCTAGTTCAATCCGCACCGTACTGTTTCCTGTAATCAGTTATCTTTTTGAGCATCATATCATCTATCACAACTTTGCCGTCTATCTCTTTGTTGTGCAAAAATCCCATTATCTCTTTTATTGTCACTATCGCAAATATCGGTATTCCAAGGTCTTCTTCGACTTCTTTTAGCGCGTTCTTTTCTGTCGCCCCTTTTTCCTGGCGGTTCACGCTGATTATTATGCCCTTGACCTTAGGATCGCCGTTTTCTTTTAGCGTGTCAAGGCTTTCCCTTATCGCTTTTCCTGATGTGATGACATCATCTACTAGTATCAGTTTTGAGTCAGGCGTTATCTTCATCCCGACAAGCGCGCTTTTCTCTCCGTGGTCTTTTGCTTCTTTCCTGTTAAAGACATATCCTTTTGTTATCCCTAGCTTGTCAAGGCCTATTGCTGTCGTCACGCAAAGTGGTATCCCTTTATATGCTGGACCATATATCGCGTCATATGAATCTCCGAACTTGTCCTTTACTGCAGCTGCATAATATTCTCCAAGCTTGGCTATCTTTTTGCCGTCATCAAACATTCCTGTGTTGATGAAATAAGGCGCTATCCTCCCTGATTTTAGGGTGAACTCTCCGAACTTAAGAGCGTTGCATCTGACAAGAAACATTATGAATTCTTCCTTATACTTTTCCATCTATCTCTACCTCCCTTCCTTTCACTTCCTCGTTTAGCTTGCCTTCTCCGTAGACTATGTTTCCGTTGACTATTGTCATGACAGGCCATCCTTTTAGTTTCCTGCCATGAAATGGGGACCATCCGCACTTAGTGTAAAGCTTTTCGTTTTGGACTTCCTTGACAAGATCCATGTCGACAACAGTAAGATCAGCATCATATCCTTCCATGATATGGCCTTTGTTCTTTATTGAAAATATCTTTGCTGGGTTCTCGCAAGCTAGCTCCACCACTTTTGATAGTTTTATCTTTCCTTTGTTCACCTGGTCAAGAAGCAGCGGAAGTATAGTCTCGCATCCTGGAACGCCGTGCGGAAATTCCATCTTTTTCTTTTCTTCGATCGTGTGGGGCGCGTGGTCTGTCCCTATAGTGTCTATTATCCCGTCCTTCACCGCTTCCCACAGCGCCTTCTGGTCGTGCTCTGACTTGAGCTCTGGTTTCATCTTGGTAAATGAGTCCTTGTCATCATCCTCTGTCAGGAATAGGTGGTGAGGGGTCACTTCTGCGAATATGCCTTCGCCCTTGTTCTTTTTCAGGTAATCGACCTCTTCTTTTGTGCTTATGTGGCAAAGGTAAAGCCTTGTCTTTGTCTTTTTGGCAAGCTCCACTGCCTTTCTTACCATGTCTCCTTCTGCATGCACGCTTATGGTTCCTGCTGCCTTGAATACCTCTTCAAGAACATTATCATCTTCTATGAGGAGCTTTCCTGTGGTGACATTGAGAAATACCTTTACTGAGGCTATGTTTTTTGCTTTTTTTATCTCAGAGATGTTGTCTGATGCTGCTCCGAAATGAAAGCCGTAGTTCACTATGCTTTTTTCTGCAAGCTTCCTCTTCTCCTTAAGAAGATCGACTGTCGTGGTTGGAGGTATCGTGTTTGGCATGTCAAGGACTGTTGTTATGCCTCCTGCTGCAGCTGCCTTTGATCCTGTGAAGAAGTCTTCTTTTTGGGTCATGCCAGGGTCGCGAAAATGGACGTGCGGGTCTATCAGCCCTGGTATCACGTGTTTTCCTGAAAGGTCTATCGTGTTCCCGTAGTATGGGATGTCTTTTCCTATCTTTGATATCTTTGCGCCTTCGATCAGTATGTCTGACTGTGTTTCTTTCCCGTCAATCAGTATAGTACAGTTTTTCAGCAGCATTTTTCCCACTTAACAAGATCTAGTAAAAGTGATGGTTTAAATAGTTTTTGTGATGCCCCTTGTTAGAACGCTAAATTTACAAAAAAAAGAATGTCTACTGGCCTATTTTTCGTGCAGAAAATACTTATCTAATATTATTTGGGTTAAGATCCCGTTGTCAAGTGCTGATCTTTCCCATTTGTGTTCTGTGTCTAAACCAATTCCAAGTTTTATTAATCCTCTTTCTGCCCTTATTGCAACTAGATGATGTGGAAGAGTCACAAGACCACCAACCTTATCAATAGTTTCAAGCGCATGCTTATAATCCTGTTCTGCTAGAACAATATCCCCCATTAGCCTGTGTGTATCACCACGGATAGCGAAAGCTCCAGGATCTTCAGGATCAAGCCTTATGGCCTCATCTAAATCCGCAGAAGCCTCATCAAATAATCCCATTTGATTAAAAGCATAGCCGCGATTAACATAAGCTGAAGGATCGTTTGGTTTTAGCCCCATAGCTGTTTCAAAATCATGGATGGCCCTATCAAATTCCCCTATTGAGAGCTTTATTTGACCTTGGATGTTATACAATGAAGCACCTTTAGGTTCAATCGCTAATGCCTCATGAATATCAAAAATAGCTAGACTATAGTCCCCTAACAGATTATGCGTAGAAGCCCTGTTAGCGTAAGACACAGGATCATAAGGATCACGCCTTATTGCTTCACCTAGATCCGCAGCAGCAGCTTCAAGATTCCCTAACATAAAATTTCCTGCTCCAAGAAATTTCCAGACATCAATATATTCAGGGTTAAGCTGCGATACTACTTCAAGGTCCGCAACAGCCTTATCAAATCTCCCCAAATTGAAGAATGTGTAGCCTCTGCCATAAAGCAGCTTAACACGCTCTGCCATGGATCCATGTGTGTCAGGTAACTCCTCAAGTTTTTCATCACAAAACCTTAATTGGGCTTCAAGCGCCCCTATTTCTGAATCAGTCATCTTTCCATCCGGACTGTCTTTAGGATCTGATGAGGATATTATTGGTATCATGTTCTTCTGGAAACTACATCAGGTTTATAAATATTTTGGTCGATAACTACGTTCGAGTAATACTAAAATAACAAAAATTCGCTAATCCATGAAAATCAAAGATTTTAGTATCCCAGAAAACGTTGTTTTCTGAGATATCTACAACCTTAAGGAAAT
>JBJKQO010000028.1:0-10596 GCA_046705145.1 Candidatus Woesearchaeota archaeon
AACTCCTCGGACCCGCCTTAGGCAACTGCTTAAAATCAATCTTAACCTTAAACCTCTTACGCTTATCCAACTGCCTCTTAACCACCAAAAAAACAACCAAACCCACCAAAACCAAACCCAAAAACGACATAAGCAGCCATACAGGGAAGATGCCGAATATCTTGAACATGTACCATGGATCTCTCACCCTGACAAGAGTCGTGGCACTTGATGTATAGTTTAGGTATTTGGCCTTGACACTCAGCATATAATCATCAAGAGGGAGGTCCTTGTCGACCTTTGACTTCCTAAGTAAGGACTTGAAGGTCTGTATGAATGTTTCCTGCTCTCCAAACCATGCCCTTTCAGTATCGTTTATGTCCTTAAGCGTGTAGTTAAGAGTGACCTGGTAAGACTTGTCTGAAAGAAGGTTTATCAGGTCCACCTTGTACTTGAAGTTTCTTCCGCGATATATCTTTGAATCAAGAGGGTTTATCTTCAACAGCAATGATTTTATCGAAACATCTTCTTCATCAAGTATCCTGACAGTTATGGGGAGGACAAAGTTCATGTCTCCTTCCACTGTAAGGTTCCCATAATAAATTCCAGGATCTTTTATTCCGAATATCCTGACAGCAAGCTCCTTTGAAGAGTTGGGAGGGAGGAACATATAGCTGCTGTCAAGCCTGATCATATCCGAGACATTCCCTTCAACCTTAAACGTGAGCCTGATGGATTCTTTTCCCTTGAAGTTTCTTATAGTAAGCGTTTCCTCAACGAATGTGCCTTTCCTTATCCTCTTATTGAGCTGGTCTATCGACATCATCATCGAAAGGATCGTAGGTGACTCTATGAGGGGCACACCGGTTCCTGGCCCTTCTCCTGGACCGTTACCTGGACCTCTACCAGGACCTTCACCAGGACCTGATCCCGGACCAAGCCCAGGACCAAGCCCAGGAGCAGCATAAGGTGTCATGTTTATGTTATGGGTAAAAGTTTCCATGTAGCTAAGGTTGAACGACTCGTTTGAGATGTAGGTATAGTAATTGTCCGCATACGCTACAACATAGAACCTTGTGCCTGCGTCGACAGAAAGGTTATAGGCACCTGTCGAATTTGTTACCATAAACTGGTTGCTCACTATCACTGTGACATTCTCAAGAAGAGACTGGTCTGACTCATCCCTTACAGTACCGTTTACAAACGCTTTCTGCACCGAAGGTGTAAGGTTTATATCATGAAACATTGTCTGGCCGCGGGTAACGTTAAAGGTAGTATTAGATATATAAGCATCATATCCTGACGCATGAGCAATGATGTAAAACCTTACCCCTGATGATACCCTGACACTATAATTTCCGTCACGGTCAGTGGCTGTATGGTTGTTCCCTATTATTATCGTGGTGTTAGAGATAGGTAGCTGTGTCAAGGCATCTCTTACTGTACCATTTACCCACCCCCAATCCTTGATCCTTCCGGGGGTCAAGTTTATGTCATATACCATGCTTTCCCCTTCACTCAGGTTGAAGGTTCCGTTCGATACGAAAGGATAATACCCATCAGCATAGCCTATTATGTAAAACTGCACGCCTGCAGAAACCTGTACGCTGTAATTTCCAGTGTCATTTGTTGAGACATGATTGTTTCCGATAACAACAGTAGCATTATAGACATATCCCCCATATGTCTTGTCAAAGACGCTTCCGTTAACCCATGACCTTCCTCCACCCCCTCCAGTTGCTGAGGGAGTCATAGTAAAGTTATACTGCTTTGTCTGGTACTGGTTTATAGAATAGTTCTGGACATAAGGAACATATCCTGTCCTTGTCGCTGTTATCGTAAGGTTGCCATGGTGTACGACCATCTGGTATTTTCCTGAAGAGTTTGTTATCGCGGCAACGCCTCCTGCAGCGACCGTGACATTCTCTATCGGCCATCCAGTCTCGCTGTCAGTCACCCAACCTAAAAGCAGGGCGTCTCCAAGCACGCCTCCAAGGTCAGGCACCATAGAGAAATTATAGTACCTTCTTTCCTCTGTAGACACGTTTACGACAGCAAGATGGTCCTTAAACCCTTCTTTAGATGCCTCAAGTATGTGCGATCCTTCCGGCACCAGGAACTCGTAAGATCCGTTCTCATCTGTCAAGGTGTACTCTACATAAAGCTTGATGGAAACATTTGGAAGATAAGATCCGTCTGCTGCAGAAGTGACCCATCCATCAAGGAACCCATACGGCGGAACATTGCATTCCCCAAGCCTGTCAGAGACAGGATCAGGGAAAAAGTAGTACTTGACAGTATGATTGTCCATAGGGACAGGAAGTATAGCCTGGAAGTCATACCTTGTACTGTCAAATCCTGGTGCGTTGTGGCTGGCATCGATCGCAAAAAGCAGAGTGCCGTCAGTCTCATCCTTAAGGGCGATCGTAGGAAAATCTGTCCCCGCAGGATCCTGATTAGTAAAAGCTGTCGGACCAGTAATGTATCTTATCCCGCCGAAATTTATAGTAGATGCATTGCCTACAAAAGTGTGGTTTGCAGAGTCAATCTGGCCTCCATCAATCCCTAAAAATGCGTCAACATCCGCTTTTGTGGCTTCTGTTATTGAAAGGTACCTGATATGGTTTGGCGGCAGGGCTGCATAGTTGAAAGTGCTTGCATAAAATTCCCATCCGCTTCTTCCAAAGCAGTTAAAGGCAAAATCAACCTCTGTCATGTTGCCCCCTTCTGCATAGTATTCCCTTGCGTTATCATCCGGATCTGTTTCAGCAAACCTTGCCCTGCCATAGAATCCTGCCCAGACATTTGTGGAAGGAGACCAAAAGATGTTTATCTCATGAATATATCCTGCTGTCGCGTTAAGCTCATATCCTATGTAGCCTACAAACCTGTTGAAAAATACCATGCCAAAGAGGGATAAGGCTATGACTACCAAGATCATCGTTATAAATACTGCCTTATTGTCAAATACTGTTTTCCTTTTCATATTCATGTTCTATCTTCTTTTTTACTAGGTACTCAAGGCCATGGCTGCGGTTGGCAAACACCTTCTGCTTGATCTTAATGTCCACCCAGTCAAGCAGTTCCTTGTCTATAGTTATGGTTATTCTTTCATTCATCTTTGATCGTTGTCGTGCCTCATCTTGTCTGCTATAAGAAACTCAAAGCCATGGCTACGATTAGCAAAAACCCTCTGGTTTACTTTAGAATCAACCCACTCAAGAATGTCCTTGTTTAGGGTTACTGTTATTCGTTCTTTCATTATTTGCATACATCTACATACTAAGTAATATTTAAAGGTTTCTGTTAAGTCTACCAGTATACAAATAAGTATATTAAATACAAATTACTACATATCAATACATACTTAGTATGTACTAAAAAATAAGGTAAAAATTTTAATTGATAATCTTTATATACATGAAATAAATAAAAATATAGTTTATGTATTACACACCAAAAGAACAAAGACAACAACTAAGTTTCAGGCTTCTGATATTAGTGGTACTCATAACGATCCTTCTTACGATAGGGACCATAACATATCATTTCTCAGAAGGATGGAGCCTTCAGGACTCACTTTATTTTTCAACTATCTCCCTGACAAGCAAGGGCTACAGCAACATGCACCCGACACACTGGTTCTCTGTGCTTTTCAGCGTCCTATACCTGATAATCGGAGTGGCGCTTGTACTGTATACCCTTTCATCACTCATAGCCTATTATACTGCCTACTACCAGAGGCAGGTTGAGCACAAGATGAAAAAGCTTGTTGACAAGATAAAAGAAAACAAGAAAAAAGACCCTGAAAACTGGCTTATGCTAAAGATAAAGAAATGACTGAATTATTCTAGACCTTACAGCCAAAAAAAATCATGCCCCTTCATTTATCTTCTTAAGCTCCTCAAAAAGATCCATGCACTCATTTACTACCCTCACCTTTGCCTTCCTTGAAAGCCTCTTGTATATCTCCTGAATCTCTACATAATGCGCCTTAGCCACATCATGGGCGTTTTTCTTGGCGTGAGACTTAGATTCTTTTGCTATGTCCCTTATCTTCATTATGTTGATCTCGTCAAAAAGGGTCGTAGTGTCCTTAAAGATCTTATCCTGCTTCTTCTTATCAAGATTAGTATAAGCAAGCATTATGCCCTTGTGGAGCTCCTCTGCCTTTTCTATCTCATGATTATCAAGGTAGTCATATGCTTTGGTCATCAGAGAGCTAATGTCCCTTATCTCCCTGTCGACCATCTTAAACAGGCTGAACGATCTTATCTTCTCTATAAGGTCAAACTGGTAAACAAGATATACGATCAGAAGTATAACAATCAAAGATATCTCTATAAAAAGCTTCGGATCACCTATGTTCATGTCAGATAGCTTCACAAATATCGTAGATGCTGTGATTCCCAATATACCCCTCTTTTTTTCGTCTAAACTGCTTAGATCATTAACCAGAAACAACGCCTTTATATTTTTTATGTCGTTACTTGTTAGTTCCTTCTGTATGTAATACCCTGCTTCAGACCCTTCGTTTGGGATGAATTCTATTATCCCACTCCCCAAAACATTTACATGAGATCCCAAAAATGTCATTTCAGAACCGTCTGGAAGCACCTCTGGCGGGATATAATTGATAAAAGATATCGGTCCACCATCAGGAAATGTGATATTACCCGCAACAATAAGTGTTATCGTGCTTTTCTTTCCGCTTAGATATTCTGCCTCGACAAGATAATATTCGAATGAAACACTTTGCCCGTTTAGCCTACGATTTAGGTCTATATAATCTTTCAAGACATTGTCATCAAAAGTAGTATTATGAGACTCAAGATATCTTCTTGATACAAAACTGATATCAGAATCAGATGGCATGATAGAAACCGTTTCTGACTCCTTTATGATTATCCCTAATATCGAAGAGTCTTCAAGGCTTGCGACAGAGTCTATTATGCCTTTTCTGTCTTCCTCATTCTCTTCTTCTGTCTTATTGCCCCAGTTTATCTTTAGGTTGAATATGTCCCTGTTTGACCTCTGCAGGTTCAAAGCTGCCTTCTCAAGCTGGCTCTCGATGCCCATAAGATCTGCAACCTTCCTATTGACTCCCCTATACATGTTGACTTCTTTCTGAGCAGTCTCGACCTTTGATAATGCTTCTGCAAAATACTCCTCTGATCCGTCTGCGTACCTGTCTTTCAATTCTTCCAATGGTGTCTTCGCTTCACTTTCAACGGTCTCCTTCTTAGCTGGAGTTTCTGAAACTGTCTTGACTCCTGAAGAGGCTGGAACCTCTGAATCGTTCTGTTCTGCAGTTTCCCTCTCTATAGTTATCTCAACAGATTTGTTGGTATCACAAAATATTATCCCCCTGTAAAGCCTATAGTCAGGATGCCTGACATAAACATCATACTCCCCGTATAATGGATCAAAATAAACTTTCCCGTTCTGGTCTGTCGTCTTTTCAGTCTGGGCAAACACAACATGAGCCCCTCTGACAGGCACGTTTGTGACTTCCTCAAGAACAGTTATCTCAAGAGACATCTTATCCCTGATATTTACTGTCTTTGCAGCTGTGGCTGTGTTCCCTTTTGAGTCTGTAACAGTCAAAGTGACAAGGAAAGACCCCGTCTTTGAATACTTTTTCTCAACCTTTCTTGTTGTTATAAGGTCAGACCCATCCCCCATGTTCCAGGAGTAAGTCACGTTGCCTATACCTCCTGATGCCTCCGCCTCAAACTTGATGGTATCACTTAGACCTGCGTCAGACGTGTTAAGCACTATCTTTGCGTCCAGGGAATTTTCCACATTAAAAGAGCTTGAAAGCTTCTTTATCGCACCGTTATAGCTCAGCACAGCTTCGACACTGTACGTCCCAGGGTACTGCGTAAAGTTGATGGCATCTATGACCAGAGACTTGTTTGTGTACCTCCTGAGGAAACTGCTTGACTTCGGATTTGTGAAAAGCAATGTCACTTCTGAGCCATAAGGTGATGTCAACACATAGTAACCTGTCTCCCCAAGAACATAAGACTTCTTATTTGGGGTGAAGGAGAAGTTCCTCTTTGTGTCTATGAAAAAGGTTCCTGTAGAGCTAGATCCAAGATTTTTAGCGTCATCTATGCAGCTCACGTTCCAACGATAAGTCCCGTTCTCAAGCTGGGTGAGCAAGATAGAACGCGTAGCAGGATTGCCAAGACTTATCTGGCCGATAGCATTAGGATAATTGTCGCTTATGTTGACATAACATGACAATCCCTGAGCCATGTTGTCAGAGACGCTAAATGAAAGGTTAACAGTATCTATCAGGCTTAATATGCTACTGTCTGCAAGAGCTATAGCAGGAGCTGTGTAATCCGACTTGAAGCTCCAGGTGCTGCTCTGGCCTATCACACCTGAGCTGCTCTGGCACTTTACGTACCATGTATGGCTTCCTTCAGGAAGGTCTATCGATGAAGGCAAGGACATCTCTGATGACGCGTTAAGTCCTGTCATGTAAGGCGTTCCATCAACAAAAAGGTCACAAAGTATCCCGCTAAGGCTAGAGTTGTGCTTAACCTCAAACTTGAAGTTCACATTGTTGTCCTTGACAAAAGAGTCCTGCAAAGGAGATTCAAGAGTTACAGCTATACCTTCTTCAAAACTTGATGGGTTGGGATCAAGTATTATCACGACAGCAAAAGTCTGTGTCGAAAGATGAGGTGTTATCCAGGATATCTTGTCTATAAGCCCGTTATTGTTCGTGTCATAATACCTTATGTCCATATTCTCATCATCTGTGACATCTGTCATAACGCCGTCTATGTCCCAGTAAAGCCTTACCCTTCCCTGCTCTGTCTCCTTGATGTCTGTATAAGAGAAAACATCCTGATAATGATAGTCGCTGTAGATCTTGACTTCCTTCTTCCATTCATTTTCTGTCTCAACAGGAGCATCCTCATCTATCTTAGGAGCCTCAGTCTCAAACTGCACAGCATAAGTCTTCTCTTCCTTAGGATCAAGGTCTGTTGATATCTCAACATCCTGGCCTTCAACCTGCGCCTGGATAAAGACCTTCTCCTGCTTGTCAAGAACCTCAACATTCTCAGCATCCTTTGGTATGCTGACTATTATCTTTGCCTCAGGAACAGATGAGTCTGTGTTGGCTATTGTCACATCCTTTACCCACTTCACAGGCTTTCCTATCTCAGCCCTCATCTGCCTGACATCCTTTTCCTCATCAAGCGCTATCCCTTCTATCGGTTCGCCGTCGCTGTCTTTTACATCTCCCTGAGGCGTATAATCAATATCCTGTGGAAGTGTCGCCTGTGAAACTTGCTGCACGTCATTATCCATATCCCCTGCCTGATGGCTACTGGAATACGTTGTTTCCTGCGAAGGATAAGAGGAGTGGGATGAGACATCCTCACCGATCTGGAAGACAGTCTCAGTCTTCAGAGGCACGCCAAGATAATAGACTGCCATCTTAAGCTTGTATATGCCATCACCTATGTTTCTTGGAATAGGCAGCAGGTATCTTAAAGGAAACTGCTTGTCCTTAGGTATCTTGATGTACTGGTTGATCCCGTCATAGGTAAACATCAACTCTACATCTGCATTTGCAGGAGCGTTTATTGTCGCCCATATCTCATCATCCTTGTTATACATCCCCTTATCTGTGGTTATACCAAAACTTATGCCGTCCATCTCAGTCAAAAGAAGATACTTAATTGAGTCTGGATCAAGGTTTCCAAGATTTAGGTTAGAGTTTATGCTCCATCCTGTCTGAATGTTTGATCCTGATGATCCTGTCTTGTTAGTTGTAGCGGATACTGCACCTCCTGAAGCTGAGCCTGCTCCTGTAGCAGTTGAGCTTCCCTGGCCTGTAGAACTGCCTGTACTTGTGATTGTGCTGCCTGATCCTGAAGAACTGCCGCTTCCTGTTCCAGTCTCATTAACTCCAGAACCTGTTGTGCTGTTTAAGTTGTCCTGATTCCCTGGCTGATCTACCGTGCTGTTATTGTCTTCTGCACCAGAACCAGTATTATCACAAACCTCTGATCCACAATCCCCTTGCTGAGAATCATCATCTGTGCAGTCTTCTGTTGTCTCATCACATCCGTCTGAAGCAGTATCATTATCATCAGACAGATTATCATCTGTTATGGAGTCAGAGTTATCAGGAAGATTATCATCTCCTGTGCTGTCCTCATCCCCCATGATGTTAGGATCTTCCTGGCTGCCAGATGTAACATCCTCCCCTCCAATAGTATCAGATGGGATATTATTACCTTCAGTTAAGGAAATTACAGTTGGTACTGTCGGAACAGAGCTGTCTGCAGATACAAAAGTCACTGCAGCGATCGAGATTGAGATTAGTAACAGGGCTATAGCTAAGATCGCAAGTGCGCTTTTCCTTCTGCTTTTTGCGTCTGCTATCTTAATCAGCCTCTCTTATCAATTCTTTTATCTTCTCAAGTTCGTGCAGCAGCATCTGCTGCTTCTTGTCGTCCTTTTTGTGGTCAACTGCCTCTTTTATCTCCTTCCTTAGTTTCTTGACATGGTATGAATAGGGATCAGAGATCTCAAGCCATTTTTTTCTTATCACCGAACGCACAGCATCGCTTAGGTCAAGAAAGTGATCCTTCTCTGAAACAGACTTAAACTCTTCAAGAAGCGATTTCGGAATCCTTAATGAGACTATAGAACCTGCCATTACCTGTTATCCCTCACATATTCCCTCAAGAAGTCACGTATTGCCTCTGACCTGCTTGAATAGATCCCTTTTTTCACGAGGGAGTCCATCCATCCTATTACCTCGTCTGGAAGCCTTACATTAAATACTTGTATTTCCTGCATCTTTTGGTACCGTTGTATTATGTTCAATATATATTGATATTTTATTTGTATTATGTTTGTAATATATAAATATTTCGTATTATATTTGTATTACAAATGTTAGTAATATATGCTGATATATGTAATATATAAATCTTTCCAAAAATAGATGTAATTCAATTGTATGACAAATGTATTATATAAGTATTATTTATGTGTCTTCAAAACCCAAGATGAAAAATAATTGTTAATATAACAACACAAATATACGAAAAGCAAGATTTATATAGTAGTAATTGAAACAACACTACTGGGGGTGTAGTTAGTAGATGGTTATACTATTTGACATATTTAATCTTCCAGAGAACGTTTACGAGATAATCTTCGCTACAAAACAGCAGGAGATAGTCGCTAAAATCCTTATCAAGACCATGAAGGCAAAAGGAGGCGAGCTTTCAAAAAGCGAGATGTCCTTTTTTGCGACACAACTTCATGACGGAAACATGATAGCTGAGATCGATGAACCAGGGTTTGAAGGAAAGAAAGTCAAGCTATCATACAACAAGCGCCAGTTCTATGACAGGATCCTTACACCAATGAAAAGCATGGGCCTGATATACTACGACCTTTACAAGAAGACATATATAGTCTCTGACAGGTTCACAAAAGAGCTTTCTAAGATAGGCATAATGTGGCAAAGGGAAGTAAGGTAATCATTAAGATTTATTTTCCCAACCTGGAGGGATAGGTGCTTTATCAAAATTATCATAATATAATACCCCTCCTTCACATAAATCATAAATAGTCTTAACAACACCTGTAAAAAGTTTCCTCTGGAGTTCTCCCAAAGGAACAATAGCTATACAATTATCAGGCCTACTCCCCCTAAAATGGCCTAAACCAAAAACATATATTTGATTATGTCCAAAATAATTCCGCAAAACCCACACTGAATGAAATTCATTATTATCTGGTCCTTTTTCTGTACGCTTAAATCCTAACTTGGTTCCTCTCATAGCTGTATCAAACTGAGATGGGTGGGGTTTTCGGATCTAAAAAATGAGTCCTAACCTGTAAATCTAAAGTCATAAAATGTAAGATAAGTGATCATTTATAAGCCATTAGGTTTCTCAATCACTCTATCTCAACATAGAAATAATAGTTGGTAGTCGTTACGTTTCCTCTGTGGCCGTCTTCTCCCACAAGCATCTCAAAGTCCCATGCCTTGTTGTTAAACCCTTGTGGGTCCGACTTTTCAATCAATGAAGTGTAGACTATATTGTCATTTTCCTGATCGTAAAGCAACACTTCCTCATACATCCCAGCATAAGACTGCGATGATGCGTTATAAAGCCTCACCACAGGGCAGGCAGTATCAGCTGAAGATCCATCTATAAAGTCAATCCCCACATAGAAAGAATTGTGGGTGAGCCCTGGCCTGAATGTCTCATTTACGCCGTCCCGGTCATCCCATAAGAGCCCAAGGCTGTTCTCAAAATCAGACAGCTTGTTGTATCCTGAAGAGGTGTTGCTATAGTTATAGCACCTTATGTTGCCAGGGGAAAAGTCTATAGTTGATGTTGATGCATATATCTCACCTTCAGGACTTGTTAGGTTCCAGCTGTACATCGTGTTGTTCGATGAGTCGCTTAGCACTATATTTCCAGTTATGTTACCGTAATAGCCCTGCCATGTCTGGGTGATTGTGTTCGCGTAAAGGTTCAGCTGGGTAAGGTTTCCGGCCTGGGCAGTAAGCTGCGCTGCGCCCTCAGGAGTCCTTCTTGTCGAGTTTATCACAGTCAT
>JBJKQO010000029.1:0-28046 GCA_046705145.1 Candidatus Woesearchaeota archaeon
AAGGTTCGTTTTTTCTTGAGCGCGGTCAACGCGCTCAATTTTTCACTATAGAACTCGAAAAAACATAAACTTTTCTACGTTTTATCTGCGGACTAAAGTCCACAGTACTATACTATCCCCATAGAAAGCTTTGTCAAGACAAACCCAAAACTAAAAAGAGCAACAACAAGCATAGTAGCAAGATACGACGAGAACCTGACGATTACTGGTAATGTCCTAAACAAGGGCAAGCTAACGATACTTCCGCCAGAAAGCAGCATAATAGACCAACTACTAAACCACCAGAAAACGATATTTACAAAACCAGTACCAAACTCAAGAGTCAAAGGAAGACCCTTTGGATATGAGTTTGAGTATGCTGTTGACTAATCTTCCTTGTGCTTCAAATAAATCTTATCATGGTGGTCATAGTCAAGAAAGCTTATCATATCTAATTTATGATCAATCTTAAAGACCAAAACATAAGGCCTTATCACATGAACCCTCTTCTTGTTTTTCATTGAGTACTGAAGAGACTTGTAGTGGTCGGGATTTTGTGAATCAACGATCTCCCTTATCTTTGCAAGCACAGCCCGAAAAGAAGCAGGGTCTTTTCTTTTTAGCTTGGCAAGAATCTTCTCAAGCTCTGGCTTGATCTCATAGTTCATTTTCAAGAAAATTTAAGAAATCATCCTTTTTGCCAAAAACCTTTCCCTTCTGAGCCTCAATTTTTGCAAGCTTCCTTAAATACTCAGGCCTGACCTCAGGATCAATATCCCTGATAGCTACAAGCTCGCGCTCAATCCAAGACATCTTCCTCTTAAGAAAAGCCAAGTCATCATGGATATTTTTCAAAGTAATGCTTTCACTCATAACATCTCACCAAAGAACAGTAAGAGATACTAATATAAAAATATTTGCCTAAAATGGCCGGTGGGAAGAGCCTCACACTAAAACACACATATCTCGGACTATCAGATTCCAAAACAACAATGCAGCTAGACCAATCCTTCCTAAAGATAACAAAAATTGGCTAATCCATGAAAATCAAAGATTTTCAGGGTGCAAAGAAAAAATCCTTTTTTGGGTGAATAATGATTTATCTTTTTTTGTATCCAAAGACCTTATTATACCTGTCATGATCCATGTATTCCAATATGAACGCGATTATCTTTGCCTCATCCCCAACAAGCGTGTAAAGAAGCCTCCAGTAGCCTACAAGCTCGACCCTTAATATCTTATCAGTCCCATACTTACCAATCGTCTGGCTTGAGAGATATTTTCTTGGGATGAGGTCTCCATAGTGAGGATTTGCCTTGATGTTTCTTATCGCATTATTTATCGAGTTTAAGAGCTGCTCATAAGTTGGCTTTTTCCTTGCAACCTTCCCTTCCAAAACAAAGTTTTGCAGCTTCACATACTCCTCATACGCTTCCTTGTCAAACTGCACAACAACATCTTTTTCCATCCCTACATCACAGTTACTCCTTTTCTTAGCCTAGACTTAAGCTTGCTGCTTATGTCCTCTTTGTATATCCAGATTATGCCCTCCTTAAGAAAAGCGATCTTTCCACTGCTTCTCAGATACTCAAGGATAATATTAAGGGTAGGCCGCATCACTTTTTTTGAAAGCCTCCTATCAATCTCATTTTTAGAAAGAGGATCGATTGAGCTTTTGATAACTGCCTCAACACTTAATATGGTATCCAGTCTCGGATAATGAAGTATTTGGCTTGCCATAACAATCACCTTATAAACTTATACTATAGTATAAACATATATAATATATAAATCTTTCGCTGAATGAGAGTAAACATTCTCAAAATATAGATCAAAATCAAAACCAGTACCAAACTCAAGAGTCAAAGGAAGACCGTTTGGATATGAGTTTGAGTATGCTGTAGGGTGAAAGTTAATATATTCTTGAACGCTTGTCAATCTTAAAGACAATTATCCTATCTGATTCATGATTGATCCGGTAAAGAGCCCGATACTCTCCCATCCCGATCCTAAATACGCCATGCTCCCCTACGATTGCTTTTGCATCATGAGGAACAGGATCCTTAATTAGGATATCATCAATCCTGTCAAGAATACGCCTCGCAGCAGCCTTATCGATCTTTCTTAAGAACTTTCTTGGCTGGCCATCATAAAATATTACAAAAGTCATATCCCTATCTCTTTTCTCATATCCTTAGATGAGATAAGCTTGCCTTGCTTCTCCCTTTTCCTGCTCTCTTCCAAAAGCCTTGATTCCTCAGCACAAAGGAACATCTCCTTATCAGGCATGGCTTTTTTCATTTCGCTGATCTCCTGCCTTAACAAGCGAAGCTCATCCATTATAGGCTTAATATTGACTTCCATAAACATATAGTAGTCACCCCACATTTATAATACTTTCTAGTATCAGTATCCCTACCTTAATCATAATAATCTCTAAAAATATGAATGTATCTTAGACTTAAATATGCTACGCGGCAATGACCAGTGCTACTTTCGCCTTACAGGCAACAACCCTGCCCTATAAAGGACAAGACCCATCATGAAAACCACAAAGACAAGCGCTGCCACATACACAAGAGACTTATTAAAGCCCTTCTTTGCAGGAGCATAGCTTGGAACGTCATACTCCTTGACAAGGCCAAAAGCCTTCAGAAGAGAAAGACAATCATCAGAGACCCTCTTGCTCACAGAATAAGATATCACCTGCTTGTCATCAAGATAATCAAAATGCCACATGAGCAAAGGATCATCCTTAAGCACAACATAGCTCTTCTCATAGAATGCGATCTCATTTATGTATGCTGCAAAGCACTTCGGGATGCTCTCATAGACAGAGACATCAGAAACATTCCTGACAGGAACTATCTCAAGCGTGACAATTGTGTGGGTACCGTTAAACTCAAACACCCTGTTTATCTTCACGTCATCCACGCTCGAGTCAAAATACTGGTCTATAAGCTCATTGACATGGATTATCGCAGAATCCTCATCAGGACCCAAAGCAGACCTTGCCTCATCCTTTGACAACGTAGCGTTAAACCTAGCAACAAAAGGCCTCTGAAAATCCTGCACGTGCGGAGCAACATCATAGTCATTTGATGAAAAGACAGAACCAGTGTCTACAACAGACCTTATCGCCTGAAAGCTATAGGTATTGTTACGAAAATAATTGCCACTTACAACATTATCATGCGAGCTGTCAAAAGCGATACCCCTGTTGTTACGAAGAAACCTGTTATCGATGAACCTGCTGTCGTGCGTACCTACAACATCAAGCGCGTTCTGACATCCTGTTATCATGCAGTTTTTCAGCGTAACTTCCGACCTGCCATAAGCCTGCACACCCATACCCAAAGGACTGACGCAATTGATGATCGCATCATCGCAGTCAAGAACAACACCATCAGAACCGAAAGTGATAGGCTCAGAGATGTTATAACCCCTCTGGCAAAGAACAGTGTCACTGGTTACGACCATGCCTGGATACGCCTCCTCGCAGTCAGCATAAGCAAGAGGCAGTATCAACACCAATAAAAGCAGCCATCTCATAATCATGATCCTGCAAAGGTTTTATATAAAGTTTGTGATGAAAAGGCTTGATGGCAAACCTTAACTTGCAACTAAGCCAAGCTCAAAAAAATCCGAAAAACTTAAATAAGACTTAGTATTACTTAGTCTTACAGAATATGGAATCTATTACAATAAAAGTTGAGCCGGAACTGGCAAGAGAGATCGACAGGGCGATGAAACCACTATACTCGACAAAAACAGAATTCATACGCGAAGCTATAAGAGACAAGATTAAAAGAGAAAAAGATGAGGAGTTCACCCAAAAGCTTAGAAAGCATCTCGGGATGGCCAAAAAAAGAACAAGCGACAAAGAGCTGCGCCAGATAAGAGAAGAAGTAGGCAAGATGTATTTCAAAGAGCATGGAATCGAACTAGATTAAAAAATCCGGAAAATACATTCAGAACTCATCTAATTGACTGGCTCACCAACCCTATAAACTCCATAAGAGGATATATCTCATTAGGGTCAATTCCCATACTTTCAAGCTGCACCCCCCTCGCAGATGAAAAACCCTGATTTTGCATTATCCCATATCCATTATAACCATTATCATTTAGTATCTGAGCTGCAATCAATTCAATCCTTCTTGCCAACCCTTTTCCTTTCAAAAAAGCAAAAGAACCAAAAGGATAATAAGCAGTACACTCAAACACCCTTGCCCCAGGATGATCTGTAAAGCATATCTCACCCAACCTACCCTGAGCAAGCCCCATCATCTCATTATCAGTAAGTATACCCTTAAGAGGTATATGACCTGATCCAGAGGGGGCTATAAATGTTTCAATACGAGACTCACCCGGAAAACAATCTTCCACAAGCCTTACTCCTACCTCTAAATCTAGATTTGCGCTCATCTCAGAACTCATCAAAATCATCAAGCTGCTCAAGATAGCCTTTCTTCTTCAAGAACCCTACCTGCGTCGGCTTGTACTTGAACATGACATCCCCTTTCTCATCTCCTGTGAACTCCCAGGGCTCTATAAGAAGTATGTCTCCTTCCCTGACCCAAAGCCTTTTCTTAAGCCTTCCAGGGATCCTGCATATCCTTGTCTTGCCATCAAGACACCTAACCCTGCACCTCGAGCCCCCAAGCCTCTGCTCAAGAACACCCAAAGTCTGGTTGCCCCTAGGAAGCTTTATCCTTGATATCTCTTCCTGGATCTCTTCAGGAGTCTTCTCAGTCATGTTTCTCTGCCTTTGTACTGAAGCCTTATTTGCCATTGTTAAAAGAGAAAAACCCCGAGGACTATTTAAAGCTTTGTGATTTTATGAGACACTGTTGAAAATGAAGGTTGCATCAATTTACGAGCTTCTTTACTTACTATATCAAGGCTGACTAAGGGGGTTGTCCCTTACGGGGAAGTCAGCCTTTCATGCTAAACAAGAAAAAGCGAGTCCGATGCTACCCGAAGCGAAGCTGAGATTTTCAACAGTGTCTGATTTTAGTAGAAAAAGAAATCCGGAAAGTTTCCGAAAAAATGTGGCAAATACATTTAAAGCCAAAAAAACAACAGACCTATCATGGGATTGATAAAAATTATAGGCTATGCGACTGTTGCAGGAGCGATCTTTTTAGGTGGAAGATACACATTTAACCCTTCACAAAGCTACATAGTAGCAGAGATGTTCAAAAACCCGAAAAAATACGAGAGATTAGCTGACGCAGGATTCGTGCTGACCAGCAGAAGAAAGACTCCTGAACAGATGATGACCTTGCTAAAAAACTATGATCCTAAATCACAGATGGACACAGAAAGCAGGACCATATTAACAGTAAGAGAAAGTCTGGAAGGGTTAGCGACAAGATTAAAAAAGCTATACAAAAACACAATAAACTAATTTTTCTTCTTCTTTTCTTTTCTTGGAACAAGTATGAAAGCAAGAGCGAACCCTGCAGCTATCCCCACAATAAGGGTTATGACCATGTTCCTGTCAACATAAACAACCCTCATGCCAGAATCATCCTCCTTAAAATAAAGCTCAAGATCAGAAAGCTCAGTAGCGTACTCAGCATATATCAGCGCAGAGTTCTTCTCATAATCCTTAAGGCTCAGGGCATACTCGTAATAGCTGTATCCGAGGATAGGAAAGACTCCCATGTTGATCTGGGAGATTATGCTGTTTCTTGCAACATCAAGCTTCTTATCTACGAGGAAATCAACATAGTCAGAATCAACACCTATCGCACTCATTATGACATTAGCCTCAGCTTTTGCCTTTGAGGCGCGAAACACGCACATCTCATAGTTGCCGTTAAAAGAGTCAGACCTCGCCCTTATCAGCCCTTTTTCAGTATCATCAAGGAATCCTGGAAAGAAGATAGTAGCATAACTGTATTTTTCCTCAGCCTCAGCAAGCCTGACAAAACAGGCTTTCTTAAGTATGTCCTTATCGATCACATAGCTTGTGCTGCCTTTTCCGAAAAACTCAGACCACGCATATGCAGACTCAACCCTTTCGACACCCTGAGAAAGCGCTCTCAAAGACTCTCCGCCTGAAGAGTTTGAAAAGTCTATCGCATCAGCAAAATTTTCCTTGGCTTCTGAAAGCCTCTGCTTGGTAATGATATAAGCCTGAAGGTCAGTCATAGTATTCTTTTCCCTGCCATCAATGTCCTTCTCAAACTTGCGTATCTCGATCGTGTTATATGAAATCTCCCTCATGACCTCCGTCTCAGACATGTTCCTAAGCAGCATGTCCATGTACCGGTAATTCACGTTCGCACCGAAGCAGTATGAAGCGGCAGAATAATAGAACTCCTGGGAATATGCTATCCTTGCCTTCTCAGTAAGGTTAAGCGCAACCCTCTCATTCTCAGAGTAGACGTCCGAAAGCATTATCGCAGGCGAAGAGTCCGGAAGCATATGGGAAGTGTTCTCAACAACCTCCTTAAGCATGCCTGTCCTCTCGCACAGCCTGTCAGCAAGCCCCTTCATCGTGCCAAGATAGTTCTCGCTTATCGTAAGGTTGCCGCCAGGATGCTTATACTCCTTTCCTGTAAGCTCAAGCATAAGGTCGTTTAATGTCGAAACCTCGATAACCTCAACACCTTTTGATGCACCATACTCGACAAGATCTACTGTCTCATTGCCCTCTTTCTCAGTCGTCCTGCCCCTTGACACCATCACCCTAGTCAGCTTCTCGGATGCAGCTGCATCTATCTTCTGCTTCACCCCGCTCACAGGACCGATAAGGTTTCCTGAATTTATCGTGCCTGTCACAGTAGCCTCAGGGTCAAGCTTGACACCATCAAGCACAGAGACTGTAAGCGCTGTTATCGCAGCGCCAGCAGAAGGCCCGCCGATTATACCGGAATCAGACCTTATCGTGTAGAAAAAATCATAATACGAGCAGTCAAGGTCAAGGAAGCTGCAAGCAACATCCCTTGCATACCTTGCAGATATCTGCGTGTCAACCTTTGTAAGAGGGAAAGTGTCGATAAAAACCCTTCCCTTGCCCTGCCTGACCTCAAGATAAAGGTCAGCCATGCTTCCCTCATATCCGTCTCCTACTTCTCTTACAGCAAGAAGCGTGATGTGGGCCTCCTTTGAGCCCACAACAAACCTTGTGCTCTTCATGAACCCTATCAAGAAACCTGCAAATAACAGAAGCGCGATTACTGCAGTTATGAAAAGTATCTTGTTGAGCCTGGCCATTTTATGAGAGGAAGCCCATGTAAGTATTTAAGGGTTTTTGTTAAACAGGCCCTGTAGAAAAAGTCCTACTTCGCTGACTTCACGCGGAAAATATGTTTCCGCTGGGTCACACAAAGCTTCGCTTTGGTGACTAACCCTATACTTAGCGTATAGGAACAAAGTCAGCTACGTCTGGGCATGGCAGGATTAGCCCCTTAGCTAATCTTTGCCAATCCTGCCACAGACGCACTTTTTCTACAGAGCCTGTTAAACGTAGTTGTCAGAAACACCTTATCATATTCCTCCTTGACAGAATCATACGCTTCTTTTGCTTCATCTGCTGTCTCAAACAGCCCAAACATGCATGAGCCTGAGCCGCAAAGAAGAGAATATGGGCCAAGCTGCTCTTTAAGCTTAGCAAGGGAAGGATATCTCTTAAAGATAGAATCCTCAAAATCATTATGCATATACCTCAGGTCATAAGACTTTATGAAATCAAGAGAAGCCCGTTTCTTTCCGACGATAGAAAGGTCAAGGCCGGAATATGCCTCCTTTGTCATTATGCTAAAGCCAGGATGCACGATTACAACATGATGCAAAGGAAAGTCATTTAGCTTTTTCATTATCTCATTTCTTCCGGTGCCAAGAGCCGTGCCGCCCATGATGTGGAAAGGCACGTCCATGCCTATCTTAGTGCAAAGATCCATCAAGGAACCATCATCAAGCCCGAGATCCCATAGCTTATTCAGTCCCCTGATAACTGTAGCAGCATTTGAGCTTCCTCCTGCAAGCCCCGCAGACAGAGGGATGTTTTTTTTGATAGTTATCTTCACTCCAGTTTTTATCCCATACATTTCCTTGACAAGTGATGCAGACCTGTAAGCGATGTTGCTGTCATTATCTATCTCAGGTATATCACATCCTATAATGATCTTATCCTCATCAAGAAGTGTTATGTCTATATCATCTGAAAGTGCTACCTGCTGGAAGACGGTCTCGATCTCATGATATCCGTCAGGCCGCTTTCCAAGTATGTCAAGCGTGAGATTGATCTTGGCATAGCTTTTGAGTTTCATAGCAAAGCCTCCACTTCTTCAATAAGTTTCCTGCGTCTTTCTTCTGAAAGATGCATACATTCTATGCAGGTTGGTGAATCCTTATGTCTTTTAATGATCTCTTCCACCCTTTTTTCAGGAGAAAATAACTCACCATTTGGACCGATACGCATATCAACATATGCTATGATCTTTTGTTCAACAGTCTTAGGCCTAAGATCAACTTTTCGTCCTAAAAGCTGGTTGAGCTCATGACCCCACAGATGAGTCTCGATGACCTCAGCAATATGAGGGTGGCCTAGTTCCCTCATCAACCTGCCTCCTGCATATACATGCTCATCTTTTGGTATCAGATCGCTCCTGCCTATGTCATGCAATAGTGCGCATATCTTGATGAATGCAACATCAACCTTCGCTTTTCCAGATCTGTTGATCCTTTTTGCCAGTCTCTCTGCATACTCCGCACACTTATACATGTGACCTATCTTTGTCGGATCAGAAATATGCTTTTTCAGCAGGTCTTCTGCTTCTTTAAAACTCATCATCTTCTATGCAAGGTCACCACACAGAAGCACTGAAGGCCTTTTCCAAGCCCGAACTCTGTGAGGTCCTCCCCTGTTGTCGCAGTTATGCCAACACTCCCTGCGCTCACGTCGCAAAGCGAGGATATCTCCTTTTTCATCATTTCCTCATTGTCAGATATCCTTGGCTTTTTTCCCTCGATCATGATGCCTATGTTCCCTATCCTGTAGCCTCTTTCCTGCATGATCGTAAGCATCACCTTAAGGTATTCCTTGCTGTCAGTTACTCCTTTCTGCTGGCACATGGGATCAGCATAATGCGAGATAGACCTTTCACTTATGCCCTGGGATATCGCGTTAAAGAGCGCGTGAAGAACAACATCTCCGTCAGAATTGCCTTCAAAGCCGTAATCCGCATCAATGTTCACCCCTCCAAGAAAAAGCTTCTTGCCCTGCACAAACCTGTGGGAGTCCATCCCGAACCCTACCCTTGAAGTGTTAAGAATCCTGTCAGCAAATTCCATGTCATTTGGAAGCGTTATCTTTATGTTCTCATAAGGGCACTCAACAACCTTGACATTCTTGCCAAGCCTTTCAACAAGCATCACATCATCAGTGCCCAAGATCTTGTTTTCAAAAGCGTCATTGAAAGCTTCCATCGCAAGACCATACCTTATGACCTGCGGAGTCTGCACCTGCCAAAGCTTGCTCCTGTCAAGGGTCTTTTTCACAAAGCCATCAGTACTGACTTCCTTTATCGTGTCCCTTGCCCGAAAACCTACAACAGAAGCGCCATGCTCTTTTGCTGCAGCAATACTATCTAAAATCGTCTTTTCGTCGACAAAAGGATTGACGCCGTTATGTATCAGGATCATATCAGAACCTGCAGCATGATCCTTCAGATACTTCAGACCATTATAGACAGAATCCTGCCTTTCCTTCCCGCCTTCGACTACCTTAATTATCTTTGAGAATTCCTTCTTCAGTTTTTCAAGACCTGGAATGTCTTCTTTTCTTCCGATAACGACAATGTGGTCCACCTGATCACAGTCCTGAAACTTCTTGAGCGTGAGGGATATCACAAACTCCTGGTTGATGCTGAGAAATATCTTGTTGACCTTGGAGCCCATCCTTTTTCCTGAACCTGCAGAGGTGATTATCGCATAGTTAGTCATCCACAAGCACCTCTTCTGAAAGCCTTGACTTTACATTCTTGTCTGTCTCTAGTATATCATCGATATCCGGATGCCTGATAATCTTTTGAGAATCCATCGCCTCCCTTATCAGCCTTGGTATGTCCATGAATCCTATCCTGTCCTTAAGGAATGCGGCGACAGCTATCTCGTTTGCAGCATTGACTACAGCAGGCATCGTGCCGCCTGACCTTCCAGCCTCATAAGCATACCCCAGGCATGGAAACCTCTCAAGATCAGGCTGCCTGAAATCAAGACGTGACACCTTGACAAGGTCAAGAGGCTTAAAGCCGTTAGCTATCCTTCCAGGATGGCTAAGAGCATACTGTATCGGGATCTTCATGTCAGGCCAGCCAAGCTGAGCGATGACAGAAGTGTCAGAATACTCGACAAGGCTGTGGATTATGCTTTGGGGATGAAGTACAACATCAATATTTTCATAATCAACACCAAAAAGCATCTTGGCCTCGATAACCTCAAATCCCTTGTTCATAAGGGTTGCAGAATCGATAGTGATCTTGTTACCCATATCCCAATTAGGATGTTTCAACGCGTCCCGCGCCTTTGCGTTTGAGAGCTGCTCTTTCTTCCAGTCCCTAAAAGCGCCACCAGAACAAGTGATAATCAAACGCTTAAGGTCTTTCATACTCTCTCCCTGGAGGCACTGAAATATCGCTGAGTGCTCGGAATCAATAGGCTTAAGCTCGACCCCCCTGCTTTTCACAAGATCCATGACTATCTCCCCTGCAGTCACAAGTGTCTCCTTGTTAGCAAGAGCGATATTCTTCCCCGCGTTTATCGCCTCGATCGTAGGCATCACGCCTATGCTTCCGACAAGCGAGTTGACAACAGTGTCTGCAGCTTTAAGCCTTGAGACAGAGATAAGTCCTTTCATCCCTGAAACCACCTCAACATCAGCCTTTGCCTTGAGCATGTCAGCTTTCTTCTCATCAAATACGCACACGACCTCTGGCGAGAACTCCTCTATCTGCTTCATCAGGATGTCTATCCTGGAGCTGCAGCTCAAAGCCGCAACCTTGTACTTGCCAGGATTATGCCTGACGACATCCAGAGTCTGGGTGCCGACACTTCCAGTGCTCCCGAGTATAGATAATGATTTCAAGATAAACCCCTAAGGATGCTGTTTTTTTCTGCTCTTTTTATGTTTTATGAATTAGTAAGGCCAAAGGATTTAAAAACCCTTAGCTATTTATAGGGGGATATGGACCCTATTTCAAAAAAAATGACCCGGGAAATCAGCATAGGCAGCATCAAGATAGGCGGCAACAACCCTATCGCTGTGCAGTGCATGACGATGACCCAGACCAAGGACATCCAGGCTACAGTTAGCCAGATAAAGGAGCTTGAAGCGCTAGGATGCGACATAATAAGGGTTTCTGTGACAGACATGGAAGATGCAAGGGCCCTTAAGGAGATCAAAGAGAGGATCAGCATCCCTCTTGTAGCAGACGTGCATTTTGATTATAGGCTTGCGATAGAATCTGCAAAATACGCAGACAAGCTGAGGATAAACCCTGGAAACATCGGAAGCAGGGAGAAGATAAAAAAGGTTCTTGACGCTGCAAACGAACGAAACATCCCTATAAGGATAGGCGTCAATCTCGGCTCACTTGAAAAAGACGTCCGTGAAAGGCTGGGGCCTACGCCTGAAGCTATGGTCGAGTCAGCGCTTAAGAGCGTGAGGCTTCTTGAGGGATTTGGATTCACAAACATTGTCGTCGCACTTAAAGCATCTGATGTCAGGAAGACTGTCAGGGCTTACGAGCTTTTCTCAGAAAAATGCGACTATCCTCTTCACATAGGGATAACCGAAGCAGGGACAAGATTTTCAGGCACCATAAGATCATCGATAGGCATAGGAAGCCTTCTTCTTAGAGGCATAGGCGACACCATAAGAGTGTCCCTAACAGAACACCCTTCTGAAGAGGTCAAGGTAGCGATAGAGATACTGAAAGCATTAGGACTAAAAGAAGGAAGGACAATAATCTCCTGCCCTACATGCGGGAGGACAAAGATCGACATCATGGGCCTGACAAGGAAGATAGATGATGCGACAAAGCACATCAAGAAAAACATCAAGATTGCAGTGATGGGCTGTGTTGTAAACGGCCCTGGCGAGGCTATGGATGCTGACATAGGGATAGCTGGCGGAGACGGCTGCGCAGCGCTCTTCAAGCACGGGAAGATAATAAAGAAGGTGGATGAAGACCACATAGTAGAAGAGCTTCTTAAAGAGATCGAAGGCATGGTATAAAAATAGGATGTGTCCCGAATGTGGTCAGCATCAATTATGCGAGGCTATTCTTGCTTCAGTATAAACTGGGTTGAGGGGGACGCCCCATCCGGGGCTTCAACGATAATTATACTACAATAACAAAGCCGAGCCCGATGCTGACCTTGCGAAGCAAGATTCGGGACACCCAAAAAAAACAAAAAAGATTAAATACTTATTCTGCATGGCACATTTAAGATGGCCCAAGTTAAGAAGACTATATCATGCATAGCTGTGATCAAGGACGCACAGGAATCTGATCTTAAGGAACTTGCCGCGCTATACAAGTCAACTTTCAAGAAGCATAACATTTTCTGCAAAAGCGACAAGGAGATCATCTCATATCTTAAAGAGAAACAAAGTTCAGAAAAGAAGAACGGAGGCGGTTTTGTTGTCGCAAAGTCAGGCAGCAAGATAATAGGAGGGATACTCCTAAAAAAAGAGACTGAAGACCCAAAAGGAAAACACGTCCTTTGGAAATACAACCACCTTGCAGTATCCCCTAGCTTCAAGGGCAAGGGGATAGGAAAAGCGATCATAAACGCTGCAGAAGACAAGATAAGGCAGATGATCAAGTCAAAAAAGATAAGGACCTCAAAGATCGAGGTCGGCGTCTCAGAGAACGAAAAAGAAAGCATAAGGTTTTACAAGAGCCTTGGTTTTTACGTCGAAGGAATGCAAAAGAGCCACTACAGGCACAAAGAGACATCATACATCCTCGGAAAAGAGGTCAGTCCTAGCTGACCTAGGAAAACATCTTTCCAGAATTACGTAATATAGTGCCTACCTCTTTCTTTTCATACCACCTATCCGGTTGGAAACCTAAAAACCCGGCCATTACTCCCTTTTCAACACTAAGCACATATTCCCTATTTTGAAACCTGCAAGGCACAATCATATTACAAACTCCGCATACCTCATCAGTCACTGCGCTAGTGATCATAAGCCTATAATCCTGCGATACCATGGTCCTAAGAACATTATACCATTTCGCGATGACCTCCTCGTTATAACTCTTATTGATATGCTTAAGAAACTCGTTCTTATAATATTCATATCCTTTCTGGAGGATGCCAGGGTTTTGGCTGTAAGACAAATATGCCTTAAAATGATGTGGCAACAAAACAAAATACTGCTGAACCCCTCCGACACGAGCAAGCTGAGAAAAATTATCATATACTGGACTCACAACAGGAGGCTTCCTAGCAACGTTTTGGCTCTGACTCTTCGGAGATATTGGCGTTGTCTTAGTTACTGAGTTCGGTTTAAGCGGAGGAGGAGTGTATGGTTTAGAGCCAAAAATAGGCTTCCTCATAGGCGTTGGACTGTTAGGATGATAATAATCATAAGTCGCTCTGTACTTAAGCCCTGCCAGGCTATCCGCCATTCTGCTTAATAATCCCATCTTTCCTTAAACCCCCCCCCATTTACCGTGGAATCCACCACTTAGTTTTCATCACACTCTCAACATATTGCATACCCCTATTAATATCATAACTTGGAATTACTGATTTTCTAAAATATACACTTCTTGTAACACACTGCCTCTCAGCCCACTCACCAGTATACTGGCGATTATTAGCCCATAACTCGACATGCACTGATTCGTGAACAAGCATCTCAGCAAAATCTTGATTACATTGAGGATCTTGAGCAGTTGTAACAACACCTGTAGATACAATTACGCTGCTAGGTGATACCCCATTAACTAACCATCCATGTTTATACCTTAACAAACTTATGCGATTATAAACAAGATCAAAATATTCTTTCGATTTCTTATACATCATTTCTAAAACTTGATCTACTCCTCTCTTAAAACTACTCCCATCATGATAGATGGCATATTCATTATCTCCCTGGGTTGGAAAATCGAAAATACTACTAACAACTGGCTCAGGAAGAACGCTGCATAATCCGCAAACATTAGGGTTAATATTCATTTATGGTCCTCCCTTATTTCTATTATTTTTCAAAAATATCCAAAAAATGATGAGTCAAAAATCTTTTATATAACTTTACTAGTTAAAATCGCAAGATTTTCGAACACAATAGAATTTTGATCACATAGAATAGTATACAAAAAAAAGAAATCACTTCTTCTTGAATGAGAACACAACTAGAAACCTCCTCCCCCAAAGCTTACCAGTACTTTCTTTATATCACTGATGACCTTCTGCTGGTCGTCTTTTCCAGACATCCTGACAAACTTTATCAAGAGATCGCTTAGCTCTTCAGACCCCAAGAACTTCATCTTATAGCCGTCAGTTATAAAATAAAACCTATATGCCCCATAGCGCAGCTCCTTGATAAGGATAGCGCCGACATGACCTAACTCTTTTCCTTTTTTGGGATTGTCAACAAGCGTGTGAAGCAGCTCGAATACCTTAACAGAATCCTTCTTAAACCTCTTGTTTATCTCCTCTTCAAGATTCCTTGTTATCACTACTTTTGCCATCTTTTCCTTGACTTGTCAAGAGCTTCAGAAACAGTTATGCATCCTGATTCGTCCATCAGAAGGTCATGAAGCTGCCTCTCCTTTGCGCTTTGATAAAGCCTCTCAAGGATATCATCATAGGTATCACCCTTGTTTCCAAACTCCTTTATCTTGTCCCTTACATCCTTTGAAATCGAGATTGTCGTGTTCATCTTAACCTCCAAAAATATATTTGTTATAATTGTGTATAAATATTATAATATTTATATATTTTTTGGTCATATTGGATCAATTTGTATCCTATCAAAGAAAATATTAAAATCACTTCTTCTTGACTGCCTTCTTCTTTGCAACAGCTTTCTTTGCCGGCGCTGCTTTCTTCACAGCCTTTTTTACTGTCGCCTTTGCCGGAGCAGCAGCCTTCTTTTCAGCTTTTGCCTTGGGGCTTATAGGAGTCGTGTCCACTTTTCCGTCAACTATCTTCATCATGGTCTTGCACTTAGGATACTTGTTGCACCCGAGGAAATGACCGTAAAAGCTCGTCCTTAAGACCATCTTGCCTTCCTTGCAGTTAGGGCACTGCATCCCTTCTTCAGGATAGCTTGAAGGGACAGGAGCTCCAGTACCATTGTTCTCTGGGCTGCTAGTGTCTGCTTTTGTCGGACACTCAGGATTGATGCAGACCTCCTTTGGAGCGCTCCTTGCCCGTCTCAGTATTATCATAGGCATACCGCATGTCTCGCACTTCTTGTCAGTTGGCTTTATTATCCCTACAGCAGGAAGCTTAAATGTGGTCTTGCAATCAGGATACTTGTTGCAGGCGATAAACCTTCCGAACTTGCCTTTCCTTATCATCAGCTCGCCGTCACAATTAGGGCACTTCCCAATGGTCGTAGCCTTCTTTATCGCCTCGATGTTAGCATCCCCAAGCTCGCTTCCGATAAGCTCTTCTTGTTTCTTGAACTTGTCAAGGATCTTGATAAGGACAACTTTCGCATGCTCAAGCACCTTTTCAGGTGTTGTCTTCTTACCCCTTATCCCTTCCATCTCTTCCTCAAACTCCCTTGTGAGCTTTGCATCTATTATGTCAGGGCTGTATTTCTCAAGGATCTCAACAGTCTGTATCCCAAGATCAGTAGCCTGCAAAGGCGTACCTTCTACATATCCCCTCTGGAACAATGTATCAACTATAGCTGCCCTTGTCGCTTTGGTCCCAAGGCCCTGTTTCTCAAGCTCCTTGATTATCGAACTCGGCGTGTACCTCTTAGGAGGCGATGTCTCCTTGTCAAACATCTCTATCTTAGATATGTCAACAGTGTCGCCTTCGCTGCATGCAGGAAGCTCAACTTCCTCAAACTTGATATAAGGCTGGTAGAAGACGTGCCATCCTGGCTCAAGGGTCCTCGTGCCTTTAGTTATGAATATCTCTTCCCTGACATCAATGTCAAAACTGACTGTCTCACGTTTTGCAGGCTCAGCAAAGACCGCAAAAAACCTCTTCACAATAAGATCATATATCTTTGCAGCCCTGTCATTCACGTTTCCCGGCTCGATGCCTGTAGGATATATCGCAGGGTGCGCAGGATCCTCCTTTTTACCTTCATTTGGCTTAAGAGGAGTAAGCATGACTTTTTCTGCAAGCACCTTGTATGACTCGTTTTTTGCAAGAAGCCCAAGAATCTTCTTATAACCTATCGATACAGGCAGCTTCTGCGAGCTTGTTCTCGGATAAGAGATATATCCCCCAGTATAGAGCTCCTGCGCATGGTCAAGAGTCTCCTTAGGATTAATCTTAAAGCACCTGTAAGCCTCAAGCTGAAGAGCAGTAAGGTCAAAAGGGACAGGCGGCGCCTGGTTGTACTGGCTTCTCTTTATCTCTTTGATCCTGCCTTTTTTCTCATCCCTTACCTTTTCCATCACTGCATCCGCTTTTTCCTTCTCCCAGAACTTGTCTTCCTTGTGCCATGCCTCGATATCAGCCTTTGAAAGCTTTCCGTTAAGCGAGATCTGCCAAAAAGGGATAGGGACAAAAGCCTTGATCTCTTTTTCCCTGTCAACAACTATCTTAAGCGCAGGTCCCTGGACCCTTCCTATAGACAGAATCTTGAACCTTCCTGACTTCTTGATCGCGCTTGTAAGAGCCCTTGAAAGGTTTATACCGTAAAAGAAATCAAGGATGTGCCTTGTCTCGCCGGCATATGCCTGGCCCCAGTCAAGCGACTTCGACTTCTTCTCATAAGCCTCGACAAGCTCATCTTTGGTCAGGGTCGAGAACTTCATCCTTGCAGCATCTTTTTGCTTGCAGATATACTTGATTATGTTAAGCCCTATGACCTCTCCTTCAATATCATAATCGCAAGCTACAGTAAACTCGTCAGCCTTCTTGCTAAGCTTCTGAAGCGCGTTCAGGTACTTCTTTGAGAACTCAGAACCCTTCTGCACATCAGCTGTCGGCTTCCACTCAACATCAAAGACAGGATAAACCCATCCCTTGCTTTCCCTCTCAGCCACGCTGAACAGGTGGCCTACTGCGCATCCGACGATAAGATCCTTATTGCCATGAGTCACAAGATAATAAGGTATGCCGTTTATGCTTTCCTTTATGGGTTTTCCATCGGCGAGAGCCTGGGCTAGCTTCATCGCAGCGTTGGGCTTTTCAGTGATGATCAATTCTGCCATTTTGATAGCAAACAACGGTTTATTATAAAAATGTTAGGTTTTTTGAGAAAACGCGTTATTTATGCTATCCGGATCTATAACTGCAGGCCTGTAAGTGACAGTTCTGCTTTCAGGACCTCCTTTTATCGTGATTACATAAGCATTTGCCCCTAAAGCGATATCAAGACGATGTATCCTCATATCATCCAATATTCTTGATAGTGAGCCTTGCGAGCCTGATCCGATAACTCTTTCATGCCCCACTAATCTCACATCCAACGGCCCAACATAAGACAGGCAATGCGGTAAAAAAAATCCTGCAGGCTCCCTGGATGCAGGCACTAGCTGATAAAAAACCGGCGGGGGGTCACCCCCTTGTTCTGTTACTGGATATTCCTCTTGAGTTTTTTCTCCAAGATACATAAAGATTAATTCAACCCCAAATAAGCTGTTATCATTTTTGGGAAACCCTAATGATATATATAATTTGCCCAAAAAAAGCTCAAAAAGGAAAAATACCGCCGAAAACAGCAAAAACTATAAATATAAGCTTGATTTTAGGAAAAGATTTCAGAGAGGTGATATAGGTGTACGATGACCAATACGAAGAGTATGAGGTAGGAGTTGATTCTGACGACGCCGACCTGAGCGGCTATGATGACGATGAGAATGAAGAGATCTAGATAGCTATATCTTTTTTTCTTATTTTTTTATTTAAGCGCTTCCTTGAGAAATCTCTCTATCTTCACTGTCTTTTCCTCTCCTGAGGCCATGTCCTTGACCTTAAGAGAGCCCGACTTAAGCTCTTCCTCGCCTATTATGACGACCTTTTTTGCCTTCATGACATTTGCCTCGTTAAACTGCTTCTTAAGCTGCCTCCCGACAATGTCTGAACCCACAATATACTTTTTCCTTAGCATCGACGCTATCTCAAAAGCGGATTCCGCAGTCATCGCATTTACACAAGCGACATAATAATCAACTTCCTCATCAAGAGCAGGAAGGAGGTTGTTTTCCCTCAAGAGCAGGCTGACAGTGGAATATCCTATCGCAAATCCTGTCGCAGCTTCTGGCTGTCCGCCAAAAATCTCGATCATATTGTCATAGCGGCCTCCTCCAGCAAGAGACCTGTATTTTCCGGCGACATCAAATATCTCAAAGACAGTTCCTGTATAATAATCAAGCCCTCTTGCTATAGAAGGGACGACCCTAACGTTCTTGTAGCACTTGACGCATGAAAAGACACCCTTAAGCTCTGCTATGCCTTCTGCAGCAAGCTCGTTTCCTGTCTCAAGCGCAAGGCACTCGATCTCGTTTATGTCATCAAGACCTATGAACCTTTCAAGCTTTTCTATGGACTTGCCATCAAGGCCTTCTGCAGCAAGCTCATCATGGAACTCCTTTGGCGTGATCTTCTGCCTCTTGTCTATTATCCTGATTATGCCTTCGATCGCCTTCTTCTTCGAGACCGCCATGATGAAACCTGAAAGCAGCTTCCTGTTGTTTATCTTAACTACAAAATCCTCCTCTTTTAGCCCAAGAGACTTAAGAGATTCTATAGCAAGAGAAATAACCTCTGAATCAGCACGCGCATCAGCGCACCCGTAGATCTCAGCGTTGAACTGGAAGAACTCCCTGTCACGCCCTTTCTGCGGACGCTCATAACGCCAGTTAGATATAAGGCAGAACCACCTAACTGGCTTTGGTATCTGCTTCTGCCTCTCGATAAACATCCTTGCGCTTGTCGCAGTAGCCTCAAACCTGAGCCCCAGCTCCTCTTTTCCCTGCTTCTCTATCCTAAATATCTGCTGCTTTATCTCCTCACCTGACTTCTTCGTGAGAAGCTGCATGGTCTCTATTGCAGGAAAAGAAATCTCCTCAAACCGAAACCTCCTTGCAGTATCAGAAAGCTTCCCAAAAACATAGTTTTTCACCCTCATGTCTTCAGGAAAATAATCTGAGGTCCCCTTGACTTTTGAAAATGCCATCGTACATAATAGGTTAAGACAGGGCTATATAAAATTTTTGATTTGTTTGGGCACTGTTGAAAGTGAAGTTGCCATCATTTATGCGAGCTTATCTCCTTTCATTTGCTCTGAGTTGAGGGGGATGCCCCATCCGGGGCTTCAACGATTGGAGCACGAAAAGAAGCACAAGCGAGCACGATGGCAACCGAAGCGATAGCTGAGAATTTCAACAGTGCAAACCTACTTAACCTCAGTATATATGGCGATGCTGCTTGAGCCTGTGCCCTTATATTCCCTGATGGAAGCAGGAACTGCAATCTCAAAATTATACACGCCATACTTACCATTCCATTCAGGCTTGACCTTTGTTATCATCACAAGGTTTTCCTGGTCCGAATAGTCAAAAGAGCCGTCATCATCAGAAAAAGAATCCCACAATATGCCAGTCCTGAAATAGCTTGAGTTTGTGCTGTTTATGACAGGAACATACTTTATCGTAGAGCCGAATATCGTGAAGTTATCAGTATCCTTTGGCACGGCTCCTGTCATGAACCTTGAGCTTATCGAATCGTTAAGTCCTGTCATGTTAAGCACGATGTCTGCATCAGCAAAATCAGATGAATCATATGAAAGCACAGAAGTGCGCGACAATGCAAAAAGCTCGTCAAAATGTATCGTCGAATCAGAATCGCATATGAAGATGTTGCTGCCATTGGCGTTCTCTACTATCCATCTTATGATGTTGTTTCCGCCTTCATCTCCAAGCTCAAGAAGCCCTGTCATGTTGCCTGCAACAATATGCCATGCAGGAACAGATATTATCCTTGACGCAATGTTGTTTGACTCGTCAGTCTCTGATATGTCTCCTTCCTCGCTTAGGGAAGGGTCGACAACGACGTAAAATGTGAAATTCCCGATCACCGGATCCCAGGTCATGTTGAAGTTCCGATACGAGCCAGGAGGGATCGACTTAGTCATGTTAGATCCCATCTGGTTGTCCGGATCAAGGTAATCCCCCCTGAAAAACTGCACGACGACATCATTAGCATAGGTATTTCCCCTGTTAGACACGTTAACATAAAAGGTAAGGTTTACGTTTTCGCTGGGCGCATCATCAGAAAGCGTTATGTTGCTAGAGGATACGACAAGATCTATAAACGTGTAGTTCACCTTCACATCCACCTTTGAAATGTTCCTTGCTCCGTGCGTGTTGTTCGCAATGACAAATAAGGTGTAATCCCCGTTAGCAAAAAGGGTCGCGTTAAAAGAGCAGTTATAGATGAATCCTGAATGGTGCGGCAGTGATGAATAACCGACAGATGCTGTGCCTGTGTAGTTTGCAGTCGAATTGCCAAGCATGTATATGACCCTACTAACATTGAACAATGTCCTGTTAGATACTGTCGCGTTGACAAGGGTCATGCCGTTTATATGCAAGGAAGATGTAGGATACTGTATCGTCACGTTAGGGGGGAGGTTCTCTGCAAGCTTAAGGTCTGAAGCAAGGGTCGAGTTGAAAGCTGCATTGACAGTTATGTTCACAGGATCAGCCTCATAACCAGAACCGTTCGGCCTAAGGTTTACCTGTATGATATCACCATGCTCGCAAAAGACAGGCGACTCGTTGCAGTCGATCTGGTACTCATTTGGCAGCTGGCCGTCAACACCTATGAATGTTGTCAGGTTAACAGTCCTTCCGTCGGAATACCTGAATATGAAGATAGTCATGTTATCAGGGGAATAGCCGTCAGGAGCGCTAAGCACAGTACCGTTAACGTAATGGGCAGAAAAGACTGCGGGAGCGATGATTGATGCCAGCAAGGCTGCGCCTAAAAAGAAGAACACAAATGCTTCTACACCTTCTTTTCTCAAATGATCCCCCCCTGCCATGTAGACCACCAAAATGCTATATAAATATTTTGCGGTGGGAATAGATAGGTGGCTTTATTAGTGCTATTGAAATTTGAGGTAGCATCAATTTGCGAGCTTCTTCACCCCAATAAGATCTGAGTTGAGGGGGTTGGCCCCTCCGGGGCTCTTAAAAACTTGTTTTTAAGTCCGCCAATCATAATTGGCGATAATTCCAAAACATAGTTTTGGAAACTCGTAAATCAAAGATTTACGATATCAACGGGATGTGCACTACCTGGAGTACAAGCGAGCCTGATGCTACCCTAAGCGACAGCTGAGAATTTCAACAGCACTCCTGGCTTAAGGAAAACATTTATAAATGAAACTAGAACCCACAATACATGACTTACGCCTCCGTAGCTTAGTCAGCTATAGCGCGGGACTTGTAATCCCGAGGTCGCGAGTGCAAATGTCAAGCTTTGATATCTAAGCTTGTCTGCATGTCTCGCCGGAGGCTTTCAATATAACCAGGAGGACAGTAGCCGTCCTCCTGCCATTTTCTTAGCTTATATATGAACTTAGGGTTCGAAAAACCTATACTATCAATCCATGACTTAAGGTTATCCTTACCATAGATGTATATGCCCGCCATATGATAATGCTTACTGATCCGTTTATCATACAACCTTTCCCTAAGGCAGATACTACAACTGATACCAAACTCCTTAAATAGTTTCTCTATATCCCTAACAAGCAATGCGCTTTTGAAATGGCCCTTTATCACAGGGTAAGTATAGCCTTTACCATTCCTGTTCTGGAAGGTCAATGAAAAGTCAGAAGCTGCAAGCCCTCTTAAAAATGAAGCTTTAACTGAACAGCAGGAATGCATGATCATAGGCGGGACACTGATAGTATCAACTTTCCTACCTGAAGGCAGATCACAACAACTGCACAAGAAGGATACTATAGCTCTTGAATGGGCTACCAGGTTCACGGCGTTAGACCTCTTATCATCATGTGACTTAAGGTCATAGTTAAAAATACACTTGAACAATCCTTTGATATAATCGATAAAATCCTCTTCTTTCATATTGCAGGATATATAAACATCTGACTTATATGAATGAGTCATTAAATCAAGGAAATCTGCCCTTAAATATCCATCCCCCACTATCATCCCTATTAGTTCTGCAAGTTCTGGAGTAAGTTGTTCTGGTATTATGATCCCCTTCCTTATATCTTGCTTACTATATTCTACTTTTTCCCTTCGAAAAATCATGCTTAATTTTAGGAAGGATGAAATCTTACTTAAATAAGTTACAGGAGAATGTCCAGTGCAAATCCCCTCGGAGGCTTTTTCTATTAAAACATTTATATATTAGTTGTCACAAGATCCATATATAAACTGATAAAGGTGTCCCAAATGAAAAAAGTGCTCTTGGTTGAAGACTCAAAGATCATAGCTAACGCGATAAGCATAATCCTCAAGGCAGAAAAGATCGAGGTGTTCCATACAGAAGAAGGAGGCAAGACCTTAAAGATCATGAATGAAAAAGGGATTGATCTCCTTATCCTTGACCTGATGATGCCAGGAATGAACGGCTATGAGGTCTTTGACATGATAAAAAAAGACAAGATCCTCTCAAAGGTCCCTGTGCTGATACTTTCTGCGAAAGTGGACGCATTGAAATGGAACAAGAACATAAGGACATGCGACAAGTTCATGGCAAAGCCATTTGAGAACAAGGAGCTTGTCAAAGAGGTCAAAAAGCTGCTTAAGATATGATATGTACTTATCAAAAAAAGAGGTGATACTGATGAAAAAAAAGATAATACTCATTTTAGGCCTTGTCATCCTGTCAGCATCGATGATAGGATGTTCAAAAGAGCAGGCACCGCAAAAGACGACGATAAGCATAGGGGGGTCAAGCTCAGGCATGCTCATACTTGAGCCTGTAGTGAACGAATTTAACAAGAACCATCCCGAATATAAGGTGAGCCTGCTTCCAGGAACAGAGACAAGAGACGGGCTGATGGGAGTGAACGACGGCCTACTTGATATAGGGTCTCAGGCAAGGCCTATGAAAGACTCTGAAAAAGAGGAATTCCCAGACCTTCAAGAATACGTATACCTCAAAGATGCGATGGTGATAGGTGTAAACCCTGAAAACAGCGTAACATCCCTCACAAAAGAACAGATAAAAAAGATCTATTCCGGAGAGATAGATGACTGGAGCCAGGTCGGCGGCGCACCTGGAAAGATAATGGTCCTTGACAGGGAAGAATCAGACTCAAGCAAGATCCTCCTCAGGCAGGAGATACTAGGTCCTGACATGCAAGTGACACAGGACGCAGTAGTCCTTCACAGCGCAGGAGACCTTAACAAGGCTATCGAGACAAACGCAGACGCAATAGGCCCTTCATCGCTTGGGACTATAAAAAGCAAAGACCTAAAGATAAGATCACTTGACATCGACGGGGTAGTGCCATCTGTAGAGAACGTGATCAACGGAGAATACACCCTTGTAAGGTCTTACGGGCTTACAGTTAAGAAAGGAAACAGCGATCCTCTGACACAGATGTTCCTTGACTACGTCTTCAGCGATGAAGGCATGAAGATATCTGAAGAGAAAGGATACATCCCCCTGCAGATGGAATGAGATATCCAGATGAGAAAAACACTTTTTTTAAGAATATTTTTTGTGTTTACCCTGCTCCTGATAGTCATGGGAGCAGTAAGCTTCTACGGATATTTCAAGCTCAAAGAGACAAAGGACAAGCTATACCAAAAGACAATAGTCCTTGAGGCAACACAAGGCCTAATGAGGTACTCAGAGCAATCTTTCAGCATAATGAAAGAATATGTCTACACGCAAAGCCCGCAAGAGCTTGAAAGCCTCAGGTCAGAATTCGCCATGTCATCATACAATTCCAACTATTACTATAACACCTTAAAAGACAATGTTGAAGAAGACTACAACCTTATGCTAATTGAAAGATATTTCAACCTTGGATACGAGACGTCAAAAGAGCTGATATACATACATGATTTTCACCTCTCCACAGATAATGATCTCATCCTGACATCTGAAGAAAAAGTGCTTATGCTTGCGATAAAAAGCTACCAGAAACAGTCTGCAGAGCTCATAGATCAAATATCAAAAAAAGCATCTGATGAGTATAACCAGGCAATCGACGAATTTGACAGGACGCAGAAAAACACGTCCATGCTTTTGATCATCGTGTTCGTGTCAAGCTTTGCAATAGCCCTGGTCTTTGCAAGAAACGTCACCCGCCCGATAGTTGAGCTGAAGAAAGCTGCAAAGGCCTTCGGAGAAGGCAGGATGGACACAAAGGTAGAGATAAAAGGCGATGATGAGATATCCCAGCTTAACGCATCATTTAACGAGATGGTCGAAAAGATAAACAAGGCATACACACAGATCGAGATGGAAAGCAAGGAGATCGAGGCTGCAAACAAGAAGCTTGAAAGCCTCAACACGCTAAAAGACGAGTTCATCTCAAACGTATCGCATGAGCTGAAGACCCCCCTCACATCCATAAAGTCATACTGCGGGATACTGTCAGACGGTCTTATAGGACGGGTAAATCCCAAGCAAAAAGAATCCCTTATGATAATAAACAGCGCTGCAGACAGCCTGCTCGCCCTGATAAACTCCCTTCTTGACGTCTCAAGATATGAGAAAGGTAAGTACGACCTGATGCTCCAAAGGGCTGATGTCAGCAAGATAATAAAAGAAGTGGTCACAGAGCTTAAGCCAAGCATAAGAGAAGCAGGAGGAAACATAGTGCTTGACACAGGCAAAGATCCAGTCTTCTGCATGATAGACAAGGAGAAGGCAAAAGAGGTGTTCAGGAACATAATAAGCAACTCGATAAAATACAGGGACAAGGGACAGAAGCTCATCATAAGGGTGACAATAGGGAAAGACAAGCCGAAAAGGTTTGCAGAGATATCTATCAAGGACAACGGGATAGGGATAAGCAAGGAAAACCTAAGACACGTGTTTGACAAGTTCTACCAGGTAGACCAAAGCCTAAGCAGGAAAGTAGGAGGAGCAGGGCTCGGATTATCGATAACAAACCACATAGTGAAGCTTCACAAGGGAAAGATAAAGATAGACAGCGAGATCGACAAGGGGACAAAAACCATAGTAAGCCTGCCGCTAAACCCCAAAAAAAAACGCAACCATTAAAAACCTCATGTTCTTTTCTTGATCTTATGAAATCATTGATAGTGTTTTATTCAAGGTCAGGAACCACAAAGGAAGTAGCAGAAGAGCTTTCAAGATCGCTGAAATGCGAGATCGAAGAGATAAAAGATATAAAGAGCAGGGCAGGAGCGCTTGGCTGGCTTCGCAGCGGAAAGGAAGCCGCAACAAAGGTGCTTCCAAAGATAAAGAAGACTGAAAAGAAAGCAGACTCTTACGACCTCATAATCCTCGGCACTCCTGTATGGGCAGGGACCATGGCAAGCCCTGTAAGGACATACATCACCCAGAACAAGGACTATTTCAACAAGGTCTGTTTTTTCTCGACAAGGGGAGGGCAAAACCCCCAGAAAGCATTTGATGACATGTCAGGGCTCTGCGCAAAGAAGCCTCTTGCAACACTGTCCCTAAGGACAAAAGAGGTTAAAGCGAAAGAATACAAGAACAGCGTAAGCGAATTTGTGAAAAACATCAAAGCGTAATTTCTTTTTCTTTAAGTCTTATCTGTTCCTTAAGCGATGCAATCTCCTGCTTAAGTACTATTGTCTCACGTTCATGAAGAAGCCCCTCAAGATTGTTCCTTTTCTGATATCCCCCATCTTTTGTTTCTATAAGCCTTATCATCCCGTCAATGATCCTGAGCCTGCATTCTTCTCTCATGGCGACCTTTGCAGCATTCACTTTTTCTTTATCTCCCAGATCTTCCTTCGAAATGTAATCCTTCACGTTTATCGGTTCTGTTACGATGAGATAGACTATCTTCGGATCATCCTGAGTGCCTCTGTTCACCCTGATGCTCCCTTTCCTTTTTATATCCATGCTCCCGACGATCCCGACAGGGATGATGTCCATCATCGAATAGATAGCCTGCATGAAAGCTCCGTTTTTCACCTCTCCTGCCTCATGAGATCCCACGCGGTTCTCTCCAGGAAGCCTTGTGCCGTTGATATATATGCCATAATAAAGAAAATAATTGTTACACAACTGGTCAAGCTTGATCATTTCTGCTGTCCTGTTCATGCTTGAAATATCCCTTGCTGTATTTTTTCCCTTACGAAAAAGCTTTGTCATACCAAGCATCTTCATTGCCTTCCCGACATAAGGAAACCAGAACATCGCTTTTTTTGCAGCATACCTTATCTGGCATCCGGCAAAAGCAGCAGCAGGAGCAAGATAATCTGTCTCAGCAAAATGAGGCGCCATAGCAAGGATAGCAGGTCCTTCTCTCAGGTTTTCCCGGCCTATGACCTCAACCTTTACGCCCAGGTAGTCAAGGACAGCCTGCGCATAAGGCCTCGCAGCAGCCTCATATGCCTCTATCCTTGCTTTTGACTCACAAAACTTTTGTTTTGATACGATCTTTTCAAGAGTAGAATCCCATCCCACTTCAGGATCATCGAGCGCTTTTTGCCAATTCTTCAAAGACAGGTCATATTCCCTGAAAAACGTCCTGGCATATCGCCTTGAAAGAAGAAAGATCTCTTTAACATGGCAAATCGCATCCAGTGCCAAAGAGTGGTCTCTAAGCCAACTATAAGGTTTAGGAGGCATAAATAAAGATCTAAAAAAAATAAGAATAAAAAGTTTTTTAACCTAAACCCAGAGGTAAATACCCCCCCTATCCAAAAAGCCTGTATCTTATCACAAAGTATATGACGTAAAACCAGCTCAGTATGCCTGAAAATATGGCGAGAAGAACTGACTTGTTCATCACATACGAAAGTATCATAGCAAGAGCTGAGCCCATCGAAACTCCGCTTGTCACAACACTCTGCCTGTATCTCACGAACCGCGTCTGTGCCATCAGATCACCCCCTTAACAAGAAACAATGGATAATCCTAGTATTTAGGCTTTTCGGTTCGTGTCTGTACCAGGAGGGTAACCGACAAGCTTATATGCTTTAAGCGTATCCCTCTTTAAAAAGAAGTATTTGATCATAAGCTTGCTTGCATAAAAACATCTTAGCTCATCATCAAAATAAGCCATAACATTCTTCTCTAGCCTTAATACATTTTCCTTAAATTTTTCAAAAGAGCTAGGTATATAACCTGTTCCTCCCTCTAGATCTCTGCGTTCCCTATAGGGATCTTCATCTCCAAATAAGGCCTTGTAAGCTCCGAGGTATAACTTTCCATCAAGGGGGATTGTTTCTGTCTTAACTCTTCTAAAAAAATCTAAAAGCTCCTGTCTTTTTGCAGATATCTTTGATATAGAGAATGCCTGTAATAATTCTGGAACAGGCTGCCCCAATATCTTTTTCAGAAAAACCTTCTCTTCGTCTTTGAGCAATGTCGAGTTAAAAGGATAAATGTTTTGTCTTACGAAATATTCTCCGGCAGTGATATGAACAGAACCTTCCCTTATGCCAGAAGCCTCATCATTTACTGCTTTTTCCAAAATAGAATGTTCATTTTCATCAAATGATACCCTTTTTAGCAGTTCTTTATTAAGAAAGTTCAATAGGTCCGCTAAACAATTATCCCCCATAACATCAAAGAAAATAATATCAAATATAAACCTTCCTATGTAAAATAATTTTTGATGAATGCCTATCCACCAGTCATAGACATGGTGGCATTTCGGCATTCATTATCTAATAAGTTGATAGTAGGGTTTGGTGCTTGCTTGCATATTTCTGCTTGTCAAGATA
>JBJKQO010000030.1:0-3151 GCA_046705145.1 Candidatus Woesearchaeota archaeon
TATCTTGACAAGCAGAAATATGCAAGCAAGCACCAAACCCTACTATCAACTTATTAGATAATGAATGCCGAAATGCCACCATGTCTATGACTGGTGGATAGGCATTCATCAAAAATTATTTTACATACAAGCGAGCCTGATGCTACCCGAAGCGACAGCTGAGAATTTCAACAGCATCCTATATAATCATAACTTTTATAAACGAGAGAATGATTTCTATGGTTTGACAGCCCCGTAGTGTAGCGGCCAAACAAGCATATGTTTTGGGTCAATCATCCGGGATTTTGGGTCCTGGGACCGCGGTTCGAATCCGCGCGGGGCTATCATTTTTTTTTGTTCTGCTGCTCTTTGAATAGTTGTGTTATATTAATGTTAGAGTAATTTTATAAATTTTTTTTTATTTTCAGGTATTTTTTGTTATATTTATAAGGCAAATTAAAATATTTTTTGGCTATATCTATAAAAAGACAATTAGACCCCCAAAATATACAAAAGATTAGATACGTGTAGGGGTTAACATGACTGAAAAAAGAACAGGTCTTACTGGGAAGATTGCAACGCTCTTGCTTGCAGGATATTCTACATTGATAGCGCCAGCATTACCTAAAGGGCAATATGTATCTTTTCAATCAGGGCAGGGAGATACTCTGTGTTCCCTCTTAGGGCCTTCAACTGCGCAGGCATATAGCGGAAGAAAAAGCAGGGCAAGAAAGAACATGGCCCTATCTAACCTTATGAGAAACAAGGTAACAATAGACGAGTCAATAGCTACATATTCTAATGACGAATTTGAAAGATTTTCTTCAGTATATGAGTCTCAGGTAAAAGGGACCCCCCTGAAGGACACGTCAAGGATGGTTTGGTACGCTTCTCTTGGCTCAAACATCAACCCTTATTTCATTGCTTCGATAATCCTTCATGAAACCGGAGGAGGAAAAAGCAGGGCTTTAAGGAAGAGAAATAATGTGGCTGGCCTCACAGGCAGAAAGGGATATATACGTTTTGAGGATCCTTCCCAGTCCATAATGTATCTTGTCAGCCTTATCTCTAACAGGTATGTAGGACAGGGAAGGACAACTCCAGTAAGGATAGGCCAAAGATATGCTGCAGATGGGGGATGGGCAAGAAAAGTAGCAGCTAAGATGTCTGGCCTTTATGCTGCCCGTAACTCAATTGCAGGAAATGCGATAGCTACCGAAAAAAGAGCAATCTCTAATCCAAGATACTGATATACTTTTTCTTTCACATAAAATCGAAGACTTTATATATCCATATCTCCTGAAATGATGCTTATGGACCGTAAATCCAAAGAGAAGCTTGTAAAATATGTTGATGAGCTGGTAAAAAAGGGGTATGACGTAAAGGTGATAGAGCAAAGCCTGCAAAAAAGAGGCTTTCCCAAGGAAGTTGTAAGATACAGCGTGTCAAGAGCATCCAAAGGCTACAACCCTGACAGGTTCAACTGGCACCAGCAGGTATTCCTGTTCTTCTATTTCATAGGGCTTCTACTTTTCATAATATGGCTGAGCTTCATGACGCTTGCTCCGATGTCAGCAATATTTGCCGGGCTTGCTCCAACTCTTGTAACCCTGCTTTTCGTATACCTCCTGTTCAACCTTTCAAAAAAGACATACAAGTTCATGGTATGGGCACTGCCCATAATATTTTGCGCAGCATTCTATCTCCTAAGCAACACAAAGACAGTACCATTGCTAAACAACCTTGACACGGCAAACGTGACAGTCCTTAACTTCATACTCTCATTTGCAGCGATAATAGTGCTTGACGTCTTCGAGAACATAGAAAAGACAGTGAGATCAGCTGTCAGCAGGGAAAAGGTCGTCGAAAAGGTCATCACAAGGCTCGCACCAGTACCTGAGCCAAAGATAATAATACAGGCTACTCCGAAGAAGGTTGAGGAGTTCATCCAATCCATAGAGGACAAGTCAAAAGCCCTCAACTCCTCGATAGGAAGGGTATACAGCGTAAGGCGAAGGGGAAACGAGAGCATGAGGGAGAAGATAAAGATCAAAAGCGAGTGGTACAATGAATTCTCATCGATGGACCAGTCAGATGACACGAAGCTCAAGCTTGAAAAGGCGCACGAGCTTGTCAGCAAGATAAAAGCCCAGCTTGACCTGATGAAGAAGACAGAGGCAGAAGTGTTTGGAGAAGCGCAGGCAAAAAGGCTTGTAAAGCTGAAGAGGGACAGCGAAGGAAAAGACAGGATAATAGACGTACTTATCGCAAACGACAAGGATCCTATAGAGACATATTACAACGCAGCTCTTGAGTTCTGCGAAAAAGCATTTGAGGCTATAAAACACGTAAGATAACCAAAAAACATGGTACTAACAAAAAAGCTCAGATTCATGCTATTTGCGCTTGGCTATTTCTACCTGCAGGCAAACAAGGAATTCGGAGGGAGATTTCTCAGGATAGCCATATCAAAGAAGGACTTTATAGAAGTAGTCCAGAAGGCAGGTATAGCAGAGAAGGGCACGAGGGCCATATACAAGAACCTTGAGAGCCTCGAAAAGCTAAGATACATAAGCTATGACAACAGGATGCTTAAGCTTTCATCCAAAGGAGAGAAAGCATTTACAGCATTAAACAAGGAGATGGCACCATACATGAAGATGATAGACATACTGTCTATGAAGAACATACTTAAGTATATAAAGAAGTCACAGACTATATTCTCAGAAGAATAAAAGATCAGTTCATCTTCTCAAAAAGAGCTGCACAGTGCTGGCAAGGCTCCTTGTGCATGCTGCAATTGTTTATGCAGCATCCAAGGTGGACTCCTCCGTCATGGTGTTCGCATACTACCATAGGATCAGGGCTGTGCTTGAACTCCCCACTGCAAATCTTGCATCTTGTCATAAGATTCACCTCTCTTTTTAAAATGGTGGATAACCTTATTATTAAACCTTTCGTTTTTAAGGGCACTGTTGAAATTCTCGCTATCGCTTCGGGTAGCATCAGGCTCGCTTGTATTTCTAAGTTTAGCAAGGCTGACTCCCCCGGATGGGGTGTCGCCAAACAAGTTTGGCGGACTCATGAACTTGTTCATGAGCAACCCCCTTAGTCAGCCTGGATATAATCAATAAAGAAGCTCGCAAATTGATGCTACCACCAATTTCAACAG
>JBJKQO010000031.1:0-40608 GCA_046705145.1 Candidatus Woesearchaeota archaeon
AAAGAAAGATCTGCGTGTGGCATTAATTCTACTACCAAGTTTTATTTCTATCACCCCCAAAAACTATATAAATGACGCTCTAATCCGATTCCTTTATGGCTGAGAAATACGATTTCAAGAAAGTTGAGCCGCAGATCCTTGAGTTTTGGGAAAAGAACAGGATATACCCAAAAGCCAAAGAGTAAGGCAAAGGAAAAAAGAAATTCTATTACCTAGACGGCCCGCCATACACGTCAGGAAAAGTTCATCTTGGAACAGCATGGGGCAAGTCGCTAAGGGACTGCCTGATGAGATACAAGAGGATGAAAGGATTTGACGTCTGGGACAGGGCAGGATTTGACACTCACGGCCTTCCTACACCCCACGCAGTCGAGAAGAAATTCGGCATAAAGAACAAGGATGAGATACCTTCTTTTGGGATGGAACGGTACATATCAGAATGCAAGAAGTTCTGCATCGAGAACAAGGATACCATGGTCGCAGACTTCAAGAAGCTGGGGATATGGATGGGCTTTGAAGATCCTTACATGACACTTGACAACGCCTACATCGAAGGAGAATGGTGGCTTGTAAAAAAAGCGCATGAAAGAAAAAGGCTTTACGAGGGCGAGAAGGTCATGCACTGGTGTCCTCACTGCGCAACAGCCCTTGCAAAACACGAGCTGGAATACGCAAATGTCTGTGATGACTCAATATTTCTCAAGTTTGGCATCAAAGGAAAAAATGACGAGTATCTTGTCATATGGACCACAACCCCCTGGACTATCCCTTATAACCTTGGTGTGATGGTAAATCCTGATGAGGAATACGTAAAGATAAAGGTTGAAGAAGAGACATGGATAGTAGCAGCGAAGCTTGTCGGAGTCTTCATGGGAGGAGTAGTTGAAAAAAGCTACGAGGTCCTGGAAACAATAAGAGGTGAAGATCTTGAAGGGCTTGAATACGTGCACCCACTATATGAAGAGATCAAGGGCTGCTTTGAGGAAGTAAGAAAAGAAAGCCCAAACATCCACAAGGTTGTCCTAAGCAGCGAGTATGTAGACACATCAAGCGGATCAGGCCTGGTCCACATGGCTCCGGGATGCGGTCCTGAGGATTATGAGGTAGGCTACAGGTACAAGATCCTTCCTTTCAACAACCTCGATGAGAACGGCATGTTCCCGCAGGAGATGGGAATATTCAAAGGATACTATGCAAAAGAAGATGATAAGAAATTCATAGAATATTTCAGGCAGAAAGGATTCCTGATAGAATCGACAAAAGTCGATCACGAGTACCCTCATTGCTGGAGATGCCACAAGGGCGTCGTATTCAGGCTCACAAAGCAATGGTTCTTCAAGGTGGAGGACCTAAAGCAGCAGATGCGCGAGCTAAACAAGGAGATAACCTGGCAGCCAGACTGGGCAGGCTCAAGGCAGTTTGACTCCTGGCTTGAGAACCTTCGCGACAACTCGATAACAAGGCAGCGTTACTGGGGATGCCCTGTACCGATATGGAAATGCGGCTCATGCGATAATTATGAAGTGATAGGGTCAGTGAATGAGCTTGAAGAGAAAAGCGGATCGAAAGCGCCAGAAGACCTTCATATCCCTTACATAGACAAAGTAAAGATAAGATGCTCATGCGGAAGCGAGATGAAAAGGGTGCCGGACATACTTGATGTATGGGTTGATGCAGGAGTCGCTTCATGGACATGCCTCTACTACCCGCAACGCGAAGACCTTTTCAACGAATGGTGGCCAGCTGATTTCATACTTGAAGGAAAAGACCAGATAAGAGGATGGTTCAACCTGCTTTTCGTCGCTTCGATGATATCCATGGAAAAGCCATCATTTAAGTCAGTATACATGCATGGCTTCATAAACGATGCCCAGGGAAGGAAGATGTCAAAATCCCTCGGAAACTACATACTTCCAGCAGAGGTCATAGAGAAATATGGGGCAGAGACACTCAGGTATTACATGATATGCGCAGCAAACCCAGGTCTTGACCTGAACTATAACTTTGATGACATGAACGTCAAGTACAGGAACCTCATAGTGCTTTGGAACGTCCATAATTACCTCATAGACTACTGCAGCATGATTGGGATGGACCCAAGCAAGCTGGCAAAAGAAAAGGTAAGGCTTGACATCGAGGAAAGATTCATACTCTCAAGGATGAATTCCGCAATAAAGAAAGCGACGCAGGCACTTGAGGAATACAGGATAAACGAGGTCCCTCTAATAATAGAAGACCTTTTCCTTGAGCTCTCAAGGTCATACATACAGTTCATCAGGGAAAAAGGAGCATCAGGCACAGATGATGAGAAAGAAGCAGTGGCATACGCCATCTACACAGTTCTCATGAACGTGATGAAGATGTTCTCTGCAGTATGCCCTATGATGACTGAAAAGATGTTCCTTGACCTAAAAGAGGCATTCTCCCTTGAAAAAGAGAGCATCCATTTGTACGATTGGCCGACAAGCGATGAGTCTATGATAGACCCTTCTCTTGAAAGCGACATGGAGATAGCATCGATCGTCATCCAGTCAGCACTGAACGCGAGAGAGAAATCAAACCTTGGCATAAGATGGCCTGTAAAAGAGATAAGGATAGTATCAACAGAGCCAAAGGTCGCTTCTGCCGTTAAGAGGTTTGAAGACGTTATAAGATCACAGATAAACTCAAAAAGGATAATCCTTACAGACAAGATAGAAGGAGTGAAAGTAAGCCTAAAGTCAGACCACTCAAAGATAGGCGCTGACTTTGCAGAGCTCACACCGAAGATAATCGCAAGGATAATGACAGAAAGCGCGGATTCCGTCCTCAAGCACTTTGAGAAAGAAGGCAAGTTTGGCATGAAGATAGACGGAAAAGAGATCAGCATACTCAGCAGGCACATCATAGTTGAAAGGATAATCCCTGGAAGCCTTGAGGAAGCGGAGTTCAGGCACGGATTTGTCTACCTGAACAAGGAAAGGACACCAGAGCTTGATGCTGAAGGCCTTTCCCGTGAGGTCATGAGGCGCGTGCAGAACCTCAGGAAGCAGGGAGGCCTATCAAAGGCAGACGCGATAGACCTCTACATCGCATGCAGCCGTGACGTTAAGCCGATGCTTCTTGCAAACGAGGCTGCCATTAAGGAAAAGACAGGATCTTCTGACCTTATCATATCTGAAGAAGAGACGATGGAGGAGTATGATCTTTCATCAAAGGAAAAGATCAAGGAGTACTTCTTTGAGCTGAAGCTTAAGAAGAGATAATGATGTTCTCATGATTGGTAGTGGTTAAGGTTATATCTAAAGGTAATAATTCTTGAACTTAACAGGTACCTTTTTTTGATTCTTCTCCCCCTACAGGGGGAGGGGAGAAGAATCAAAGAGTGCTAAAAATGACCAAGAACAATCCAGACATAGGAAGATGACTCGGGATAAGCAATTGAAGAATTGAACAAAAGAATAAGAAAATAAAAAAAATAATTTATCTTTAGTCTTTTGCCAAAGCATAAAGGCTTTTCATCGCAACTACTATCGTTGCTGGGAAGACGAAGATGTTTATGTTGGACATTATGCTCCACATATAGCTTCCGACCATTCCCAGAGTGCTTATGTTAGCCTTAATCGCTGTTCCTGCCGTGAAAAGCGCGATCATTATCGCTACTGAGGAGAACAAGAACTTGTTCGTTTCCTCTTCTGTCACGTTCAAGAAGCCTACGATAATACCCAGCACAGCAAGAAGTGCGGTTATCAAGCCTCCCAGTCCCATGTTTTGCGGAATAAGGCCTGCTATCAGCGAAATTATCGCGCCTATAGTAAAAGCCCATATTCCTGCCTTTGACATACTAGCTTTCTTTGCCATTTATACACCCCCCTTTTAGGTTTTTTTATACATTGAATACTCCCATCTTCAATTTGTGGAATAACGTGCTATCCAATGTGCTCGAAAAGTGAGCAACTCGCTTTTCGACAATTGCCGGTTGATATCTGGAGGACATGTTTTTAAACTTTTCTATTTTGTAGGGTTTTTTCAGTCCAGAAACAGTAAAAAATAGAAAAAAAAGAAAAAAATAAGGGCTTATTTCTTGCCTTTGTTCCCTTTTAGGAACTTTATCGCTCCTACAAGCATCTCCATGGTTGTGGAGAGATCTTTTATCTCGTCTTTTGTCTTTATCTCAGGAAGCTTTGCGTTCAGGTCACCGTCTGCTATCTTGTTTCCTGCAGCAGTCATCTTCCTTATAGGGCTTGATATCATGTTAGCAAAGACAAAAGCGACAAGCGCTCCAAGCACAATAGCTATAACACCTACAATTATCAGGGTGTTCTTGACTGCGCCAAGAGATCCTTCTCCCTGGAAATCGTCATAGTATGCGGATACGCCTATCGTCCAGTCCATCTCTTTTACATAAGAAAGTCCTGCAACCTTCATCCTTGGCTTCTTCTCACCCTTGTTGAGCCAGGGGTACTCCTGTATGTCTGTTCCAGTGCCTGCTGCCCTTGCTTTCTTTATAGCTTCCTGGATGAAAAGCACGCCATTTGTATCTTTTGACTGGCTTATGTCCTCGCCATCCCTTAGCCTGTTCTTTGAGACAACATATACTCCGTTGCCGTCAACGATCCATATGTATCCTGAAGCTCCTATTATCTGCTGGGCTGCAATGTCCTTGTAATGCTCAAGCGTTCTCTTCCTGTATCCCATATCTACAAGGTCAACATAGTATGTTGATATCCCGACAACCCATCCAAGCTCAGGGAAATGGATCATAGCTGCGATCTTTTCTCTTGGCTCGGTCTCGCCCTTGTTAAGCCAAGGATATGAATAGTATGCGATCTCATCTCCCTTCACTTCTTTTCCGATCCTTATCAGGTCCTGGATCACATAGTTACCGTCAGAATCCTGGGTCTCCCATACATTTTCTCCATCCCTTTGCCTTCCTTTTGACAGGACGTATCTTCCCTGGTAATCAAGTATCCAGATATATCCGGTCTGACCTACAGTCTGGCTGTTAAGCATGTTAAGAAGTTCCTCTTTCTTGTCTGCAGGAAGGGTACCCCCATTTTCTTTTAGCATATAATCTATCAGAAGGTACGTTGATTTAGTCTGTGCCGTAACGATGTTTTTTGCGCTGTTTTTGACTCTTGCTTCCTGCCCTGCAATCTCCTCAAGATATGCTTCTGAAAGAAGCCTCCAGTCCTTTGCCTGGTCAGAAAGCCTGTCTTTTATACCTCCATAGACTGCCTTTTCCGCAGCCTTATACCCTACTACCCCAAGTATGATCCCTGGAATAGCCACAAGAAGCACTGTCAATGTGACAAGCTTCATATTGATCCCGATTTTCATCTCATCCCACCTCTTTTTATTTTATATTGTCAAATTCTTTTGCCTTATCTGCTCCAAGAAACCCTGTAACTTTTGCCTTGCATTTTGCCACGCATTCATCTTCGCTCATAGAATCAACCTGGGCTGCAGCAGCCGGCCCGAAGAACTTAGCCATAAGTGCTTTGCACTGATCTTTCTTAGACAATCGCCTCACCTCTTACAATTAATCCGACCTGCAAGATTACGTTTTGTGTTATATTTGGACAATTCGCTATTATTCTATTTAAATATTTCTTTTTTTAATCATCTTACTTAAAAAATATGATAGAAAAAAGATGCTAATGATGATGGTGCTTCCCAAGAAGATGTTCCCTTTCATGCTCTAAGAAATGCGCTGCGCTGCCAAATGATGAGCTGTCTTTTACAGTTGTCTTGATTATCCTGGCTTTTGGGCTTATCCTCATCAGATCGTGAGTGTAGTTCTTCTCATCAAATCCTACATGGGCTGAAAGGTCTGTCTTGGATATTGCGATCATATCAGCATCCCTGAACATCAGAGGATATTTTCTTGGCTTGTCAGATCCTTCTGCTGTCGAGCTTATGAGTATGTTTAGGTGCTGCCCTATCATCACGCCTGCAGGGCACACAAGGTTTCCAACATTCTCTATCATGAGATACTTCTTATTTCTAAGATCCAGATCAAAAATCGCCTTATGCACCATGGAGGCGTTAAGATGGCAGCCGCTATGCGTGTTTATCTGCGCTGAGCTGATTCCTTGCTTTTCAAGCCTGGCCTTATCTATGTCTGACTCAAGATCTCCCTGTATCACTGCGACATCTGCAGTGCCAAGATCACGGCTTACATTCTCGATGAAAGTTGTCTTGCCGCTTCCTGGAGAGCCCAGTATGTTGATACATAATATCCCTTTGGACCCAAGCAGACCAGAGATCTCTTTTGCGATGATGTCATTTGCCTCGTTAATGCTCTTGTTTATGTGCACTGTCTTCTTTTCTTCAGGCTTTCCCTCTTCCACGTTCAGATCTTCTTTTTCGCATCCGCATCCTTCACACATGGTCATTCACCCCTTATATCCTTGATGATTATCCTGTTTCCTGATATTATGCCGAAATCAAAAGAGTCGCACTTAGGGCAGAACATTATGGCTGTCTCTTCAAGCTCTGCCTTGCTGCCGCACCTGTTGCAGGATATCACTGCCTTCTCCTCTTCTATCGAGATGGCTGACCCTCTCAGCATATCGCTTTCTTTCTTGAGAAGGTCATAATAAAAGCTTATCGCCTCTGGCTTGTAGTTTGACAATGCTCCGACCACTATCGAAACATCAGAGACATCCCTGATCGAGTTTCTTCTTGCAGCATCTTCAGCCATGCGTATTATCTCTTTTGTAACCCCTATCTCATGCATCTTTTATCCTCATCCTATCCATTCTTCATTCTTTTCAGGATCAGCAGATCCTTGGCACGATCCTTCCTATAGGGTTAGGAAGAACCCTTTTTCCAAGCACAGTTGACATGATGACCTTATCCCCTTCTGATACCTCACCGATTATTGCAGCGTCCTTGTTGAATCTTTTTAGTATTGCCTCAACCTCTCTTGCCTTGCTTTCAGATGTAACGCATATGAACCTTCCTTCGCATGCTAGCTCATAAACGTTGATCCCAAGCATTTCTGTAACACTTTTAACCTCTTCTTTTACAGGGATCTTATCCTCATATACGACAATTCCTACTTTCCTGCTTTTTGATATCTCGTTTAAGCAGGAAGCAAGGCCTCCCCTGGTAGGGTCTTTCGCAAGCTTAATCTTTTCCCTTACAGCGTCCATCTCCTCTATGAATGGTTTGGAGTCGGTTATCACGCTTGTCTTGTAGTCAAACCTTTTTGAAAGCAGCGCGACAGCGTGCTCTCCCAGGCTTCCTGAAAGTATGATCTTGTCACCAGCATGGATATCTTTTGAAAGAAGGTCTTTCTCTTTTAGCAGCCCAACTCCTGAAGTGTTTATCACGATCTTATCTATCTTTCCATTTTCCATGACCTTTGTGTCTCCGGTAACGATAGGGATCTTTGTCTTTTCAGAAAGAAATCTTAAAGAGAGGATTATCTTGTTCAGGTCGTTTTTCGGAAATCCTTCCTCTATTATCAGCGCAAGCGATATGCCTAAAGGGGATGCTCCCATCACCAACAGATCATTTACTGTGCCGCAAAAAGCTATCTTTCCAATATCTCCTCCAGGAAAGAATAGGGGATCTGCAACAAAAGAGTCAGTAGTGAAGGCAAGAAGGCTGTTATCAGGAAGACTAAGCACTGCAGAATCATCGCTGCAATTTTTCCAATCCCCTCTAAATGAGATACCAAGGCTTTCTATCAGATCCTGCATCTCCTTACCGCCAGAACCTTCGCTTAGGCTGATCTTTTCAGGCTCTACTTTTTCCACTCGCTTGTTTCTTTTCATCTTCATATTTCCAAGTATCATTCCGAGTAATTATAACTTATGCTGCAGCTTCCTTCACTGCTCACCATACATGGCCCGACAGGATGTTTTGGGGTGCAGGTCCTGCCAAACAGCCCGCATCTTTCTGGTTCTATAACTCCTTTTAGGACATCACCGCACCTGCAGCCATGTTCATCTGCAGGCTTGACATCTCTTATTATGTCTTCATGGATGATCTTGGCATTAAGCTTTTCCTCTTTGACTTCAAGGCCTGAACCCTTGATGATCCCAAGCCCGCGCCACTCGCTGTCGCATGGCCTGAAGTAGAGGTCAATCATCTTTTTTGCCTTTAAGTTACCCTCTTTGCTTACTGCTTCAGGATAGCAGTTTACCACAATATCCTTACCTTCCTTGATAATGCCAGTCAGGATGCTTATTGCGCGAAGCACCCTTTCAGCGCTGAATCCTGCTACTGCCTGAGGAACCATTATATCGTGATATGCGTCTGACCCTATTATTGTCGACACATGGCCAGGATCCAAAAATCCGTCTATCCTGACATTTTCTTCCAAAATAGCTTGCATCGCAGGAACAACCTTCTTGTGGACGGAATATGCTGCAATTCCATTTTTCAAGAGGAATGCTGTCATTGGAGCAGTGGTCTCAAATCCTATCCCGAAAAAGATGATGTCAGGATGCTTCTTTTTAAGTCCTAACACCTCTGTTGCAGAATAGACCTCGTACACCTTTGCACCTTCTCCCCTTTGGTCTTCAAGGCTTGATCTTGAGCCAGGCACCCTAATCATATCGCCATATGTTGCTACTGGAATGCCGCTCTTTGCTATCTCGATCATGCAGTCTATGTCTTTTTGTGAGCTTACGCAGACCGGGCATCCTGGGCCGGATATGAGATGGATGTTTTCTGGAAGGATGCTTCTTATGCCATATCTCATTATGACGTTTGTATGGCCGCCGCAGATCTCCATTATCCTGACATCCCTGCCTATACCTTTTGCATTCCTCCTGATATCTTCAACATGCTGCTTCAGTATGTCATCTTCCATCTCCGGACGCCTCAATGTAGCTTCTTATCAGATCAAGAGATTCCTTCGCGCTCTTCGCATCTATCTTCTCTATAGCGAAGCCTGCGTGCACAAGCACGAAATCTCCTTTAGCGACAGACTCCATCAGCGAAATGTTGGCAGTCTTTGTTACGCCTCCATAATCTACTGTCGCGTTCTCCCCGTCTATCCCGATTATCTTACCTGGTACTGCATAGCACATGTTCTCACCTGCTGCCTGAAGCATTATTTACATTATTTATCAGGCAGACCACCTCTTCTTTTATCTTATGGACCTTCTTCTTGATCTCTTCGCTAAGATCATCGCTGAATGCTGAAATCTTCCTTACCTTGATGCCTATTATGTTTATGTCTTTGAGGCCTGGCATGACAAGCCTTGCCATCGGGATGATATGTTCGATCCCAAGATCGTGCTGCGAGAAAAGCGATACGCCTTTCTTCAGCTCGTGTTCCCTTATCAAGACAACCTCTCCTGCCTGGTCATCAGAGTATAATGCGTCGATTATTATTATGTTATCAGCACCCTCTAGGTGAGACATGAGGTCCATGCTTGATATTCCCAGATCGATAAGGTCATTCCCTTTTAGTCTCGGATCTCCCTTTAGCTGGTTGTACAGGAAAGGCCCTATCCCATCATCTCCTCCAAGCGTGTTTCCCACAAAAAATATCTTGGATGCCATCATGCTAACAGACCTCTCAATGATATTAAAATCTTTCTGATATTCTGGCTTTGCCCAAAAAGTCCTACTTCGCTGACCAATATCGAAAACCTTGGTTTTCGGAACATCGAATTTGTCTTCGACAAATCCAATGAACCCTAGCCTTGAGGCATAGGAACTTGGTCAGCTCCGTCGGGCCATGTGTTTGGCTTTGCCAAACGCCAGCAAATCTATGATTTGCGCTGCCATGAATGTCTCAAAGACATCCACGGCATTCATGGCACCGACGCACTTTTTGGGCAAAGCATGATATCCTGATCAATGATATAGAAATATGAAAAAATAATGGGTCTTGTAATGCGCTTGCTCACATAGCTTCAAGGCGCCTTATCCTTTCCTCGATAGGGGGGTGGGTCGAGAACAGGTTTGTGAACCATCCTTTCTTCTTCCTGAAAGGGGTTGATATGAAAAGATGCGCTGTTGCCCTGTTTGCATTATCGACCAAAGGATCAGGATCATTACTTATCTTTTTGAGCGCTGAAGCAAGCCCTGCAGGATACCTTGTAAGGACAGCTCCCTGGGCGTCTGCAGCATACTCCCTCTTCCTTGACACTGCAAGCTTTATTATCTGGGCGATTATCGGTGAGAGTATTGCAAGCGCAAGGCCTACCACTATCATTATCATCTGGGCCTGGCCGCCTTCGCGGTCGCGCTTGCCCCCTCCGAAAATGAGGCTTCGAAGAAAGATGTCGCTTATCATGGTTATGACACCTACAAGGACTGCTGCAAGCATCATCATCCTTATATCATAGTTCTTAATGTGGCTCATCTCATGCGCGATGACGCCTTCAAGCTCCTGCCTGTTCATCTTTTCAAGAAGCCCTGTGGTAACTGTTATCGAAGCTCTTTTAGGATTTCTTCCTGTCGCAAAAGCGTTAAGCGCAGAATCCTCGATGACATAGCATTTTGGGGTGGGAACTCCTGCAGCGATCGCAAGCCCCTCCACAGTATTATATAGATAAGGGTACTCCTTTTTTGTCACAGGCTTTGCGCCTGTCGCATGAAGTATTATCTGGTCTCCTACAGCAAAAGATATCGCGATGTATATCAGCGCCGCAATTATGCCAAGTGTCACAGAGAACCCTATGGAGTAAGGGTTTATCCCTCCACCCCAGACTATACCTACTACAAGCGAGAGGAGAAGTATGAGAACTATAAAGATGATGATAAGAAGCCATGAGACTATCTTGTTCCTTCTCACTTCGTTGAACATATTTCGCATTTCTTAACACCTGAAAAAAATAAATATAAAAAATTAGAACTGGACCTTAACGTTCTTCTTCTCTTCAGCTGTAGCCTCAAATGGCTGCTCTGCCTTGAAGTTAAGCATGTTAGCGAAGATGTTGTTAGGGAACACCTGAATCCTTGTGTTAAACACCATGACCATGTCGTTGTAATGCTGTCTTGCATAAGCTATCTTGCTTTCTGTTCCGGAAAGCTCCTCCTGAAGCTGCATGAAGTTCTCGTTTGCCTTCAGCTGAGGATAATTTTCTGCGACTGCAAAAAGCGACTTAAGGGTGTCTGAAAGCATGTTTGATGCCTTTGCCTTAGCTGACATCGTCCCTGCCTTCATGAATGCGGTCCTTGCAGCAGTGACTTCTGTAAGCACGCCTTTCTCATGTTTCATGTAACCCTTGACTGCCTCAACAAGGTTTGGGATAAGGTCGTTTCTCCTCTTAAGCTGGACATCTATCTGCGCCCATGAGTTCTTGACCTGGTTCCTGAGCCTTATCAGGCTGTTGTAAAGAAGTATTATAAACAGTACCAATACCACTATAACTCCAATGCCGACTATCAATCCTATGTTCATCAGATAACCACCTCCTGATGCTGTTGAGATAAAGGGGATGTATATTTAAAGCTTGTGGAGGATTGGTAGTTTTGTAAGTGACTAAAGGAAATGTTGAAATGGGGGTAGCATCAATATGCGAGCTTATGATCAGTATTGCATAAAGGCTGACGAGGGGGAGGTCCCTTACGGGGAAGTCAGCCAATAATGGTGATACCACTAAAGCGAGCCTGATGCTACCCGAGCGCAAGCGAGAAATTTCAACATTTCCTTACTAAAAAGCAAATTTTATATATAAACCCGCTTAAGGTGATATAATGGACAGAAAAGCAGGCTTGTTTCAGATGGCGATAATAGTAGTACTTGTGCTTGTGATAATAGTTCTTCTTGTAGCGTTCGTGCCTCCAGTCAGGGATGCAGTGTTTGGTATGCTTCAGATAATCTTTGGCAGGCAAGAGACAAATTCCACTGTCATTAATGCAGCGAACTCAACAGGTCTTTAGGCTGATCAGCGATGATATGGATCAGCAGGACAATCCTCCTGGGAACATTTGATTTCTGGAACTGGAATTTTTGGTATATTTTTCAAAACGTAGGGATTAGATGTTTTAGGGAACATATGCTCAACACGCCTTTTATACTCGTCACCCATGCCAGAATACATCATCCATATAATAACCCCTGACATAACAAAAGCTAATGCTGTTTCTGCAACAATATCACATAAGGTCCGTTCCGGTTTATCTTCTTTTAAGTCCCTCACATTAACCCCCTTACCCCATGTAAAAAGATAAGTAAGTATTTAAATATGATTATAATATCCTATACAATAATCAAAAAAATATTAAACATCAGCTGAACAAGCATAGAAAATGAAAATATACAAAGATAAGATAATATCACTTTTGAAGGATGCTACCTGGCTTAGTGAGATATCTCTTGAAGTGCCTCCTGACCCTAAGATGGGAGATTTCGCATTCCCTTGCTTCTCCTTATCAAAAGAGCAAAAGAAAGCGCCGCAAAAGATCGCATCTGAGCTTGCAGAAAAGATAAACGCAAAAAAAGAGCCATGGCTTCATAAGGCAGAGCCGGCAGGGCCATACCTCAACTTTTTTGTAGATCCTGCAACTCTTGCAGCAAGCACATTAGACGAGATATCTTCAAAAAAGAAAGACTACGGCCAGGGGATCCCAAAAAAGCAAAGGGTCATGTTTGAGTTCCCCTCACCTAACACGAACAAGCCGCTTCATCTTGGGCACATAAGGAACATGCTTCTTGGAAGGAGCTGCGCAAAGATCTGCAGCGCATCAGGATATGACATAGTACAGGTCAACCTCAACAATGACAGGGGAGTGCACATATGCAAGAGCATGCTCGCTTACAGCAGATGGGGAGACGGAAAAGAGCCTGACAAGAAAAGCGACCACTTCGTCGGTGATTTCTACGTCCTCTTTTCACAGAAAGCAAAAGAGGACGAATCCCTTGAAAAGCAGGCGCAGGACATGCTTGTAAGATGGGAGAATGGTGACAAGGAAGTCATAAGCCTCTGGAAAAAGATGCGCAAATGGTCGCTTGATGGGTTTGGCGAGACATACAAGAAACTTGACCTGAAGTTTGACAGGGAGTATTATGAGAGCGAGATTTACCTGTCAGGAAAAGAGATAATCCTTGATGCATTGAAAAAAGGCCTTCTTGCAAAAGAAGATGATGGGGCAGTATACGTCGACCTTGAAAAGGACAAGCTTGGGAAGAAATACCTCCTGAGATCTGACGGGACCACAGTATACATGACCCAGGACATATTCCTTGCAAAGAAGAAATTTGATGATTTTAAGATGGACAAGTCAGTCTATGTTGTCGGAAACGAGCAGGACTACCATTTCAAGGTCCTGTTCAAGACCCTCAAGGTGCTGGGATACAAGTTTGCCGACAACTGCTACCACCTTTCTTATGGCATGGTAAACCTGCCTTCAGGAAAGATGAAAAGCAGGGAAGGGACAGTGGTGGATGCAGACGACATGATCTCAGACATGATAAGTCTTGCGAAGGAAGAGCTAAAGAAAAGATATCCTGAACTAGGGTGTTCAGAACTGGAGAAGAGGGCAGAGGTCATAGGACTTGGCGCTCTTAGATTTTTCATACTTAAATACGAACCCTCAAAAGACATGACCTTCAACCCTGACGAATCACTTTCCTTTGAAGGAGAGACAGGACCTTACGTGCAGTATGCCCATGCAAGGATATGCAGCATACTTGAAAAGCACGGCGCAAAGCTCAAAAAAGAAGTCGATTATTCCCTGCTCAAGGAGGATATCGAGAAAAACATTCTAGGCCTTCTCGCAAGATACCCTGAGATCGTCTCTGAAGCTGCAGAGCACTACAAGCCATCTCTTGTCACAAGATACCTCATTGATCTGGCACAGCTCTTTAACGAGTACTACCATGGCTTTTCCGTACTGAAGGCACAGGATAGCTTAAGGGACACAAGACTGGTCTTGATAAGCTGTGTCAAGGAAGTGCTTAGAAACGGCCTTTCACTTCTTGATATAGAATCTCCTGAGAAGATGTGATTGGGGACAATAAGCACTGTTGAAATTGTTGGTGGCATCAATAAGCAAGCTTCTTTTGCTTTCTAAATCAAGGCTGAAAAAGGGGGTTGTCCCTTACGGGGAGGCTTGTGAACTTGTTCACAAGTCCGCCAAGCTCTGCTTGGCGATATCAGCCTCTAATGTTTAATAAGCACAAGCGAGCCACCTTTTACAAAAGTTGGACCAAAAGAAGCATGACATAAAGTCATGCATCGCGGCTAACAGAATAACCTTAAAGCCGCGACAACGGGCTTCATGCCCGTTATGTTTTCGCCAGACTTTTCTTAAAAGGCTGATGCTACCCGAGCGCAAGCGAGAAATTTCAACAGTGCCGTAGATCAACAATAAGATTTATATATCATAGCCTATGAATCATAGTCATAAAACCTAATATTTTGGAGCGTAATGCAAGAGTGATACATAAATGGTAGGATTGATGATCTTTTTATTGATTATACTGATAGTGCTTTCAGGCTTCTTTTCAGGTGCGGAATCAGCATATCTGAGCCTTAACAAGATAAGGCTTAAGAGGCTTCTTGAGAAAAATGTCCCTAAAGCAAACCTAGTGAAAGAGCTAAAAGACGACCCTCATGAGCTCATAACCACGATCCTTATAGGGAACAACATAGTAAATATAATGGCATCTTCCATAGCAACAGCTGTTGCCATAAACCTTTTCGGTTCTGTGGGTGTGGGGATCGCGACAGGAGTCATCACCCTTGCAGTCCTGATATTCGGAGAGATAACCCCAAAGACATATGCTCTTGCGAACAGGGAGAAGATATGCCTTTTTGCGGCAAGGCCGCTTAAGATACTGAAAGTGGTGTTTTGGCCGATAATAAAAGTACTTGACCTTTTCACAAAGACCATATCCAAAATTTTCCCTTCGCCGCAGATGCAGACGAAAGTCACTGAAGACGAGATTAAGAGCATTGTTAACATAGGTGAAGAGGAAGGCTCGATAGACAAGCACGAGAAGGAGATGATATACAACATATTCAAGTTCAACGACCTTGAAGTTTCTGAGATAATGATACCGAGGACAGACGTGATAAGCATTAGCTATGAGAAAAGCGTAAAGGAGGCTCTTAAGATATTCCTCAAGACAGGACTTTCAAGGATACCCGTATACAACTCTGACATGGACAACATTGTGGGGATAGTCCACATAAAAGACGCGCTTAAGGCAGTCCAGAGCAAACGCTCATCAAAGAAAGTCAAGTCCATAATGAAGAAGGCCTACTTTGTCCCTGAGCAAAAAAGGATAGTGGACCTCCTTACCGAGTTCCAGAGAAAAAAGATACACATGGCAGTTGTCGTTGACGAGTACAAGGGCGTTGAGGGCATAATAACGATAGAGGACATCCTTGAGGAGATAGTAGGGGACATCTATGACGAGACAGACAAGGAAGAGACCCTCATAACCAAGAAGAGCAAACATGAGGCGCTTGTAAGCGGAAAGGCAGAGATCGAGGATATCAACAAGGAGCTTGACCTAAAGCTTAAGCCTGAAGACGACAGCGTCGAGACTATTGCAGGACTGATCCTTGAGAAGATCGAAAGGATACCTAAGACTGGAGAAGAGATAAAGCTCAAGAAGGTGTGCTTCACTGTCACGGATGCTGACGCGAAAGGGATAAACGAAGTCAAGGTAGTCGTGAACAACAAGTAAAAGGCTGATGACAGTCCTTAGCTTGCAATCTACTCCACTTTGAGGGGGTAAAAATGTGTTTCTTGCAACAAAAAATTATGGAAGTAAATAATTCAAAAAACAAAATAAAAAATATATTGTTAATAAAATCAATATAGCTACCCCAAAAGATGCAATATAAAGTAATCCTAAATCTAACAACTCTGTAAGGGCATTGTCAACAAAATTCTTTCTAAACCATTTTATTTCTTTTGTTTTTCTCACAATGTCTGCAGTAATAACTGATAAAAGGGCACTTGCAATTATGGGAAGAACAAGGCTCCTATCCATTAAAGAGAGGGTATTACGCCAAATTTCATTTAATATATCTAATCCCATTTTAATTTTAGATTAATGTTGATTTAACTCGGTTTTTAATTCTTTATATTTATTCCACTTACCTAAATCACACAGCTCTTTTTTTAGATTTTCTAAATTTAGAATGTGGTTTTCTTCTTTCACTTCAATTTGAATATTTATAAATTTCTTACCATATATTATGGTTCCTGTGCTATCTTGAAGGAATCTAAATTTATATGTTGAGTTACTAAATTCTTCTTTTGGTATTTTTATATCTTCTGACATTTTTTTCACCTATATTTTATTACTAATCTGAGAATTATCAACAATTTTTTTTGTAATCATCCTCTTATCAGAACATATTTGGTTTAGTTGACTTGTTATAGGGCTAGGGAAATAACAATAAACAACATCTTTTTTCAATTTTTTGATTATATATTCTATAACTGGACAAAAATCTGCATCTCCACTAAACAAAAATGCCGTATCATATTTGTTATTTAAACCATCAAGTAATAATGTAATTGCTAATTTCACATCAACCCCTTTCTCAGTATACTTAAAGCATTTGTTTACATTAAGATCTCTTTCACAAACAGGGCACTTTAGACAATCACATTTTTGATGACCACAACTAGGGCAATTAATATTAATCTTTTTTAAAGGCCGCTTTACCAACTTACCTAAATATAATGATAATAAAGGTGTTCTTTTTATTTTTTCAAAAAACTTTTGTTGTTTTTTGTATGTTTCTAAATCTTCTTGTTGACTCACAGGAGAATTAAAATACTTGATTTTAACAAGCTCCTCTTTTTCTTGATTTATTATTTGATTGGCTATATCGGAGAAATTGACATCTGTAATGCCATAATTTTTTTTGCAATAATGGTAAAAATTACTTCCATCGTAATAAGCAATAACTCTTTTTCTTGTCATGATAATAATGCCTTTCGTTACCAGACGAGGGGTCTGGTAACAAAAGGGAGATAATTGTAATAATAAAGAAATAGTAATTCAATATTTAAAAGTTTCTATGTTTTAGATACCTAACTCAATTAAAAGAAAACTAATTATCAAATTGTGGACTATTCATTTTTTCTTATCGTAATTTTATCCCCCTCTACTTCTGCTTCGAGTTCTTGTCCGGTTTTCCAACCCAGTTTTTCGATGAATTTGGATGGGACGACTATCCAGTGTTTTTCGTATTTTTTGCCTTTGTATTCCCTGCTTGTTTGGCTTTGCAATCTCATACTATTTTAGATACCTAACCCTATTTAAATCTTTTGGTATCTAAAGATATTATGGCGAACAATACCTAAGATTAGAGCTAATATTCTCAATAATAAAAAATCGGATTTATTGCTTCGAAGGATTAAATACATCAAGGGTACTCGTTTTCAAGGGGGGATAGTACTCCAACACAATTGCATGGGATTCACACAACAACTTGAAAATACAATTAGGACAAGTAGGAACAAAGTAAGAACCGAACAAACTAGGGGAAAATGATAAAACCGGCTTTTTGAAGTTAGTTTATATCATTTTTATAAGTGAGGTTCATCTAAACCATTTTTCTTCATTATTTTTTTCTTTTGGTAGGAGGTGACGTCAGCCTAAAAACCTCCACTTTGATAAAATTTATATATACCTGTCCCTAAGGTGCGTATATGCTTGCAAAATACACAGTCATCAAGGACGCTTATGATAAGTTCTACAATGAGCTTTTAGCATCAGGAAGGCTCCCTCTCAAAGATACAGGGGAAGGGTTCTGGGGCATTGCAGCAGCTGACGACCTGATACACCTTTTCAAGAAGATAAACCTTGACAGCCACAAGAGCTTTCTTGACCTGGGAAGCGGAGACGGAAAGGTGGTGATGATAGCCTCGCTTTTCACGAACGCTACAGGGATAGAGATAGACAGGGAGCTGCATGACAAGGCAGTTGAGATAAAGAACAAGCTGGGCCTGAAGAAGGCAAGCCTGATAAACGGCAACTACATGGACCACGACCTGTCAAAATACGATGTCGTGTTCATAAACCCTGACAAGAGGATGACGCAGCTTGAGCCCAAGCTCCTAAGGGAGCTTAAAGGAAAGCTTGTCGTATATAACCACCTGTTCCATCCTGAAGTCCTGAGAAAAGAGATGGAATTTGTCGCCCACACGACTCCTGTAGCGATATTCAGGAATCTTGATGGTAAGAGTTGAAGAATATATCTCTGCTAACAGCATCTTTTAGGCTTGTGTACATTTTTCAGTCAGTATCGGTCAAGCCCCGTAGGGGGCATCCCCCTGACCTCAGTGTTGCTAACTCACGCAAAGCCTAAACCTTATGATGCTGTTAGCATTGAGACAACCCAAACCTTTATAAAATATGGGTGCTTTTCCTAGCCCTTTATGATAACCAACAACTTTAAGCAGATCTTTATGGGAAAAGAGCAGTTCCCAAGCATACTTGGGGCGAGCAAGGTAAAAACTCAGCTCAAGTCAGCTCTGCTTGTCGGAAGAAGCGTCATAATAGTAGGTCCGCCAGGAGTCGGCAAGACGACGCTTGCAAAAGACCTTGCAAACCTCCTTCCCGAGCTTGAGCTAAACGACTGCCCATACAACTGCCCTCCTGACAAGCCAGTCTGCCCTGCATGCAGGACAGGTGCCAAAAGCAAGACAAAAAAGGTCAAGGGCATAGACAGGTTCATAAGGGTGCAGGGAAGCCCTGACCTCACATCAGAAGACCTTCTTGGAGACATAGACCCTATGAAGGCGCTAAAGCACGGAGCATTAAGCATAGAAGCTTTTACTCCTGGAAAGATATTTAGGGCAAACAACGGCATACTTTTCTTTGATGAGGTCAACAGGTGCCCTGAAAAGCTGCAGAACGCACTCTTGCAGGTGCTAAGCGAAGGAGTAGCGACTATCGGAAGCTATGAGGTCGACTTTCCAGCAAACTTCATATTCATAGGGACCATGAACCCTGAAGACTCATCTACAGAAAAGCTTTCTGACGTCTTTCTTGACAGGTTTGACGTGATATACATGGGATATCCTGACAGCCTTGAGATAGAAAAAGAGATCGCCAAGACAAAAGGCAAAAAGCTGGAAGTGGAATTTCCTGAAAGGATGATAGACCTTACTGTCGGATTTGTCAGGAGCCTTCGCGAGTCAAGCCAGCTTGAGAAGCTTCCAAGCGTGAGGGCCACTATAGGCCTTTACGAGAGAGCCCAGTCAAACGCGTTTCTTCGCGGAGCAAAAGAAGTCGAGTTCAAGGATGTCAAGTCGGCAGTGATATCAGTCATCTCGCACAGGATAAGCCTGAAGCCGTCAGTAAGGTACCTGAAGACGCCTGAAGACTTCATAAAAGAAGAGTTCTCAAGGCACTCAAAGGCATTTGAGGCGAAGGAATCAGGTGATGCTCCCTGAGCTCGAGCAACAGGAGATAAGCGTCAACTCACTATCAAAGACAGAAGAGCTAAAACAGTCACTTCAGATAACAGAGCTTGATGACAAGCTCATGGGATCTGTCATGGAAAACGACGAGAACGCAGTAAATGACGGAAAGCTCGTCTCTGACGCGATAAACAACTCATTCTCATCATTCATACCTGACATGATGTTTGACAATCTTGTCAAGGATTTCTCGACCGCAAAAAACCTTTATGGCGAGAGGGTCCTTAGGCTTCTAACAGACTACAGCCCGGACTACATAAAGAAGAACATAAAGATACCAGAATTCCAAAGGGAGCTTAAAGAGAAGCTAAAAGAGAAGATAGATGAGATGAAAAACTCAGGCATAGTAGACAGGCATGGCATGATAACCAAGAAAGGAGAAGAGCTCGCATCGCTTGTCTTATATGTAGAAGAGCTGCAAAACATAGTCCCAAAAGGGATCACAGGAGAAAGGATACACAAGAGATCATCCATATACGGCACAAGATCAGACATAAGGCAGTACAGGAACGGTGACAGGTATAGGGACATAGCAGCGAAAAGCACTGTCAAGACAGCGATAAGAAGGAACCGTGCCGAGATAACCAGGGATGACATAAGGGTCTTTGAAAGGCAGTCAAGAGGGACCATATCCATGATCTACGCGATAGATGCATCCGGCTCGATGAGAGGCAAGAAGATAGAAGCAGCGAAAAAGGCAGGGATAGCGTTATCATACAAGGCCACTTCTGAAAGGGATAAGGTAGGGCTTATAGTCTTCGGGACAGAGATAAAAGAGAAGATCGAGCCTACCCTTGACTTTCCCATGCTCCTTTCAAGGCTTTCTGCAGTAAGAGCATCAAAAGAGACAAACATGACAGAGACAATAAGCATGGCAGCCGAGATGTTCACTAAAGGAGATGAGACAAAGCACCTTGTCATAATAACAGACGCTCTTCCTACGATAGGAAAAGAGCCTGAAAAGGAAGTGCTGGAGAAAGTATCGATAGCAAGCGCAAGCGGGATAACAGTCTCGATAGTAGGCATAAGCCTTGACAAGAAAGGAAGCAGCCTTGCAGAGAAGATAGTCGAGCTTGGAAACGGAAGGCTCTACACAGTCAAGAACATAGAAGAGCTTGATGTCATAGTCCTTGAAGACTATTATAGGATATGATCCTTTCTTAATGACACTGTTGAAATTGGGGGTAGCATCAATATCAACAGTATCAACACTGTACCTATCCTTAAAGCAGAAAACTTTATTAATGAGCAAATCCAAATCTGATCAAAAGAGGATGGACAAAAGACAAACCACACCCATAGTTCTCATAACCTTGATCATCCTGATATCTTCCTTTGCATATGCTGAGACAGCAAAGCCTGCCCAAAGCCAAAGCCTTGTCGACAGGGTGACAACATTTACAGGAACACAGCTGGGCCAGTTCCTGCTTGTTGAAGGAAGCGGCCAAGAAGTTGACCTGACAGGCATGGACCAGAATAAGATAAGATCTGCTCTTAAGACATCATACGCTGTTGAAGACATAAACATCAAAGGATATGAAGGCAAGCTGTCCATAAAAGACGGCGTCCTTACGACAGGATCAGGGACAGAAACATACAGCATCTCCCTTCAGGACAAGCCAGGAGTAAGGCTAAGGATAGATCCTGACGGATCGATAATCGTGATAGGAAACCTGGATTCTGACAAGATGACAGAGCAGGACAACTTCAGGTTTTCAGGAGACTACCATCTTGCAGACGGTACTGTAGTAGCAGTAAGCAACGCCTATTTCAGGGAAAAGATGATATTTGTCCAGCCAGGACAGGCAGTTGAGATAGCAAGCCAGACCATCAAAAATAATGGCGAAGGAGAACTTCCAGTCATTATAACAGGCACGCAATTTTCAAAAGAAGAGCTGCGCAGCATGCCTGAAGGGGTATATGTCTATCCTGGCAGCATAAATAAGAAAGGCTCAGAAATATATTCAGCCCTTGTAGGGTTTAAGGGCGTCGGAGATTTTGACATCTCCCTGACAGAGGGGAACGGATTTAGCATAGGGGGCATCAACAACCCTCAGGACATTGGCTATATCAACGTCGGATTTCCCGGACTTCCAAGATGGGAAGGATACAGCCCGACACAGAAAAAGGAATTCTTGGAGAATCTTAACGCTTACCTTGCAGATAAGGGATTCATGTTTAAGGACATAACATTTGGAAGATCTTCTGAGACAAAAAAGCTTCAGGCTTTCCTTGAAGCAGAAGGTTTCAGTCCTGGAAAGGTAGACAGCTCATTTGGACCGTCCACATATAATGCTCTAAGAAGGTTCTTCTCTACAAAAGTCGAGCTTGAAGGCGCTTTTGACTTTAAGATAGAAAACAGCATGCAAAGGCAGGGAGGAGAGTGGCTTTTGGGAAATGATGTTGAGACACTTCCTCACCCGGTCCTTATCAAGGCAGCAACATTTGACAAGGACGGCACGCCTGTTGAGACAGAGATATACCTTGACAACGAAGACGATGAGAACCTCTATTCAAGGCTTGAAGGCCTGATGAGGTACAGCATAGGAAAAACGTCATCCACAGGCCTAAGATGGGTAAAGCAAAGATTCTCGACAACAGAAGAGAGAGATGCCTATATAGCAAACCTTGTCAGCGCAGTCCAGGCAAACAGCAACGATCCTGAGATGGCAAGAAAGATAATCGAATCCATCAAGAAATACGGCGGCTACAGGTACACGTGGGAACATTTTGACTGCTCATGGTGGACCAGGGAAACGATAGGAAAAGATGAGAACGGAAGATACATAGTGCCAAGGTTCAGCGTCACGCAAGGCCTCAAAGGAGAAAGGGTATACACCAGTGGCAGGGATGATTATGATACTGATTCCTGGAAGACAGGGGACATAGTATATTTCAACGTGAAGATAAGAAGAAAAGACGGGACTATAGGATATCCTAACCATGTCGGAATGTACATAGGAAACGGGCTTGTGATCCATAACAGCGGAGGATGCAAGGGGCTTTGCATAACAGACCTTAACGGAGACAGCTCGTACTCACGGCTTCTTGACAGGTCTGTAGTTAGGGTAAGCAGGTACAAGAAGTAGGATCCTTTTGGTTTGATGAGATTTAAAGGGTTCACTTAGGTCAGCATCAATTTGCGAGGCTATTCAAGTGAATATGTTCAGAGTTGAGGGGGACGCCCCATCCGGGGCTTCAACGATAGAAGTCCAATCATAAGCGGAGCCGAGCTAGATGCTGACCTTGCGAAACAAGATCCTAGACTCCCTAAATTCAGAAACATTTATTAATCACATTCTTATATGATAGAGGATATGAGCAAAAGAGGGCAGATAACGCTTTTTATAATAGTGGGGATAGTGCTAATACTGATAGTGACCATGGTGTTCTTGTTGAGGGGCAGAAACACAAGTACCGGGCCTACAGTAGAAGAAGTATATAACAACATAGGAGAAGGTTCTTTAAGGCTTTATGTTGAAAACTGTATAGAGTCAGTGGGCGTTGATGCGATATATTATATCAGTTTGCAAGGGGGTTATTTTATCCTTCCTGAAGGCTCATTTTTTGATGGAGAAGATTATACAGCTTATTATTATGAAGAGAATGTAAGCCTCTTCCCTTCAAATGAATTCTTCTCAAACCAGATCTCAAAATATGTCGAAAGCGAGCTTGATTACTGTATCAGGGACTATCCTTATTCCAACCTCACGATAGGTGAAACTGTCGTGAGCACAAACATAGCTAGAGGCAATGTATTCTTTAATGTTAATGTACCCATAACGACAGCTGAAGGAGGTACAGAGAAAACAATAACTGATTTTGCTGCTTCTGTTGATGATATACCACTTTATTCAGTAATCGATATGGCTTATGCCATAACATTATCTTCACTTGAAGAATACCCTCATATTTGCGTAAGCTGCCTTGCTGATATTGCAAAAGACTACGGATTTAACTTAAGCACATCCATATATGATGACAAGGTACTTTTTAAGATATCCAACTCCTCATTAGATATGGATATATCACTTGAAGATCTGCAGGAGGGTTCTGAGGATATAGGGGGGGACTCTTTACAGGAATCATATTCGTTTTATTTTGCCGGAAAATACGGTAATCTTTCCCAGGATCCCCAAACACCCTGGGAAAACATCTTCATGGAAGACATAAAAGATCAGGTAGCATACACAAACCAGTTATTCCTATATGACATCAATGCAAGCGGACAAGGCCTATCATTTATCTCTTTTTCCTATCTTATTGAGGTGGATAATTCAGGAGTCATGACTGCTATACCTTCAAGCGAAGATATTGGAAACCATACGATATACATCATAGTCGAGGATGAGAAAGGCTATGTCGAACAGGACAGCTTTGTGCTTACAGTGAGGGAGAAAGAATGAAAAGAAAAACTATCCTGGGGTCAGTCTTGTTCATTCTTGTCCTAGTGGCAGCCATAATAGTCGCAGGCTCTGAATGTGACCCTGAAAAGATCCATGAATGCAAGAATCCTGAAGATCTCGCCTCTCTTGCCTCTAATCCAAGCTACAGATCAAAGATGGACAGCAGCCAGATAATCATCCTCATAAACAAGGCTCAGCAGGAAGGGACCAATCTTGACTTGAGGGGATTCAACCAGGGGGAAATAGTCAAGACGTTTAGCAGCACGGGATACAGCTTTAACGCAAGAGAATATTCTCAGGGAAACCTCCAGATATCGAACGGAAGGCTTGTCACATCTTCGATGAACCTGCCTATCCATAACCTACCGAAAGGTGCTTCGATAAATGTAGATGCTATGGGTAAGATAAGGGTGACGCTACCTCAAGGCCAATCGATAGCAAACATACCCTCTGACGCACATTTTATAATACTAAAAAGTGAAGTGACTTTTGCAGGAAACTCTTATCCTGTTGACCAGCTTCTTGTCAAGGACGGCAGGAAATACATAGAATCAGGAAAGACAGGCGTGATAGGAGGAGTTGCTATAACTGCTCCTCCAGGAGCAGATATAGAAGTGAACATAGGCCCTTTCACTGAAAAGCAGGTCAAGTCAGGAGTTAAGAACTCGGTCTACATCAACAAGGACGGCGAAAATACCCTTGTTGCTGTGAGGCAGTCTGACCTTCCTATAACAATAAAAGTTCCTGATGGATCAGCAGGGTCTGGAAACGAGTTCTCTTTCGGAAAAGGAGATACCACAGCGTTCATAACATTCGCTTCTGGAAAAGCCACACAGCTTAAACTTGAGGGTACAGGCGACTTTAAGATAACAAACGGACCATACAGAGAGAATGGAAAATGGATGGTAACCCCAGGTTCTAAGATAAGCCTGCCAAACATGATCCACCTTATATCTCAAGAAGGAAACAAGAAGATAGAGGGAGTGATCTATGATGAGAGATCAGTGATCTTTGATAAAACTGACGGTCCAAAAAATGCAGTAATAATACTAGCAGGGGAAAAAATCCCATTTTCCCTTCCTGGAGAGACCACACCTAAATCTTCAGCGATAATAAACTTTGCAAAAAAATTCCTGGGACAGGGATACTCGTGGGGAGTATTTGATTGCTCAAAATTTGTCCAGACAGTATTTGCTGAGTATGGGATCGAGCTTCCTAGGACCAGCCATGCCCAGTTCAAGACCGGCGAAAAGATACTTGACAACAGAAACCTTGACCTATCAAGGCTTGTTCCAGGAGACATATTATATTTCAAGTATACAAGCAGCAGGACAGGGCTTCTTACAGGGCATGTTGGCATATACCTTGGTAACGGCCAGTTTATCCATAATGCAGCTTCTTCAGGAGTCACCATATCTGATATCAGCAATAACAGGTATTATCAGAGCATATTTTATGGGGCGACAAGGGTGCTTCCAAGTTCAACTACCCCCATAACTACAGTTCAGACAACAACATATATCAGCGGCCAGACCAATGCATATGAAGAAAAGCAAATACCTGTCGAAGCGGAAAGCCCTTTGCAGACTTTAACTACAGAAAAGAACTCTTTTTCCGGAACATGCCTATGCGATGATAAAAACATGAAGTGCGGCGATAACTGTATCCCAAGCCAGTGTAAGTACTGCAAAAGATCTTAGATAAAAGAATCAGTAAAAATAAAAAAAGTATTTCTAGTTCTCCCAGAAAGCCTTGTAGAACATGTAAGCCATGTAGATGTCTGCCTTTGATGATAGCTCAGATGGAGCATGCATCCCAAGCACGCATGGACCGATATCAACACAGTTCATGCCATATTTTGACATGTACATAGCGATCGTGCCTCCTCCGCCGAGATCGACCCTTCCTATCTCGCCGGTCTGCCACTTGATCTTGTTCTTCTCAAGTATGTCCCTTATGCGCTGCATGTATTCTGCTGAGGCATCGTTTCCTGAGTACTTGCCTCCATAGCCGTTGTACTTCTCGACAGATACGCCTCCTCCGAGCATGGATGCGTTTGTCGGGTCATGCGTGTCCCTGAAGTTAGGGTCAAGCGCTGCAGTAACATCTGCTGAGACAGCGTTAGAAGCATCCATCACTTCCCTTGCATCTTTTTTTATCCCTGTCTTCCTGACAAGCTCTGTGATAAAATTGTACATTATCCTGCTTGCAGCTCCTGTGTCACCTACTGATCCTATCTCTTCCTTGTCGCTGAACATTATTATTGCAGTCTTCTTCTGGCCCTTAACCTCAAGAAATGCCTTAAGCGAGGTGTAGGCGCAGATCCTGTCGTCCTGGCCGTATGCTGCGATCATCGACCTGTCAAACCCTATGTCAACAGGCTTGTTTGCCGGGACAAACTCGATCTCTGCAGACACGAAATCCTCCTCTTTCAAGCCATACTTCTGGTTCAGGTGCTTCATCACCGCAAACTTGACCTTCTGCTCTATATCCTTGTCGTTCACAGGCATGTTACCGACTATTATGCTAAGCTGCTCTCCTGTAACAAGCTCCTCTGGCTTTTTTGACATCTGATCTTTTGCGAGGTGAGGCAGAAGGTCAGGGATTATAAATTTCTCATCCCCATCTTTTTCACCTATCGCAAGCTCTATCTTCTTGCCTTGCCTGGTTATGACCACGCCGTGCATGGCAAGAGGGATGTTGACCCAGTGGTACTTCTTTATCCCGCCATAATAATGGCTTTTTAGAAGCGCAAATCCTGCTTCCTCGACAAGAGGGAGAGGCTTAAGGTCAAGCCTTGGGCTGTCTATGTGGCTTCCTATGACATTGAGGGATGAGCTGTCTTTCCCTATCTTAGCTGCAAGTATGCTTTTTCCCTTCACGTCCCTAAACACCTTGTCGCCAGGCTTTAGCTTTCCTGCCAAGGCCATATCCTTGAAACCAGCCCTTTTGAGCAGGGATATTATCTCCTTGTTTGACTCGCGCTCAGTCTTGCATCTTGAAAGGAAGTCCTTATACCCTTCTGAGAAATCGAATATCCTCTTCTTTTCTTTGTCATCAACCGCAAGCCATGAAGGCTCTTTTTTCATCATTATCTCTTTTTCAAGCTTCTTGTCCTTTGATTCCTTTTTTGCCATTAAGATCACCTTCTTTTAGCCCATAAGAGCAAGCTTATTCTTTTTGAAAGTAATAATGTGCATAGCATCTTCAAAACTCTGGATATGAAGCTGGAAGGCGCTGTCTCCCCGTAAGTGTCGCCAATCATGATTGGCGGTCTTAAAAAAGCCGGGCTTTTTTAAGGGACAACCCCCGACGACGCGCTAGCTTCTTTGATCGAAGGAGTTTTGACCTTATGATGCTATGCACATATCATTAGAGCAAGATTTAATAAACTTTTGTATTTTTCTGTCTTGGAATGGACATACTGGCATTTGTTGACACTCACTCAAGCGAGCAGGCTATGAGAAAGGTCGTGAAAAAAGCAGAGAAAGCAGACATCATCATATGCGGAGGAGATGTGTCCATATTCGGCCACGGCCAAAACGAGGCATTAAAGGAGCTTAACCGGATAGGTAAGCCTGTGCTGATAATCCATGGGAACCATGAGAACCGCCGCAAGTTCGCTGAGATGTGCGAAAGGCTCAAGAACCTGGTATATATACATAACAGGGTCCATACGATAGGTGAATACTCATTTATAGGGTATGGTGATGGGGGGTTCTCCCTCCGGGATCCTGAATTTCTAAAGCTTGCAAAAAGGGAGCTAAAGAACATACCAAAAAACAACAGGATAATCCTTGTCAGCCACGGCCCACCATACGGCACAAAAGTGGACATGATAGACGGAAACCATGCAGGCAGCAAGGACATAAGGAAATTCATAGAACTGTTCAAACCGATCCTCCTGATAACAGGCCACCTCCATGAGAACGAAGGCAGGACAGACAAGATAGGGAACACAAGGATAATCAACCCTGGGATGGAAGGGGTTATCCTGAAAGTGTAAGACATAGGATTCTGTCCTAATCAAGTCAGCATCAATTTGCGAGGCTTTTCTGCTAAACGTACTCAGAGTTGAGGGGGATGGCCCTTTGAAAAGCGCAGCTTTTCAAAGTCCGCCAATCATAATTGGCGACACTCGTTAACTTGTTAACGAGTCCATTAAGCTATGCTTAATGACACCTACGGGGCTTCAACGATACTTTAACCAGAACAGCACAGCCGAGCCGATTCTGACCTTGCGAAGCAAGATTTAGGACAGTGTAATGCATAGGAAAACTATTTAAAAGAGTTCTTGTTGCGGATTTATCAACATGGTTGAGCTAAAAGAACACATCAGGCCTGACGGAAAGACAGGAAGCCCAAAGCTTCCTCCTGGAAAGAAGAACTTCATAATAGATATCGACGGGGTCGTGAGCGAGGACATCCCTAATGAGGAACCACAAAGGATGGTCACGGCAGAAGAGATAAAAGGATCAAAAGAGCAGGTCAACAGGTGGTATGATGAGGGCCATATCATAACATTTTTCACGTCAAGAAGCGAGAACGAGAGGGAGATCACCCTCAAGTGGCTTAAGGAGCACGGCTTTAAGTTCCATAATGCCCTGTTCGGAAAGCCAAGAGGAGGAAATTATCATTACATCGATGACAAGGAGATATCTTCCACAAAGTTTAACGGAAGCTTTTCCGACTATGACGATTCAGAGTTCTGAATAGGTGGATTAACAACATTTATATAACATTATCAGTTGCTTTTGATCATGGATTTTGACTCAAGGATAATGATGGCAAAACCTGACTTTCCAGCACTGAGAAAAAAAGGGCTTGCTGCTGTTGACATGCACTTCCATACCAGGTTCTCTGACACTTACACGAGGATAGAGAACGTGCTTTCTGAATGCAGGAGACTTGGAACAGGTGTAGCGATAACAGACCATAACGCTGTAAGGGGGGCGATAAGGGCTTATAGGAAGAGAGGGGATGTCATGGTAGTCCCTGGGATAGAAGTGAGCACGAGGGAAGGGCCTCACATACTCGCATACTTTTATGATCCTGACGATCTTGAGGAATTCTATGAGGACTATGTTGAGGACAACCTTAACGGAAACCCGTTTATGGCGACGAGACTAAGGCTGTCTGAGATGCTTGACGCACTTGACAGGTTTGACTGCATAACATCTGCAGCGCACCCTTTCTGCCCGGGATACATGGGCATAAACAAGATGATCAAGAGGCGCCAGCTTAAAGACGAGACATTCCAAAGGATAGGAGCAGTAGAGGTCATAACAGGTATAAACACAAAAGCGATGACACGAAAATCAGTACGGCTCGCAGCTTTATCTGACAAGCCGATCACTGCAGGAAGCGACGGGCATTCCCTGCATGAGCTTGGAAGGGCAGTCACATTCTCAAAGGCAGATTCATTGAAGAAGTTCCTGAACAACATAACCTCCAATAAGAACAGCGTCGTCGGAAGCGAGATACCCATGGCATCAAGGATGCCTTCTTACCTTAAGATATTATCAAAGCATATTAGATATGGGTTTCCGACGATAAGCTCAAAATACAGGTCTGTTGTCGTAAATAACGTGAGCTATTATGCTCCTGTCGTAAAAAGAGCTGTCAAGCGCAGGAAAGATAAGTCTTCATCCAAAAATTAGGCTTGCGCCTAGTTGCCATCGTGCTCGCTTGTGCTTCTTAATCGATATAGGCTGACTTCCCCGTAGGGGCCTTCCCCCACGTCAGCCTTGATATATAAAGTAAAGAAGCTCGCAAAAATGATGGCAACCTTTTTGTATGAAGCCTAAAGATAAAAAAGTTTTATAAACTGCGCTCTTTCTCTAATCACAAACCAGGCCCCCGTAGTCTAGCCTGGAAAAATATTTTTGGGCAGATAGGACGCGAGGTTGCGGACCTTGTAACCCGGGTTCGAACAGCTTTAGGCTCTCTGAAACTTCAGGGAATCTAAGCTTCGAAAGTCCCGGCGGGGGCGTGTCAATCAAAAACCGCCCACCACAATTACATTAGTATGGTGGTGGGTGATTTTTTCTGACCCTGAGTTTTCCTAAATGATTAATGAGGATGTACCATCCAGTGAAACACTATTAGGTGGAAAACTCAGATTTTAACTATATTCTGTCCCTATGTTAACATCACTGTCCTTAACTCCGCCGACTGTCATTATGACAAAGCTGTTCTCCTCGATCTTTTTCTCCTCATCACCCTCCTGCTTGTATATCTCCTGCTTCAGGGGGATGCCATAGAATTTGTCTATGAGGAGCTTTTCCTTGTTTCCTTGGGCATTTGTGTGGTAAAGCACGTATGCTTTCCTGTCCTCATACACTTCAGTCCCTTTAAGATAAGCGTCATACCCTATCATGCTCAGGACTTCAAGAGGGGTTATTGCGAGCTTTTCATCTTCATAGCTAAGCACATACCTTTTCATATAGGATTCTCCGCATTTAGCTTCTGTAAGCGAGCATATAGCATAAGCTGTCTTAGCATCCGGATCAAGGAAAACCGCGTCATAAGATGTGCTTACGTCAGGCTTTTGAAGGTCGGAATATTCCTTTTTTATCTTTGAGCCTTTGATGCTAACTATAAAGCCCTGCCTTTGCTGGTACTGGCCGTTCTTGTTAAGAAATGAAGAGCTGTACCTATACTTGTAATTGTCTTTTACCTTTCCCTTACTTATGACTGCAAGCACGTCAGCAGAATACTCTTTAGGCTGCTCTGCCTCATCTTCGGCAGGAGCTTCTTGCGCGGGAGCCTGAGTCTCTGCTGCAGGCTCAGGATTTGCCTCTGGTCCTGTTTGTGCAGAAGGTGTTGTCGTGTCCTTAGCTTCTGTTGCAGGCTGGGTGCAGCCAGCAAGGCATACTATCATAAGTATGATCATTATCGATATTGTTCGTTTCATGAGACAAAATATAGGCAAAGGGTATAAAAATTTTTGGGTGAAAACGTTTGATTGCAAGTTTTATGCTTCGCATAAGTTTACCATCGCGTTCGCTTGATCTTCAGATTGAGATGGCGCTGCGTCCCCGGATGGGGTGTCGCCAAACTCATTTGGCGGACTCATGAATAAGTTCATGAGCATCCCCCCGCGACGCGCCAGCTTCGTCAACAAAAGAAGCTCACAAATTGATGGCAAACCTTAACTTGCAATCAATCCAGTGAAACCCTTCTAAATAAGAAATCAGGACTTATCCAGCATCTTCTTGATCTTCTTTCTTGCTTCCTCAACCCTGCTTTCTTCAACCTCTGGAAACGCCTGTGCGACAAATCCGCAGTCATTGCATCTGTATATGAAACTGCTAAATCCTGTGGCGACTGCCTCTGTAGAAAAGTTGTTTGAAACATTAGAGCTACCGCATATAGGGCATAGTGTGACGTATCTTTTTTTTGCCATATCTTTGGATACTGTGGCTTAGATATAAATTTATCGGCAAGGTAACAAGATCATAAAAAACAATTGAAAAAAAGAAAGAAATTCTCTCCAACCACCCTCACAAAAATTGTTGTTTTACAGGCCCTCCTGGGCTGTCTCCTGGGTGCCCACCACCCCCAACAATAAGTATACTTGACCCTCTTTTATTTATAAAGATTTGGTTTGTTTTGTCATGCAAAAATAGACCAATATACAGATTGTTGACATTAGTTTTCCCGATTAAGGGTATATAAATAAAATAAATAAAAAATGCACTTACTTTATGCACTTGCATGCCTTAAAGCCGTCGTTAAGAGCCTTGACCCTTGACTTGAACACGACCTTGTTCTTTGGCTTTATGTTCTGTGCGAATGGGCAGTCCTTTATGTGGAACCTTGTGCCTTCCTTTGTCGCTACGAACTCCTTCCTCTTGGAGACAGCTTTCTTGACGATTGTCTTTGTCTTGACTATGGTCTTTGTCTTAGGCTTTACTGCTGCCTTTGTGTTCATGTCCTTTATCCTCTGGTAAAGCTTAAGCTCGTTAGCCTGAAGCCTGTCGACTATTTCCATCATCCTTTCTTGTGTCTGGCTCATCCTAAGAAAGTTGTTGTGCAGCTTTATGATGTCTGTCTTAGCCAGTCTGAATGAATTAACGATGTTCTCTTCTAGCTGGTTCATAATCATCTCCTCCATAATGTTTGTTGATATCAGAGGAGTAATGAAAGTTCTTTTTTAAATCTTTCTATTTTTAAGTACTGATGAGTGGTAAATTATGGAAAGGTATTTAAAATCATCTCGGTTAGCTGCCTATAATGGGCATTGAAGATACTCTTGTGAGGATAGGAGAAAGGGTTAAATCATTAGATATCCGAAGAAAGGTTGCTGAAATTAACAGGCAGGGTAGTTGCACACAAAAAATGCCTGAAGATGAGCCTTCCATTTTCTATGATCTTCAAGAACCTGGAATCAGCTTACTAAGCGATCCTGAAGAAACAATCAGGAGCTTTGTCCGTGATCATCCTAGTAATCGTTTTTATATTTTTAACCTGGGGTGGGCATATTCTGTAGAGAACTTGATTAGTACAAGAAGGTGTTGGTATAATACCCTTGTGTCTGTAGCAGCAGCATTTACAGGTGATGCTTCTATTTTGAAATGGTCCGGAGTGAGAATTGAAGACCCTCCCGAAAATATGTCTCCAGAAGAAAGGAGAAACCTGAGAACAACAGTACCCTTTGGAAGGATTGACGTCATCGTTCCTGAACTTATTAGTATGGGTTATGGTGTCAAGATGACCCCTGGCGCTACAGTCAGCGCCCATTTTGATAATGGGCAATATTGGGTTATTGGGGAAGTACATATTGGAAACAGAGTCTATATTGGGGCAGGTTCAATCATCGGGCCGGGTGTTACAATAGGTGATGAGGCTTCAATAAAAATAGGTTCTATTGTTAATGAAGATGTTCCGGCGAAGATGATCTTTAGTGGCAGGCCTAGTCCAGAATTGAAACCAAAGCCAAATTATAAAGTTGAGGTTATAGGAGGAACCAGGTTAGTAGTTAGATCTTGATCTTAAAAAAAGACTATGCGACGGCCGGGATTCGAACCCGGGTTACCACCGTGGCAGGGATCCACAGAATATGATTCTTTAGTGTCCTACCGCTAGACTACCGTCGCAGCAACATTCTCAGGTAAATTTGCCTTCTTTTATAAACTTAGTGGTTGTGATGGCAGAAAGGACAGAACAATTAAAGTCATGGTTTTCCGGTTGCAGCCAAATATCCATCAATGATAGCTTTTCCAGCTCCTCCCCACATCATCTTTTTCTCTTCAGAAGTAGGTTTTCCTCTAAACGCAGCTTCGCATGCTTCCATGGCTCCTTCAAGGAGATATCCTTTCTGGATTGGCACAAAAATAGCTTTTGGGAACATGTTCTTGATTTGAGCCACGTTATTATCTCTGCCCATATAGCAAAGGATAGCAAAAGAGGATTGTTCGCTATTATTGGAAAAAATATCATACATCACCCTTAAATACGGGTGAATAGGTGGTTTACCGTCAACAACAGCGATATACAAAGGTGAGACTTTAAAAATTTCATTAGAAAGGTCTGTTTCTGTCCTTTCCAGCAAGACAATAGAATTGTGAGTTCCTTTTGTATCGTGCGTGGAATCATATATTCCATTTAAAGCGCATAGTCTAACTAGAGATCTACTTGTTTGGGTAAGAGGAGGTATGGTGTCAATGAAGACTGGTACGTAGCTTCCTTCCCCCATACTTCGAATCTGAGTATACTTTAATTCTGATCTTAATGCGGATTCAAGAGTAGGAGCAGACTCATATGTACATACTTTCGCATGAGGATTATTTTCTAAAAACAATTTTGCCCAATCTGACTTCTTTGTCCAGTCTGTCCCATTCACAAACACCCAGCTTGGAATGCCGGATCTTTTGGCTTGACCTACTGCGGAAGAAGCCATAAGAAAAGATTCCATTCCAAACCTCTCTGGAACCACTTGGATATGAAGCCCTGCTCTCCCAACATCCCTTCTTATATCTTGAAGGTGTGTTATGTCCTGGCCCATATATTCTAAATGATTAACATCAAAGAAGAGTCCTTCCTCAAGCCCCTGTCGTGCCAGTACCTGCTGTATGTTCCACCTTTCAGGAAGAAGATTTATTGTTTGTACCCCGCCTACAACAACTGGGATCCTTGGAGGGGTTAATACTTTTTTTCCATAATCATTCAGGTAAGAACTGCCTGTACTTCCATCCAGGATATCTTTTGCAGATTCTTCAATCTTGCCGAGTGTTTCAGCCAGGATCCTGTCTTTTTCTCTTATCTGGTCTATTACATCCTGTCCAAATGATTTCCTGAGGCCAGATGTGATAAACCCAGAAACCATTAAAGGAAGGGCGTCATCAAATGCATTTGTTGTGTCCTGGCCTACTTCCTGCAAAAAAATTCTGACTGCTCCAAGAGCTGCCTCTAGAGAGGTCCCTTCAGGAATATTAAAATGAAACTTGGCTCTATCAATAAAAGCTTGAGCTTCTGTGTTTGCCATAAGGGGGAAGGAAACTAATACCATTAATAAACCTATCTAAAATACCTACTTATTAATGATAAAACATACTTCAGGAGGCTAATTATCATGAGGTATCATGAAAAATAAGACTAATGTCAGACAATAGGCTGGCATACCAAACACCACCAAAAGCTTTAATAACTTCTTTTGTAATGTGGACCTGATATGGGGTTTGGTGACATAATAAAGCTTGCAGTCCCTCTCTACGGGAAGAAGAAAAAGAACTATGAGTCCTTAGCAAGGCTTCTTGACTCAAACGACATGAAGGCAGTCAGGAAGTACGCAAAGCAGGGAAAGCTCCACTTTGTCGACTCGAGCCTGGGAGTGTCAAGGACAATAGTCAAAAGCGACAGGTTTGTGAGCCTGCAGGCTGCAACGCAGGACAAGGAAGCGCTAAAAAAGATCGAGAAGATAAACTCGACTATACTATACAATTTCAAGAGGATATTCTTCCGTGAGTTCTCAAGCTACTCGCTTGAGGTCATCCCAGGATTCGTAGCACCAAACATCCTTGGATTTGAGTACATAAAGCAGGCAGCGACACTGCAGCTTTTCGCATCAGACCACATCCACCTGCTGCTTCTCGGAGATCCTGGAACAGGAAAGACAGACATAATAAGGCACGCATCAGAACTCTCCCCCATATCATCTTTTGGCCTGGGCTCAGGAACATCAGGAGTCGGACTTACAGTATCGATGAAAGGAGATAAAATCCTGAAAGGATTGCTCCCCCAGGCAGATGAGGGCATTGCAGCGATAGATGAGCTTAACCTCATGAAAAAAGAGGACCAGGCAGGCCTTTATAACGCAATGGAAAAAGGGTTTGTCACATTTGACAAGGGAGGCAAGCACATACGCCTCGGAGCTAAAGTAAGCGTGTTTGCCACGGCAAACCCCAAAGGAGATAAGTTCAGAGGACAAAGCTTAGACGGACTGAGGGACCAGATACCATTTGACTCGGCGCTTCTCACAAGGTTTCACATGGTGTTTCTAATAAGGAAGCCTGACACTGAAAAGTTCAAGGAGATAGCATCCCACATAGCAAAGGGAGACAAGGCAAAGATAAACAAAAACGACATATCCTTCATCAAGTCTTATGTTGAGTACGCAAGGTCTACTGATCCTGAGTTTCCAAAGGACCTTGAAAAAGAGGTCGTGAAGTTCTCAGAGGAGCTTAAGATAAACGAGTCAAAGTTCTTGGTCGAGGTCAACCCGAGGATGATAATAGGCCTCATAAGGCTTGCAAAAGCAAGAGCAAGAGCAGAATTAAGGGAGAAAGTCTCAAAGCAGGACCTGGACGCTGCAATAAACCTGTTTCGCAAAAGCCTTGATTTTAGGAAATAGGAGGTCAGATGATAAGGATATGACCTAACTCGTCAAAACCCAAACCTTTTTAAAGCAAAGTTGAGTTCTCTATTCTATTGAAGTTCATAGGAGGTCATAAATATGTCAGAACAGAAACTAAAATGCGGTTCATGCAAGAAGGATATAACAAATGACGGCGGATCAGTAGTCTTCAAGTGCCCATCCTGCGGAAAATACGAGATAGTCAGGTGCAAGCACTGCAGAGAGATAGTCGCAAAGTACAAGTGCCCAGGATGCGGATTCGAGGGCCCAAACTAAAGAGGTAATGATAAAAATGGCAGACGTAATAATAACCTTTAAGATAATGCCTGAAAGCCCTGAAACAGACCTTTCAAAGATAGAGAAGGAAGCAGGCAAGATGATAGAAGAGTTCGGAGGAGAGGTCGGAAAGGTAGAGCAGGAGCCTATCGCTTTTGGCCTTAAGGCACTTAAGCTCATATTTGTCATGGACGAATCGCTAGGATCCACAGAGGATCTTGAGAACAAGATAAGCGAGATAGACCAGGTGCAGTCTGTCGACGTGACAGATGTCAGAAGGGCTATAGGGTAAAGATTTAGAAGCCTTTTTATAATCTATTTTTCTTTTCCTAGTTTCATGAAACTTGTAAGTGCATGCCTTTTGGGACTGGACTGCGCATATCATGGAAAGTCAAACAAGTGCGATCTTCTTATAGAAAAGCTTGATCTTAAGGAAGTAGTCCCGATATGCCCTGAGCAGCTTGGCGGCCTTAAGACTCCAAGAGACAGGGCAAGGATCGTTGGCGGAGACGGAAAAAGCGTTCTTGACGGAAAAGCGAAAGTCATGACATTTAACGGAGAAGACGTAACAGCACAGTACATCCAGGGGGGAAAAGAGTGCCTCAAGCTCGTCAAGCTTTATGGTATAAAAGAAGCCATCCTGAAAGCATACAGCCCGTCATGCGGATGTGGCGAGATCTTCACAGAAGACTTTGAAGGAAAGAAAAAAGGTGATGGGACAACAACAGCCCTTCTAAAGAAAAACGGGATCAAAGTAACGACTGAACTAGACTATGGATGATAAGGGAGTAATACCTTATTCATCTTCGTCCTTGTCTTCGTCTTCTTCTGCTTCGTCGTAGCCTCTCATGAAAGCTTCTTCTTCTGCAGAGATCTCATCATCATCAACCAGGTCTTCCCTGACCTCGTCATGGTAGACGTTTCTTTCTGAATCATCACGGTCTTTTCTAGGCATTTTTTAACCCTCCTCAAATCATATAAAAAATAAAACAAAAAAAAATAATTTATAGGAATAATGGCACGAAGACAAGAGCCACTATAGCCATAAGCTTTATCAGTATGTTAAGCGAAGGTCCTGACGTGTCCTTGAAAGGGTCACCTACAGTGTCTCCGACTACTGCTGCCTTATGGGCATCTGACTTTTTTCCTCCAAGATTGCCTTCCTCAATATACTTCTTTGCGTTATCCCATATCCCTCCTGCGTTAGCCATGAACACAGCCATAAGGAATCCTGTTACGGTAGTCCCTACAAGAAGGCCTCCAACAGCTTCTGCGCCAAGCACAACACCTATCACTATAGGCGTAAGTATAGCGATGATGCTTGGAAGGATCATCTCCTTAAGGGCAGCATGGGTCGAGATCTCAACACATCTCTTATAGTCAGGCTTAGCCTTTCCGCTCATAAGGCCCTTTATCTCCTTAAACTGTCTCCTGACCTCTTCTACCATATCATATGCTGCCTTTCCGACAGCCTTCATGGTAAGAGCTGAGAACACGAAAGGAAGCAGGCCTCCTATAAACACCCCTACAAGGACCTTAGGGGCAGATACATCGATCGATGTAAGCCCTGTGATCTGCGTGTAGCTTGCAAAGAGCGCAAGTGCAGTAAGAGCAGCTGAACCTATAGCAAAACCCTTGCCTATAGCAGCAGTCGTGTTTCCGACAGCATCAAGAGCCTCAGCCCTTTTCCTTACTTCAGGACCCATCCCTGCCATCTCTGCTATCCCCGCAGCGTTGTCAGCGACAGGACCGTAAGTGTCTGTTGCAAGAGTTATGCCAAGAGTCGAAAGCATGCCTACTGCAGCTATCGCGATACCATACAGGCCGCCGAAATAATATGCAAGTATTATAGCTGCAGATACTGCAAGAACAGGTATTATCGTTGAGTTCATCCCTGTCGCAAGCCCGTGTATTATGTTTGTAGCAGCGCCTGTCTTGCATGCCTCTGCCACCTTCCTTGCAGGCTTCTTGTCTGCAGAAGTGTAGTATTCAGTAGCAAGCCCGATTATTATACCTGCGATAAGTCCTGTTATCGTAGCATAGAACAACGCGATGTTTCCTGCAAGGCCCCTTATCACGAAAAATGATGCGACCACCATTATGCCTGCAGCGACAAAGATGCCCTTGTTAAGCGCTGAGTGAAGCTTTGCTTTCTCACCTGTCCTGACAAAGAACGTGCCTATTATAGATGATATGATACCTACTGCTGCAAGAGCAAGAGGAAGAAGCGCTGCGTTTGGTCCGATAGATCCGATCGCAACTGTCCCAAGGACCATTGCTGCGATTATGCTGTCAACATAACTCTCGAAAAGGTCAGCTCCCATGCCTGCGACATCACCTACGTTGTCTCCGACATTATCTGCTATGGTTGCAGGATTTCTTGGATCATCTTCAGGGATACCTGCCTCGACCTTTCCTACAAGATCAGCGCCTACATCAGCAGCTTTCGTGTATATCCCTCCTCCGACCCTTGCAAAAAGGGCGATCGATGAAGCTCCGAAGCCAAAACCATACAGGACTTCTGGAGGAAAATTGAACACGACATATAACAGTGTCACGCCAAAAAGGCCAAGACCGACGACAGCAAGGCCCATGACAGCTCCTGAATTAAACGCTACCCTAAGCCCCTTGTTGACGCTGTCTTTTGCAGCGATCGCTGTCCTTGCGTTAGCCATCGTCGCAACCCTCATGCCGAGGTTTCCTGCGATAGCGGAGAAAATGCCTCCTATGATAAATGCTATCGCAAGCTGCGTTCCGTTAGGCTTGATAAACGCCCAAAGGACAAGCGCAACCACAAGGAGGAATACTACAAGTATCCTGTATTCCTTGTTTAGGAATGCCATAGCGCCTTCTTTTATAGCATCCTGGATCTCTTTTACCTTTCCTTTGCTTACAGGAGTCTTTGATATCGTGTACGCGATAATGCCTGCAAAAGCAAGAGAAAAGAGTCCGACTAACATTATGTACCACTCTAACATATACTACACCCCACTATTTATTTTTTTTAATCTGTTCCCTATATCGGTTATACTCGCTAAAGTTGTTCGGTTATATTTAAAGGTTTCGGAGAGGTTGAGTCGAGAAGAAAAATTGTTCAAATTCTTTATACATTTTTTTATTATACTTTTTACACACGGGGGGATAAAAAATAGCAATATTTATAAATATTTGTCACTTTATAGTAATTATTATTATATTTAAGGTTTAGTCAGTAAGAATATATCAAAAAAATGAAAGAAATATTAGAAAAAACAATAAGAGAAGTGCCTTATAATTCATTAACTCCTTTTTTTGTAAATGCAGGAGTAGATTACCCCCAAGAATTAGGTGGGAATTGTATAACTCAGAATACTGTACTAAGTGAAGGTTTAAGATCTCAAGGATTAAAACCAAGTTTTCTAATGTCCAAAACAAATGGTTCTGATCATTATGCAACTGTTTGTATGAGCGAAGGAACTCTTTTCTATTTAGATCCTTTCTTGATGCACTGTGAACCAATTCCTCTTGACAGATTATTTTTAGAAAAAGAATTAACGCTAAACTCACATCCGAACCATCAAGGAAATTACAGAAGGGTTTTGGCAACATCAGTCGGACATGGAAAATTTAGCATTGATTTAATGGGGTACTCTGGAAGCGAAAACGGAAGAATCTTAACCTATAATTTTGATCTTGGTAAATTATTATCAGAACTTCCATCTCCTGGCTCAGAAGCTTTTCGCAAGCCATTAAGAAAATTGTCTTTAAGGATCTTAAGAAAAGATAACCAGGTTAGCTCTTTGAATCTGCATCCGTCCACCGGACATCTGGATATATACAACATTAATGGAGCAAGAGGTTTCATCAGAGCAGCAACAGCCCCTATCCGTTTTAGAGAAGAATTAAAAAGAATTGCAGAGGAACTGAACTGTCCTGCTGATAAAATCTTGCATTACCTATATTTAGGATATGGGATTTACAAGGAAGAAATCAGCAAAAAAAATAAAATAAAGAAAAATTAATAGACCACGATAGGCCTATGCTTAACTCTTCTTATCTCGTCGTTGCTTACGGTTATCCTTACTGTGTATTCTCCAGGAGGAGCCCATGAAGGTATCTCCACAGCAACCTTCGCATTGCCATCCTGCCCTTTCTTCAGGTCGACATATTTCGAGACAGACCTTACGTCAAGCTCAGGTATCACTACCGTGACCTTGAGGTTGTCCATCCTTATAGTGCCGTCATTTGAAAGGTCCACAGACACGTCAAAGGTATCTCCTGCCCTGACCCGGTCATAATCAAAGCTTATGTGGTCAAGAGTAAGCTTCATGAAAGGCGTCTTTATGACCTCGATTATGAAATCAAGAGCAGTTGTAGTCTTGCCGTCACTTGCTGTTACAGTCACGGTGTATTTTCCCCTGTCATCCCTTGTGGTAGTCCATACTCCGTCATCGCCCACAGGAGCAGATATCGTGAAGTCAAAATCGTCTCCTTCAGGATCACCAATGACTGGGACTATCGTCACAGTATCCCCTTCGATCACGCTCATGTCATATATGGGCTCGATCACTGGGCCGTCATTGACGCAGTTCTGGTCGATGTTATCGATAGGGTCATACGCATAAGGATGTATCGTCGGATCTGTGTCATCACAATCTGTCTCCGGACCTTCTCTGCATGAGTCATCTCCAGGATCACCATAGCCGTCGCCATCAAGATCAAGGCAGTTATCGC
>JBJKQO010000032.1:0-18029 GCA_046705145.1 Candidatus Woesearchaeota archaeon
GAGACAGATAATAGCAGAGACAAACGACCACAACAAGCAGCTGTGGGACCTTGACACAGAGCACGTGGCAGAGATACTTAAGGTATACAGCCTGAGGATAGAGACACTGCTAAAGGAAAAAGACATAGATTACGTCCTTGTCATAAAGAACAGCGGAAAAGACGGAGGAGCATCTATCGTGCACAGCCACACCCAGCTATTTGCCATCCCCATGATACCTCCAGAAGTGCAGGAGAAGGTAAGGGCAGTAAAAAAAGAAAAGAAAAACAACGGCAGATGCCCATACTGCGACATAATCAAAAAGGAGATGAAGTCCAAAAGGAAAGTATATGAGAACAAGGCGTTCTCAGCATTTTGCCCGTTCGCATCAAGGTTCAACTACGAGACATGGATATTTCCAAAGCGCCACGTTGGAAGGCTCTCACAGCTTGATGAGAAGGAGCTTGTGATGATGGCTGACGCGCTCCTTAAGGTGATATCAAAGCTCAAGCTCATGAATGCAGGATACAACTTCTTCTTGCACTACTCACCTGACGGCGATGACCTTCACATGCATCTCATCGTCGCTCCTAGGACCCAGATGTGGGCAGGATTTGAAGTTGGATCAGGGATCATCGTAAACAACGTCTCTCCTGAAGATGCTGCAAAGTTCTACAGGGCAAAAAACGTAAAGATAGAAAAGGCTCATTAGAATAAGTCCTACTTCGCTGACCAAAACCGTATAATAAATCATACGAACTTGGTCAGCTACGTCTGGCCATGTGTTTGGCTTTGCCAAACGCCAGCAAATCTATGATTTGCGTTGCCATGAATGTCCCAAAGACATCCATGGCATTCATGGCACAGACGAACTTATTCTAATGAGCCTTTAGAAAAGAAAAGCTAAACATCCCCCTATCTCGTTTGCCAGCCGCCATACCTGAACAGCCCGCATCTCTTATCATTATCCATCTGGTTCTGAAGCGAAGATGTAAGCTCCTCTGCCTGCCTGAATCTTCTTGCGCGGATGCTCTGCCTTATCTGCAGCTCTGTCTGCTTGTACTGGGCAAACCTGCTGTGTGCCAGTGACTTTAGCCTTTCATTAAACTTCTGATCATAACTTCTGGCAGAGCTTTTCAGGTTGTCTGCCCCCTCAAAATCCCAGTTCTGCATCCTTGAGATAAGATCAAGGCACCTCTTATGCGCTTCAACTATCCTGCAGGGATCATCAGACCCTATCACGCTATCATAGCTTCCCATCTCCTGCCTGACAGAATCAATAGTCCTTTTTACCTTATCAATCCCGCCTCTTGCAGAATCCTGCCTTGACCTGAAAAGATCAAAAAGCAAGGCTGCTCTCCTGACATAGCCGCTGTCAAGATATTCCCCTGAAAATATCCCCAGCCCCATATCTTTTTTTAGGTTTTTTTCCGCTTCCTGCGCTGACACTATGGCATTCTTATAGCTTCCACGCTGGATCATGGAATCAATATCATTAAGCCTGCTATAATAAGAATCCACCTTTTCTCTTGCAATCCCTGATACCTTGTCTTTCATCGCGCTGGCATACTGCGCTGCTGTCTCTCTTATCTGCACTATCTTCCTGTATGATGTACCTGAAAGCCTGGAGACAAGAGAAACAGCCATTTTTCCCGCATTGATGACAGATATGATATCTCCTGACCTGTACGCTGAATCATATTGCCTGATCTCGCTTTTTGCGTAGCTGATAAGCGAGTTCATCCTGCTTAGCGCAGGACCGACCTTGTCATCCCGAAACCTTAACACATCTTTCCTTAGCCTATCAAAACCTTTCCCTTTCCTTCCTTCAAGCAACCTGAGGATGTTGTCTACAGCAACCCTACTTGAATCATAATCCTCATTTTGATAAGCCCTTCTTGCTCCCCTAAAACTTCCATCCAGATAAGAGAACATCTGCTTTTCTCTTTTCACGATTCCTGCTTTTGCTTTCCTGATCTCCAGGTCCATAAGGTGCTCAAGGCTTCTTGCTGAAGCATTATCATCTGTGGAGACAAACTCAGTAGAAAAAAGCCTTCTCCTGATATCTTCCCTTACCTTAGGTATAGCTTCTCTTGCAGCGCCTATAGCTCGTTCATACTGCTGATGCCTTATCATCCTTCTGACACCTGATATCACGCTTTCATATCCTGCAAGCCTTGCTCTTGCGATAGCAGATATCCTTGATGCAAGCCTGTCCCTTGCAGACCCTGCATCGTTTCTCACCCTTACTATCCTATCATATCTTATCCCTGAAAGCTTCGCTATAAGGCTTCCGCTTCTTGCGTGCGCGCCGATCATCACATAAGGGTCATCAGACCTTACCGCAGCAGAATACTGCGAGATCTCAGCCCTTGCTGAGCTCTCAAGAGAACGCATAGCGCTTATCCTAGGCATTATGACATCCTTAAGGTAGGCTGCAGATTGCGAGCGTATAGCCTTGAACTCAGGAGTGATGCCTCCTGTAACCTTTCTTATAAGGCTTTCAAGAGTCGATCTTGCGCGGTCATAATCCTCCCTTTGGAAGCTGTCTTTTGCGCCATTAAGATATCCTCTTAATTCCTGGACTTTCCGTTTCTCATCCTCGCTGATCTTCTGTTCAGCGATCTTTTTCTGCTCCCGCGCCTTCCTCAACACAGCGCTGTTAGGAAAAAGCCAGTTGCCATCAAGGCGCCTGATGAGAGAACCTGTCCTGTCAAGTGCAGTTCCATATTGTCTTCTTGAGATAAGCAAGGATATCTCATGGCTTTTTTGCCTGTATTCAAGATTAGCTCTTCTTTCTGCTGATGAATAGCCTAAATTTGACAGGTATCCTGCAAATGAAAGCAAAGCTGCAGACAGCAATCCTATCCCTGCCAGCTTTGCGCGATTCCTCCTTATCCTTTTACCGTCCTCTATCTCCTCTCTCTTTTCGCTTATCACTTCGAGCCTGCCGATCAGGCTATCTATATCATCATTTATCTTATCTTTTGCCATCATAATCCCTGATATACCTAAGCCCATGAAGCTCTTGCCTAAAATCTTCAATCGCCTGCTTATCAACAATCATCCTTTTCCTTGATAACATCCTTAAGAAGAAATTCTTCCTCTCGTATTCTGCCAACCCTTTTTCTATTGCAACAATACTTGAGCTTATAGAGGCCACTCTTTTTCCTACCTGCTCGCGAATCTGCAGATAGCAGCTGCTTAGAAGGCTAATTCCTTCCATAACAAGGCCTTTTATCTCTGCATATCTTGTGTAATCATGGTCCTGCTGCATCTCCTGGTACACGCCCTCATACGTTTTCAGCTGCACAAGGCTGTCTCTTATCCTAGCTTGCTGCTTTTTTGCGTTTCCTGATGATATGTGGGCAAGGACATACTTTCTTAGTCCGTCTAGGTTCTGGTTATTCTTTTTGACTCCTTCCCTCTTTGTCCTTGCCAGCTGATATGATAACCTTGCTTCTTCTAATGATCTCGCAAGGCCACCCATCTCATCTCTAGAAACACCAAAACAAGCATATACCCCTAAGCACACATTATACTTCTTTTCCTGTGCCTTTATCTGGCTGATATCCTTATCTATAAGCCCTGTGCTCTGGACCTGAGGATCGATAGAACGCATCATGTTTTCTGTTGCTTTTTTCATCCTTTCTATCATTGTCTTTTGGAGTGTGAAAGCAGCATACACCCTTTCCCTGAATAGGACTGCATCATTTTCTCCCATGCTGCTGCAGCCTTCAAGCATCTTTTCAAGATCAGATCTTATCGTCATCAGTTCTTTCGCTCTTGAAACATCAGGTAAGTCAGGATCAATATTTCTCACTTGAGACTTCTTTTCATTTACATCCTTGCTCATAGAAATGTAAGTCTTTCGTTTCTGAATCCTTTCTTTTGCATCATCCAAAACTTTCCTGTCAGCATTAAATATCTCATATTGGATCGCTACTTGCTCGACCTTCTCTTCAAGCGATCTCACCTTTTTCAGGTCATCATCAAGGTTTTCACCCAGCTCAAACTCAGGATCGATACTCGCAAGAGCCTTTGCAGTCTGCTTTTGCACAAACCCAGTGACTGCTTCCCTTATCATATCATATTCATCAAAAAATGGCTTAAGAAAAGGTCCGTACCTATAATCCTCCCTGTACTCCCTGTACTGGGAGCATATCTCATCTGCAGTCTTCATAAGGCCTATCATGCTCTTTGAACTTGACCTGCCAGGCCTTTTTGAGGCCAGTTTCTCTATCGCATACCTTGTCTGCCTTAACCTTCCTGTAAGATCCTCCACGCCTTCAAGCTTCCTTTCAAAGGCCCTTATCTTAGCAAGCTTTATGAAAGTCTGCTCGGGATTGCACTGCTCTGCGATAAGCGCCTCAAGATCAGCATACCTTATCAGGGGAATCGTCTTTTCTATCATCAATATGGCCTTAAGGTCATTTATCGAACGAGCCTTATCTATAAGAGAGACAGCACGAGGATCATGCAGAAGAGAAAGATAAGCAGATGCAGCCATGGAAGACTCTTCGTCAGATATCATACTCTGTTCTTGCCCATTAGACCCATATTTTTTAGGGTCCTTGTTTTCCAGCAGATCTGCAAATAGGTCTATAGCCTTATTTTCGTCTGACCCCAAAAACTTATCATTATCCCCTGCTTTCCCGCTAAACCTTAAATGATAATCAGCAGCAACGAGCTGAAAAAGACCTGCACCCATTTCAATAAAACGGTTAACCTGCTTTTCACTCATACTTCTTATCATGTATCCTATCATAAGCCTATCACTTATAGGCCCTCCTGATGGGACCTGCCTATCTTCTGAGTAACCCCCGCAAAATAAGACTGATTCAAGATTAGCCTTTATCTCTGATTCAATTGCCATCTTATCCGCCTTTGATGAACTTGCTTAGAGCGTAAAGCGTATCTACTCCAGGCCCTATCACCACATTCATCTGTCCTGCTTTTTCTCTTAAGTATTTGACGCGTGATTCTATCGTGTTAATGATCTCTTCACTCGGATAGACCATGTCAAGCAGGTTATCACAAACAACAAACCAGTTAAATTGCCTTGTTTGTACGTTAGGCCTGTACTGCTGGAATTTATTCCTGCAATACCTTAAGATTGTATCTTCTGATATCCTTTCTGATGTGGTCTTAGGGATATAAACTTCAGTGCTTGCCTGATCCAGGAACTGCCTGGTGCTCCTTCCGAAAGATAAGGCGATAAAACCTGCCCATGCTGCAGGGTCAAGCCGTCTGTCCAACGCTCCATACAGTGACGGGGAATCATGTTCTGACAGATATGCATCGGCCATCACCAGATTCTTACGGAGCTCTGCTGTATCATCATTCTTTAGATAATCCTCCACCTTTTTTCTTGCAAGATTTGTAAGAAATATGTCTAATAATATCCTGTCTTCTGGCTTAAGATGCTTATTTGCTGCAAAATCAGTATTAAGATCAGGGATTGAAGACTGTCCTGGAACTTGTTCTTGCTTTAGTCTTTTAAGTATAAGATCCATGTTATCCTATAGGATATTTTTGTTTAAATGTCTTATACTATTTTTTCCGAAATATTTCCGGATCAAGCTAGGATCTCAAGAAATTGATGGATGTCCCTTATATTCTCCCTATGATCCTTTAACAAATACCTTTTTTTGCCGATTATGTTCTGCAGCCTTCTTAATAATCCAGAGTCTACTGCTCTTAGATCTTCTTTATACCTGAAAAAAACAGCGTTGATAGCTCTCATCCTTGTATCCCATGATCTTATCCTTTTTTGGGATAGGTCTTCACCGTATCCCCAATTTATGATCTTATCAATATTTGCCCTGTATTCTCCGGATAATAATTTTGCTATTGTTCCCAAAGCCATTTCTTGAGGCTTTTCAGACTGCATCAAAGGAGCATAGAACGCCATTAATGCATCTTTATAGCCTAATATGGATTCAAAAGAATAAGCTAGCTCGTTTATCCTTGATTTTAGCGCGGAGTTTTCGGTCTCAAGATCTGTCACTCTTCCTGTAAGATCTGCATAATCATCTTTTATCAGTTCGGGTGTAATCGCTTTAGGTTTTGGCAGCTCAACAACCTTCTCTCCCCTTAATTCCTGTTCCAGCTTGCTTTCCTTAACAGGTTCAGGGGCCTTTTTTGGTTCAGGCTTGGTTTCAGGAAGCGCGTCATTTGCACCATACCTTGTGTATTCTCCATATTTAGGAAGTTCCCTTACAAGGTTGCCAGTCTCATCTTTATAGAAATCGCTTAGCCTTGAGCCATCTTCAAATATGATGCTGTTTATTATCAGGTGGTCTAGATTTTTCCTGTCAATCGGCTTATCATCTGTTATTATCCTCGGATCAGGCCAATGATTTTCATGGTCCGTCCCTTCAGAAGGAGTCCTTTCAAAATCATGAGTTTCTGACTTTACCTTAAGAACACCGCCTTCTTCATAGTATCTTGGCCTTTTTACAAGGACCCTGAATGCAGGATCATCACCTCTCTTATTTACCACAAATGTAAATCCGTAGTTTACGCGCTGGTTCTTCTGGAAAAAATACCCGTCCTTAATATGGGTTGATATCCTGTTGACTAACGGCTTGATGACAGTCCGGTCATCCAGATCTGAATAAAATATGGGATTAAAAGCATGTGAATGTGCCCATCCCATAAGCGCCTGGTTGTTTTGAGATAGCTGCTCAAATATGTTTATCTCTCCAAGGCCTGTCATCTCACACCTGACTCCGCTGACAACCTGTTCGTCAATATATACATCTCTTGCGACTCTCTTCCCAGTCTCTGCTACCTCTTTTACATCGCATCCAAGATACATGCTTATCTCATAACTTCCTCCTTTTTCAGCAGCCTTGCAAAGCTCACATGTCCTTTGTGCTATGTACTGTGCCTGGTTTATCGTATGTGTCGTCAGATAAAAATCCTTAAAACCTTCTGCGATAAGCTGGTCCATCGCGTTGTTAAGGTTAGCTGCATGTTGTCTTACGAGCTTTTTTTCTCCTAGACTTGACACCTCCTCAAAAAGCTCGCTTGAAAGATAAGCATCAATGTCAAACACACCATCCTGCCTTACAAACTGGGTCATCTTCTGGTTTGCCAGGCCCATCAGTTGAGTATAAGAGACAGGATCATTCACTCTGGGAACTCCTTCCTCAATCCTCTGTCTCAGCCTATCCTGATATTTTGATTTTAATGAGGGATCATCAAGGCCCTTCCTGTAACCATAAGAGAAATTAGCATCTGAGCTGTCTCTAGGATCAAAACCATTAACTGTTTGTTCTAGGCTTGTACTTAACATTTTTTCCACTATTTTTTGTGATTTTAGCCTTTATATGCCTTGACCAAAAAAATCCGGAAGATATTCGGAACTAAGTTTAACAACTACAATTTGGATTAGTGTTCAACAAGTCCTGAGGGATGAATGAAAGCCTAGGCTTAAGTGAAACGTCATATATCAAAGGATTCTGGAGTGGGTCTCCCAGCCCATACATTATCTTTATTGCTTCTCCAACCATCGCGCTTCCTACTATCATGTTTGACATCACGACGCTTGCTTCAGGCCTAAGCGCACAGCTGTTTCCATACTGGGGAGAAGGATAGTTCATGAAATCAAGCTGACAATTCAGGCACTTTGTCTTACCAGGAACATATGCTGCCACAACGCCCTTTTTTGGGCCTGATCCTCCATCAATATAAGGGATACCGTACCTGACTGCAAAATTATTAAGCCATAGCCTGGCCATCTTATTGTCAAGGCATCCGAACACTAGATCATAACCTCCCTTCCTCAGATCTTCTCCGGATACAAATCCTGGGTGTGGCCCGCCTTTTATGCCATAAAATAACCTTATAAAATCACCAAAAGAAGGGCATTTAAACCCATCATGTTCTGAAGGATCATAATTTTCTTTTTCGATCTCATACAGCTCCTTTAGCCACCCATCCTCCTTAGGATCTACTGCTCCGACCATCGCTTTTATCGCCCGAAAATCTATATTATGGTCAATCTCCTTTACCCTTTCCCCTAACACATCCGCCTTTCTTTTTCCGACTCTCTCATAAAACAGGCATTGCCTGTTAAGGTTATGGATCTTGATCTCATCATTATCTATGACATCTATCCTTCCGACACCTAGAAGCGCAAGATTAAGCACGACATAAGTCCCTATCCCTCCCCCTCCCACAACACATACCTTCTTGTCCTTAAAGTAGACTGGAGGATTAAATCCGTTCTCATTGAGGTTTCTTCTTGACTGAGAAAACAAGTTATATGCCAGCATGCCAAGGTTTGGGAGAGGATTATCATTCTTGTAATTAGGATAGCTGAACTTGACCTTTCTGAACTCTTCTGTAGTGATGCCTGCTATGACCCCGCTTGAAAAAGCGCCCTGTCTTTTCCCGTTGAATTCGCGAAGCAGCACTGCATCAAGACTGTTGGCCTGGGCGCTACGTGCATCTGATTTTGGAAAAAATGCAGTGAGAGCAGATCTCACAGCGTCTGATGAAGCAGACAAAAGCGGGATCCCATGTTTCATCGCATATATCAGAGCTTTCTCCTTTGATACTGAATCGTTCGTCGCGTCTATTATCATCTCTGGTGATTTCTTCTTTACAAATGAATCACAAAACCTTGAGTACATCCCCACATTCCTGGATTTTACATTAATCTTCTGAAGTGTGTCCTGGATCACTGTTACTTTTTCCTGCCATATGTTTTCTTGCCTATGAGGGCACAAGAAATCAGCATCTCTAGGATTGATTTCGCTGTTATCCATAAAAAATACGTTTCCGACGCTAAGCCCGGCCAGACCAGTAAGTATATATTGCGCTAATACGTCACTTCCTACTACAAGCACCCTTGACTTATACAGGAGATCCTGTGCTTCTTTACCCCATGCGAGCAGGTTCCTGCTGTTCCTATCCCTGACAATGTTATCAGGTTCAGTCACTTAAGATCCCCTCCTAAAGGGCCCTGATATCCTACGAGTGAAAATAAGCCGTCATATGATCTTACTATCTCTTTTTGCTGGGCATTTCTTAAAGTCTTTGTGAGAGACGAATCAAGAGCGTTCTGATGAGACTCCCTATTAGATTCCATGACCTCCCTGATAGAACCTATCTTTTTCATCAGGATATTATAACCTGCCATGACCTCAAGGATCCTTTCTTTATCTTCTTCTCCCTCTAATGCGATCGAATCAAGGATAGCTCTGTTATCTGTAAGCCTTCTCGCAAGACTGATGCCTTCACACAGAGTCTTCAATATGTTCATCTCATCTGATGCTTCAACATTCTTTTTTGAACACAGATAGTCTATAGCATTTATGGCAGCAGGCAGATATCTCTTCCTAAAGATGCCGTATTGTTCCCTGAACTGGGATTGTATTTCAGCAGCTCTTTCTCGTATCTCAATAACATCCCTTACCATCTGCCTGTCAATCTCAACCTTATCAAAATCAGCAGAATGCCCGTCATCAATCACGAGGCTATCTATCCTGTTCTTGATCAAGCCAATTTGGCCGTCGGAGATGTAGGCTACCACATTGTAAGGGGTATCACCAAGCGCATTGAATGTCATCCCATAGAAATACTTGATCAGCACTACCTCTGCAAGGCCTAACCCCTTATCTTGCTGGAGCTCTCTGAAAATATCATCTTCTTTTCCGTAGACAAAAAGCTGAGTACCTCTAACCCCTATAAGGAGTCCATTGATTCCATTTTCTGAATGAGGTTGTAATGAATAATCTTTCTCAACATCCAGGTCTAAAGGGCAGATTATCCTTCTCCTTAATCCCCATCTTTGCACGCATTGCTTGATCGTGTTATCATCATCTTCAGTATAATATGGGCTTGCTTTTGCGTGTGAATGGCCCCACCCGATTATCCTTTTCCCGCTGGTTATGGAATCTTCAAATGCAGTCATCGTCCCTTCAGGTGTTATCTCGCAACGCAGATTCTGTACGTTCTGCTCAACTGCAGCGTTCATATCAGTTATCGTTAAGTGGGTATCCTCAGGATTGAGCATACTTCCAGTCATAAGGAATCCTATCTCAAGCGCTTTTCCAGAAACCTCACACACTCTTTTGGAAATATAGTTAGCCTTATCAAAAGCAGAACGGGTTATCCTTATGGGGGATAGCTCTGATACTATCATATCCTCTAGACTTTCCTTATTCATTTTCGATTATTCTCTGCCTTGGTATACCATGAGAATCAGCGTACTGCTCTGCTGCAGGCCTTGATGACACAGGTAGCATACACTTACAGTTTCCGATAAGCCTGACCGGCCTGAAGTCTGACATAGGTACTCCAAGGTAACCATGTTCCAATGTCCTTTGCGCATAATTGAGCGCCTCAACTATAACATTTGCAAGAGTATCTTTGTGTTTTACAAAATCATACCATCTCTCTTCAACAAATCCTATGCTAGGCCATTTGAACTTTCCTACACAGATAGTAGAATACTTTTCAGGGTCAAAATACACAAATGGATGCAGATAAGGCATGTTCAGAATGTGGGGCGGCCGGTCAAACATCATCTCTCTGCTATTCCTTACGCTTACAGAAAAGCCGACTTCTGCTTTTCCAAAAGCGAAAAACTCATTTCCTTTCTGGATGATGTATGGTGGGATGCTGATAGATATTGTGTACTTGTTCGGAGGGTCTTTTTTGAAGCTGATATACCCCCTGGAGTTTCCAGTCATCTTTTTAAGCTGAGCTCTCTGCTTGTTTATCTCAGCTTCATCCTTCTCAAACTGCACCAGGACCTGCGCTATGTTACTGCCCTGCTTAAGGGCTGTGCTGCGTACCTTTTTTGCGATATTTTCCGCGTATAATGAACATAGCTGGTCCATTGAAACCCAGGATACAAGGTTATATCTTCTTCCACCTATTGATACAGCTCCTTCTTGGCCTAACGGTTTTGCCCCGTTCTCTACGATCCTATACACCTGGTTCTGTATGCTTATCACACCTGAAGCCCGAAGGTTCCTGTCGAGAATGATGCTATCAAGGCAGTTATCCTCTGAAAAAAGCTCTGAGACATCTAATGGGGATATAGTTGGTACTTGAATAGATTTTTTCTGAGGGGGAAGATTTAATTCCGCTTCATTGTTAAAGAACCTGAAAACATCGAAGATGAAAAACCGTTCAATGGTATTATCCTGGACCGCAGAATATACATCTTTGATCTTTTCCAGCTTCTTTTTCTTTTCTTCAGCTACATCGACAAGCTCGCTTTTGATATGCTCAGTCATCATGACCTTAAGCGCGTCCTCATGTTCCTGGAACAGCTCCCCCTCTATCCTGCTTACCCTTTGTGATTGCTGGAGAGGATAGTCGACTCCATTGAGATGGAAAAAGTCAGAGCCCCTATAATTGCTGCCCGGCTTTTCAACAGTGTATACTCTCCCTCCAAATATCACTAATGATTCCCTTGAATCACGAAAGTCCCTCAGAAAGTTTTGGGACAAAGGCGAGACTTGCATCTTACTTACCATATGCTTCGACTATAGCATCGATCCCTCCTGGAATTGCAGGGGCCACAATAAGGTGCATCTTCCTGAAATCGCCTGTCTCTTCATCTCCTTGCTCAATCGACACTATCTGGCCGCTGTATTTTGAGACTTTCTCATGCAGCTTTAGCTGAATCTTCTGCGCTCCAGCCTGGTTTGGCACACCATAAAGATGCATCGCTTTCGGATTGCTGTTAGCGTCTGCCAGAAGGTTGTTCAGGTAATTTGCTATCTCCATGTCTTCTGTTGAGTATGGCACAGTATGGTAGTCATCCGTGTTCGGATCTGCCATCTTCTGAAGAAGCTCGCTGAACGTTTTTCCCATAAATTCTTCTGAAACGTTTCTTGGCAGGTTTTTTGCCTTTGGCGCTGTTGGTTCTGATCCTTGGCCAGCTCCATCATCATAGATTAGAGCTTGCACTAGCACATACAATGGTTTTTGCATTTCACATCACCTTCAAAAATTCGTTTTAATTTAGCATTAATAGTGCATATAATCATTTATATGCTTTAACCAAAAAAAATCGGAAAGTTTCCGACGGAAGATGATAATCCCTCAGAACTTGAAAAAATTTTATAGTATCCAGAAAACCTATCTCCTGAATTCCTTGCCAGAAGCAATATCTATCAGCCTTAGGCCTATCTTTTTGTTAAAATTGTACTTGCCGCAGTATTCCGGATGATCCATAAATTTTCTATCAGCCATCATATATCTTCCATCACAGTCGCATTCTATCACAAGACTATTTCCATGAACATCCTTCAATAGGTCTACTACGCCTATATCAAACCCTATAGCTCTTGCAGCCCTTAACGCAAGATCCTGCATCTGTTTGTCAGGTTCCTGGATAAATTCATATCTTGCTCCCCGAGCAATGTTCACTATGCTTTCAGACAGGTCTCTTGCACCATTTATCCTTAAGGTTCCAAACAAAACATCATTTCCAACTACATAAATCCTATATACCCTATCATTTTTATGGTTACCTCCTGCAGAGATGAACTCCTGCACAAGATATGGCGGGAAATATTTCATCGTTCCGGCTGATATGTGGTCTCCTTCTGATACTACTTCACATTTGCCGCCTTTGCAATAACCCACAATTTTTTCTTCTTCTGGCACTATGATAGTATGCCCGAATCCAGCTGATCCTCTAGGAAACTTAATTATCGAAACAGGATGGCTTAAAAGAAATCTCTGTATATCTTCAAGATTATCTGCCAGTAAAAAATCAGGTTGGCTAATATCTGATTGAGCAAGGATCTTTGAAGTTGCTATCTTATCAAGAGCCCTCATCATTGCAGCATATGAATTTATGATAGGCACTTTTTTTGATAGTTCTCTCTCATTGATTAGGTCTATATGAGGTGTCATGTAGACTACATCCATCTCAAGCATCATATCCTGCATCCCTTCAGGGATCAATCGACAATCCACTCCCAGGCTTAATATCTCTTCTAAAAGGATAGGTGTTATATCTTGTTCCATACCCCCATATAGCCCAATCTTCATCTTCCGTTATATCCCATCTTTCTTGCCGCAATTATCCTGTGGACTATCATGGCAGATGAAAAAGCGGTCTCGACAGCAGCATAAGAAAGGCCCTTGTTTATCCCAAGACCTTTCAGTTCAGAATCTGACAGTTCCAAAACATTCTTGGCAAAGCTTTCTGCCTGCTGCTTGTCAGGAGCCAAGTACTGCTTGCTTTGCTGAAGCCTGAAATGGCTGATAAAATGAAACACCCTTCCTTTGCCGTAAGGAAATGTGCATCCTATAACATCTGAATTGTATTTCTTGTTAAGTTCCCCGCTTCTTATCATGACACTCACATTGCCAGGAGAGGATACACCTATCACATGACTTCCGCCCTCAAGCCACCACGCAGGCTTGATACCTTTAGGGAACGCACCTTTAACATAGAAACTTTGCTCGTCAGGAGTCACATCAACAACATCATTTGGAGTCCCGCCTTTCTTGCCTATGTTCCCAAATATAGACTTTACTATAAGGTCTAAAGCCCAGTCTGTCGTGACCAGATATCCCCCATATTGGACAAAGCTTCTTAATGCATCCTTGTTCAGGCTATAGGAAGATGAACAGTTGACGAATATCACACCTGCATTTTTTGTGAAACCATTTGCATATTTTAATTCTGTATAAGGTATCTTTGATTTAGAAAGGATAGTCTCGATCGAGTCATAGCTTCCGGTGACGACCATTATCTCACCTGGCTGTACCTGGCTTAATGCGTTGAAAAGCCCTAAATCATCTTTCTGAAGCTTTGCTTTCATAAGCTTTATCGAATCATCATAAGCGTTTCCTGCCTGGATTATCCCCCCTTTTGCGTTGCTCGAAGCATCAGGGTACTGGGCGCTTATATTTGATATATCTGGTACTGGCTGGGGTATAATGCTTGTAGTCTGGGCTGTAGAAACCAGAGGGACAACTGGCTTAGGCATGATGTCTGACATACAACCGCATGCAGTCTGCCTTAGCCTGTTTCTTATAGCATCATCAACATTGACTTCGAGAGGCTTCTCGCACTTTCCTGGATGTGTTGCCTGAGACTTCAACCTTGCAATTATCTTCTCATTCATGTTTATCACCTATCCATTTCCGTTCCACCTGTTTACATCCTTAAGCACTTCCAGATCTGTCACCAACCTTATCCGCTTATGGTGTATATCAAACTGGTGGTAAGCAGGATCAACATAGACCCTCCTCCTTTCAAGCTCTACTGCTGCGCATGCGTGACTTACTTTCTTGCCTTCGTAATCAACGTCGACATACACGCAGGCGCTCCACAACCCATCGCACCTTGCAAACGCGATATATAGGAAGCTTTGATCAAGACATTTCCCTTTCTTATCCCTAAGGACCTCCTTTGACGTCCTGTACCTTGATGCTTTCTGGTATGTGATGTTCTTTTGCATCCAGTCAAATATAGCCCTTGCACGCACCTCTTTCTCATTAGGGATGGCTCCGTTATTGCACATCCTTAACTTATCGACTATCTCTCCAGTGTGGTTCCTTATTATTGAAACAAGGTCGCTGCTGACAACAAAAGGATTATAGATCGAACCGTCATTGATGAACAAGCTGTAACGAGGATCAATCCTTTCTACGTCAAGCATAGGAGGCTTTTTCTCTTCATACTTCCTCTTTAACTGTTTCACGACCTCAGGTGAAAAGTTATGGGATTGAGGGAGGGCAACCCCCTGATCCCTAAGCCTTGCCCTGATCCTGCTCTGAAGATCTCTTGCAGGGTCTGTCTTATCTTGCCTTAATCTTCTGATTATAGCAGGGTCCATCTTAGAGTCTTATGATTTTGACGGCAACAGTCCCTGAGTGCTGCTGACAATAGCAGCATATGATTGCCCTGATATCGCCTGGGCTACCTGATATACTTCTTTAAGGGCCTCGATGTCTTTTGTGCCTCCATAGACCTTTTGGAGCTGTTGTGCGTCCATGCTGTATATCGCAGCTATATCAGACGTGAAATCAGTTATCTCAGTAAGCCCTGCTGACAGAAGGTTCATGCTTTCGGAAAGAGAACTTAGCTTCATCAGCTCTATATTCTCATCCAAAAACTCCCTTAACATCGCAACCCTCTCCTTCACAAGTTTGCCTTTAAGGAGATTTAGCTCTATATTTGCCATGAGAGTGGTCTTTACAGAAAGGCTGTATAACCTGCGCTTTGACCTTAGATGGCTTAATGCAGTCTCACCTGTAGCCTGAAGGACACCGGATACTGCCCTATAAAGTGAAGCTCTTGAATGCGCTTCCTGATAGTCATCTGTTGCCACTTGCTGTTCTTCGATTAGCCTATCTACCTCTCCCTCCTTTTCAGAAAGCGATGCCTGGTATGAATCAGCATTCTGTGAATCCTGCTTTATCTTTTCTTCAAGCTCTTTTAGCTTAGGCCAGTGCCTTGCGACTATCCTCTCGTATGCTTTTATGACTCTTCCAACCTCCTCTGTCATCCCTTTTACGACATCTGCTGTCTTTGAGAACAGGTCATACTCATCACCTATCTTAGGCTTGAGCCCTACGATCTGAAGAAGATTGTACACCCCCCTATAAGTCCTGCTTGTCCTGTAGCTCCTTACTTCGGAAATATTTCTCCCATATTTCCGGAGTTGGACTAATGCATCATTTAGCCTTTCATTATCCTGTATCTGTGAGATCTCACTGGCACCATCTTTTGTACTGGCAGGGTTTAAGATAGCAGGGTTCATGTGCGAAAGCCCGCTATGAACCTCAGGTCCTACCACAGGAAGATTAAGAGGGTTAAATCCTGCAATCCGTCCTTCGAGATCAGGGATTTTTTCCCCTTTTAGCTGAGCCAATATCTTTGAATCTCCCATAATCATCCCTCTCAATATTTTATCAATATTTTAACAGAATCATTTAGGCAAAAAAGCTTTATATGCCTTCACCAAAAAAAATCGGAAAGTTTCCGGGAGGGAGGGTTTAATGGGTGTTAAGCTCAATTGTGTTTAAGTTCTCTCTTCTTTTAGAAACGCTCAGAAATCAAGAAGATTTCTGGCGCATGAAAACCAAAGATTTTCAATGAAGAAGCAAAAGGAGAGTTCGTCCTGTTGGACACATAGCCTACTTTGCAGAAACTTATTTTTCAATTTTCTCAAGTAAAGGTAAATATAACGGCTCTAAATCTGTCTTATTTAGGTATTTTGATAACTGATGCTGTGTTTTAATAATATATTCTTTCCCTTTTTCTCTTACCGTAATTAAACTTTTTTTGTAACAATCACATAATGCATCAATAAGATCGGATTCATATCTTGATAATTCTTTATTTACTGCATCATAAAATATTATTTCATTTATTGTTTCTTTGTCTAATGAATGCGATTCTAAAAAATTCTTAATTATTTTTGAGATTAGAACGACAGTTCCTTTTGCATATTTGAGAAGCATTTTATCAGAACTATCTTTAAATGTAAAATATACATTTGCTGAGAAGGCATCCTTTTCTCTTTTGTATAAATCAATTTCAAAATGAGAAGATTTAGTATCATGTGTTCTTGATTCGCTTTCTTTATCTTTGCCAAGGCCAATCTTAAATTTAATTAAATGATCTTTTTTTGTATCTTTTTGTTTAATCTTCAAGTTTATAACAAATATTTTCTCTTTTTCATCTTGTTCCAGGATAATCCTAAACGTATAATCCCCTTCCTCTATTGATCCCCCAATGGATGGAAAATACTCTTCTAAAGCAGATACATTTATCATTAAAAAACACCGATCTCTGAGTTAAGATCATTTAATTTATCCAAAATATCTTCATCAAATGACTTCTTTGGCAAATTTAGTATTCTAAACTCTTTTTCCCACAAATAATAGTCCTCAAACCGACCTTTATGGCGGAATTGTGGTTCTATTTCTTTTCGGATAGCTTCTTCTAATAATAGAAAGTAAATTCTGTAATCAAATGAAAGCTTATTCTTATTACTAAATATTGGAAGATGCAGTTCTTTTTTGAAATCTTCTAGTGCGATTATTCTTCCTGTTGATCCTCTGATAGTCTCTATCTTTAGATCAAACCAGAAATAAGATGATTGATTATACTGATTATATGAAAAAGTAAGTATATAAAAATCAGGATCATTCGAAATTAATTCACTCATGCGTAACCTAAATGTTGCTTTTTTACGTTCGAATTTCTGAAATTCAATTCTATTAGCATCATCATGAGATATTTGATTCCTTCTCCTAATTAAATAGTTTATATAATCTTCATAACTCTGGTCACCTTTGATCTTTCTCAATCTGTTTTTGGTTCCCAAAGATACTGTAATAGTTGATTTTACATTATCGAGTTTAGTGTCCATTTTTGCATAACCTACAATTGAATCAATTACAACAATGATATGCATTATACTATTTAAATGTTTCTATTTTTTCATCGAAAGTTATAAATAAAAGGATATCTCAGGAATTTTGTAAACAAAATTCCTGATTTCTAATATTACTTTCAAAATATATATTTCTGAAATGGTAATCCTCTAAATACGCTACTTTTCCTGGTCTTTCTAACATTTGGATTGGCAGAATTAATGGATATAGAAAACTTTATAAGTCAAATTATTGCTAAAAAGATTAAAAGACCAGGAGATAAGATTGAAGAATCTACAGGAGAATTAAAACCCCTCCCTAACAAAGAAGACCTCCAGAAGATTATAAACCTATTAACAAATTATTATGAAATACTTAAAGAAAATCCTGAAGTGAATTATCAAAGATCAAAACTAGAAGGGAATGAAGCCGGACTTATTTCTATTGCAATACGATTACTTAATATAGCCAAATATCCAAAAGGCGCTCATTTTCATCTGGATCAATTCTCTGGAGAATTGGATGATAACTCTGATGAACTAATTATGTAAAATAATTTTTGATGAATGCCTATCCACCAGTCATAGACATGGTGGCATTTCGGCATTCATTATCTAATAAGTTGATAGTAGGGTTTGGTGCTTGCTTGCATATTTCTGCTTGTCAAGATA
>JBJKQO010000033.1:0-70556 GCA_046705145.1 Candidatus Woesearchaeota archaeon
GTTGTAATCACATAAGCCATAATATTTCTTTCCTGTTTCTTTCTGTAATATATCTTAATGTAGCTCTCAGAAAACTCCATCCACTCTTTTGTGGACCCAATGATTTTGTTGATTGAGTTTGGTGCTGAAATAAGATCATTTGTTACAGTCATCACACCTTTTTTCCCCTCAAAATATTCTATGTTATGTATTGATGGGACTGCAGTCCTTATCTTTTCAAGCTCCTGTGCTATTGACATAATCTTTTCTTTTTTTTCGTCGATCATCTCGACAAGCTGGTTTGGTGAAGCAGCCTGGAAGAACGTAATGTTATCTTTCTTTATCTTGGAGACCAAACCTTTTTCAACTAATGATTTTAAGACGCCATAAGTTGTCGTCCTTATCAGCTCTGCCCTGTTTGCAATGTCATTCACTTTAGCAGAGCCAAGGTTAAGACATGCGAGATATACTTTTATCTCGTTATCCTCTAGGTTTAGTTCTTTCAGCTCTGGGATTATCTTCATATCATTATTGATATCCCCATTAGATATATAAATCTTTGTTTTGTTGTCTGATTTCGACAACAAATATTGATATAGTATTGTTTACTACTTAATAATGAATAATGTTAAATTGAGGATTTGAAGATGAATGCACAACAAGCGATGAATGTTAATTATTATAGTCTTGGTGATTTGATAGCACGAGATAGGATGATGCATCCTCCCATTGTGAGGGTATTAACACGACCAAAACCTGCTTTGAGTCAGCTAATCCAGAAGAAGCAAAAGAAGGCAAATAAAAAAGATAAGAAACTAAAAAAAGAAGATACCCCCTGGACTTCTGTTCGACAGGATACAAGTTTCGTCGGTACGTTTTATACAGACGGCAGGCCTTATAGTAGGGGAGGGGGGATTGAAACTGTAATCTCTGGGGGGACCAGGATAGGGAACTTACATGTAGGGGGAGGTATAGGTTACATTAATTTTAGAGATCTTCAATCTGGAAAAAGAACTGATGAGGCTTATTATCTTGGAACTATAGCTTTTGATCCTATTTCCTTAACTTATCTATTAATCACGTTTCCAGGCACAAATATCCCTGATATCCACAAAGCGATGATTACCTACAGTTTCAGGATCGGCAAGTTGAATAATGGCCTTACTTTAGTGGAAAGATTTTCAGACAAGAAGACAGATATGGTGTTTGCCACAAGATATCCAATAAAAATTGTTGATGGCCAAGAATTTAACTTAACACTTGAACCTAACATGGAAATTGGGACAGGAATTCTGGGAGTAAGAAACCATGCCAGCTATAGAAATTCATGGGGGGAAGCAGGAGTGGATGTTAAGGCAAGGATAGGGAAATATTTTTCTTTGTATGGTGGGACAAATGTCAATAAAGTAAGAGGATATCCTGGTCTAAATGGTTTCAGAGGCAACTGGTTTGTTGGTGGAAGGGTCACTGTTAGGTTTTAGGGTCGAATCAAAATGGCCCCCCCATATGACCAAATAGCAAGGCAGTATCACGAAGCAGAACAAAGACCTATTGCTAGGTTTTTTAAAGATCCCTTATTTGTTTATGCCTTGAATCAGGTGATATTTCATAATCCTTCTCTTTTATCAGGATGTGCTCTTGATGTAGGGTGCGGCCCTGGCGCTTTCACAAGGATTCTTGGATCCAGAGGTTTTAATGAGGTGATAGGCATTGATGAATCCCATGAAGGAATTGGCATAGCAAGAAAAGTTGAGAAAGAGCAAAAACTAGGCATAGAATTTATTGTAGCTGAATTAGGTACAGAATCATTCTTAGAAAAGATTAATCATAAAACTTTTGATTTAGTCACTGCTGTCATGGTTCTGCAATATGCGGATTCTGAAGCCAAACTAGATAGTATGCTATCTGACATCCATAAATCACTAAATGACGAGGGAAGGGTTATTGCTATGATTCCTAATCCTGATCTAGGTCCATCTTATAATGGGCCTTTTGGTATTAGATGGGGTCCAATAGGGGATAAAAATGATCTGCCTATTAAGATAAAAGCTAGGTTTAAGAGGTATAAAGGAAAAGGAAACTGTTTATTCTATAATTATTGGAGACCAAAACAAAAATATGATGCTGCTTTTAAGAGAGTAGGTTTTGTTAATGAATTGGTTCCTTCGGTGATCCCAGAAGAAGCAAAAGAAGCATTTTCTAGAAGGAAGATAACCCATTTGGTAAAAAGGCCGCCTTACTATTTATGTCTGTTGAGAAAAGAAGCGCTCTATGCCCCGAGCGTATAAGAATAATGCCCCGGCCGGGACTTTCAGGAAGGTCCAACATCACTTGTTCTTGTTGAAACATCTTTTGAACCCGAGTCCTCGGATATTTTTGATTCCGGACAACATATATGGTCTCCGATAAATCTCGAAAATCCGAGATGATTGGCCGGACTACACCACCGGGGCGCAAATCACTGAAAACTCAGTTCTGTTTTTAAAGGTTTTTATTTTGCAACAAGTTTTATATCCCAAATGAGTTCTCGACATATTATGGGGGACCATATAGATAATGTTATCAAAAAGCTAGACCTAGGCAAAAGTATTAGCGTTCAAGAAAAAGTAGATGCTGTTATGAGATACCTCATTGAAAAAAGATGGATAACCACTAATATCTATAATAAGGATCTAGCTTTCTCTCCCGGAACCCTCCCAAATGTTAAAGAGTTTCTCTTTTATGCCATTACAAACCCGGATTTTGTATATGAAAAGGAGGATAAGATACTAGCTCTTGCTGCAAGAGCAAGGGCTGTTGAACAAAATGTTGCTGGATTGTCATCCAGCGAAGATCATGAAAAACTAAAAGATGAATTAGAAGGCCTGTTAGAAAGATGCCCAAATTCTTCCAAAGAAATAGTACAAGCTGTTGATACTATATCAGGGAGGCCTCACGAATGGCGAATCTACACCCCTAATGCTTATCAACAGAAAAAACTGGTCCAAGCAGCCAGCGGAATCATCTACTTTTTTGGGAATGCTCCTTTTATCTGCAGCGGAAACGATATAATAGATTTAACATTCCTCCCGCAGGGATTTGTCCACGGATTTGTTAGCCTTGCCATATTAGCCCATGACCTGCTTGAAAGGCTTAATGTTAGGAGCGAAGTGATAATGATGGATGGGATTGAAGATTATATGATTGGAAGCGGACAGTATCCTGATCAGATAAGAGCTGTCTTAAGATATCAGCTTGAGGATGGGACAGTAAAAAAGTGCGACCCTCTCTGTCATTTCCATCCAAATTTTGTAAATGCAGGATGGCTAAAAGAAAGATTTATTGATGATCCAGGCTATTTTGTTGATGTAGTTGCAATCAGAAAATATAAGACAGCAAGAAACATAAAAGGAGGTCCTTTAGCCTAATCCTTCTCCACTTCAATAAAGTGAGCAGAACAGCTTATGCAAGGATCGTATGCTCTTATCAGCTTCTCTATCTCAAGGACTACCTGCTCTTTTGATAGGTGAAGGATCCCTGGCACCAGCTCACGAACATCTGATTCTATGTTTGCAGCGTTAAAGGCTGTAGGTGTTATTATGTCTGCTGCTATCACCTCTCCTTTAGCGTTTAGCTTGTAGTAATGGACAAGTATCCCTCTTGGAGCTTCAACTATCGCTGTGCCTTCTCCTGCCCTTATCTTGACTTCAACAGGCAGCTCTTCTTTTATCTTTAGCTCTGAGAGCAGCTTTATCGTGGTGTCAACAAGATGCAGGGTCTCTATAGCCTGGCAGAAGTTGTTCATGTAAGGGTTGAAGTTAGGGAACTTTACCTTGAACTTGTTTATCGCTTTCCTCGCGTTTAAGGTTAGGTCTCCCCTGTTGATGTTCATCCTTGCAAGAGCGCCGACAAAGAACGGTTCATTATTTATCGTCGAAAGCTTTGCGTTAGAATATCCTACAACCTTTTCTGATACCAGCTTCTTGTAGTTTTCCTGCGAGAACTTCTTGCCGTCAAAAGTGACAAGCAGTCCTTCTGTAAAAGGATATGAACCCTGCTTTTTCAGGCAGACATAGTTTGTCTTCCTCTCAAATTCTGGAACCTTTATCTTTCCGAAAAGATTCACCATCGCCTCGATGTCTTTTTTTGCGTCTTTTAGCTCCTTTAATATGCCGTTGATCTGCTCCTGCGTCGGAACAGAATAGAATCCGCCTACTTTTGTCGTAAGACTGTGTATCTCCCTTCCTCCGATCACTGCACACATCTTGTTTGCAAGAGCTTTTAGCTTCAATGCTCTTTTGACCTCAGGAAGGTGCTTCTCTGCCATGTCAAGCGCGTTATCAAATCCAAGATAGTCAGGAAGCGCCAGGAAATATAGGTGCAGAACATGGCTTTGGATCACTGAAGAGTTCATGAGTATCTCCCTAAGCATCCTCGTCTGCTTTGAGACCTTTACGCCAAGCGCATTTTCGATAGCCATAAGGGCCACTATGTTATGGGCCTGGCTGCATATCCCGCATATCCTCTGTGTTATGCCAGGGATCTCGTGGTACATCCTTCCCTTGACTATCCCCTCATAATATCTTGCCCCTTCAAATATCTCAAACTTGACGTCTTCAACCTCTCCTTTGTGTACCTTCACGTACAGCTTTCCGTGGCCTTCAACCTTTGTTATATGATTTAGCTCTATCGTGCTCATTTTATATCAAACCTGTTACCTGCAAACTTGATGAAAAGCCTGACAAGCTCCTCTTTGTTCATGCCTTTCTCCTCAAACACTTTTATTATCGCCTGTGTCGAGGCATCTTTTAACGGGCCCCTGCATGACTCGCAAGGGCTTCCAAACGAAGTGCATATCGCATCGCAGCCGCCAACAGTTATAGGGCCCATGCAAAGCTCTCCTTTCTGAAGCAGGCAAGGATTCTCCTTTAGCCTGCACTCATTGCACACAGGATGGCTGTATGTCTTTGGCTTCTGTCCTGCAAGCAGCTTCTTCAAAAGGTCTATCAGCTCATGCTTGTTTATAGGGCATCCCCTGACATAATAATCCACCTTTATGTACTTGTCTATCCCAAATGAGTCTAAGGATGAGGTTGGAGGGTTTTTCCCATAGACATACCTCACTGCAGCCTCCTTGTCGATGAAATTCCTTATCGACTGAAGCCCTCCCTCGCAGGCGCATGCTCCTATCGCTATCACAACCCCTGCGTTCTCCCTTATCCTGCAGACTTCCTTTTCCTGGGCCTTTGTCGTTATCGATCCTTCGATTATCGCAACATCGACCTTTGAATCAGGATTGTTCGTTTCTCTGACCATATGGAAACTGACAATGTCTATCTTTCCTGCTATGTCAAGCAGAAGGTCTTCTGAATGCACGAGCTCAAGCTGGCATCCTGAGCAGGCAGTAAATGAGTAGATCCCTACTGTCGGCACGCCTTTTTTTGGCTTTGGCTTGTATATCTTTGGCATTGCAGGCACGTTGATCTTTTTTGCCTGTGATACGATCTCCTGAGTGGGCTTGGGTGAAGGTCCTGATTTTTTTTCTTTTGAGACTGGCTTTGCTACCTTTTTTGCAGGAGCTTTTGCTAGCGCCTTCTTCTTAACAGCTTTCTTTATCGGTTTATTTACTTTTTTTGCCATATCAATCAACAAGGTATTTGCTCTTTCCGTAATTAAACACAGGACCGTCTTTGCAGACATATTCTGACTCGATCATGCAGTGCCCGCATTTTCCTATCCCGCACTTCATGTTCCTCTCAAGTGAGACATATATCTGATGGTCCCCAAAACCCAGCTTCTTAAGCACTTTTATCACGAATTTTATCATTATGGGCGGGCCGCATGTAAGGACTGTCGTGTTAGCGATAGAAACTTGGCTTTTCTCAAGAAGGTCTGTTATCAGGCCGACATTTCCGTTCCATTTCCCTTCTGCCTTGTCAACAGTCACCTTAAGGTTGAACTCTTTTTTCCATCTTTCCATGTCTTTCCTAAACATTATGAACTCCGGAGACCTGTATCCCATGAAGATGTCGACCTTACCATACCTGTCCTTGTTCTTCTCAATGTACTGGATAACCGATCTCAGAGGAGCTATTCCTGTTCCTCCGCCTACAAGCACAAGGTTTTGGCCTTCGATGTCTTTCATAGGATAACCGTTGCCATAAGGGCCCCTTATCAGGAACTCGTCTTTTGCTTTCATCTTGTGCATCGCATTCGTGACGTTCCCGACATTTCTTACGCAAAGCTCTATAAAGCTGTCTGAGTAGGAGCACACGGATATTGCGCATTCTCCTATGGATGGCACCATGACCTCGACGAACTGGCCTGGAAGGCATTTTTGGTTAAACTTTACCTTATACGTCTTTATATCAAATGTTTCCTGTACGACTGAGTCGATCTTAAAGGGAACAGGCATGTAAGGGTTAACGTCCTTTTTCTCCTTTTCCGCCTTCACGTCCTGCTTCTTTGTTTCTTTTTTCTTCTTCATGATCATTCTGTCCTTATCTTGTTTACTATATCGACAAAGTCTATCCCTGCAGGGCAGACTGTTATGCACCTGCCGCAGCCGACACACATGTTCCTGCCGTGCCTGTCCCTGTAGTATTTCAGCTTGTGGTATATCCTGTGCTTGAACCTGTGCAGCTTCTCATCCCTAAACACAAACCCTCCTGCAACCTCTGTAAAATCAGGCCTCTTGCATGAGTCCCACTCCCTTATCCTGGAACCAGATTCTCCTGACAGGTCAGGAACATCCTTGATGTCAAAACACATGCAGTTAGGACACGCTATCGTGCAGGCATTGCAGTATAAGCACTTATCAGAACCTTCCTTCCAGACAGAATCCGGAAACTTTGAGTCAAGCTTTGTTGGCTCAAAAAGCTTCTTTTCACAATTTACCTTTATAAAACCCTCCCGGAGGACTGGGCTGAAGAGCTTGCTCTTTGATGTTATCGCTCTTCCCTTATCTGAATTGACACTGACTATGTACTTGTCACCAACATCTATAAAATAAAGATCGTAATTTGTCGTCTCAGAAGTGTTCATTGACGTGCAGAAGCAGTTCTTATCCGGCTTAAGGCACTTAAATACCACCAGAAGCGTGTTTTTCCTTCTTGCCTCATAATAAGGGTCTGGCATCTCGTCAAGGAAAAGCCGGTCTGTTATTAGGAGAGAGTTTGCGTCGCAGGGATGCATTATTATAGCTCTCTTCTCTTTGGATATGTTTGAGATTATGCCTTTTTTGTCATAGCCCATAATAGCCTCTTTTGGAGGGAGAAAGAACTTTTTTGGGGAATAGTCTGTCTGCTTGTCAAGCACGAGATCTTCAGGAACGTTTATCCTGTCAAAAGTCAGAACTCCGTTTTTTCTTGTAGGGCCTATGAGCTCATATTCTTTTTTTAGGTCATCAAAAAACTTTGCCAAATCACTCTTTTTAAAGATATTTTTCATTTTTTTGCAGACTGCCCCACAATATCTTGTTTTCACCAAATAAAGCCGTATTATATAAACTTTTCTTAGTTTTCAGACGAAAAAAAAGGAAACTTTATAAGCAAAATTACTTTAAAATAGTAACGCCAACCGAAGGTTTATTTCACAAAAAAATGTGATTTGCCCTCTCGGTTGGCGGACTCAAAAATTCGCAATAAATAACCTGTCTTCGATTTCGCGAACTTTTGAGTGAAAAAATTATGCAAAAGCTTTTATATACAAATGGCTTATATATTCCCTTATCGGAACAAAAAAAAGGTGAATGACATTGGTTAGAGTAGCAATAAACGGATTTGGAAGGATAGGAAGGCTAGTCTTTAGGGCAGGCTACAAAGAACTGGATATAGTTGCAATAAACGATCTTGGGGACGTCAAGACGATGGCCCATCTTCTTAAGTATGATTCAACACACGGAAAGCTCAACGCAAATATAGAGGTAAGGGATAAAAACATAGTTGTTGACGGAAAAGAGATAGTGATGTGTGCCGAGCGCGACCCTGAAAAGCTGCCATGGAAAGAACTAGGCATAGATGTGGTGGTAGAATCGACAGGGTTCTTCACGAAAAAGAAGGATGCTGAAAAACACATAAAGGCAGGAGCAAAAAAAGTCCTGATATCCGCACCATACTCCGGAGATGATCCTGTTAAGACAATAGTCATGGGAGTGAATGAGCATGAGTACAACAAGGAAACAGACCATGTCATAAGCAATGCTTCATGCACCACAAACTGTCTTGCCCCTGTCGTCAAGGTGCTCAATGATAATTTTGGGGTCAAGCGCGGGCTTATGACAACAGTCCACGCAGTCACAAACGACCAGAACGTACTTGACCTTCCGCACAAGGACCTGAGAAGGGCAAGATCAGCCTATGAGAGCATCATACCAACAACAACTGGTGCTGCAAAAGCAGTCGCTCTCGTGATACCTCAGCTTAAGGGAAAGCTGCACGGCATGGCCATGAGAGTACCAGTAAAAGACGCTTCGATAGTCGATTTCACTGCAGAACTTAACAAGGAAGCAAGCGTCGACCAGATAAACAGCCTGTTTAAGTCAGTCACAAACAACGAGCTTAAAGGTATAATCGAGTACTGTGACGAGCCTCTTGTCTCATTTGACATGATAGGCAACAAGCACTCATCAATATTTGACTCGCAGCTCACCCAGGTCATAGAAGGAAACCTCATAAAGGTAGTTGCCTGGTACGACAACGAATGGGGCTACTCCAACAGGATGGTAGACGTAGTCAAGCTGATGATGAGGTAATTTTGGACGCTGGGGACGGGAGTTTCAGTAAAACTAACCCATAGCTAACACATTTGAACCCGCGTGACACGGGAAAAGTGTCAACCTGATCTTCAGCCAGGCGCCATACCAGACTATACCACCCCAGCTTTGTCCAAAGATTTATATATGAGTATTATAATACTAGTTCATACGGGAAAAGTGTCAGCCTGGTTTTCAGCCAGGTTATTTTCTTTATTTTTTGCAAAAAGAACTCATTAATAAGCCTATGCTGCTTTTTTTCGGAGGGTTTTCGATTACTCGTATAATATTAACAATATGGGTAATAATGAGTAAGGTGAGAAAACTTTAAATATCTTGCATTTTTATTATTATGTATGGTTAATTTAGAAACTGTAATTAGTTGGTTTCATACTAATTTTGAAGGAATCTTATTCATAGCTTCATTGATTATATTAAGCATTTCCTTCAATAGACTATCTAAAAGTGAATCCTATAAAAAGTTCTTAATAGAATCCAAACCTATATTAACGAAGATAAAGACTACAGCAGGAAAATTTTTAGCTTTTGCTTTTTTTATTACATTAATTGCATCAATTTTTTTACACATATTACAACCGGAAATTTTCCCAAATTTTATTTCTAATCTTGCAATTTCAGCTTTAGCCTTAGGTGCATTTACTGTTGCTATGGCGAATTTAGTAAATAATACAAAAATTGAACAGGAAGCAATGAGATATAGACACCTAGCTGAAGATTTTATTTCTTCAGGAGTTTATTTCATTTTTAGTTATTTTTTTTGGATAGTTGTCGTTTATAACGAAAAAAACACAAGTAATATAATTGAAAGTATAGTTTCGGTGTATTCTGTTTTAACAGTCATTGCCCTTATAGGAGCCATAATATTAATGATTTCTGGTATGTGGAAACTTGTAAATAGAAATTAATTTTCTCACATCTACTTTCTCCTAAATAATCTCTCAAACCACAACACTTAATAACCTCATGACCTAAATGAGTCTATGCCGATCAAAGTTTCTGTAAAAGAATGTAAGGATTATGATCCTGATAAGGTCTATTTTGAGATAAAAGCTGCGCTTTCTGAGATAGGATATGTGTTTAAGCCAGGGCTTAACGTCCTTATCAAGCCTAATCTTCTTAGTTCTGAGCCTCCTGAAAAGGCTGTTACCACACATCCTGCAGTCCTTGATGCTGTGTGCAGGATACTAAAGGAGAACAAATGCCATATCTCTGTCGGAGAATCAAGAGGGTTCTATCGCGATTATGGGACACAAGAAGCATTCAAGGTTTCAGGACTATGGGATATAGCAAAGAAACACAACGCCAAGATAATAATCTTTGAAAAAGAAAAAGTAAGGGAGATAAAAGATGACAGCTCAGCTGTACTTAAGGAGATGCTTCTTTCAGATTACGTGCTTACAGCAGACCTTGTGATCAACCTTCCAAAGCTAAAGACCCACAGCTTCCAGAAATATACGGGGGCTGTAAAGAACCTTTATGGCTGCGTGCCAGGAGCAGTGAAGCAGAAATACCACATGCATGCAAGAAAGATCGATGATTTTGCAGACCTCCTCCTTGACATTTACCTTCAGATAAAACCAGGGCTTAACATCATGGACGCTATAGTCGGGCTTGAAGGCCAGGGCCCTGGCTCGACAGGAAAGCCAAAGGCCACAGGCCTGATAATCGCCTCAGAAAACGCGCTGGCACTTGACATCGTCGCTTCAAAGATAATAGGCTTTGTCCCAAAAGAGATTCCTGTGATATCACAAGCCATTAAGAGAGGGCTTATTGACATTGATGATGTCTGCGCCACAGGAAAAGATTTCCATGTAAACTACCGCAAGCCTCTCGTAGCATCGATACCTCCAGTTGTTGATAAGATCGTCTTTAACAGCGTCTACGTATTTCCACAGTTTGACAAAGAAAAGTGCGTAAGGTGCGGAATATGCAAGAGCGTGTGCCCTGCGAAAGCAATAAATATGAGTCCGTATCCTGGATTAGACAAAAGCAGATGCATAAGGTGCTACTGCTGCCATGAGATGTGCCCTCACAGCGCGATAGAGCTGAAAAGGTCCATGATCATAAGGGCGCTTAGCGCCATGCGAAGAGCAGTGCTTGCTGCTACAAAGCCATTCCATAAAAAACAAAAAAAGGTGTGCCTCAAAGAAAATGAGGGGGCGCGTCCTAAGGTCAAAACTCCTTAACGATTAAACATTAAGTCCGTCGTGGGGGAGGCCCCATCCGGGGAAGACGGACAATTAAGTGATGAAAATAAGAGTTTTGAAGATGCTCCCCTCATTTAAATGAGTAACTAAAAAAAGGTGTGCAAAAATGAAGTTTCGAAAGATTGATGAATTTGTTTTTGATGACAAGAAAGTGCTTCTGAGAGCTGATTTCAACGTGCCTGTCGACGACAAAGGTAACGTATTAAATGACAAGAAGATAAGGGCGACGATCCCCACCATAAAAAAGCTTCTTGACAAGAATGCCAGGCAGATAATCATCATGTCCCATCTTGGAAGGCCAAAAGGACAGGTAGTTGAAAAATGGAAGATGAACAGTGTTGCGAAGAGGCTTTCTGAACTTTTAGGACAAGAAGTAGTCAAGCTTGATAACTGCATAGACGTTGTCATACCTAAAGACAAGAAGCTTGTGATGCTTGAAAACCTGAGGTTTCATGCAGAGGAAAAGAGCAATGACATGGCATTTGCAAGGAAGCTTGCAGGACTCGGCCATGTCTATGTAAATGACGCTTTTGGCGTATCCCACAGGGCAGACGCCTCGCTTGACGCTATCGCGCAGCGCCTTCCAGGATGCGCAGGGCTTCTCATGCAAAAAGAGATAGAGACCCTCGGAAATGCGATGGAATCTCCTCAAAGGCCTTTTGTCGCGATAATCGGAGGGCTTAAGGTCTCTGACAAGATACTTTTGATCGAGCACCTCCTGCCAAAAGTTGACACCCTCATAATAGGAGGGGCTATGATGTTTACTTTCTGGAAGGCAAAAGGATATGAGATCTCAAACTCCATCGTCGAACAGGACAAGATCGAATTTGCAAAAGGCCTTCTTAAGAACCCAAAGATCGTACTTCCTGTCGATACCCTTGCAGGAAAGGAGATGAAGCCAGGCACAGAGAAGAAAGAGTTTGATGACAACAAGATGGAGCCGGGCTGGATAGGCCTTGACGTGGGCAGGAAAAGCGTCGATCTTTTCAAGACCCGGCTGCAGCACGCGTCGACTATACTTTGGAACGGCCCGCTAGGATGGTTTGAGGACCCTCAGTTTGAAAGCGGCACAAAAGAGTTAGCAAAAGCGCTTGCAGCCTCGACTGCCCTTACGATAGTAGGAGGAGGAGAAAGCGCTACAGCGATCGAGAAATACGGACTTCAGGACAAGATCACCCATGTCTCGACAGGAGGAGGAGCATGCATAGAGTTTATCGAAGGAAAAGAGCTTCCAGGCATCAAGGCTCTTGAGAAGAATATAAGCCTGTTCCCTCAGGAGTGATTCATCATCATACAGAGACAAATACCGATATTTTTATAAATTGATCTTTAATCTCCTTTTTTTATGGGTTGTATAAGCAAGTTAGGATTCGCTCTTGGTAGAATTTTTCCTGTAAATGTAACTGGAAGAGTCATTCGTCACCAGGATCTTTTTTTGTATAGCGAACCAAGGCTAGATGAAGCACTTCTAAAGTTATTAGAATCTGATGGATCAATTGATGATACAGATAGGGCACTTGCAGCTATATTAGCAAAAAATTTACAGATGAATAGGCAACCAAATGCAGCCAGGATAGCATTTCAAGATGAAAGAAAGAGATGCCATCATGTTTTAGCCCCAGGAGAGATAGGTATGGCCCTTAAAGATAAGTCCTTATCTGGATTAGTACGCCTTGAACTATATGGGCTGCCAGGGGATTTTCATGTTCCTCCTGCCCCCTCTCATTTTCCTGAACCTTATAATCATGGAACCTGGGTAGTAAGAAGATATCAACCTATTAGTCCACAATCTCGATCTCCACGCCAAACATATCGCTGATGTTTGCTGTTATCGTCTCTTTTGCCTTAGGTATACCAAGGTTTTCTATCTCATCTTTTCCTGCTGCAATCTTCCTCTTAAGCGACTCTATATCATCACTAACCCTTGCCAGCTCTTCTTCTGCTAGCCTCTTCTGCTTCAGGACATCTGAAGCATCTATATTCTCATCTATCTCATTTCTTTGTATCATCATCTTGTTGAATCTTGCAAGGATGCCTGTGAGGTAAGCCTGGTCTATCTCATCAATAGTCCTTACTACCTTTTCTGCCTGCTTGTCTTTTAGTCCAAGATCACCTTTCTCAACGATAGACCTGACCTTGCTAAGAGCACCTATTATCCTCATGTTAAGGTCATCCTTAAGAGCATGAAGCGCATCATTAAGATATTCCTCGACAAGCTTCTCATCCTCAAACGAGATCTTCTGATACTTCCTTAGCGGCCTGTCAAGCACAGAGAACTTTTCCCTAAGCTCATACTCAAGCGCCCTAACCGACTCAGAAATCTCCTTTTTTTGAGAGACAAGCTGTCTTATCTTAGAATAATCCTCTGATGACCTTATGCTTTCCAATAATGACTCTGTCTCATTTTTCTTTGACTCTTTTTTCTTCAGGGAAAAAGCGGACTCAGACACCTTCTTTTCGGTCTCTTCCCTTGCATTGTGCTTCTCGACAAATGAGCTTATAAGCCCTGATGTCTCAGCGATCATGTCTATGTTTCCCTCAGACAACGCTTTTTTTATGCTACCAATCTTAGAATCGATAAGCTTGATGTTTTGGGCGATAGCGCCAGACTCGTGCGCAAGAAACTCCTGCAGTATCATATACTGCCTATAGGTAGCCTTGCTAAACGAATGTATCTCAGAATCAAACTTCTCAAGGAATTCCGGGACCTTTTCCAGGTCGTCTGGGATATTTATTGATGATTTTAGAAGTTTTACTCTCTTGATGTAAGCCTCCCTGTTGCCTATCATGTACTGGATCGCTTTTGGAGGGATGTTCTCGTTTCTCAGCTTCGCATTCTCAAGCATATCCAGGTTTTCGTCCAGCTTGATTAGCTCTTCTTTGATCTCTGAACGCAAAACACCTACCCTTTTACTTGCGCTTGCCTCGTGATCCTTCTTCTTCTCATCGAACCACTGCATCAGATCCTCTTTCCTGACTTCTTCTTTTTGCTTCTGCTTCTCTTTTCTTCCGAACAGTTTCCAGAACATGATGATAAGAATAACAAAAAGTTATTAAAAGGTTTTCGTTTATTAACAGGTTATGGCAGTTAACTTCAAGAAACTCAACTACGATGCCAAGGAAGTGGCAAAAGAAAGGATAAGGCTACTCTTTGACAAGGCAGACCTCATGTTCACATCAGATAAGGCTCTTGCAAACAGATACGTGACGCTTGCAAGAAAACTTGCCATGAAATACAAGGTACGGCTCCCATCTGAGCTCAAAAGGAGATACTGCAAGCACTGCTACAGGTACCTAAGGTCAGGAGAGAACCTCAGGATAAGGACAAGAGAAGGAAAGCTCGTCTATTACTGCCTCGAATGCAAGAAGTTCTGGAAGAAACCTATAGGGAAGAAATAAAAAAAATAACAAAAATTGGCTAATTACTAATATTAGCTTGCCTATACTCAAAGCAAAGCTTTTCGTAATAGCAAACATAGTTTGCTATATCTCCGACCTAAAGGTCGGAGTATTACGGCTCGCTAATTTTGTTAGCCAATTTTTGGGATAGTAAAGTCGAGCCTGTATCTACAACCTAAAGGAAATAGTATTAGGCTCGACTTTTCTATAAATAAAAAATTCTGGTTACTTAAACAATCCAAATCCTGGAACGTCTGCCTTAAGCGCTACTCCATGATCTCCTGTGCATTGGTCATTGTAGACATCAAGAGTCTCACAGAATTCGCCCCAGATCTTCACTCCGCCATATGCTGCGCAATCATAATCAGCTGTTGGCATTGCAACGATCTTTACAAACTCGTTCCATTTGCAGACCTGTCCGTCATCTCCTATATACTCACCTGACATATGGTTTGTTAACCATGCTCCTGAGCCGATATAGCTTGGAAGCCCATAGTGCCTGTCAAGAAGCCCGTCTCCGTCGCAGTCCATGTTGCTTAGCCATGCGTCGTTCCATTTCATAGAAAGCTTGTCATCCTTGTATGGCTGGCACCATGCAGCGTCCCTGTAAGCGTCGCAGTAATATCCGTTGAAAAGATGCGCCTGGTAGTTGTATCCCCAGACGTCATATCCTGTGGTTATCACGCTTCCGTCGCTTGCAAGCAGAGTTCCGCTCTGTATCGTTGTGCAGCTTGTTTTTTTTGCCATAGCCGTAGCGCTTAGCATCAAAAGCAAAGATACAGCCAAGGCAAGAAATATCGTTTTCTTCATGTTTTAGCACCCCCTAAGGTTTATACTGGTTTATAACACAGATAAAACTTGAGATATATAAATTTTTGGTGATATAATCAATTTACTCATCAAATAGCTGCCTCACGAACTCTGTCGCGTAGCAGCCCTTGTCAAGGTCAAACTCAAGGATAATCTTTTTCTTTCCCTTGTTTAACTCATCTTCTTTTGGCTCTGATACTTTCAGGTTCCTGGCAAGAGCAAGGTACTGCCTGCTGTCACCTTCGCTGCTAAGATCAGGCATGTTTCTTATGATTAAGTCTCTTTGGGAGATCCCCTCTTCTTTGAGCAGATGCATTATTATCTGAGAAATCTCATCATCTCCAAGCTCTGTCCCAAATCCTACAAGAGGGATCGCCCTGTTTTCCCTCACACCCTCATTCCAGAGCGCCTCAGCAGCCTGGTTCCACAGCATGCTTTGGTAGCTGTGGACGTACATGGTAAGGATCTTGCGAGGGATGTTTTTTAGCGCCCCAACATAGTCATTTTTATATTTTTCGAGATGAAAAAACATCGCTTTTCCGTACTGCTTGTCAGTCTCAAGTATGAGCTTTGCTGCCTCACCAGCCTTTCCCTGTATAAGAAGCTTTCCTATCCTGGCGTTGTTTGTAGAAAACCTCTGCTCTCCAAAGAGGTTCATAAAAGTTGTTTTAGCCATAATATCCTTTGGGACAAGATCAAGATTTCTGACTGTTATCCTAAAATAGTTCCCTTTTAGGTCTCCAAGTGATATAGGCTCTTTTCCATAACCCAAAAAAGCCAACTGGACCTCCTCTGTTCCGAAGTGTTCTATGTCTTTTCCGAGCCTGTTAGCCACTGACACGACCTGGGTGGTTATCGCGTTCTTGTCCTTTGTTCCTGCAAACGAGAACTTCTTAAAATCTATCCTTGATCTTTCAGCGACCCTCTTTATCGCGTTAAGCGTGGTGTAATTGACTTTTTTAAGCTCAAAGTAGGTATACCTGCCAGTCTCATCAACAGAATAAGAGGGAATCTCCTCTACGATAAAATCCTCAGGAAGGGTTTTTAGCATGTACATATCCCTAAGAAAGCTCGAAAACTATTTAAATGCTTGTCTGATTCGCCTTATGATAAATGAGCCTGTAGCCTAGCCTGGATAGGGCGTCTGCCTCCTACTTCATCAGGAGAAGAGAGCAGAAGACCGGGGGTTCGAACAGCCTGCGCCTGCAAGACCGCATAAAGCGCGGCTTTGAAAGTCCCCCCAGGCTCATTTTTTTCTAAAATGGCACAGATAAGATTCAATGACATCAGATTTTTTGATGAGGGAAAAGACATCAAGGCTATATTTCTCAAGAGATACTATTTCATGATATCTGGAGAGGAGATAGAAAAGATAGGCAGATACGATGTCAAGGAAGGTGAGATATCGATAGACTGCCCCCAGGCAAAGGCTGAAAGGAGATTCATGTTCCTGATAGAGGAAGGATTTAAGTGCCTGAAAAACATAATGAGCAAAAAAGAGACAGTCTACGTGCATAAGAATTCAGGGATCCCTCTTTTTGGGTCAGGCTCTTTTGGCATAGTTGACCGCGGAACAAACCTTATCGAGATCAAGCCATCTACAGGCTGCAACATAAACTGCATATACTGCTCTGTAGATGAAGATAAGAGGCAGGTCGATTTCGTTGTCGAAGCAGATTACATGATCGAGGAGACAAGGCGCCTTGTCGATTTCAAGGGTTCAGATGACATCGAGATCCATATAGGCTGCCAGGGAGAACCCCTTCTTTACACCCCTTTAGCTGAACTCGTCAAGGGGATATCTTCCATAAGAGGGGTCAAGCAGATCTCTATGGACACAAACGCGACACTTCTTACAAAAGAGAAGGTTGACGAGCTTGTTGATGCTGGAATGACAAGGTTTAACGTATCCATAAACGCATTCGAAGACAGCCTTGCAAAAAAGATCTCTAACTCACCTTATGACATCAAAAAAGTGAAGGAGATATGCCGCTACATAGCAAAAAAGGCTGATATCATAATAACTCCTGTCCTGGTCCCGACTGTAAATGAAGATGAGATGGAAAAGCTTGTCGACTTTGCAAAAGAGATAAGCCCTAATTCCAATATGCCAATAGGGATACAGAACTTCCTTGAGTACAAGCAGGGCAGAAATCCAGTCAAGCAATGGGACTTTGAAAAGTTCATAGGATTTCTCAAAGACCTCGAGAAAAAGAAAGGTGTAAAGCTCCTTCTCGGGCCAGAAGATTTCAGGATAACCAAGACAAAGACCTTCCCTAAACAATTTCGCAAAGGAGAGATCATAGAAGCGGAAGTCAAGAGCAAAGGAAGGTTCAAAAAAGAGTATATCGCAGCAGCAAAAGACACCGTCATCACATTATCAGGCTGCCCAAAAGACAAGAAAAAGGTCAGGCTTAAGATAACAAGGACCAAGCACGGGATATATTATGGGACTTGTGTTTGAGCTATTCTTGACCTTATATGCCCTACAATTGAATCGAGAGTTTCTTGTCCATATGTGGTAGCTACCTCAATAATATGCGAAGAAGGCCCAGGTAATATTATATGAGTTCCTGAACTTATCATATTAGTCGGATACCAATGTTGATTTTGGCCAAAAGAAACAAATCCATTCGCCTCTAAATATCTTTGTATAGCTTTATATGGCCCTTCTCCAGTCTTGAAATTCAGTTTTTCAGGCCAAGTCAGCATTTGGCAGAACGCATCTTGATCTTCAATTGAACGTGTAACTTGACTGGGCGATCTGCCTAGAGTTTCAAATGCCTGTTTTAGATATCTCATTAGTTCAGGATCAAAAGTCAATAGATTAAGAACTAATGTCGGCTGTATGTGAAGTACTGCACATGAACCCTCTCCAAAATACGCAGGAAACAGGTTATGAGATCCAAAACGGTGGTATCTTAAAGATAGATCCTCATGAAGTATATCTCGTATAGACTGGTTTGCTTCATAACCTCCCTGAGGCAAGCTCACAGCGCAATAAGATACCTTAACCATAGCACCAAAAGAAAAAAACCTTTGTTTAAAACAATTTGTTTTTTTCCGGCTCTGTTGAAAAAGTGCGTCTGTGGCAGGATTGGCAGGTATTAGCCTTTGGCTAATCCTGCCATGCCCAGACGGAGCTGACCAAGTCCCCATACAGAGTATAGGGGTTTTGGTCAGCGAAGTAGGACTTTTTCTACTGAGCCGTTTTTTCCGAAACTAATTTATAATACCTACACGATTTTTTTTCTTAAAATGGCAAAAAAGGACTTGGCACCTGGAGGACAGGCAGTTATCGAAGGAGTAATGATGCGCTATGATGAGAAGCTTGCGATAGCAGTAAGGCTTGAGAACGGCAAGATAAAGGTAAAGAAAGACAAGCTGAAGAAGAACAAGCATAAGTTTTTGAAATGGCCTTTTATCAGGGGTGTTGTGAACCTTGTGCAGATGCTTGTCGTCGGGATGAAAGCGTTAATATGGTCAGCAAACCAGTTCTCAGACGAAAAAGAGGAGCTTTCCTCAAAGCACGTGTTCTGGCTTGTCTTTTCCGCGATGCTTCTCGCAGCAGGGATATTTGTAGCGCTTCCTTACATACTGACAAGCCTTACAGGAGTAAAAGAGCTGAAGAATCCTTTGCTTTTCAACCTTATAGACGGGATAATCAAGACTATCTTCTTCGTAGCATACATCTGGGGCATATCGAGGATGAAAGATGTCAGAAGGCTATTTGAGTATCACGGAGCAGAACACATGGCTGTCCATTGTTACGAATCAGGAAAAAAGCTTACTCCTGAAAACTGCATGGCGCACAAGACCATGCATCCGAGATGCGGAACAAGCTTCATAATGTTCGTTTTCGTGGTGAGCATAATCGTATTTTCGATACTTCCTCCTGCAGTCCTGGCAATATGGCCTGGATTTGCATCTTTTGGCGTGTTCTTGCAGAAGCTGATCATGCTCCCTCTAAGGATACTTTTCATACCTGTAATCGCTGCAATAGGATATGAGCTTCTGAAGCTTACAGCAAGGTTCCAGCATAACCTTATCTTCAAACTTTTCATATTTCCAGGGATAGCTATGCAGAAGATCACGACAAAAAAGCCTGACAAGAAGCAGCTTGAGGTCGCGATCAAAGCGCTTAAGGAAGTCGTGGATTAAACAAGATAAAAGAGAAAAATTAACTGATAGAATTTACTCAACAACTGCCAGCTCTTTGTCTATCTGCTTCTGGGTCATCTTCTTGAGAAGCTCGATCTCTATCTCTCCTGCATGCTGCTCCTGAAATATGTCGACCTTGCGCTGGTTAGTAAGGTGCAGAAGAGGGATGAAAGTAAGCACTTTTCCTTCCTTCGTGTCTGAGGGTATTATATTCGTGAATGTTATCCTTGCATTCGAGCCGTTTGCTGAGACAACAGAGATTATCTTTGAGTAGACCTGCTTCATGACGTGCGTCAGGTCAACCCCTTTTTTTGGGACCATGACCTTTGATGGAGGCATGCTTCTTATAACCCGCCTTTTCTTGACTTCAAGCGCCTGCTCAAGCGCCTCCATCAGGTCAAATATGGATACTTTTCTCTTCCTGGGCTGTGGAGTCCTAGGAATGAGCTTTGGCTTGTTTGATTCATCCCCGTTCATTCTTCTTGAAAAAAGTTCTGCTTCAAGATCATCATAAAAAGCCTCATCCTCAGCCTGGTTTATAGAGGATATCAGCCTGTCAAGGTTTCCGAGGTCATCATCTATCAACCTTTTGGATTTTATCTTGAGAAGTATCGCTGCAGCAAGCAGCACTTTTCCGGAGATCCTGCAGTCCATCTCCTTTAGTTTTTTAAGTATCGAGATATATTGCTTTGTAAGCATGGAAATATCGACGTCCCATGGGTCCATCTGATGGCTTTTGACAAGGTCATAGATGATAGTCTGCCATGTAATCTCATCTTCCTTAAGCAGCATATCAAATATCTGTTCCTGCATGTTTAGCACCTGTTTTTTGCGCTTGGCATCTGATATATAAAGCTTTACTATGCTTGACCAGTACCATGCACTGATTCAGTATATGAATCTGTATACTAGTATTTAAATGTTATGGTTTTGTGTGTTTTTTGGGTTTTTTGTATCCCTCTTGATAATGTCAGCATCAGGCTCGGCTGTGCTCCAGATAATGCTTCTCTCGTTGAAGCCCCGGATGGGGTGTCGCCAAGAATATCTTGGCGGACTTGCGAACAAGTTCGCAAGCGTCCCCCTCAACTCTGAACACATTCATCAGAATAGCCTCGCAAATTGATGCTGACATTATCAAAAAAATGTTTTTTAGAAACTTTTATATAAATAATACGCTCAAGAACAGATTAATGGAAACAATAGTCAAAAATGACATACTAAGCATCCTCAAGAAGACCGAAGACGCGCTAAGGATGCATAACTCATTTGTCCTTTATGAGCTTTCCAACCACACTATACACAACTCATCAGTATTTCAGGACGAGGATTCTGTCTCCATAGCAGTTCTTGTATACGCGATATCAAAGATAATCCAAAGAAAAGGCTACATAGACCCAAAGCTGACAAGATACATAAGCGATGCTTATTCCTATCTCTCAAAAGAAGACATAGAAGCCTACCGCAACATGATAAAGAAGATATTTCGCATAATCTCAGAACATGACAAGAAGATGAACCTCTACATACAGGAGGTCATAAACCATGCTGAAGTCAACAAAGGATCAAAGATATATGAGCATGGGATATCATTAAGCCGTGCTGCAGAGATAATGGGCGTCTCTCAATGGGACATCATGAAATACGCTGGAGCATCCATGAAGATCGACGGGCTTTCCATGAGAGTTGACGTAAAAGACAGGCTCAAGTTCGTAAGATCGCTTTTCGGGTTGAGATAGATGAAATCATTGATATTTGATACAGGGCCGATAATAAGCCTCACGATGAACAACCTGATGTGGATACTTGTACCCCTAAAGAAAAAGTTTGGAGGCGAGTTCTACTGTGCTGAATCAGTCAAAAATGAGCTTGTAGACAAGCCACTTACCACAAAAAAGTTCAAGTTCGAGGCGCTACACACCCTAAGATACATGAAAGACAAGACCCTTATCGTAGACTCCTCAGAAGAAACAAAAGACCTTGCCATTAGGCTGCTGTCTATAGCAAACAGCATATTTTCTGCCCACTCAAACAATATTCAGATCGTCCATTACGCTGACATGGAGACGCTTGCGCTTGCGATGAAAAAGAAAGCTGAATCTATAGTCACGGACGAAAGGACTCTTAGGGTGCTGATAGAACGGCCTCAGAGGCTGCATTCCCTTCTTGAGAACAAGCTTCACATGAAAGTAAACCTGGACAAGGAAAAGCTTAACGAGTTTAAGCAAGAGGTTGGAAAGATAAACGTGATAAGGTCCATCGAGCTTGTAACCATCGCATACGAGATGGGCCTGCTTGACCCCTATCTCCCAGACATGAAAGAAAGCCATGAAACCTTGCTTTCAGCACTCCTCTGGGGAGTCAAGTGCAATGGCTGCGCTGTTTCTGTAGACGAGATTGATCGGATAATATATCTTGAGTCAAAGATGAAAAAGTAAGCTATCATGGCTTAAGCATCCAAAACCAGTCGACGTCGACGAAAGATTTATAAATAAGAAAGTTTTGGATTAAGGAATTAGGGGGTTTTTGATAATCCTATAAAAGGAGGTTGATACAAAATGGCTAAAAAAGTAGCAAAATGTGGAGTTAAAAAAGAGAAAGGATGGCTGTATTTTGTTGACAAACAAGGCGACGTGTCACGAGCAGAGATGGCTCGCGGCGGAAAGAAGAAAGGAAAGAAGAAGAAGGAAAAAGTCGCAAAAGTTGGTGTCAAGAAAGAATCAGGATACCTTTACTTCATCGACAAGCAAGGAGATATATCCTGCGCTAAGATGGCAAGAGGAAGAAAGTAATTTTTCTATTCTATTTTTTTCTTTTTTAGATTTTTATTCTTTTTCTGGTTTCATCATATCTTTTGTTCAAGTCCCGAATCTTTTCAAGATCGTCGTCAGATAGGCCCCTTAACCTTTCAAGGATTGCCTTCTTGTCAAGTTTTCCTGAAAGCTCAACATAAGCTATATCCCTGACTTTTTCGGCAAGCATCTTCTGGCCGTCCCAGGGCAGATCTTTCCTTAACGCATCCATGTACTCGCGTATGACCTGATTGTTGTGCTGCATCTGCTCCAAGTCGACAAATACAGGCTTATCACCTAACAACATAATCATATCATCATCTTCACGACATATTGCCTGGTCCAAAAGCAAGGTCTCCTTTTCAAAAATATCCTCATCCTTACAAGGATATGCCTCAAATGACCTTAATTTACCCTCTAAAAAAGCCCTTGCAGGAAACGCAAGGCAAGCCAAAGGCTTTATATCATGGATCTCACACTGCCCCTTAAGGAAAGGACAGGGTTGTTTCAGGCAGATCCTTGCCTGATAAAATAGAGGAGGGACAACAAGCATGGGGATTATGTCACAATATCTTTCAAAGAACTTCTCAGGAGCTATTTCCAGGCGGCTTGCAGCCCTAAATATGAAGCCAGCCTCTACTGCAACAGGCATGAGCTTCTCCTTGCAGCAGGGCTTTTCCTTGCAGTTCTTGCAGTCCATGATATGGCTTTAAAACAGCAAAGTATATATTATTTAGCATGATCCTTTGTTGTTACTACTTTAGAATGCTATAAAAACGAAAAGTTTAAATACTAGTTATACTACTCTATAGTGATATAATCAAAAAACCAAAGGCGATCATGATCACCTCTTTTTCCCAGCAGAACGCTTTTCCTCGGAAAAGCGTTTTGCCGGGTTTTATAATCCTAATCACCTCTTTTCCCCAGCAAGAATCTCCTCGTGAGATTCTTGCCAGGGTTTTAACAATAGACTTCTTTAGAACCATTAAACAAACTGTTATTTCAAGAAAGAAAAAGAAAAGATAGAAAGATAATATAAAAAAAATTATGAGACCTAATACATGTCTCCGCCCATACCGCCAGGCATTCCAGGAGGCATCCTTGGCTCAGGACCTTTTCCTCCTGCAATCACATCATCTATCCTAAGTATCATCTCTGCAACTTCTGATGCTGACGAGATTGCCTGGGTCTTGATCTTCAGAGGCTCTATAACGCCTGCTTTCCAGGCGTCAGTGACCTTTCCTTTAAAGACATCTATCCCTGCCCATTTCTGGCCCTTGTCATGCGCAGCCTTAAGCTCCGTCACTACATCGATAGGGTCAAGACCTGAGTTTTCTGCAAGTGTCCTTGGCACGATCTCAACTGCCTCTGCAAAAGCCATAGCAGCAAGCTGCTCCCTTCCAGAAAGCGACTCTGCAAACTTCCTAAGCCCTCTTGAAAGCTCGATCTCAGGTGCGCCTGCGCCTGCAACAACTCCCTTGCTGTTGAGCGCTGCGACAATATCCCCTATTGCATCTTCCATCGCCCTCTTGATCTCGTCAATAACATGGGTTGTGGCCCCCTTAAGGAGGATAGTCACAGATTTAGGGTTCTTGCAGTCAGTGACATAAGTAAAAGAATCGTCTCCAACTCTTTTCTCATAGACCTCTCCTGCTGCTCCAAGGTCATCCTTTGACATGGTCTTTATTGAGTTGACCACTTTTGCGCCAGTAGCCCTTGCAAGAGCGTCCATATCTGATTTCTTGACCCTTCTAGCGACATATATGCCTTTTTTTGAGAAGAAATGCTGTGCGATGTCATCAACCCCCTTCTGGCAGAAGACGACGTTTGCGCCTGTTGCAGTGATCATCTCAACCATGTTTTTAAGGGTCTTCTCCTCCTGGTCTATGAATGCCTGAAGCTGCGAAGGATCTGTTATCTGGATCTTTGCGTCTGTCTCAGGACCTTTTATCTCGATAGCTGAATCAACCAGCGCAATCTTTGCGCTCTTGACTGATTTGGGCATCCCTGAATGTACCCTTTCCTTGTCAAGAACGATCCCTGAGACCATCTCTGAATCCTCAACGCTTCCCCCGACGTTCTTCTCAAGCTTGACATTGTCCCTGTCTATCACTATCCTGTCGCCTTCCTTCTCAAGGACGTTCTTTATAGCCTTGACAGCAAGATCTGCAAGCCTCTCCTTTGATGATTCAGCACCTTTTCCGATCATAGCTGTCATTGCTATCTTCTTTAAGGTAGCCTCGTCTTTTTCAGAGACAGTCTCAGCTATCTTCATAAGTATCTCATGAGCCTTTTCAGCTGCCCTCCTATAACCTTTTACGATGACAGTAGGGTGTATATCCTTGTCTATGAGCGCTTCAGCGTTCTTAAGAAGCTCTCCTGCGATTATGACCGCTGTCGTAGTACCGTCGCCTACCTCGTCTTCCTGCGTCTTAGCGACCTCAACTATCATCTTAGCAGAAGGATGCTCAATGTTTATCTCCTTTAGTATCGTGACGCCGTCGTTTGTAACTATGACATCTCCGAGAGCATCAACTATCATCTTATCCATGCCTTTAGGGCCAAGAGTTGTCCTTACTGTCTCGGCTACAGCCTTAGCTGCAAGAATGTTGTTGTGCTGGGCATTTCTGCCAGTGGTCCTCTGAGTACCCTCAGGAAGTATAAAAATAGGTTGTATGTTATTTGACATCCGTATCACCCCGTTATTCATATTTAGATTTTTTTGAAAATTGTCGTCTATACTACCATAATCAGCGAATTATAAGAGGTTTATAAAGGTATCTGTTTACTGATGATATTATCATTTTTTTCCAACTTTAAAATAAATCTGTACCCTTGTGTATCCCCCTTTTTTGCTTTGGGGATCCTCTTTTTTGCTTTGGAAATGGACTTCCCCCCCGCATGCACGGACTGATTGATATAATATAAATCCCCCCAGGCCTAGATGGCCTGTTGAGTTTGATTTTACAATCCTGCTAAATGGGAAAGATAATATTTTTTGTTCTTCAGGATCCAGTCCTTTGCCACTATCTTTGATCTCAACAACTAATGTTTCACTATCACACTGCATTGCAGATAGGGTTACTTTTCCAGGAGCACCGCCATATGATTCAACTGCATTGATAACTGTTTCATTTAATGCAGTCTGGATTACTTCCTCTACTCCTTTTACAAAAGGCATTTCATTTATGCTTAACCCTGTAGAGGGATCATATTCTATTGTTATGTTTTCTGGAATGGGTAATACGGTCCCGTTGTATCTTTTGATCCCTTTATTGCTTGTGAAGCCAGTTATAAGGCTGCCAATATCAGTATTACCCACACTTTCCATCTGGTGAGGCACATAATTTGAGTATTTTTTATATGTATCAACAGACTCTCTCAGTGACTTGATTATATCATCTATTTTTTGGGTCTTATCTAAAATTTGTTCGGTAGTTTTTTGGTATGAGCTTATTTGTTGGTATACCCTTAATTTTGCAGCCTGTATTTTTTGTTGGTGCGATGGCAGAATTTGACGGATATTCCTTATTAATGAGAAAATTCCTTTTGTATGGCCTAAAAGCTGGTCTAGTTCTGCTTGGGAATCTGAAAGGCGGGCACTTGTTTTTCTTAATTCTTCAAAATAAGAATTAGAAAAGTATAGGTGTCCAAGAATCGCCCCGATTTTATTATTGAATGCTTCACCTATAAACTCTTTTAATATTGTATTTAAGAGACTGTAAGAGGCTGTGTTTTGAGCTTTTTTTTCTAATTCTTTTTTTTGAGTAATATCTATTCCATAAGCAACAACGCTTACGACTTTTCCCTCTTCTATAATTGGGATCATAGAGCATTCTAGAATTAGTTTATCATGTAACTCTAATTCGGAATTTACGCAGGCTTTTGTCTCTATAACCCTTTCAAGTTCTGATCTGCATTGATCAGTAAGCCTATTTGGCAGTCCCGTTTTTTCAACAGAAAATCCTATTATATCTTCTGGTTTAAACCCAAAATAGGTTGTGACTGCGTCGTTTGCAAATTGGACTATGCCGTTTTGATCATATACTATAATGGAAAATGGTAATTTGTTTAATATTTTCCTAAGATTCTCTTCTCTTTTTGTAATACTGGCTAATATAGTTTCTAAATCCATTATTCCTGCTTCTGGTCCTGATTGGTCCGGTGTTTCAGAATCACTCATATTATCCTCGGCCATATGGTTATCCTCTAAATTATTTAGAGATTCTTGGTTAGCTCCCCCCTAATATACAAGAATAAAGGACCCATATTAAACATTTCGGAATCAGTGATGTTTTAAGGAAAGGATGATCAATTTAATATACAAAAAAGTATACTAATATCTGTTTTAGGTTAATCAGAAGGTATTAGAAACATTTATATATTCCCGTTTCTAAAGACTTCATATAAACAAATTTCCAAAAAAGGGGGGTGGAAATGGCAACTGCTAAAAGGAGACGGGTCTACGTAAAAGTCCGCGAGAAGTTCGACCTTGTCTCAGAGATCGAGAACTTGTGCCCGTGCGGGTCAAACCGCCCGTTTGACAGGTGCTGCGGCAGCGACATTCCGATGTATTAAGGCAACTTAATCAGAAATTGTTATGCTTGTTCTTGTAGGTATAATTATATAAGGCCAAATAGGTTTTCGGCTGTGTCTCAAATCTTACTCTGCAAGGTCCGCATCAGCCTTTTAAGAAAAGTCTGGCGAAAACATAACGGGCGTGAAGCCCGTTGTCGCGGCTTTCTTATAAATCAGATAGCCGCGATGCATGACTTTATGTCATGCTTCTTTTGGTCCAGCTTTTGTAAAAGGTGGGGCTCGGCTGTGCTCCTGAAGTTACAAGTATCGTTGAAGCCCCGTAGGGGCCAACCCCCTCAACTCTGAGCACATTCATCAGAAGAGCCTCGCAAATTGATGCTGACTACATTCGAGACACAGCCCAAGTTTTCAAAAACCTTTTATACTTATTCTGAATCAGTCATGTCAACATGAGTGACCAGCCCGACATAAGCAATATGAGCCCTGAGCAGATAGCTGAGATGCAGAAGCAGCAGTGCATATTCTGCCATATCGCAAGCGGGAGGGTCCCTGCAAAAAAGATTTTTGAGGATGACAAGTGCGTAGCAATTCTTGACATAAATCCTGCTGTCAAAGGACATGTCATACTCATACCAAAAGAGCATTATCCAGTAATGGCCCTAGCTCCTTCTGAGATCGTCAAGCACATATTCACGATAGCAAAAGCTGTCTCAAACACCCAGCTTAAGGCATTCAAGGAAGACGGAGTGGACGGTACAACTATCTTTGTCGCAAACGGAGCTTCTGCAGGCCAGAAAGCGCCGCACTTCATGGTCCACATAATACCAAGAAGGGAAGGTGACAAGCTGGAGATAAAGATACCTGAATACAAGGCGAACCAGGAACTCATGATGCAGGTAAGGACCAAGATGATCGATGCAGTGAGGAAAAAGCTGGGCTCAGCATACGAGATAAAAGAGATTGACAAGCCAAAGAAGGAAAGCAAAGCTGAAGAAGAAAAAGAGGAAGAACCAGAAGAAGATGAAACAGAGGATGCCATAGAATCCAAAGAAAACGAAGATAACGAAGAAAAAGAGGATGACGAGGTATCCCTTGATGACATCACAAAGCTGTTGAGATAAATTTTGCTGACAGCATCATAAGGTTTAGGCTTTTAATGTTTGTCAGCACAGAGGTCAGGGGTTGTCCCTTAAAAAAGCTGAGGCTTTTTTAAGTCCGCCACACTTATTTGGCGACACTTACGGGGCTTGACCGACACTGTCTGAAAAATACTCACAAGCCTAAAAGATGCTGACAGCAAAAAAAGAATAAAAATGGCAGAATGCGAAATATGCGAGATCGCGTCTCATGACACCGCACTGAAACTTTATGAGGATGACAAGGCGATAGCCATGCTTCATCCCCTGCCTTGCGCCTTAGGGCATATCATAGTCTTCACCAAGAAGCATTACCCTATAATAGAACAGATACCTGATTATGAGATAGGACATATTGCAGACATCGCAAACAAGCTCTCAGTCATACTGTTTGAGAACCTTGGAAGTTCCGGAACAAACATAATTATCAACAACGGACTATCAGCAGGCCAGAAGTTCCCGCATGCAGTGATCGATGTAATACCCAGAAACGAAAATGACAAGCTAAAGCTGGACTGGGTTCCAAAAAAAGCAGAGGAAGCTGAGCTTGCAGATGTTGAGTTCATCCTCAAGGAGAACGGCAAGAAGATAGGCATAGTCGAAAGAGAGCCTGAAGTCCCTCTTGATATCGACAGCAAGCCGACAAAGCTAAATGACGAGACTGATGATCCTGAGAAGAACTACCTCATAAGGCAGCTAAGAAGGATTCCTTAAGCTAACCTACATGATACTCATTTTTCACCTTCTCCTAAACCCTGATATCCTTGAAGAAAGCCTGGAAAATGGGCTGTTTTGCTTTCTTGCCTGCTCCCTCAGCTTGTGATGCATATCTATCTTCTCTGCAAGATCGTTTAATGAAAGAAAGCCTTCATGGCCCGTCTCTTTTTTGTACAGGGTATTTTCGTTTTTTGAAACTGTAGCAGTATGACCCAGATGGGCTCTTAATCTCTCTTCTGATATTTTTTTGTTCTCAACTATCATATCTCTTTTCAGCCCATGGGCATCGTAATGATCGTTATGATGCACTATCTTGTCTGCTGCGTGGTGCAGGACCGAAAAAGAGTGTGGCAGCGGACCGACACTATGCTTCTTAACTATCTGATCCCTGACAATTTTAGGCGTATTGTCTTCATCTTCATTTTTTGCTTTTCTCCTAAAAACACTAAAACCTGATCTTTTTATCTTCAGAAATAATATCAATACGCCTATGATCGCTAATGGTATCCCTAATACTATCGCAATGAACCCTGCAAGAGGTCTTGACTCTGGATTATGATACGATGTCCCAAGCATAACCTCAAAATAATCCGGGACAAGGTCGTTATCGTCATCAAGATCCTTATAGTCAGGAGTGCCATCCTTATCAAAATCAGAGGCAGGACTATATGCGCAAAGCGAGATAGCTGAACATATCAAGAATATGACAGCGATAATCATTACAAGCCTTACTGATCTCAACTGCTCACCTCCTCTAAACTATCACAAAGTCCCTAAGATATAAAATATTATATTACCGAACCAGTAGCTAAAGATAAAACTGAGAAGTATGGCCGGGACAAAAGGTATGCCCTCTTTTACTTTCACAAACCTGATCTTGCCCCTAAGTCTCATCCCCTCCAGCAGCTTGATCTGCTCCTTTGTCAGCCCAAGGTCTTTTGGTCCGCATATCCTTTTCTTCCCATCTTTAACCTCTTCTGCCACCCAGTCCCCTTCAGTAAGCCTGTCTATGCCTACAGGCTTTATCATGCATGACTTTTCAACTGCTTTTGCCGCAAGTACAGAATAGAAAAGGAAGATTGCGATAAGAAGCAAAGAAATGACTGAAAACCTCAAAAACCCGTCTATAAGAGTCCATGAAAGTATGATTACACACAGCGACAATACCGCAAGTGCTGCCCTTGCAATCTTCACATATTTCTTTGAGGCGACAGCGTTAAAGGCCTTTGAAAAATCCTTCCAGTGCCTTACGGCAAGCACGATATTCCAGATTATCCCAAATCCGGCACCGATGAAGAGCAGGTTTACCACAAGAAGGGCTATCCCATGATCAAGAGACAGCCTAAATCCCATAATTGCGCCAAGCCCCATAAGAATCTTTGAGTCCCCTCCGCCCCACTGCCCTGAATAATACATGGCATATCCGAACGCAACCATTATGGCAAGGCCTATCAGGCCTTCAAGAATTATGTGATAATCAGACAGGCTTATCGAAAATATAGCCCTTATCCCAAGCCCTGCTGCAATAAGGGCAAAGCTTAGCCAGTCAGGAACCTCCCTTGCCTTAATGTCATTTATGCTTGCTGCAACAAGTGCTGCAAGGCCTGCCAAAAACAGTATTATCCATTCCATCAATCGTGTCTTGACGAGCAAACCTTATAAACTTTGTCATATTTCTTCAGGTGCAAGAATGAACATAAAAGACCTTTTCAAGTCAGTCCCTGAGATAAAGCTTAGAAAGACCAATATGCCAAACCATGTTGCAATCTTGATGAAAGGGACTCACAGCTACGCTTCTGAGAACAATATGACCTTAAAAGAGGCATTTGAAAAAGAGGTTTCAGGGCTTAAGAGATTTGTCGCTTCAACAGTAAAGCTTGACATACCCATAGTCACGTTTGGCATACAATCTTACCGTAAGGGCATGGAAAACTTCTCAGAAGCGACAGACCTTATGGAATCCTACTTTGAGACCCTGCTGAGATGGGACTTCCTTCATGAGAACAAGATAAAGGTATACGTGATAGGCAAGTGGTATGACCTTCCCGGAAGGGTGGTTGACAAGATAAAAAAATTGATCTCAGACACAAAGGATTACGACTCTTTTTTCATGAACCTGTGCGTCAACTACAACGGCCAGGAGGAGATATTAGACTCATGCAGGCTGATAGCAAGGAGTATCAGGGCAGAAAGGCTCGATCCCGAATCAGTGTCTCTTGAAACCATAAAAGAGAACATCTACACCTCCTATTTTATCCCACCAGACCTCATGATAATAACAGGGAAAGAACAAAAGCTTGACGGATTCATGCTTTGGGACTGCTCTTCCTCAACGATCTACTTTGCTGACTCTCTTTGGCCTGATTTCGGAAAGAACGAGTTTCTTGCAGCAGTAGACTTCTTCCAGAAAAAAAGGGCAGGAATATAGCTGACTTGAGAATATATATAGTCATTAATTAGTAATAACAATATAGTAAGATTTATAAAAGACTTAAGAGCCACATAAAACATGTCAAATTCACAAAAAGCGATAAAAATAATATTAGATCGTTATGATAGTGATGATTACAAAGCGGGTATAGCATCAATAGCTTCAGAACAACAAAGAGTGTACGGTGAAAGCGACAAACCCCATGTTCTTGCAGTTTTAAGTTGGATAGAAAGGTTATGGCCCAACCCGCCTGAAGCACTTCAGATTGCGGCTGTAGGCCATGACTGGGAAAGGGCTTTTGAAAATGAAAGGCATAGGCTAGAAGATTACCTCTCTGGAGATGGGGCCCCTTTGCAAGGAACATACAAACCTCACAAAGCAGCGCACTCCCAAAATTCTGCAAGAATCCTGGCAAGGGAACTAAAAGGCATACTCCCTCCGACTATGTTGCTTGACGTGTATTTCCTTGTATGCAACCATGAAACAGGGGGGATAGTCGGAACTGACGGTCCCTTAACCATGCTCCTTGACTCACATACAAGAAGCTATAACCTCAACCTGGCAGCAGACATCCTACAGCAGGCAGACGCATTATCTTTTTTTGATATCCTGGACATATTCGCGAAGTGGAACCCTACTGAAAGAACTCTGCATAAGATCAGATATACTTTTGAAAAGATAAGAGACCCGATAATAAAACAAGAAATCATAGATAGAAAGTATGGGGATAAAGCGTTAGAAGAAATGATCAAGAGAGCTATCCCACTATAACCTTTCTTAAGATATATTTAAATAATCCCTCCTCATTCTGTATTTTATGGGGGAAAATCAACCTGATGGAAAGTCGGTCAACATAACTTTTGAGACGCTTTTTGAGATCGCAACAAGAGAGAAGACAAGAGAAGAGCTGCAGGATATTCCTGAATATTTCTATAACGACGTAAAAAAGTATATAGAAGGGAAAAAACAGATAATGGACTCTTCTGACAGCTCAAACCCTTTTGCAGCATCAGAGATAGAAAAGGCAAGATCACAGCTTATGAGCGTAAGACGCGTGCTTAAGGACATATATGAAAGGAGAGAAAGGAAGATAATCACTCTCGCACTAAACAAGTCACGTACAGGATCTGACATAATAGACACTTCAAAGCTACTTCCTGAAGAGCAAAAGATGTTTGAAAGCCTGGTAAACGAGTTTGACGGGTTCAGAAAATGCATCCTGAGCAACCTTGTAGAAGGAAAACAGATAATAGTACCCAAACCGAAACAAAATGAACCTGTAAAGCCTGAGACTCCTGCAAAAGATGAGGGTGAGGAAGAAGAAGATCAGGCTCCTGAAGCTGACTCAAAGACAAAACTCATCAGGTTCATAAGCCCTGTTCCAAAGTTTGTGGGAAAAGAGCTTGAGGTGTACGGCCCATTCGAAGAAGAGGACATCGCAAACCTGCCAAAAGAGATAGCTGACGTGCTCATATCAAAAGGAAGGGCTGAAGAGGTCTAAAATTCCTAAAATAGTTCAGTAGAAAAAGCACTACTTCGCTGACTTCAACCCTATACTAGGGGTATAGGGACAAAGTCAGCTTAGTCTGGGTATGGCAGGATTAGCCAAAGCTAATCCGTGCCAATCCTGCCACAGACGCACTTTTTCTACTGAACCTTTAAAACAACAAGTTTTAAATATCAAAAACCATCTCGCTTCTCAGATCAGAAAAAAAGGTTATTTAATGATGAGAGACAGTATCAGGATAGGGTTTGTAGAAAAAGTCACGATATATGGGGCCAGCAAGAAAAAGAAAGCCCTGGCAAGGATCGATACAGGAGCGCAGAACAGCTCAATCGACATGGCTCTCGTTAAAGAGCTTAATCTTGGTCCTACAGTAAGAGAGGCTCGGATCAAGTCAGCAAACGGCATAAAGATAAGGCCTGTCATCATGGTGGAGTTTGAGATCGAGGGAAAAAAGATGAAATCCCAGTTCACGATCGCTGACAGGACCCACCTCAAGTACAACGTCCTCATAGGAAGGAACGTGATAAGAGAAGGCTTCATCATCGACCCTTCACTTAGTCCGGTAGATGATTCAGATGATGAGCCTGAAGAGGATTAAAACATGAAAGCAGCACTTATAAGCCTTGGAAGCACAAGCTCAAAATGGATTGCTGAAGCTATGCAGAAATATTTTGACCAGGTGGATAGCATCCAGATTAAGTTTATAGAGCTCAACCTAGCATCAAAAGGCACTGAGATCCTGTATAAAGGAGAAAGGCTGCCAAAATATGACTGCGTGTACGTGAGAGGTTCATACAGGTATGCTAACCTTCTAGGATCGATCACAAGCGCGCTTAAGAAAGAGACGTTCGTGCCATTTGAAAGCAGCTCATTTCAGCTTGGCCATGACAAGATAATGACACATATCAAGCTTCAGGAAGCAAAAGTGCCTATGCCTGCAACCTACCTTTCTTCAAGCATCACTGCAGCAAAAAAGATACTTGAAAGGCTCAATTACCCTATAATAATGAAGCTTCCTTCAGGAACACAAGGCAAAGGAGTCTTGTATGCAGACTCATTCGCATCAGCATCATCTATCCTTGACACCCTTGAGACACTAAAACAGCCATTCCTTATACAGGAATATGTTGATACAGGCGGCGTAGACATAAGAGCTATAGTTGTAGGAGACAAGGTTGTCGGGTGCATGAAAAGGATAGCGACAAACGGCGAGCAGAGGGCAAACATCCATGCAGGAGGAAAAGGAGAGCCCCACCAGCTGGATTATTACGGGAAGAAGATAGCTGTTGAAGCAGCAAAAGCAGTAGGTGCTGAGATATGCGCAGTGGATCTTCTTGATAGCCCTAAAGGGCCTTTGGTCATAGAGGTAAACCTCTCACCAGGGATACAAGGCATTACCCAATATACCAAGATAGACATCGCGGACTACATCGCAAAATACCTGCACAAGCGCACAAAAGAGATATGTGAGAAAGGTAAAGAAGGCACAGCAACAAAGATCCTTCAGGAAGTCGGGATCCAAAACGGGAACAAGCAGCAGATAATAACAAATGTTGATTTCAGAGGCAAGAGGATACTACTTCCAGAAGTCGTGACAAGAGCTGCTAAGTTCACAGAGACCAACGAGGTTGTCATCAAGTATGAAGATGGAAAGGTCATAATCGAAAAATTCGATATGTGATCTTTTAAAAGCCGTTTATGTTAAGCATCTTGACTGTCGCTTCTATCGCAGCAACAAGCTGGTCTGAATCTATACCCCTTGTCTTGTATGTCATGTTATTATGGTTTCTCCAGGTTATCGTCGTCTCAACTATAGCTGATGTTTCTCCGCCAGGAGGGATCCTTGACTGGTAATCCACAAGCAGCGGAAGCGACTTCTTTTGCAGCCCAAATATCCTTATCAGTGCATTCATAAAAGCGTCATACTGCCCGCTACCATATCCTTCTTCCAGATATTCGTCCCTTCCTATCTTTAGCCTTACAACCGCCCTTGGCCTGCTACCTTTCTTAAGCACGAACTCGTAGGACATCATCTCAACCTTCCTTTCAGGAGGCGTGCCTATGATGTCCAGGATTATGTAAGGCAGGTCCTCTTTTGTTATCTTCTGCTTTTTTTCACCTATCTCCTTTATCTTCTTAAGGACAGCTTTTTTCTGTTCAGGACTCAGGTTAAATGAAAGCTGGAGTGCCTTAAGATTCTCTTCAATCGAGGCTATGCCTGAAGTCTTTCCAAGGCTGTATCCTGTTTTAGTCCTTCCAAACCTCTCTGGAGTCAGGCTTGACCTGTATATACCCCCTTTTCTGTCTCCATCTGCATGCACCCCGCAGTTCTGGGTGAATGCGTTCCTTCCGGTGATAGGCGTGTTAGGTGAAATCCTGATACCGCTAAGCCCTTCAACTATGTTGCTAATCCTTGCAAGGGTGTTTTCCTTTATGTTAAGCTTAAACCCTGTCATGTCGTTTAGTGCTGCTGCAAAAGGGGCAAGCTTTGTGTTTCCTGCCCTCTCACCAAGCCCATTCACTGTCGTGTGGACAGTTGTCGCTCCTGCTTTTACTGCAGCGATAGAGTTTGATACTGCCTGCTCATAATCATTATGGCCATGAAAGTCAAACCTGCAGCCTGGAAAACCTTCTTTCATCTGCTTCACGAAAACATATGTTTTCTCGTAGTCAAGCACACCTAACGTGTCTGCAAGCATTATCCTACTGACCCCCATCTCCTGAAGCTGTCTTGTGATGTAAAAGACGTATTCTTTTGAGTCTTTCATGCCGTTTGACCAGTCCTCAAGATAGCAGTTAACCCTCATGCCCTTGTGCTTTGCAAGAGCTATCACCTCCCCTATGTCTCTTGCGTGCTCTTTAGGGGATTTCTTCAGCTGGACTTTCAGGTGATTTAGCGATCCCTTCACAAGAAGGTTCATGGTCCTTGCGCCAGACTCGTATATCCATTCTACAGACTTGCCACCATCAACAAACCCCAGAACCTCTATCCGGCCAAGATACCCTCTTGTCTTTGCCCACTGCGTGATCTTCCTGACAGTCTCAAGGTCTGAGTCTGATATCCTTGCTGATGTAAGCTCCACATAATCAACATTCACCTTCTCAAGAAGGTATCTTGCTATCGTGAACTTCTCCTGCCACCTAAACGAGACACCTTCTGTCTGCTCCCCATCACGAAGAGTCGTGTCAAGTATTTCTATTTTGCTCATGTTTGGATCCCTTTAAATTTTTTAGATACAGCCCTGACTATAATCTTCCTGCGCAGCTTTTAGAAAATAACAAAAGCTGCGATTACATAATGATGATTATCAGAATCAGAGCTAGCAAAATCGCGTTTCTTAAAGTATCAAATCCTGATTTTGCTTCCATTGCACAAAAGGTAATGAACCAGGGTTTTAATAGTTTTCGGTGAGATCATCTAAATCATTGGTTCTAATGGTACAAATCGAATTGGAGTTCTAACTGAGCTGTTCTGGCTGCACCCTCTGCGGCTCTTCTTGCATATATTTCTTCTTGCCATCTTCTTACAGTCGCTGGAGATAATGTTGAATGGGGCTCACCTGTTAAAGAGAACGGAATTCCTGGGCTATGAGCTAAAACTCTTTTCTCAAAGGCTTCCATTCCATAGACCTCTTCTACTCTTGCTTCTATATTTTTATCCCTTCTGACTTGTTCTGCAGTTACCATATAAGGGACAAACGGAGGGAAAGCCATCTGACTACTATCTGGGTCATATACTCCTACCCTCATCTCCCCTTGATAAACAGGTTTGTCTTTCTTGTCACCTTTGTATTTCTTGTCACCCCGTTCAGTCCTTTCAGCACCATATAGATAAGTTCTGCCAAAAAAGGGATCTACTATTTTTAACTTCACTCCTGAAGGATTAACTGGCTCATCCCCCCTTCTAGAAGGGGCGGGACTAAAAGTTCTTCCTTGGGGTTCTGTTGGCCTCACATAAGTTCTATCATCTCCAACATCCCATACCATTATTATCACCCCAACATTAATATTTTGATTTTATCATTTCCATAAGCCTGATTGCACTTGATAAGTAAGACTGCATCGCCTTGAAGTCTGTTTTAGGATCTATTGTAAGGTTAAAATCAAAAGGTTGAGGATTTGAGCCTCCCCTTATTGAGATCCCCCTTAGCCCATATTTTTGACATAATTCAAAAAAAGGCCCATCCTCCATCTGAACGAGGAAAGGTAACTGTTGCCCGGGTTTAGGGCTTTGATCAGCTAAGTAAGTGAACCTTTTTGCGCAATCAAGCATCCTTCCATCTGAAATCTTAGCTAATTTAACTGCTTTTTCTACACCTTCAGGAATTTTTCCATTAACCAAAGGCCTTGCCGCATATATTATACTTCCTGTGTTAGGGTTCACAGTTTGAGCAACCGGCTTTTGGTCTTCTGATGATCTTAAACATCCGAACTCATAAAAAACATCACTTGTTATTGAAACCGCAGAAGGAAGGCCTAATTGCTGTGCTAAAATTATTAATTCAGGAGACGCATGCCATATGTCTCCTTCTTTCCTTCCGATTATTTGTGCTATCTCAGAAGCGATAGGAGTCGGAGTACCGGAGCTTATTATATCTTGCCCAACATTAGATGAAATCGCTGCACCGTTTATTATTGATTCGGCAACCAAGTATGACTCTCCAAGCTTGAAATGATCAGATGCTCCACAGCTGCCAGCCAAAACAAGATTTTTTGCCCCCCATACTCCAAGCTCATAAACCACCATGCTAACTGATGATGAGCCTATGCCTCCTGTAACAAGCTTAAAAGAAGTACCCTTGCCAGAAACGCTATAAGTGATAAACTCCCTGTTATAAGCTTCTTCTTTTGGGTGAAAACCTAAAGACTTCAAAGCTTCGCATAAGGCTGGCCTGTGCTCTCCAAATATGACCATCATTGTCGGCTCAACAAAATCAGGGGTCAACTGCAATAAAAGTGATCTATCCCTCATATTCTCATCCATCCTCTCCTCCAGACTCATTTACATCACCGGGATAAACTCCTGCTGTGTCATAAATGCTTCTCTTTTCATATCCTCGATGATATAGTAGGATTGTTTCCTTACTATTTTAAACTTTTCCTCTATCTTCTCTATGAACTCCTCTAAGGATATGATGTCTTTGAAAAGCACTTCAACCATGAAGTCATAATCCTGGTTTACCCTGAAACAAGAATTGACGTTTTGGTGGGCCATAAGATATTTTCTTAATTCATCCTTATCATTCTTGTTCACCTTAAGAAAAACTGTCGACCTTATTGAGTACCCCAGCTTTGCAAAGTCAAAAAGAGAAGTATGTTTTATAATTATATTTTTTTCATGCATCTTTAGCCTGTCAAAAAGTGTTGAGACTGGCATGTTTATCTTTTTGCTCAGTTTTGTCAACTGGACCCTGGCATTCTGCCTTAGGCATGATAAAAACATCAAATCCTCTTCTTTTGCTAGCATCATCATCACCTCCATTGATGCCATTTCGGATAATCCGGAATGTTTCCTTCTTATTCCAATTTATTACAATATTATCGGAATTTATATATTTAAAATTATCTGCATATAATTTTGTATATTAGTAAAATATATAAAGCAAAAATATTTAATGTACAAAAAAATAACTCAAATGATAAAATGGACAATACTGACAGAAAGATCATGGCAGTGCTCGATAAGAATCCGAGAGCAACACAATCTGAGATATCAAAACAGCTTAAGATATCCCAACAGGTAGCAAATTACAGGATAAAAAAGCTTTTTAGCTCAGGCACGATCAACAAAGCAAGCGCATTGATAGACTTCATGGGCCTGGGATACTCAAAATATATCCTTTTTTTCAGGCTAAACCAATATGTAAAAGTAGAAAAAGACCTCTTTGATTTTTTCTCAAAGAACCCAAATATATGGTGGGCTGCAAAAGTGGGCTCATTCTATGATGTGATGGTGATGACCTTACAGAAGGACTTTGTCAAGTTCGAATCGTTTGTAGAGAGCATAAGCGACAAGTTCCCAAACTGCCTGGGAGAACATGTATTCCTCCACGTGATACATCACGAGCTCTATGACCACCTTATATTTGACAGGGAAGGTGAACTGAAAAGGAGGATGGGTTACTGTATAAGGTCTGACCCTGTAAAGATCAAAAAAGAGGATTATGCTCTTCTTGACATTCTCGCAAATGACTGCAGAAGATCGTCTCTAGCCATAGGAAATGAGCTAGGACTATCCTATAAGACTGTGCAAAACAAGATCAAGTCTCTTGAAAAGGATAATATTATTGTGGGCTACAGGCTGTTTCATAACGTAAAACCCCACAAAGCCTATCTAATCCTGATATCCTACTCCCAATTTTCAAAAGAAAAAGAACAGAAGCTCCTTAGCGAAGCATATCAGGTCTCACAGATAACCATGTGGTGGAAAGTATTCGGAAGGTATAACCTTATACTTCATGCAAGATGCCATTCATATGAAGAACTTCAAGACATGTTCACTAAGATAAGAGAAAAACACGGTATAATCAAGACCTACAGGCTTATTCCTGTATTCAAAGATATCCTCATAAACGCATTCCCCCATGCAGACTAACCAAAAAAGGGATGTTCCTGACCCATCATAAACGCTTCTCTTTTAAGCTCTTCCACTATGAAAAAGGTCTTGATCTTCTTTACCTTAAACCTTGACTCCAGCTCTTCAATAAAATTATCCACCTCCCCCACATTATCAAATATCCCCTCTACCATGAAATCAAACCCGTTATTGATCTTAAAGACCGAGTTTAAGGAGGTGCTCCTAATTAGAAACTCTCTTAGATTCTCCTTGTGAGCTAAATCTGATTTGAGGAGTATCTTAACAAGAGTGTTATACCCTGCTTTCGCAAAGTCAATAAGACAGGTATGCCTTTTTATTATCTGACCCTCATTCCTTTGTAGCTTCTCAAAGATTGTTGATATAGGTATCCCTGTCTCATGGCTTAGCCTTGTCAATGATAATCTTGAATTTGACCTAAGATGGGTTATTATCTGTTGATCTCTTGTCTGCATCGTTCTCCCCAAAACATTGTATTGACTCTAAAGTAGTGTCTTGATTTTTCAAAATATTTAAATATATATCTGTATTTATTAGTAAAAAATGAATAAAAAAATATATGAAACCAAAATAAATTACCAAAATATAGATATAATCAGTAAAAATATTATTTTTCTCCTCTCATTAGATTCCAGGATATCTGTTTCAGAGCTTGCAAAAAAGCTGAAGATAACGAGAAAGATGGCAGAGACAAGGATGAACAATCTTTACAAGAACAGGATAATCAACCCCCTGCTCATATACAATTACAGGGGGCTTGTAAAATCCACAATACTCATAAAGCTTCTCAAGTTCAACAAAAAGGTCATAAACTCATTGCTCAAAGTGGATAACCTGGTAAAGCTAAAAGAGACTCTCGGACAATACGACCTTGCTTTGCTGTTTATAACAGAAAACAGGGAGGAACTAAACCTTGCGCTGACCAAGATAAGCTCCGCTCTCCACGGACAGATACAGAACATGGATGTGATGATCCACGAATATGAGGACACACTAGGCTACAAGTCTTTCTGTGATAACCCTGAACTGCTAAAAGAGTACAACCTCCTTGAACCAGATCAGGATTATATCCTATCAAAAGATGATATGGTCCTAATAAAAAATCTCATATCAGATCCGGTGCAGCCATACAAAAACATTGTCAGCAGCACTGGATGGACATACACCAAAATTAGATCTATGATGTCCGACCTTTCCAAGAAAAACATAATCCGATTTTCTGTAGACCCAGATTATAAGCTTATGGGCCTTGAATACCACAACATACTTGTCAAGATCGACCTTGGGATGTACAAGCAATTTGAAGCGAACATACAAAAAGAGGCAAGGATACACTGGATGAAAAAAGGCATCGGCACATGGGACTATATCCTTTCTGTATGCGCAGAGAGCATAAGCGAGTTCATACAGGTAACAAGAGAGATTCGCGAACAAAATGAGGATATAATCCTAGATCTTTCAACTCTTATATCCAATGTGCATATGACAAGAAAAAACTGATCATTTCTCGATATAGCCTATGAAACTCAGGTCCCTGTCCTTACCGTTATAATCCAGCCCATAGCCTACAACAAACATGTTAGGTATGTCAAACCCTATATAATCCAGGTCTACAGGCGACTTTCTCCTCTCTTTCTTGTCCAAAAGCACGCATATCCTGACTTCAGAAGCTCCTTTTTTTAGCAGGTGAGCCTTAAGGAAGTTCAGTGTGTTTCCAGAATCTATTATGTCATCGACAATCAACACATGCTTCCCCTTAAGATCCTCCTTAACGTCAAGATCGACTCTTATCACGCCAGTGCTTTCTGTGCCCTTGTAGCTTGTCACTTTCACAGGAGCATACTCAACATTCATCCCGGCAGAATTAAGCCCCCTCATTAGGTCCGCAAAAAATACGAATGCGCCTGTAAGGACGACAACACAGAATATGTTGTTATCATCCCCGCAAAAATCCTTTTTTATCTCAGCAGATAACGTCTTTATCCTTTCCCTGATCTTTTCTTCGCTGATAAGCTCTTTTATTTCCAATATATCACCCTGAAAAAAGCTGACTCCAAATGGTATATAAATGTTTACTTTATCTGAGGTTTGTCTCAAGACTCGCTTACGCTTCGGTTAGCATCAAACTCGGCTTTACTTCTTATTTTAATTCTATCGCCAAGCAAGTTTGGCGGACTTAAAATTGGAGATTTTAAGCTTGACGGACTCACGAACAAGTTCGTGAGAATCGTTGAAGCCCCGGAAGTGTCGCCAATTATGATTGGCGGACTTTGAAAAGTTGCACTTTTCAAAGGGACAACCCCCTCAACTCAGGAATACTAATCAGAGCAGAGCCTCGTATTACTGATGCTAACACACTTGAGACACACCCCCCAACTATGCCTGCCAATACAAAAGATTTAAATACTTAAAATAATAAGTTAAATCTTCATGGCTTTTGATCCTATGCACTCGTTTTTGACACGGCCCAAGTGCCCGACATGCGGCACACCTATACACTGGGGCATAACGACCAGGTTTGACAAAGGCAACGAATGCGAGATCTGTAACATCTGTGAGACTATCCTTGGCAACAAGGAATGAACTGATAAGATCTTAATTCTTAGAACGCTTAATCGCTTTTACTATGTTTTCCTTGACTTTCTCCATCTCCCCTTCCGCATACTTTGAGCCTGGCCAAAGCCTTAGCCCATCTCCCTCAAACCTTGTCATTATGTGAAGGTGCGCGTGAGGGACAACCTGCCCTGCCTTAGGCCCGTTGTTAAGGCCGAGGTTATACGCATCAGCACCTACAGCTTCTATCACTTCTGGAACGATCTTCTTAGCGACAATGATAAGATCTGAAAGAACATTGTCAGGGATGTCTTCAAAGTTCTCGTAATGCTCTTTTGGGACAATAAGCGTATGACCCTTGTTTATGGGATTTATGTCAAGAAAGGCTATGCAGCTTTCTGACTCATAAACCTTTGCTGAAGGTATCTCTCCCTTTATTATCTTGCAAAATATGCAATTACCAGTCATTTTTCATCTATGTGCTTCTCGATCTCAGAAAGGCTCATTATCTTAGGCTCATACTCTCTCTTGTCCCTCCTGTCGATAAGAATCCCCTTGATACCAGCTTTTGCTGCACCCTCAATGTCTGATTCCATGGAATCCCCGACCATTATAACATCCTCAGGCTTTGCCTTTATCTTCTTAAGGGCTATCTTGAAAAGCTCAGGGTCTGTCTTAAGCGATTTTTCCTTATAAGAGAATATCATCTCATCAAAATAATCAGCAAGCTTGTACTTCTCGATCACTGGCTCTACAGAGAACTGGTCTGTATTGGATATAAGTACCAGCTTATAGTCCTTCTTAAGCTTCTTTAAGGTTGCAACAGTGTCAGGAAAAGGCTTTGCAAGAAGCATGTTCTTGTTCCACATGCCTACAAGCTTTTCAACGACAAATCCTGGAGGGTTAAGGTCAAATTCCTTTATCACGTTATTAAAAGCATCTGTAAGGTTGCCGTACTCATCAAGCATGAAAGATTCCTCAAATTTCTTGATGAACTCGCCAAAAGGCATCCTTTGAAGCCTTAGTATGTATTTGACCTGCCTTACTGGAGAGGGAACAACCCCATTTTCAACTATGGTCCCCCAAAAATCAAAAAATATCGCTTTCACCATTTTCAGTTTACCTTCACAAAATCAACTTTTTTGTCTCTCATATCAAGAAAGGCTACAGTGCCTTCAGTATGATAATAATGCGCGCCAGGATTGATCACCCTGGTACCCCCTACATCGTCATCCCTCTTCTGGTGGGTATGACCTGTCAATACGTAATCATATTTCCCAGAATTTATTAATCTTTCTAAAATCTCCCTGTCTACCCCATGATAAGCTGCAAATCTTGCGCCCTCATGCTCAAATTCACCTATCTCACCTAAAAACTCAGAACCTGCTTCCTCAGCAAACTTCTTTATGAGGCCTATGTCACCGTCACAGTTTCCCTTGACAAACTTCACCTTGATTCCTGCAAAGAACTTGACTGTCGAAGGCGCCACAATGTCTCCGCAATGGACAACAAGATCCACCTTTCTCTCCTTAAAGAGCTTAACTGCCCTTATGACATTCTCAACATTGTCATGCGTGTCAGATATTATACCTATCATAAGCATCACCCCTTACAAAAAAAGTGGACCCGGCGGGATTTTCACAATCCAAAGTATTGAACCCGCTGCCTTCCGCGTTCCGGTCTCAAGAAAAGCCAGGCGGACACTCTACCGATGAGCTACGGGCCCACTATCTAAAAGCGTGAAACAGTAGTCATATAAGAAATTATTGCTTTGCAGCAAACTTGATATCAGAAGAATTGACAGTCTTCCTGCCTGAGTGCCTCGCAACCTTGATCGCTTTTGTGCATATGCCTTCTGCTACCTCTTCAAGGACTTCAGTAAAAGCATCCATAGCGCCAGCACTTACCCTTTTAGCGCCAGCATTCATGAGAATCCTTGCAACAGGAGCTTTAGGAATCAGCGTATCTCTCTTAGGCATTTCCACCACCATTCTAAAAACAAAAGAAAGGGGTTTAAAGAACCCCTTTAAAGTCTTTGTGTATGATATAAATTTTCGTGTAATACTTATATTTAAATGTTACGATTTTGGTTATCTAACCGACACCTTCTTAAACATAAGAAGGTGGGACTCTGTCAGGTCTTGTTGGGACCCTCCTAACCCAATACTCCCTATACTTATGCACCGGTCTTCCACCATTCCCTGTTTGCACTAATCCTGATTTAAACAACCTATATGCCTTTTTATTTCCTGTGATAGGGTCATATATAACTAATTCCTGATTTGCTACCATCTCCAAAAATATTCTATGCCCACATCACAAGCACGTTGAGAGCAAGCATTGCTCTGTGATTGCTCCCCCATATACCCATACCAGTCTATATGAGGGATCTTACGAAATAATCTTTCTGCGATTCTTGATTTAGGTATAGCTGGACCATGTAGGAACATCATCCTTTCAAGAGCTGAAGCGCCTAAAATCCATAATATCTGCCTATCCGTAAGACTGCCTATTGCCCGATTTATTTCTTCACGTCTGCTCATAAATCCTCCCTTGTTTAGTCCTGCAAGATCCATTAATGATATTTAAGAATTCCTATCCATAGGTTTTGTTATCTCTAACCAAACACTCTCTGGTAATTCATGAACATGGCTTTCTTTGCCTCTTCAGCTGTTATCCCTTTTATCTTCGCTATCATGTTCAGGGATTCCACGACAAATGCAGGCTCATTTGGCTTTTCCTTGAATGGGCTTAGGAAAGGGGAATCTGTCTCGCAAAAGAGCCTTGATAAAGGGATGTCTTTTGCAAGATCCTGAAACTGCTCGCTCCTCACTATGCTTGTCGGAATAGTGAAATAGCAGCCGAGCTCATAAGCTCTTGCTGCCTGCTTCTTCTTCCCTGAAAAGCAATGCATGACCTTTTTTATGCCAGGATAGCTTTCAATGACATCGATAACCTCAGCTTCTGCTTTTCTCGTATGAAGGATCACCGGCTTTTTCAGCCTGCAGGCAAGCTCAAGCATGCTATGAAATGTCTTATACTGGTTGTCCTTGCTTTCAACATTCTTAAAATCAAGGCCTATCTCCCCTACTGCAACAATCTTATCCTTGTTCTTCTCGATAAAACCTATCTCCTTCTCTACATTAGCCTTTCTTCCAGTATCAAGGTGAACGTCAGGATAAACCCCAAGAGAAGCCTCTACCATAGCATAGGTTTCAGAAAGCTCAATGACCTTCCTGTTAGACGCTTCATCAATCCCTGAAGCGACTATCTTAGTAACTCCTGCCTGCTCTGCACGTTTTATAGCTCCATCTATATCCTTTAGTATGTCAAGGTGGCAGTGAAGGTCTATTATCATTTTCCATATGGAAAAACCAAAATTAATATAAATCTTTAGTGTTAGAGCCGTAGTAATGCTAAAACCAATACATCTTTCGGCAAGCACAAGGATGTTTAGAAGGGCCCGCATCGTAAAGAAAAAAGGCCTAAACAGGTACCCTGGAAGCCCTGAGCAGATATTAAGGCTAATCGTAACGGACTGCTGGAACGGTAAGTATTTCATGACAAGTGCAGGCCATTTCTGCGAGTTCTGGATGAGGGATTTTGCATGGTGTATCGAGCCACTGATAAGGATGGGATACAAGAAGGAATGCGACCAGACCATAAGGTACGCGCTTAACATATACTCAAAGAAAAAGGCTATAACAACAACTATATCCCCAAGAGGGATCCCTTCTGACTTCCCATACTACTCTCCGGATTCCCTGGCATACATGATAAGATGCTTAAGGATACTTAATGATAAGTCTCTTGTGACACACTATAAGGATTTCCTGAACAAAGAGATAAAAAAGTTTTCTGACATTGTCATGGATAAGGATAAGGGCATAGTGAAGGAAGGGTTAAAGCTGTCCTCAATAAAAGACTATGCCCTAAGGAGCAGCAGCTGCTACAATAACACCATGGCTGCCATGCTTGCAAAAGAGATCGAGTACTATCCCGAACTGGAAAACCCCTTATCAAGCTACGACATCAAGAAAAACATAAAAAAACACTTCTGGAAGGAAGATCACTTCGTGGATGATCTTTCAGGACTTGGCCTGATAAGCGGGGATGCAAACATTTTCCCTTTCTGGACAGGAGTGTTCAAAGAAAAAGCTATGATAAAGCAATCCTTAAGCAGGATACAAAAGGAAGGCCTTGACAAGCCATTCCCTCTTAAGTACAACAATAAGAGGTCAAAAGATGACAAGATGTTTTGGATGGAAATATTTGTCAAAGGATACGAACGCGATTCTATATGGGCGCACACAGGCATGATATACCTCCAGCTGCTTAAAGACGCAGACAACAAGAAAGCTGTTCTACAGATCGAGGAATACAAGAAGAAGGTGGCAGAACACGGCACTTTTCTTGAGGTCTACACAAGCGACGGAAGGCCTTTTGAGACATTCTTCTATTACTCTGACGAAGCAATGCTCTGGTCAGCTATGCTTCTTGACATGATCAGGGAGACCAAGTGATCACTCAAATATTCCTGCTATCTTCTCGCCACAAGACTTACACTTTCCTTTCCTGATGTTGTTTTCAGAGACAAAGAAACCCTCTCTTGATATCAGCTCCTTGCCGCATCTAGGGCACAGTGTAGATCTCTTAAGATCAGTTGGAACATTTCCAGGATAGACATATCTTAATCCTGCTTCTTTTCCTAGCTTTTGCGCAAGCCTGATCTTTTCAATAGGGGTGGGGGGGACATCGCCATATTTGTAGTGCGGATAGAACCTTGATATGTGCCAGGGGATATTTTTGTCATTTCCTGCTATAAACTCAGCGATCTTCCTAAGCTCATCTTCTGAATCGTTCTTTTCAGGTATGATAAGGGTAGTTATCTCAACCCATATGCCCATGTCATGCATCCTTTTGATATTCTCAAGGACCGGCTTAAGCCTTCCGCCTATCACTTTTTTGTAGAACCCATCATCAAACGATTTAAGATCGACATTTGCAGCATCAACAAGGCCTTCTGCAAGACCTAAAGCCTGTTCTGACATGAAACCGTTTGTCACTATCACATTTCTTATGCCCTCTTTTTTTGCTATCCTAGCAATATCAAGCATATACTCCCAAAAGACTGTAGGCTCAGTATAAGTGTAAGATATGCTTTCACAGCCATTTTCAACTGCCTCTTTCACTGCTGCCTCGGGAGGTATATTATCCCCCCTTATGATTCTCCCTGAAGCCTGAGAGATATCGCTGTTCTGGCAGAATTCACATGAAAAATTGCATCCTACTGTAGCGATTGAATAAGACCTTGATCCAGGAAGGAAATGATAGAGGGGTTTCTTCTCGATAGGGTCTATTGCTCTTGAGACTGGCTTGCCATAAACGAGGCTGTAGAGCCTTCCCCCTTTGTTTTCCCTGACTGAACACCTGCCTATTTTCCCTTCTGGGATAAGACAAAAATGGCTGCAAAGCTCGCATTGTACAGAACTATCATTCAATTTCTTATATAGTATTGCTTCTTTCATAAGCATGGATCAGAGTATATGCCTCATCGTGCCCTTATCAAGGATGTGTATTACCTTCATGCCGCAGGCATTTGCTGCTTTCTTATGTGATTCAAGGTCTGAATCACTTATGTCAACCTTAAATATGCTGCCTGACTTCTGCGAGCCTTTAAGGATAGCCTTACCTCCAGGTTCCATCTCCCAGAGTGTTGGGGCTGCTTCAGCGCATTTCTTGCAGCAGATGCAAAGCGTAGGATCATACTCGATAGTATAAGTCATAGCAGAAAGAGTTCTTAATATTAATATTTAAAATATTCGGTTTTAATAAGGCGCCGGGGCTGGGACTTTCATAAGCCAGCTTTTTGCTGCGCTCCTTTTGAACCCAGATATCCTTTCGGAAACGAGATATCTACACTTTCATAAAGAAAGTGTTCCAGTCTCGCGCGGTACCGAGTTGCGCCACCCCGGCAGATAAAATCAAAGAAACTTGTGGAGTATTTAAAAGTTTTTGGGTTATGCAAAAATTTGTTTCAAAAGGTTTAAATATGAAACAATAATCAGCATAACCTAAAAGGTGATTAGGGGAAATAAATGTTAGCGACTTTAAGGGCAGCAAGTATTAATTCTTTAGGTAGAAGGTCTGATGACCATCTCAGCCTTATTTTCAGCCTTACAAGAGGGCAGGAATCTGGAGGATCACTTGCTTCAGGAACACCAGGGATGAGGCGGCCGCAAGAGCAGACAATGCCTAAATTTGAAGAACCTTTAGATAACAAGGGTGTTTCGCACACAGTTGATGCAACTGAGATATCAGACCTTGTGATCCCTGAATTTTCAGGTATTGCGGCAAAGGCCTATGACCTTAGCACAACAGCTATAAGCAAAAGCAAGACAAATGCTGTATCCTCAGACTACACATCAAATATCGTAAGGCAAGCTGTTTCTGACACTTTTGCCCCCTATGCCGGATTTGTTTCACTCGCTAGGCAGATGAACCTAGTTTTAGCATACACAAGCCTGCATGGTTACTCAGCTGTATTAGCAAACCCTTTAGAACTTAGCTATTCATCAAGCACAGCATATGCTCAAGCCTATGTGTATAATAAAATCTCCTATGAAACCGGATATCATACTCAATATGAAGCAAGAACTGATATTCTTGCGCTTGCAATGGCAGAATATAGGCCTTATGTTATGGTTACAGGGCTAAATGAAGGGCTAGTTTCTGAAATGGCTTTTGAAAGCACATTCCAAAATGCATACGCAAGACCAATAGCCCAGAATTTTGAAGAGCTGGTTTCTGAGACAATTGATATAATAAGAGAAGGATTTCAGCCTGAACAAGAGTACATCCCAGAATATGCCAGATCATATGCTGCTGAACTGGAACTGATGGTCGATGCTTTCGCAAGGCCAGAAGCCTTGGTCAGGGCAAGAGAAGCAGAACTCCTTTTGACTATCGAGTATGCTATGGGCAGGGTATTTGACAAAGCAATTGAGACTTTCACCCATGATGAATACACTCTTATCGAATCACTTGCGTACGAAAGCACAAAAGAGAACATCCAGGTTAATATTTTCCCAATAACTGAATTAAGTATTTTGGATAGGGTCATTCTTACGAACTTAGCTGCAACTGATGATTACAGCCAGAATGATACTGAAACTGAATTAAGCCCTGATGTTCAGGAATTATCAAAAATATCATCTGATGCTGGTACTGCTTCAATAAACCTTACATATTCAAATCCCTTATCTGAAGCAGCTGTAAAATTTAGGCACGCTGACTTTAAGCACAATGTTAGGAACGTCCCTATTAAGCTTGCTGAAAGGAAATACGATAAACCACCAGAAAGGCTTGATGTGCCTTACTTCAAAAGAGAAGACTGCGACTGCGGCGTAAACGCCATATTGTTAAGCATGACTCAGATCAAAGAAAGGGAAGACTGCGACTGTGGAGTTACCCCTCAGCTAATAAGCTATTCCAAACTAAGGAATAAAGAAAATACTATTCCACTGTTCAACCGTAACCAACGAGAGGACTGCGACTGCGGCGTAACTGCACATTTTGAAAGGGGGCTTTTGCAGATCGATTATTCTGTCAACAAGCAGATGAAACATGCTATCAAGGCAAAGGATAAAAATGGGAATATCATAGATATAACTGGGCGAGCTAAAGGCACAGTTCTTGAAGAGATCGAACGGGTTCTTAGCGGGATGGGGTTAAGACCTGATTATCATGAGTCCCAAGATGGAAATGGATTTTATATCAAAAGGATAAAGGGAGTCAATAACGTCGGTTACAGGGTCATCATCAGAAACAAGAATACCGGCGAACTCAGATATATCAAGCAGGGCATAGATTCTGAAAGATTCAATAAGGGACTTGAAGAAGTTATGATAGAATATGTTGGAAAGGGGGATATCAGGAAAGTTGACGATTCTGTTTTAGACGGAAAGTATTTCAGGAAAGTAAGAGGGTGGCAGGGGAGCTATGCCCATGGCATCCGAGAGTTCGGATCATTTAAGGTGACGGCGGAGCAGGCTGCCGATAGTTCAGTGTATATCCTAGATATCCAGACAAAAGAAGGTGTAAAGAAACATTCTTTTATTGGAAACACCGCCGAAGCTTTAGTGCACAAATACCTCGTAGAAAACGGATTTACTCCTGAATATAAAATACACCTAATTGAAGGCAAGCTTAAGCTCGAACTAAAAGACATCAAGGATGCAGCAGGAAACAGCATAGCAAGAGATCATGATGATGCAGGATACATAATAGGCAAGATTGACGCATCAGGCCAAAGGTCTGAATTGCTTGATAATAATGGTATTAAGTCTTTAAGCGCCTGTGAATACCAAACAAAACAAGGGGATATCATATCATTGACTAGGATACTCCAGGGATTATTTGATATGGTGGATGTCAATGAAACATGTTACAAGCAAAGATATGGGGCTCCTATTCAGCAAAATAAGACTAATATTGTCAGGATGCCTTCCAGGACACAATCAAAACCTGTAGAAACAAGATATGATATGGCTGTCGGATATTAAAAGTAAAAAAAGTAAAAAAAAACTTATTCTTCCTTCTTCTGGATGTCTACGACTTCTAAGTCAAACACTAGGGTCTTTCCTGCCATAGGATGATTAGTGTCTATGTAGAAGTTCTCATCATCGACAGAAGTCACCTTGACCACTTTTCCGTTTATGTTTACAGAGTCTCCAGGCCTTACTAAGAGTGTCAGCTTAACATCGTCTCCCTCTATACTCACATTAGAAGGCCCCATGTCAGTGCTTATGACTCCTCCAACAATCGGCATGTATCTTATCGTGAAATGGGTGTCGTTTATGGCAGTTACCTCAGAAGGCCATGGCATCCCTGGCATTACAAATGTATCCCCTAGTTCAACTCTTGCTTTTACGACCACCCTTCCAGATTCTACTTTCTCAACATCGTAAGACCATGGTGCTATCCCGCTTTTGACGATGCTCCCCTGTTTAGGCGTGGTATTAAACCCCTGCTCGAATGTAGCCTCATCAAGATCTACTACAAAAGGTATGTACTTGTCCATCTTCGCGTATCTCACAAGAGGGAAGCTTCCTACCTTGTTCAGATCATATTCACCATAAGCTTCCTCAGGCGGTATCTCAACAGTCTTTTTCTGGCCTTTTTTCATGCCTAAGACCGCATCTGAAACCCCTTTGATTATGCCTGTGGACCCTGCAGTGAACTCAAGAGGTTCTGTCTTGAAGTTATGAAGCCCTGCATTTTGCCCGACATCAAGGTAATTGGTATCAAAGATTGTCCCGTTCTGGTACTTTCCGACATATTTTATGCTTACCTTATCCCCTTCTTCCACCTTTACGAAAGCAGAAGTGTTTGCCTTGACTATAAAAAAAGCGATGGCAATTATTATGACAACTGCTAAGAGTATGCCCAAGCCCACAAAAAGGCTTTTTTGCTTATTGTTTTCCTTGATCATATTTACACCCCTTATTTTTTTATGAAGAACAAGCCTAAAGACCGAAGGTCTCCTGGAATTGCTTCATCTTCCGAAACTCACTGATAAAATTAAGCCCTTTCTCCTTTATTATCAGGTACTTGCTGTGCTTGCCTTCAACTTCAGCGACAAGCTCATTTTTCATCAGGTCTTCAAGATATGTGTTCATAAGCTTATGAGAGAGATTGGCCTTGTACATCAGGTGGGTCGGCTTGATCTTCCCTCCTTTTTCCTGAATGGAAGTAAGCATGTCCATTACTATCTCCATCCTCCCGCGTCTCTGGCTCATGTTTTTGCCACCATCTTATAATAGACCACAGCAAGCGTGCTAAAACCTACAAGCTGGACTATCTCTGAGACCACATAAAGCATCTCAGGGTCGAAAACAGTGAAAATGAAAAGCACTTGGCTTAGGGTAAGGGCTGCAAATGAGAACGCTACAAAAAGCGTGTTTGCATTCTTAAGCTTGGTGTAATTGTTTATCGAATGCCATGTGATAAGCAAGAGGAAAAGCGCTGAAGTCATGTAAAACAGGAAGTACATCTGGAAGGCAAGGAAGTACTGTGCTGTAGAAGCTGCCGCTATAAGCCCGCAAAAGTATGCGAAAAAGATTATCTTGTCCTTGTCTTTCGATTGGCTGACTATGTAGTATATGCCTGCAAGGCCCATCAGCATGACAAACCTGTAAAGGATAAGCCCTATAAGAGAGAATATGGGGTAAGGATAAAACGTCCTTATCGCGTGCGATACAGTCCCCATGTCTACCTTCTCAAACACATGATAATACAGGTTTATGTTCATGGCTATCCTGATAAGGAAAGAGAATGACAGTGCTGCAAATGATATCCCGAAATACTTGTATTTTGCCTGTTTTGAGAACTTGTAGACCCTAAAGCTCAGGAAAGCCAAAAGAAGGGTCACTATAACTGAAACTGTCTCAAATCCGATCTCCAAACTAGAGAACCACCCCGGGCTAAAAGCTAGCTTAAGCATAATTGTCAACTACTGTTTTGTCCTTTATAAGCTTTGTGGAAAATTAATCAGATTCGGCTTCTTTAACCTCTGTTCATAATGTATTTATAAAGGTTTTATCATAATAATGTGTATCAAGATCAAACACCTCAAACCTAACCTTGCTTTCCCGGAGCCTTCCGGGAGGCAATTATAATCAATCAAACACCTCAAACCCAAAAAAATGCATACTTGGCCTTCACCAAGCCAAGATGCAGTTTTTTATTATACTCACCAAAACACCTCTTTGAACACACACCTTGCGTTTTTCCGCAATCCTTTAGGGGTTGCGGAAGGTTTTTCTTATCCTTATATATCCAAAAGGTTTGTACTATCATGAGTAACATATAGATCAAGTTTTTTTCCACTCTCTGAATTTTCTAGATTGACCCTTGTCCCGCCTAAACCTGCTGAGACACTTGCAACAGAAACTTCCCTCCCGATATCACTCATATAAAGACCTGAATGCCTATCAAAAGTAAGGGTTACCTTTCCTTTTTCTCTTTCTGGAATCTTAGGTTTGACCCTAAATCCCTGCTTGTACCCATCATATCCCTGACTGGCACCACACAACACTGTCCTATTCTGTAAGACTACACCCCAATTATCAAATAAGTACCCAAGAATATCTTGTGCCACAACAGCACATCTTCTTACTTCATCAAACCCATGTTTTATCTGTCCAAGCGATGCTGAAAGATTTGTTATTGCATCTGGGTAAGCTCTCCATAGCAGATTATTTTTTGTTGTTACAACAGCAGATTCAGATTCCTTGGTATGTTTTAATAACTCTTCTAAGGGGTAAAGGCTACCATCAATCCTCACCCTTATAGAGATATCAGTTATAGTATCATAACCTTCTCCATCCCCCCTATAAGGAAATGACAAACATTGTTCTATTATCATTTTTTCCCCCATTTAAGCATTTCATTATGCTGTGGAATCATTTTTTTATCAAAAATAAACTTATTGGATCATTATTTCAATCCCATCCTGATGACGCTGAGGGTGATCATGTTTCACTCCCTTTTCATCTAATACTTTATAAGCCGGTTTAAGCAGGCCATCTAGAACAGATCCGATCTGGGCGGCAATACATTTCATATTTGCAAGAATTGTGGCTTTGTTTTTAGGTGATGAGTCCCTTAATGTATTTGCAGTTGAAAGATAGGTGGCATATAACCCCCACAGTTTTTCAAAACATGATGTATCAAGCTTAACTTCAATTCTGGTTGGATCGGTATATATCTCATCAAGGTCATATCCTTGTTCAGGTCTTGCAAAACAGATTACTCTTCTGTTAGGCTCAACCCCATAAATATCCATAACCCTCCTTTCTGAATCTGGATCAAATACCCTCAAGATGAATCTAGGTTGAGATCCTTCTTCAGCAGAATAAGACATTAGATATGTTGAGTTTAAGTTTCTTCTTATCATTTTTCCTCTTGTTACAAAGGGGTATGATATATGATGATCCTCTTTAGCCATTTTGTTTATTGCTCCTATCAAAGAGTCTAACATCTCTGAACCTGAATTCGCAATCACTATAGTGCCATCTAGTCTATGATATCCTATTAGATCTGGAGAAAGAAATTGACCTGTACTGATATCCACATTACAGGGAACATCTTTAAAAGCTTCGGTGAGTTCATCGATTGTAGTTTCAGGACGCAGAAAAGACGCAGTAACAATGCCTGCATGAGAAGGATGTGTTCTTTGTTGCACAATATAGGAACTTAGTTTTTCTGCGAGTCCGCCTTTAATATGAGATTTAGGCATCATATTTAGGAGGGAAGGATTTTTAAAATCAACATGCCAAACATCAACAATTTCAGGATTGGGAGTGTCAACTAAAGGCAAACCATCTACCACCCTTACCTCCTGAATAATGTCTCCAAATTGATCCCAAAAGGTTCTAAAAACCCCATCTTCACACTTTAACAGTTTTCTCCTTAGTGTTGAATCATCAAAAAAAAATCCCGGCATGTATATTCTTGCTTGTCCTTCACTCATGCTTATCCCCTCTCATAAGATATTTCTCTGAATGTGTCTCTTCTAACTAATTTATCTGCCACATTTTGCTTCATCTAAAGTTATGGTTATAAGATTGGACTTTTGATTGTAGGGTAGATCAAGCGCTAGTACCGTAGGATGTATTCTTGAGTCAAATGCTTCAGCAATAAGCTGAGCTCCAGTATAAGGATCTAATTCTCCCTCTAGACCAAACTCTCTTAATGCTTGATTTACTATAGCTGGGGAAGCAATGTAAATTTGTGCTTTTCTTGGTACAAACAAACTTCCGGGTTTTCTGACAATGGATTCTATTTCAGAAGTCGCTAAATCGTTGGGTTTAGGCTTTGCAGTCACCAGCCCATTATAAACCGCCAATAAACACGCAAGATATTCCACAACTGCACCTTGACGAACATTTAGTTCAGATCCTTCTTTTTCATAGGTAGTAGAGCATGTTTCGCAGTTGAACTCCAGAAGAGACAGACCCTGTATCAACCTTGTGCAACGTGCTATCTCTAAAAATGTTTCACGCAATTCATCTTTAGGGATAGTAGTATCGGGTACTGCTATCATCCCAACATAAGCATTGATATTTGGCATTTCTGGTTCGCTCATTTTCATATCCCCCCAAAACCATTTCAAGATTATTATTTTAAAGTAGAAACACTTTTTCATATTTAAAGCCGCATTTGAAGATTTTTTGTAAAAAAGAACTATTTAGGGGAGAAATAGGAATAACGCAAAGTCGCTAATTACCAATATGCTCGCCCTATCCCTTGCCTGAAGGTAGGGGTATTAGGGCTCGCACTAGTGTTAGCGACTTTGCGGAACAACAAAAATCGAAGATTTTTGTGTTCAATTAAAGCTTCGCTTTAATTTGAATAGGAAAGTCGAGCCTGTATCTACAACCTAAAGGAACTAGTATTAGGCTCGACTTTTCTATAAATCAAGAAGATTTAAGTAAATTTAAATAGGATCAGAGTCGATAACTCAATTCACACCAGTATGCAATATCTGCTAATGGCTTGATAACGGCGTTTATTCCGAATGTTTTAGCTATATTCTCCAGTTTGGTTATATTAAACTTTTCTGATTTCAGTCCAGCACTTAGTACCCTGAAATTTTTATCACTACTGACAACTTCCATCCCATTAGCCTTGATGAAATCAACATATTCTCGCTCGCAAGAATCTGATAATACGCTTAAAATAATCTTTCCAGAGGGATTAATCACCCTTAATGCTTCTGCCAAGATAGGATCCCTGTCGTCACCAAGGTTTGCAAAAAAGTTCCATAACATGACTACATAATCAAATGAACCATTGTCAAAAGGAAGGCTTAATGCGTTTCCACAAACATAATGGACAGATGGAATTTCATCTAAATTTTCTCTTGCCACAACCATCTTTTCAAGTAGGTAATCAACTCCTACTATCATATCTGGTGGATACGGGCATCCTAAGATGATGCCACCACTTCTTCCTGGCCCGCATCCCATGTCCAATACTTTCTTTCCTCTTAAATCATATGATTGTACGCGCTCTGCCTCAGCCCCTAAATACCTCTCAAATGGATGTGTCAAGATAAACTTCTCTTGGTCAGTACCCTGAAAAAATGATTTAATTGCCATTTAAAAGTGGTAAAATATGAAAAAATATTTAAAATATCCCCTTAATAAATTTGTAAAAAATCAAAAATTCAAGCTATTTTAGGAAAAATTGACACCATCATAGCAAGATCCTTAATGCAAAAACTCCAGAAAATAATTTAACCATTTCAAGCTTGTTTGATTTACTATTCCCCAAAATATAAGAAATCCCAATTTAATGTGATAGATCATACAAAACGCCTGAATAAATAAGGGGGACCAGCATATAATCTTCTTGGTCATATGTGTGCCCCACACTTGCCCCTTTGAAATCCCTGTTGACACTATTCACAACGACATTCGCAATCTGCAGGGACCAACTCTTTTAGATCATATTGTTCCCTTGTTTTTTTCTTTTCCATGATTATCCCTCCTTGATTTTTATTAAAATCAGGATATTCCTATAATTATCCTATTTAGATAATAGTTTATTGAAATATTTAAAATAATATTATTAAAATTTTTGTACTTCCTAAAATATTTAACTAAATATTAAAAAAATTGAAATGAATCTAAAAAAAATATGGAAAAACTCAAAATATTGGTTATAAATTATAATATATAAAATATATTTCTCTCAATTTTTTTATAAAATCACTTATTAATAAATTTATAGGAAAAATACAAAATATATCTCAGTTTACACCCGTATATTTCACTAGTAACTTTCAGCCTAAACATTAATCCATCCGAAAAAGAGAAAAGAAAAACCGAACCAAGCCCTGAGGGCAAGCATACTCGTTAACTTATTAGAAGGTTAAATACATAAAATTATGTGTTTAATAAGTGTATTTTACTTTGCGAAAAGTAATGCTTTTATTATAAACAAGCAAACCCCTGGTTTGTACTATCTCTAGTTTAGTAATTATGAGATTGAATTTTATTAAAATCCCACTATAACTTTGAAGGATTTATTGTGCTGTAATCCTAGTTAATAAAACTGCTGAAACTAAGATTAAAATTATTCCCCCTATCTGTAAAATATTAAATTTTTCATCTAAAACAAAGAATTCAAATAATGCGGTTATTGCAGGAACAGCAGATATCATTAAAGCAGCAATAGACGGGCCCTCTAATTCAATTCCTTTGTAAAAAGTTATTACCCTCAATCCACTAAATATGCCTGAAAGTAATACCCATATAAAACCATATTTTATAGTAGATAAACCCTCCATCCCTAAAAATGGGATTAAAAGCAGAAGAAATAATGCTCCAAATATATATCTTCCAACTACCATTGTCAAAGAATCCATCTTTTCCATGCCTTTTTTTGCATAAGAATTGCAGAACCCGCTTATAGGCACAGTCAGGAAAATAAGCCAATCTCCATTATTAGGCATCTGCATGAATCCTTTAGTTGTTAACATAATCAAACCAAGTATCATCGTTACCATAACAGGATAAAAAATTTTAGGCATCTTTTCTCCCATAATTGAATATGCAAAAATAAGTGTAAACACAGGATATAAACTCATAATAGCCCCTTTATTTGTTGCAGTAGTGTATTTTAATGCAGATATCATCAACACAACTCCTAATCCTGAAGCAAGTACACCTATAACTGCTATATACTTCACATGTTTCATATCAAATCTCAATGATGATTTTTTCCCTAAAGCTAGCCATACTGCCACAACAAAACATAAACTGAAAAATACTCTTAAGAACGAAAAGAGTGAAGGATCCACCCCTTTGCCTATACCAATTTTATCAAAGAGGTTAACAGAAGCAAAAGCAAAAATAGATATTAATAGATAGACTATTCCTTTTGTTTTCATTTTATTCAGGTTAAGGTTTATTACTTTTAGCTTAGTGAAGAGATAAGCTAGCCAAACAAAATTTATTAAGACAATAACTCAACTGCACAACCCATATTTCTTGCATGCAGTGTAGATACTTCCGACGGTGGACTCTGCCTCTGTTAAGGTTGAAAAATTTTTATCTCCTTTGAACAAAGAATATAATTTTTCTGATATCTGCCCGAGAGAATAATACCCTTTAAAGAAGATAAGAAACTCAAAAAACTCTTTTGGAAGGTCTCTGAAAAAACAGGTATTTACCTTTATAGCTTCACTTTTGTTTGGGGCATAAACATATCGATTTTCTTTTCCATTATAAAAAAGCATGATCTCCTTTTTTCTACTTGGATGGGCAGTTTTTTCTTTGTATTTCTCTTCTTTAGCATAAGAGATTGACGGACTCCCAAAAGAATCCACTAACCCCTCATCTTTTAGCTTCTGGATACAACGATCAACTTCAAGGTCAACAATCTCTTTATTACCATATAATCTTAGCAGTTTTTCTTTTATTTCACTTAATTCATAAGCCCCATCAAGATAATGTGCTATATCCGCCCTTAATGACCTTATTAAAACCTTATCATCAACATCCGACGGCAGACTACCTAAAATTTCAATTGCATTGAGAATACTTTTTGGGTCGTTAAAAAAAGGGCTGTCACTAACTGCTTGTTCCTGAAGCCCTACATCTCTCTGCCCCCTACCAAACTCTGTGCTTGGATATGCCAGGATCAGATAGCACATCGCTCTTAGCGCCCTTTCATTATCCCACCCATACTTCCTGCAATCCTGCCTGAAATCAAGCTGGTTTAAAGTCCCTCTCATTATGATGCCTGTTTCTTCCCTCTCCTTAAACCTTTCTTGAGTGGGTATGATGTCTCTGCTAAGCGCTGGCTGGATGATAAAATCATGATTTTTTGATCCGATATCATTTAGCAGACAAAAGGTCTTCCTGCTTGATCTTGCCGATGATCCCGGATAACCCTCAATAAGGAAAAGCCTGCATGATATCCCTTCATTACCGATTATGTTCAGCGCATTGGCAGCCTTGTTTTCCGTACCTATCTTATTCATGTTTTCAAGCACTACATCGTCGCTGCACTCAACTCCTATCCCTACCTCCTGACATCCTGCCTTTGCAAGGTACTCTGCAAACCTTTTTGTTACCCTGTCAGACCGGGTATAGCACCTGAACCCGAATTCAGGATAGTCTTTTTTAAAAATTGAGACTTCAGAAAGAAAATCTTCTGTTTTCCCCATATTTATCCCAAACGTTAGGTCTATTATATAGAATTTAGGAATACCCATGCTAAACATGTAACGGATCTCATTTAGAGTATTGCCAAAATCCCTTTCAACGTATGTTTTCTTTGCTGCACAAAACTCACACTGAAACGGGCATCCTTTAGCCAGCTCAACAAGTCCTAAAACGAACATATTTTTAGTTGAGCAATGTTCAATAATATCCTTTATCAGGCCTGTCCTCTTGCCATATATCTGCTCAGGAGCCAAGTTGATTACTTCCTGTTTTTTTACTATTTCATTAACCTTAACTCCCTGTTTATCCCTTAATAGTAAGCCTGGCATGGCTAGATCCTTTTTTCCTGCCTTTAAAGCATTTATAAAACCTGCCAGGTGATGATTTGATTCCCCTATCCAGGCATAGTCTATATTAGGGCAAAACTTGAAAATTCTATCCCTTAAATGAGTTATTGCCTGACCCCCAACGATTATCCTGCAATTTGGAAGCTTTTCCTTTATCTTAGTTGTCAAAAAATCTATGCTGTCTGTGTTTGCCTGCGCGATCAGGGTAGTCATCACAATATCAGGGCGCTCTTTCGCAATAAGGTCTATCAGTTCCATATTTGACATTGAAGGATCTTTAAACCATTCATAATCAAGCAGTAGTAGATCAGATTGGATACCATAATGGTCAAGTATTGCTGTCACCTCAAATGGTATCCTTGGGAGAATGAAGTATCTATTTCCGATATTCTCTTTGACGTACCTGCCCTTTTCAGTGTGTTCAAGGGAGGTAGTGTTTGGCGGGTTTACAAAGATGACCTTCATTTTATCCTCTTGTATCATGATACCTACACATATCACACGAAATATTCATCCTACAGAAATCACCCCTTCTGAATCAAAAAAAATCCAAATTCAATCAAACAATTTCGTTCATCATCTGATCCTACTCACATTTAGTCTCAAAATCAAACGATGCAATCTTCAAAATGCACCATTCATTATTACCCATATTATTCCATCCTGCACTCACAATTAAGCGATGCTATCCCTAAAATACACCATTCATTAATATTAACCATATTATTCAATCCTGCACTCGCAATTGATTGTTTCAAGTTTTAACAGTTTTATTTCATCCATTATTCCACCTCGGATATATTGGATTGTCAAAGACTCTATAGTCTTGTTTCTCATTCGAGCCTGCATTCACAGATGACATCTATTTTAGTTAGAGTTTGTTCCATAGTCTCCTACCTCAACAGTATAGTTGCATTTAGATAGTCCTATAAGTGAATGATATATAATAAACTTGTTCCATAAATTTTTGTAAAAACGCAAAATTTATATATCGAATAGGAATATCTTATATAATAATGGCAGATCTAGATAAGATTGATATTAAACTACTGGCAATCCTGGAAGAAGATGGCAGACAATCCTTATCGCAGATAGCAAAAAAGCTCAATACTTCTCAACAGGTTGTCAGCTACAGGATCAAATCTCTTGAAAAAAGGAATATCATAGGAGGATATTATACATTCATAAATTTTCTAAGGCTAGGCTATACCAGTTTCAGGACGATGATATCATTCAGCAACATAAATAAAACCAAACATAAGGAGATCATCTCTTTTCTTATGGATCATCCGAACGTCCTTTGGCTTGTTGACTGCAGCGGAAGGTGGGACCTGATAATTAACTTTCTGGCAAAAAACATCATCCAGTACGAATCGATGTTCAATGAGTTCAGAAAAATGTTTCCAGACCAGATCCAAAACTATGACATACTCCCAACAGTTGAAGTGTCTTATTTCGGAAGAGATTACATAATGAAAAAACATAGGGACCTCAGAAAGAGTTCACTTCTCGGAAAAGAGTACGGGACAGACAGCCTGGACTTACTAAACTATAACATCCTTAAGATGATCTCAAAAAATGCAAGAATCCCTGCAGTTGAGATAGCAAATAAGCTTAAAGTTAGCCCTAACACTGTAATCCTTCGGCTTAATGAGCTAAAAAGAACCGGCATGATACAAGGTTATACCACGCTACTTCATCTGGATTATACAGGTTATAGCAGTTACAAGGCATTAATAAAGATATTTAATACGACCGAAGAAAAGGAAAATGCAATAATCAATAACCTGAGGTCTAACGTGAATGTAGTTGGATTCGTGAAACTTGTAGGATCCTGGAACTTTGAGATAGAATTTGAAGTAGAAACAAATGAGCAGATGATTGAACTCACAAGAGATATTAGAGACCGGTTCAGGGACAATATCAAGGAATTTGAGATAATCCAACTGCTTCACGAGTATAAGTATGACTTCTTTCCTGGAGACCTGCTGGAAGACAACCCTAAAAAAAGCAATAAAAAATAACAAGGATCAATCATTCAACCCTGCATTCACAATTATCAGTTTCGACAGGTTTTAACTCATAATAGTGTTCTTCGACCATTTTAGTTCCCTCCTAAGTTATAATAATGTATAACTTCGAGATTAATTAAAGTATACGCCATATTTTTTTGTTAAATCGAAATATTTATATATAATTATTATATACCACAAAAATATGGTAATACTTGATAAAACCGATTTAAAGTTATTGTCGGAATTAGATGATGATGCAAGACAGACCGTTTCAAAGATAGCAAAAACCCTAAACACCTCACAACAGGTCATCAGTTTCCGAATTAACTCCCTAAAGAGGAAAGAGATCATAAGCGAATACTACTCAATAATTAATTTTACAAAGCTGGGTTACACAAGTTACAGGACAATGATACGCTTCAGCAACATAAACAAGCAAAAACACCAAGAGATCATAAAATATTTAACAGATCATCCAAACGTGCTATGGCTCGTCGACTGTGGTGGAAGATGGGATCTCCTCGTTAACTTTTTGGCAAAAGATATAAAACAATACAGCATCATGTTCAATTCTTTTAAGAGCAGATTCCCGCAGCAGATAAGAAATTATGATGTCTTGACCACAATCGATTTTGTCTATCCTGGAAGAGCCTATTTATTTGGGCGAAAACCTGATAAGCCTAACAGGCCTTATGTAGGGATAGAAAGAGAGAAAGTAACCCTAGACAACACAGACTTAAACATCCTAAAAATGATATCTGAGGATGCGAGGCTAAGTAGTGTGATAATAGGCAATCACTTGGGGATAAGCTCTAATACTGTTATGACCCGGATAAAAGAGATGGGGAAAAAAGGGGTTCTTCTTGGAGCAAAGCCCCTAATCCATCTCGAAAACACCCCTTACAGGGGATATAAGGCACTTATTAAGTTTCAGGACATAACAGAAGAAAAAGAAAAAAGCATCATAAGCTTCCTGATGGAATTCGAGAATATAGTCGGCATAATAAGGATGGTGGGGATGTGGGATTTTGAGTTAGAGATCGAGTCAGAAAAACAGGAGGATGTGGTCGATATGATGAGATCCCTTCGGGACAGGTTCCATGATGTGATAAAAGAGTTTGAGATGTTCCCTTTGTTTCACGAATATAAGTACAACTTCTTTCCCAGAGATCTGCTGGAAGAGCATTCTGGCGAAAATATAACAAAGTAACAAAAATAATAAGCCCTGATGTTTCTATCCGGGTTATTGCGCAAAATATAATTCGTGTTCAAGCTGATTTAGGCAATATCACTCCATCCTAGCTTCGCAATCATCAGGGTCTAATTCTTCCAATTTGAATTTTGTTTCTTCCTCCATTTTATACCTCCAAGCAGGTTATACTGCTCATAGTATATAGTGACATGAAAAATAATAAAACCTGTATGTTATAATATTTGTAAAATAGGAAAATTTATATAATAAAAGAAAATATAACAAAAATTATGAAAAAAATTGATAAGATAGATCTCAAGATCATGTCTGCTTTAGACGATGATGCACATTGTTCGCTGTCTAGGTTAGCTAAAAAATTACAAACCTCCCAACAGGTCATAAGCTTTAGGCTGCAGTCCCTTAAAAAAAGGGGCATAATCAGCTCATTCTTTACAGTTATTGATTTTACAAAGTTGGGATATACCAATTACAGGACAATGATCCGCTTTAGTAATATTGATGAAAAACGACATAAAGAAATAATTTATTTCCTAAGGGATCATCCCAGTGTGCTTTGGATCGTTGACTGCAGCGGAAGGTGGGACATTATAGTAAACTTTATGGCAAAGGACATAAGAAGGTATAACCTAATCATAAGGGAATTTATCAATAGGTTTCCTGACCAGATCCAAAACTATGATGTTCTCACGACAGTTGAGCTATTGTATTTCAAAAGGGATTACTTTGACAAGAATCATAGAAAAATAGATATCCTGCCCTATTTTGCTGATAACACTGAAATAATGAGTTTGGATGATATGAATATCAAAATCCTTGACCTTATATCAGAAGATGCTAGACTTAGCTCAGTCGTAATAGCAAATAAGCTAAAACTAACTCCAAAGACCGTCCTTGCCAGGATAAAAGAGATGAAAAAAGAAGGTATCATCTGGGGATTTAAGCCGCTTATACATCTCGAAAACACCCCTTACCGCAGCTTTAAGGCTTTTGTGAAATTCCAAAACATAACTGAACAAAAAGAAAAACAGATCATAGCCTTTTTTTCAGATAAGGCTAATGTGGTAGGTGTGATCCGTATGATAGGTCTTTGGGATTTTGAGGTGGAAATCGAGTCAGAAAGCCAGGAATATGTGATAAAACTCACAAGGGATTTCAGGGATAGATTTAAAGACATAATCAAAGAATTTGAGATAGTCCCCCTATTTCATGAGTACAAGTATAACTTCTTCCCAAGAGAACTAGTTAAAAAGAATGATACAAATACATAGTCTCATTTTATTCTGCCCTAGTCTCACAGGCATCAGGTTCTATTTTTTCGAATTCTTTGTTTTTTATCATTTTATAACCTCCTTATACATCTTCATCATAGTAAGTACTTTCAAAATTTATATAATTAATCACCATAATATTTTGTAAAATAACAAAATTTATATAATATATCATCATAACACAATAAATATGACTAAAATGGATAAGTTTGATATGAAACTGCTTGCAGTGCTTGAGGAGGATGCAAGGCAAACCTCATCAAAAATAGCCAAAAGATTAAACACGTCACAACAGGTAGTCAGTTACAGGATCAAATCTCTGGAAAAAAGGAAGGTCATCATAGGATATTATCCTATCATTAACATCACAAAATTGGGTTACACAAGTTACAGGACAATGTTTCGGTTGAATGACACTGACAAGAAGACCCATTCAGAGATTGTCAAATACCTGAAAGAGAATTCCAATGTTTTGTGGTTTGTTGACTGCGGCGGAAGATGGGACCTAATAGTCAATTTTATAGCAAGGAATATCCTCCATTATAGCGCCCTATTAAGAGATTTCAGAAATTCCTTTAAGGGCCTGGTACAAAACCCTGATGTTCTTACGACTATTGAAATGATCCATCTGGGAAGAGAATACCTTACCAAAAAAAAGAGAGAAATCATGGAACCCCCTCATTTCGGAAGAGAAGAAGAAAAAATTCTGCCTGACTTGACTAACCTGAAAATACTCAAAATCCTCTCAAAAGACGCCAGAACTAATTCGGTACAGATTTCACAGGAACTAGGGATAAGGCCGAGTACAGTTATGCTAAGGATAAAAGACATGAAAAAGTCTGGAATTATCCAAGGGTTTAGGGCGCAGCTCAACTTAGAAAATACACCTTACAAAGGGTATAAGGCAGTCGTGAAATTCCAGAACATAACTGAAGAAGTAGAGCATGATATCATAGGTTACCTAAATCAGGACGTAAGGGTTTACGCAATAATAAGGATTATAGGCCTCTGGGACTTTGAGATAGAATTTGAGGTCGAGAATAATGAGCAGATGCTTGAGCTGACAAGGTCTTTTAGGGACAAGTTCAAGGAACATATCAAAGAATTTGAGGTAATACCCCTATTCCATGAGTACCGCTACAACTTCTTTCCTGGAGACCTGCTGGAAAACAACGCAAAACTATAAAAATCGAATCAACTTCTCTTTTTTGGATGGACAACAAACCTGACGAATGGATCGATATGACAAAAGACCTTGAAAAGGGTTATTCTGAAGATCTTGACGAAGAAGAGGAATCAGAGACCTTTGAAGAAGAGGAATGAATCCTATTTCTCCTTTATCATCCTACCTATCCTGCGCTTGTGGGCATCAGCAGATTCTATCCTGGATATCTCGTGGATAACCTTTATAACAGCGACAAGGGAAAGCGCCATCAAAAACAGCGCCTGAGCTTTCGCAGGAAAACCGATGTCAAAAAGCGCCTTACCTGTACTATAGCCATACAAAGAGCTAATAAAAACTGCAGAGAATACGACCAAAAGAGCCATAAGGGCATATAGTGCTTTCTTCCTGTACCGGTCCATGCCATGCAGGATATTTTTGATGTTTATAAGGTTTGTTCTTAAAGAGAAGATTCAATTATCCCTGCTTAGATTTTTCCATAGGTTTATTGGGATAATCAAGTATAGTCTTAAACTTTGATGTGTCTATCCCCCCCTTAGAAAGAAGCGCTAAAAGCCCTTCTTTTTCTGAATCTAAGCATGTTTCTGCATAATTCTTGTTCCTAAATGAAGCAATCTCCCTACCCCCACATGCTTGAGCAACTGGTACCCCTTTTATCAACACAGATTTTCCACCTTCAAAAGTGATCCTTGCTTCAACAAAAGCTTCATTTACACGTCCATGACATTCAAAATGATAATCTAACTCTATTGATATAATTGAACTTTCAACTAAATAGCCATTTAATTCACGTACCCCCTATCAAAATCGTTATTTGCTTTAATCCTTTCTGATATAGTGTTTGAGTATGATGGAGATGATACGAAATATTCTATCGAAGGCATATATCCAGGATATTTTCAATCTTTATAAGGTTTTTGTGACGAAGATAGTTGGATAAAGTATATAAATGAAAATCCAGCTAGTTCTGAATAGAAGGTGAATTAGCCCAAAGTGAATGATCCTGAATCAATCAGCAAGATAGTGCAATCAGTAAATAACCTTAGAACGACATTTCATCTTCTTAATCCTGGTCAGGAAGTCGTTCTCCCTGTCGGATTGTGCGAGTTAGGCACAAATACAATTGTTCTGATTGATATCCTTAAAAGACTCGACCTCGACCCGCCTTTACGCATAACCCCTTTTGTAGTACATCAAAACCCTGATGGAGATCCTAGTTTTCAGGATGTCAGAAACTACCTCTCGCAATTAGTAGGCACATCTCATGCGAGAGGGTTTGATATCAGCTCAAGATGCCCTCCACTTAATCCAGCCTATTGGGGAAATGCAAGAGAAGATATTTCTAAGATGATTGATCTTGAAGGCAACCCTGGATCACAGGATGAAGTAGGGATATGCAGATTATGTACCCAAGCAAGAGAAAATGTTTTGAGTACTGTGCTCCCAAGAGAACAAAAGCCCATTTTGGTTTCTGGAGACACGATGACTCATATAATATCATCTCTTCTCGAGCATTACTGGGCAAAACTGTACCATAAGGAATATGGGGATAACTCTTATGACACAAACCAAATAAGAGGATTTATATCAAGCCAGAATCTTGACCTAAATGATGTCGTAAGAGAACTCAAAGAAGGGGCTATAAGGACTGATCTTGAAGTTTTTGAGATGATCCCAGCAAGATTTAGAGGAAAATTAAGTGTCATCAGGCCTTTTGGCTTTGCCACTCAAAATAAAATTGATGAGGCCTATCCTACAATCATGCCTATATACCAAAACTGCCCATATGGTGGGCCTAAACAGACGTATAGGCTTATCGTGCTAGAAGACTTGTTGGATCGTCTAAAAACTGACCCTCAGATCGAGAAGATGCTTATGAATGAGCTTGTAACTCTATTTTCTGCTCCTTCTCTAGCTGACAGGCCCGGAGGTTACCTCCCTATAATGAAGTTTCGTAAAGCTAATTATCCTTGTAGGATAGGGGTTAATAGCATATTAAATACTACCATATAGTAGTCAATAATACAAACATTTATAAATCTCAAAAGATACCTTTTTTGTGTGATAATATGCGAATAATTGATAATATGCTAATAATATATGCCCCATATCATAGACTCCATAAACCTACAAAAGAGATTCATAATGGAACCCCTCAGGATCATGGAGACCAGCCTGGCAGGATAGAAGCTATAGTTTCTGCTCTTAAACTCGAAGGCCATGAGATAATAGAGGAAACCTTGGATAAGACCGGACAAATAAAAGCTGTCCATTCTCCTGAATATGTTGATTTCCTCTTAAGGCTAAAAAAGGAACCCTGGTCTGGAAGGGGATTTAACCATGATGATCTAAAAAACAGGATGACTCCTTTTTCATCAGGTGCTGCTATCGCTGCCATCGCCTCTGCATCAGCAGCGATAAAAGGTGCAGAAGAAGCTTTCTTAGGTAGAGATTGCTTTGTCCTGACAAGACCTCCAGGACACCATGCAGGATATGATTATGCCCAGGGCATATGCTACCTTAACAATGCAGCGATCGCTGCATATTTCATTGCAGGGTTAGGGGAGTTAGGGTTTAGCGTCGCAATACTTGATTTTGATATACATCACGGAAACGGGACCCAGGAACTTGTGGCTAGGGCAATGCTAAATAAGAATATAAGATATGTGTCTGTCCATGGGGATCCTGACAACCCCAGATTATACGTGCCAAACAGAGAGATAGTAAAAGATTATGTTCCAGAAAGGATACTAAATCTGCCAGTACCCGGCTTATCTAGTAATGATGAGTACCTAAGAATATTTCAAAGAGCTATCGATTTTTGTTCTGACGCACAATACCTTGTTATTTCAGCAGGATTTGATATCTCCTCTCAAGACCGCCACTCCGTATTCAGTCTTGAACAAAGCATATTTGCTGAGATGGGAAGGATGCTTGGGGGACTATCTCAAAGAAAGCTCATATTGCTGGAAGGAGGATATTATGGCAGAGAAGAAAAGTATGCTCCTCTCGCAAAAGATGTTAATAGTTTTATTATAGGTCTTGAGAACAAAGTGTAATATAAAACCAAAAAACTAATGATCTATTCCTCAGGCCCATCATCGCCTGGATCATCAGAATCTTCTTCCGGATCATCACCAAAAAGTCCGTCCTGATCCATCTTCTGAAGCACTAACAGGTCCTCTGTGGAAAGCTTCTTCCTGTTCCTGATCTTCTCCTGGACCTCCTCTTCCTTGCTTCTTAAGGTCTCTTCTATCTTCTCTTTTCTTTTCTTCTTTTTCTCCTGCTTAAAAGAATCAGCTTCCTTACCAAGCTCCTTAAGCTTCTTAAGCTTCTCCTTTAGGACATTGTTTATCTCAGCAAACTGCTGTTTTAGGTCAAAGAACTTCTTGTAAGCATCCTCTTCCTGCTTCCTAAGCTCGTCGATCTCGTTTGATTTCTGTATTACTGACTCGTGGATCTCCTGGCTCTGCTTAGCCTGGTTCTGAAGCTCATGATGTATCTTCTCAGCATCCTTTTTGAGCTCATCTATCTTCTTTGACTGGTGAACAATCTTTTGAGCATCATCAGACTTGGTCATCGAATCTTCATAGAGCTTCTTAAGCTCCTTAATCTTCTTCATGATCTTCTTTTCCTTGTCAAAACTTATCGCTTCTGTCTCTACAGACATCTCAAGCTTGTCGATCTCGCTTTTTATCTTCGTTGGATCAAGCTTTTGGTCTCCTCTGCTCCTGACAGATGGCTTGTCTCCCTTAAGCTTCTTGATCTCTTCGATCTTGAGGCGGATGTTCTCATTGAATTCCTGCCTCTTGATCTTCATCTCTTTTACGGTCTCTGTAAGCTTGTTTCTCTTGCCTTTGTTGTCCTTTATCCAGTTTATCTTCTCAGCGATGGATTTAGAAATATCTTCTTTCTTGTTATACCAGCTTTCCTTCTGGTCGTTAATCTCATTAAGCTTTGACTTTAGGTCAGAAATCTCTTTTCTTAATGAGGTCAACTCATCAAAAACCATTTTTTTGTCGCTTGATTCTGTCATGATTGTCACTCAACGCACTCTGTCAAAAACCGCCAGTCAGAGACAGGGGCATGATCCCAATTCTAAATTATTAAGTGGTTTTTGACGCTCGGAATTTCACCAATGACTGGCGCTTTTCGAGCACAACGGATTCCACTTAAGCCACCAATCATCAGATTGGTGGAATTCCGTTGTTTTTAGTAAAAATGATTAATAAAAGGCTCATATGCTGAACCTTTTAATTAAAGCTTTGCCTTTCTTATCCGAAAAGAGCGCCTAGGCCTGCAGCAGCGTTCTCGTCTGCTTTAGGATCTTCCTTTTTCTCCTCTTTCTCAGCCTTAGGTGCATCTCCTGATGGAGCTGCTGCCACAGCTGCTACTGGAGCTGCCATAGCTGCCTTTTCTATTGCTTCATCGATGTTTATCCCCTCAAGTGAAGCAACCAAAGCCTTAACTCTTGCCTCATCAACTGAGACTCCTGCTGCCTCAAGGACCTTCTTGACTGTCCCTTCGTCAACTTTCTTTCCTGCTTTGTGAATAAGCATTGCTGCATATATGTATTCCATTTTTCCTCCCTCCTGTTTAATTAACTGTTATGCATCCAGATGAAACTACATCTTAGCGGCGTTTTTTACGCCCATCATCTGGCTGTTGGCTTTTGCCAGCAATAAAGGCATTATATCATCTGCAAAAATGTTTGCTTCCACGCCAATGGCTTTTGCTTCCCTTGATGCCTTTATGAGCATTATCTCGATAGTGTCCTTTGTCGGGAATCCTGCTTCAACTGAAAGGTTAACAGCCCATCTTGCTGCGTTTTGCAGGTCAGACATGAACCTCTCTTCGTCTATGTCAAGGACGTCTTTGGTGAATATTGCGCCGTTCTCATATATCGCTGTCACAGTAAGGCCTATCTCCATAGGCTGGATCCCAAGCCTTGTCAGTATACCTGCAAGCTTGTCTGATATTACAGCACCTTCCTTGCATACCACAGTATCCTTTATTATCGCTATCTTACCGTTTTGAACGGAAGTCTTGATGCCAAGCGATCCAAGCTCTCCTATAACTGGTCCTGGAGAAAATCCTGTAGGTCCAGCAGGAACAACTATGTCTTTTGGAGCGACCTGCCCGCCTTTTGCTGGTGCGCTTGACTTGTTTTTCTTTAGGTTATTAAAAAGTGAAAATGGGTTCTCTGAAGTGAAGATAAGAGCAGGCATGCCTTTTATGTGGCCTTCAAGCCCTTTTATTCCGCCCTTTTCCTTCTCAATCTCATCAAGAGCTAGCTTTATGAACCTTTTTTTGGCCATAAACACTGTCACTTTGCCCCTCAGCTGTTCCCTTATCTTCTGGAACTGAGGTGCTGGAAGCCCTTCAACGTTGACAGCGCCGATAATAGGATTTTGTGATGATAAGTCCCTTATCTTCTTGACTATGTCCTTCTTGTATTGAGCTGCCTGAGCCATCATTCATCACCCTCTGCAGAACCATTTTCTGGCTCGCTTGCTTCTTCTTCCTCTTTTGGCTCATTTTTTGGCTTTGAAGCTTTTTTCTGTTTCTTGCCCTTGCCTTTTTTCTCAACAGACTCCTCCTGCTTTGCACCTATCTTGACAGGACGGCCCATAGTAAGCTTGATCGCAACGTCTTTTATGTTGTTTGCCTCATTTGGAAGATGATGTGCTACCTGATTATAAAGCGTAGTTACAT
>JBJKQO010000034.1:0-11185 GCA_046705145.1 Candidatus Woesearchaeota archaeon
ACTCCGACCTAAAGGTCGGAGTTTTACGGCTCGCTAATCTTGTTAGCCAATTTTTGGGATAGAAAATTTCGACATGAATGTCGGGGTTTTAAACCCCCTGAAAATTTATAGTCGAAATTTTCTATAATCTCCTAAATAGGATAAACCCTGTTAGTTGTGGGTTTAGATATAATGATGAAATTTCCTTAGTAGGGTTCTTAAGAGAGGGTAGGGGTGAGCTTATCCATCGAAAATTAGGAAGATTTGCTAAATTATATTTGTGTGATGCAACAGGAAACATGTCCCCTGAAATAAACGATCCTTCAAAAGGGTACACTTTGTTTGTGAAGGGATTTCAAACACCGATAAGTGGGATGAGAGAAGGATTCCTTGATAAGGTTCTTTATTACTTTAATGTTGGTCCTGTTGATTATTTGGGCAAAGAAGCCGACCCATCAAAAAGAGCTTCTATATGCGTACCAGGTTCATGCGGGAATTCTATAGTTTTCCAAGAAACAGTTAAGGATGTTGACCCTATCCAATAACTATCGCTGGCTTTGAAGGGAGCGCGTTTGCCTTTTTGGCATTGGCTGATCCTTCTGCTTTTTCTATTATGATATTGCAGCCGAATTCTGCTTTTATCGTTTCCTTGTTTGTGATAAGAGTGTCAATCTCTGATCTTTGGCCTATCATGATCTCAGGGATCTTTGATGGGTCCTTGACAAGCCTCGGTACAAGTTTTGATATCTCTTTTCCGTATTCTGGTATCATGACTTTCTTAAGGACTGCTCCGACATCAAATGTTTCCTTAAGCGCTTCCTTAAGCTTTAGGAAGAGGTCGTATTTCCATTCGTCTGCAACTATTATCCTTATCTCTTTTGGATCGCTTATCTTCGTAAGCTCAAGGACAGACCTTATGTCTGATATCGTGTTGTCCACTATCTGCTCTTTTGATTCTTCTATCTCGTCTATCCTTGACTCGTCTGTGTTAGGCCAGCTTGTTGCTGAGACAAATCCTTTTTCGCCTGTCTTTTCCCACATCTCTTCTGCGACGTGGGGAGCAAAAGGCGACATCATGATTATCAGGTGCCTTAATGCATCGTCATAGACTTTTGAGGATATGTTTTCCTGGTTCTTTTTCATGTAGCTTACAAATTCCATCATGGAGATTATAGCTGAATTAAACTTAAATCCCTCTATCCCTTCTGACACTTTTTTTATCGTAGTGTGAAGCCTGCTCTCAAAGACGTTGTCCTTGACAGAAGACCTGGATTTTGGCTTGTCAAGAAGCGAGTAGAACTTGTTTATGAACCTGTATGTTCCCTGCACTCCCTTGTCAGACCATTCCAGCTCTTTTTCAGGTGATGCCAAAAACAACAGGAAAAGCCTTGCTGTGTCTATCCCGTACTTGTTTGCTATCTCTTCCTGGCTGACTACGTTCCCGTATGACTTGGACATCTTTGCTCCGTCCTTAATCACCATGCCCTGCGTGAAAAGCCTTGCGAACGGCTCGTTCACTTTAGTTAGGCCAAGGTCGCGAAGCGCTTTTGTGAAAAACCTTGCGTAAAGAAGGTGTAGTATCGCGTGCTCTATCCCCCCTATGTACTGGTCGACAGGCATCCAGTACTGCGTCTTTTCCTTGTCAAAAGGTGCCTTGTCATATCCTGGTGAGCAGAACCTGAAGAAGTACCATGACGAATCGACAAAGGTGTCCATTGTGTCTGTCTCCCTTCTTGCTTTTCCACCGCACTTGGGGCAGGTCGTGTTTACGAACTCGTCGCATTTTGCAAGCGGGTTTCCTTCTCCTGTGAACTTGACATTTGTCGGAAGGACTACTGGAAGGTCTTTTTCAGGAACACCAACAGCCCCGCACTTTTCGCAGTATATTATCGGGATAGGCGTTCCCCAGTAGCGCTGCCTTGAGATAAGCCAGTCGCGAAGCTTGTAGTTTACTGTCCTTTTTCCAAAGCCCTTGTTTTCAAGGAATATCGATATCTCTTCTATGGCTTTTGTGTTTTCCATGCCGTCAAACTCTCCAGAATTGACAAGGACGCCGTCATCATGATATGATCTTGTCATGGTTTTTGCGTCAAGTGTCTTGCCTTTTGGAGTTATGACGACTCTCATCGGAAGATCGTATTTTTTTGCGAATTCAAAATCCCTCTGGTCATGAGTGGGTACGGCCATGACCGCTCCTGTCCCATAGTCCATAAGGGCGTAATCAGCTACCCATAGAGAACATTTTTCTCCGTTGACAGGATTTATGAAATACTTTTCGAGAAACATCCCGTTTTTCTCTTTTCCTTCTGCAGTCCTTTCTATGACTGTCCTTTTTTTCTGCTCAGAAACAAATTCTTTTACTTTCTGCTCGATCCTGGTCCCTTTTGCCAGTTTCATGACAAGAGGGTGTTCTATCGCAAGTACCAGGTACGTAACTCCATATATGGTGTCTGGTCTTGTGGTAAAGGTTGTGACTATGTCTCCTGTCTCTTTTCCATCTTTGTCAACTATCCTGAAGTTTATCTCTGTGCCGTGGCTTTTTCCTATCCAGTTCCTCTGCATTGTCTTTACTTTTTCAGGCCAGTGCTCCAGGGTTTCTATGCTTTCCAGAAGCTCGTCAGCGTAAGCTGTGATCTTGAAGAACCACTGCTCAAGGTATTTCTCCTCGATCACTGTCTTGCAGCGCCAGCACTTTCCTTCCTCGACCTGCTCGTTTGCAAGGACTGTCTGACATTTCGGGCACCAGTTTATCGGCGCTTCTTTCTTGTATGCAAGGCCTTTTTCAAGAAGCTTAAGAAACATCCACTGGTTCCATCTGTAGTATTCAGGGTAGCATGATGCAAGCTCGCGTGTCCAGTCATAGCTGTTTCCAAGCTCTTTTTGCTGCTTCTTTATCGAGGATATGCATTTTAGCGTGAATTCTCTTGGGTTTTCTCCTGACTTGATCGCTGCGTTTTCTGCAGGAAGGCCAAGAGCGTCATAGCCCATGGGATATAATACGTTGTAGCCTTTCATCCTTTTGAAGCGCGCCATGCAGTCTCCCATCGAGTAGTTCCTGACATGGCCCATGTGAAGGCCTGATCCGCTTGGGTAAGGAAACATCTCAAGGCAGTAGAACTTCTCCTTTTTCGGGTCTTCTGATACCTCAAAGATCTTTGCTCTCTCCCACTTTTCCTGCCATTTCCTGGCAATTGACGCATAATCAATTTGTTCTGCCATCTTGCAGGAAAAGAAATGAGGGGGTTTATATAAAGGTTTTTGAAAGGATCAGGCTTAGTTGAAAAAATAGGTAGCATCAATAAGTGAGCTTCTTAATGTTTACTTTTCAGGCTGACTAAGGGGGTCGGCCCCTACGGGGAAGCTTGTGAACTTGTTCACAAGTCCGCCAAGCTCTGCTTGGCGATATCAGCCTATTGAGTTTCAGAATCACAAGCGAACCTGATGCTACCCGAGGCAACAGCCGAGTTTTTCAACTAAGCCTCAAAAGCAATAATACTATAGAAAATCAAAACTTATTTTTTCCCCCATGCCATCCAAAACTTGGAGTATCTTGTGTTGCCCTGCACAAGCTTTATCTTCACATCCCGAAAATACTGGCTCATGATGCATCTTATCTCCTCTTTTGAGGCATAGTAATGTGGAACTCCATATTCCCAACTTTTGTCTGTATAATATGTCAGGTGAGGCTGTTTTTCATCTTTTTTCGTCCAGACTTTTATCTTTTTTTTGTTGCTTTCCACAAAAAAATAATAAGAGTTCTTGCTCTTGTCATAATAAAGGTCTTCAAATCTCATGAAGGTGCAAAAAAAGTATCCCCCTTCCTTTAGCACCCTTCTCATCTCGCTTAGTGCAGACATTATCTGCTCAATCTTTCCGTGGTAGATCGCCTGGAAGCAGTAGACTGCATCAAAACTGCTGTCCTTGTAGGGGAATCTTTTGTAGAAATCTGCCCTCTGTAGCCTGGGAGTTGCACCTATCTCTTTTAGGTTTTTGCTGCAAGCATTGATCGCTGACTGGTGCTTGTCAAATGAATAAACCTCATATCCTAGTTTTGCAAGAGGTACCGTCACGCCAATGCCGTTTCCGCAGGCAGCATCAAGAATCTTATTTGCTTTTGATCTCTTAAGGATGCTAAGACTATAGTGAATATAGTTGCTGACCATTGTCTTCTTCTCCTTAGGAGAATCCCTCCATACAAGGCCAAAAGTTACTTTTTTCATTTATCTAAAAAAAATAAAGAAAATAGTATAAAAATGTGTTGATTATATTTTCTTAGAGAAGCCCATGCTCATTAAAGCACTTGGTGTACCTTTTGTCGGTTCCTTTGATATGTTTCACAAGCCAGTCCTTCAGGAAGTTCATGACATCGATCGTGAGCATCGTGTTTCCTTTCTTGAAATCGTTTTGGAAGGCAACAACCTTGTCGACAAATCTCTTGTGCTCTCCTTTATGGGTCTGTGTCTCCTTATAACCGAACTTGTCAAAGTATTTTTCTTCTGTCGCAAAGTGCACTGCTGCGTATTTTATCAGGTCATCAAGAACCGGCCCAAGTGCTTCTTTTCCCTGCCCAGATTTCATCAGTTCGTGCAGCTGGTTTAGCATGTCAACAAGCTTCTGGTGCTGAAGGTCTATCTCTTTTACGTTAACACTAAATGTCTGGTCCCATATCATAAGCGCCATTGGTATCACCTCAAATTGTCTCTTAATATCACTTTAATATATATGTTTGGCTAAGCTGCGGTCCGCTTTAATTCCTGTAAGAGTGCTATTACCTCTTTTGATATATTATCTGCTTCTTTCACCTTCTGTTTCGCTTCTTCTTTTCTTCCCATGTTCCATAGCTTTACAGCCTCATTACCCACGACGTGTATCTTCTCATGGGGGCCTGCAAGTTTCTGGAAAGCGTTGTTTGCTCCAAAGTCCCTTTTTCCTTCAGAATCATACCATTTACCAAGCCTGCAGCTGTGGCAACTGTGAAGCTCCGCTTCATTTAAGGTCAGTTTTCCGCCAAGCATGTCTTTTAGCTTCCTTACCCATGAGCAATGGTCATTTATGGTCAAGTCAACAATTGCAAGTTTTGCAGAAGATGTGTCTATCTTAAACTTACCGACCATCTGTCTCAGCTCATCTGCGCTCTTTGCAAGGTTCTGGGCTGCGTTTGCTACCTGCTGCATTGACGCAGTGGTCTCTTGGATTGATGCGCTTACCTCTTCTGAGCCTGCAGCAGACTCTTCTGCCACCGCCGACACGTTCTCCACTGATTTTTGGACCTTTTCTGATCCTGCAAGCTGCTGCTGGGCTGCTGCGCTTATCATCTCAACCTGCGAGGCAACATCTGATACTTTCTGGCTGATGATATTTAAAGAATCCAGGGCCTCCCCGACAATCTTGCTTCCTTCACTCACTTCTTTTGAGCCTGTGTTCATGGAATCAACTGCGTTTTTAGTGCTTGATACTATCTCGGATATCATGGACTCTATCTGTTTTGTCGCCTTTTGTGATTCTTCAGCAAGCTTCCTCACCTCATCTGCAACAACAGCAAAACCTCTTCCTGCCTCTCCTGCTCTTGCAGCTTCTATCGCAGCGTTTAGGGCAAGAAGGTTTGTCTGCTCAGATATCGAGTTGATGACCTCTATGACCTTGTTTATCTGCTGGCTCTTGCTCCCAAGTTCCTGGACGACCGCAGCAGACGATCCTACAGCATTGCTTATCGCCTGCATCTTGTCTCCAGCAAGCTTTGCAGCCTCTCCTCCCTTGACTGCCGCATCTCTTGCCTCACCTGCTTTTTTTGCAGATTCTGATGCTGAGTCTGCAACAGACCTTATAGAGCTTATAAGACCTTCAGTCTCTGTTTTTGTGTCGCCTGCAGACTTGCTTAGCTGCTGGCTTCCTTTCGCAATCTCCTGGACTGTGCTTGATACCTGTTCTATGGAAGCATTGACCTCCTCAGATGAGGCGCTGAGCTCTTCTGATGTTGATGCTGCAGTGCTCGCATTTGATGTTATGTTTGATACAAGCGACTTGAGGTTATTAAGCATCAGAGAGAAGGATTTTGCAAGGCTTCCTATCTCATCTCCGGATCTTGTTATCCTTTCATCAATCGATATTGTGAGGTCTCCGTTAGCCATGATCTCAGATGCCTTTTCCAGTTTTTTTATGGGTCTGGCAAATGACTGAGAAACAAAAAAGGCTATTGCCGCAACAATGATTGCTGTGATAAGTGTTATCGTGATGATAACATATCTTAGTGACTGCACGTCTGCAAGCATCTCGTCAACATCAACCTCTGTCAGCAGGACCCAGTTCAGTTCATCAAGGTAGACTGCCATGCCTTTGACAGGGACTCCCCCCATCTTGCTTGAGTACTTTCTTCCCTGCTGCTTTGCTTCTGCCTCTGTCGTGTAATCCCCATAGGTCCCATCATACTCTGATTTGGTCCTGAACGCTTCTTTTGAGCCTTGTGTCTCGACCTTCACCTTAAGCTGTGTGGGCTCGGTTGAAAGCCTGGAATTGCTTCGCATAAGATAATCCGGTCCGACAAGATAGACGTCGCCTGTCTTGCCAAGCCCTCTTTCTTCCTGCACTATCTTGTCCATCTCCTCAAGGTTCATTTCAAATACTGCTATAGAGAGTATGTTTCCGTTTTCATCCTTGATTGGGGTGGCAACAAACAATGAATTTGATTTGGATGGAGCATAATATTCCACTTCAGAAAACGATGTTTTTCCGGTGTCTTTTACCTTTTTCCAGACATTGTACAGCTGCGTGTCTTTTAGCCTTCCAGTATTGATGTTCTCACCAAGATCGTCTTTTCTTGCAAAGGAATACATGATATGGCCATGCGCAGCACAGATGATGTATAGGTCCTTATAGCTCCATAACTTGACGTATCTTCCGATTGCAGTATCAGCATCTTTGGCTATGTCATCCCATCTTTTTGTTACTTTGGCACCTGAGCTGCTTGTGTCATACTTGCTGTCAGAGGTTAGCTCCATCTCATGATGGTACTGGATAAACTCATTGGTCAGCCTTATCGTAGTTTTTCCTGATGCTGCAACCTCAATATCTTGTTTTGCCTTGTCAAAGAACCCTTCAACATTTTCCTGCTTGATGACTGCGATAGCATCAAGCTTGTTTTCTGCTTCTTTTGTGAGAGCAGTCTTTGCATTATTATAAGCCAAAATGCCTGTTATCGCGATAGGAATTATCGACAAGAGAAGAAAAATAACGATCAGTTTTATCTTTATAGACATGTCTTTCCAGGCTTTCATTAACACCACCTCTTTTTAAAAAAGGAAGAACAAGATGCATCAAGAGGTGGGCTTCATCTCTCAAAAAATGCTCCTTATCCTTCCTCACGGCAGAAATATGTTTCTAGGATATTTATTAATTGTGGGATAAAAGGTGGAAAATAAGTGAACTAGATATATGCCTTCCCTTTTTCAGTTACATAGATGTGCTTTACCCTCCCTTTTTTGTCTATTGTGAGAAGCCCTTCTTTTTGCAGGTCCTCTATCCATTTTTTGGATGTCTTTTTTGAGATCCTGAACTCTGAACCTACAGTATTGAAATTGACAGTAGACTGAAATGAATTCCTGTTCGAGATGAATTTTAGAATCTCAATTTTCTTCGGTTCAAGAAGCATCCCCTCTTTTTGCTCGGTTATATGCCCTTTAAATTCATCCTTCAGGATGGCGAATTCATCGTTTCTTAAGTGCCCGCCATAGACCTGCGCAATCACGATGTTTTCTGATTTTGAGATGACATCGTTGATTTTGTACAGCAGCGCCATGGCTTCCTTTAACCCGCACATTATGATAAGGTAGTCAAGTATGTTTAATACTATCACAGACCTATCGTTTGAGGATATATACTCTTTTATCTTATGAAAAAGCATGCTGCTATATTGATCCCCAACCGAATTTGGGAATAAAAGGGTGGTCATGGTGGCGGGTAGTTTTTCTGTCATCTGGTCCGTGACGCCTCTTGTTATGAACAGTAAAGAATATCCTTCCATCTCAAGACATTTAAGCATATCAATGAATGGATCATCGATAGGCCCCCTGAATAGGTATGAGTTTCCTCCAACAAACTGCTGGTCTTTTGGTATCTTCCTTGCCATCAGCCTGCCGATAAAGACTACCCCCTCTATATGCCCATCGGCCCCCTTGATAAAAGACGTGTTTGACAGGACTCCCATAGGGTTATGGTTTATGTCACTAATACGGATCTCCAGGGCCTGAGCCTTTTTTGAATTTAAAGAATTCTTTATGAAGTCAAAAAGGGAGGACAGCTCAGGAGGCACTCCATCGTAGAATATGTTCATGCCTACCATCTTGTTTTGCCTGAAACCTGTCTTTTTGGTAATTGAATCGTTCCATTCTGTTATGACCCCTTTATCATCAACTGATATTATAAATTCAGAACTGCTGTTGATTATCTTATTCAGGTGCATCTTTGAAGCGACAAGCTCAGTTTCTTGTTTCTTTTTCTCGGTGATATCCCTTATGATTCCCCTATAAGACAATATTTTTTCTCCTTCTTTTTGTGCAACTAAAGAGCAGAGGCAGGTGATGATATCCCCTCTTTTTTTCCTGACTTTTACCTCATATTCCGCAGCACCCTGCTTGTTCACCAGATCTATTATCCTTGCCCTGTCTTCAGGGATAGCATAAACATCCTTTTTAAGGTCTAACTGCCTCATCTCTTCTTCAGTGTCATAGCCGAATATCTCAATCCCTTTCTTGTTCATCCTAAGTATCTTGCCTTCGGGTGAAGTTATAAAAAGCCCATCAAAAGACTCATCAAAGATGGCCCTGTACTTTTTCTCACTCTCAAAAAGCTGCCTCAGGACTTTCTTTAGGTTTGTGATGTCTGTCTGGATTGAGATGGAACACACTATTTTTCCGTTTGTATCCCTGATCGAATCTGCATTCAAAACTATATCTCTCTTAATGCCTGTCTTTGAGATGATCCTGGTCTCTTCATTGCTGATCTTCCCGGTTTTTAACCACTTGTCAAAAAGCTGGCTTATCTGGCCTTTGCATTCATGAGGGTATAGCATTGTCACTTGTTTTCCCACAAGTTCATATTTTGAGTAACCCAACGCTTCAAGAGCAGACTTATTAACATCCAGGATCTTGCCCTCTGGGGAGATGATATAACAGTAGGTCGGCTGGCTTTCAAAGAATTTTCTGAACTTTTCCTCGCTTTCAAGTATGCGTCTTTCTGACTTTTTACGTTCTGTGATATCAACAAGTTCTGCAATATTGCCTACTACTTTGCCGTTCTTGTCGAAAAACGGGGAGGCATATATGCTATATTCGACCGTTGATCCGTCTTTCCTTTGCCTACTTACATCAACGCCGCGTATCTTTTTTCCGGACCTGATAGTCTTAAGGAAACTGTCAAATTCCTGCTGTTGCTCTTTTGATACTGAAGGTAACCTTCGCCCCATGACTTCAGAAGCTGTCCATCCCAGCATCTTTTCTGCTGCCTGGTTCCAGACAGATGTGACATTTCCTTTAAGATCCAGGCCAAACAGGGGGATTGGAGCGATTTCCACTATAGCCCTCAAAAGATCATTCGCCTTGTATAGCTCAAGCTCATCTTTCTTCTTTTGGGTTATGTCTATTGCTGTTGTGATAAGATGCGGCTCTCTGTTCAGGATTATGGTCTGCCCAGAAAAAAAGAGGATTTTTTCATCTCCTGATTTTGTCACTAGAGTAAGCTCCGTTGAACAGAAACTTCCATCTGGGTTGATTCTCTTTATAATATTCCCCCTATCGGCCGGATTTTTCCAGATTCCCAGTTCGAGGGTCGTATGGTCAATTATTTCTTCTCTCATAAAACCCATTTCACGTATGAAATTATCATTGACGTCTATGATTTTTGAATCTGACAGCCTTGTAAGCGCCATCATGTTTGGGCTCGAATGAAATAGCTTGTTAAATTTTTTTTCGCTTTCGATAAGATCATCCCTTATCTTTTTGCTTTCAGTTATATCAGCAAGGGTGTATACTGCCCCTTTTATCTCTTTATTTTCGTCAAATATGGGGTCGATTATAACTCTCATGTTCCTTCCGTTTACAATTATTTCAGAAATTTCCCTCTTTCTTGAATTTAGCATCTTTTCAAAAATGCAATTTTTCTTTGATTTGATAGGACATCTAAATATCTCATAACATTTTTTTCCGATGATTCCGTTCCTCTTATTTTTGGTCCACCTTTCAACTGACTTGTTGCAACGAAGAATCTTCCTGTCTATGTTAAGAATGCAGATGATGTCATTGATCGAATCAAAAGTTGATTCCCACATCTTTGCGCTTGATCTTAGGTCATCTTCATGTTTTTTTCTTTCAGTGATGTCTCTCACAACAGAAACCCTTACTGGTTTGCCTTTGTATACTGAATTTTTTCCACGAACCTCTACAGGGAGGCTTTTTCCGTCTTTTCGAATGCCTATGATCTCATAGGGTTGTTCACTTTTTGATTTAAGCTTGCTTATCACGACACCCCTTGACTCGGGGCTTATCAGGTTCATCACATCTTTGCCGATAAGCTCATTGTAGGAGTATCCTGTCAGGCTGCAAAATGACTTGTTGCAATCAATAATCTTTGATCCATCATGGATGTATATGCTCTCAGATGATGATTCGCTAAGCGCCCTGAATCTTTCCTCGCTTTCACGTATGGCTTTTTCAGCCTCTTTTTTTTGGGTTATGTTATTGAGTATGCAATGTGTCTGCTTGAATTTTCCTTTCTCATCAAAGGCCACTTTTCCATCAAAAGATACATGGACCACAGATCCATCTTTCTTGACCATATCAAACTCTTCGGAGTGCACTTCTCCATTTTTTTTAAAGACTGAAAAGCATTTTTTGAATTTTGACAAAAAACTAGGTGCGAGAAATTTTTCAATTCCTTTTCCGATCACTTCTTCTTTTGAGTATCCTAACAGGTCAAGCCATGCTTTGTTTACGATCAAAATGTTTCCTTTTTCATCAAGGGATTGGTAGCCTAGGGGGCAATTTTCATAGAGACTTCTGAAGTAGTCTGAAATATTACTATCTATCCTTAGTGACCTCCTCCCCGCACTAAAGTGCGGGGCTTCCGGGGTTTAGGTGTATACTACATTATGGTGTTTTTCTTGGCTTTCTATGTATGCTTCGCAGGCAGCAAGATCATTTGGACCGACTGTTGCTGA
>JBJKQO010000035.1:0-27336 GCA_046705145.1 Candidatus Woesearchaeota archaeon
TCATGTTAGTCGGGCCGCCGGGGATTGCATATGCCAGGTCTGCCAAGAACGCTATAGCAAATACTGATAAAACAAGATAATTCCACATTATGCTTTTCTTGTTATCTTTCATTTTTGTTCCTGTACCTGCTGTATACTGTCCAGATAGTCCTGTCATCACGATTCAGGGCAAAAGCTATATCATGAAAGCTCATGTTGCATGATTCCTTAAGATAGGATGTCAGCGCCTCAAGCACGCTGAACCTGCGCTTTGAGAATATCGAGAGAGGAATCTTCCTCTCTGACATGGTGTCAAGCCTTGATGGCAGCTTGGAGACCGCATTCCTGTAGCTTACGCCGATAGGAATGGCGTTCCTGTTTAGGATCAACGCTATCTCCTTGTACGTAAGAGAAAGTTCCTCTTTCATGTATTTCACAAGCGATTCTAGTGGGCCTAGTTCGGATGAGAATATGGAAAGCGGGACTGTGCCTTCAGAAGAATCTTCTTTTCTTGCGTTAAGTATCCTTAGCGCATCATCAAATGTTATCCCTTCTTCTTTTAGCTTATCTAAATTTTTCTCTATAGATCTCAGAATAAGGTCTACTTTCTCAGCTGATCTTCTCTCCAGGCCCACTTTAAATATTATGTAAGTAATATTTAGTATATAAATATTTGCTTTTAATGAATATTATGTAAGTATAAAAGATAATAGGTTACACTTTTATCACACATCAAAAGAAAGAAAAAAACCTACCTTGGCTTAAACATACCTATAAACCAATCCCAACCCCTCATCTTACTGAAATTGACTAGCCTGTTCTCTTTTTTTGCCAGCTCTTCTTCCTCAAGCTCAGCAATCCATTCGGTAAGGATAGGGACCCTCACCCTATGCCTGTTCTGGATTATATGAAAGTTATGGTGGAGAGGGTGCCCGCATTTTGCGCATCGTATCACATCATCAGAATACCATTCCTCGATAAGCTTTCCATTATCAGAATATCCTACGGGCCTTAAAAAATCCTGGCCCCTGCACTTGTCGCATTTTATAGGTCGAAACTTCTCTTTTTTCGTCCTTCCTTCCTCTGTTCTTCCATCATCTTTTTTATTTTTCATCTTCAAGAGCAAAATAAAATTAGAATAAAAAATTTACTATTTCTTCTTCTTAAGCCTTGCCCCACACTTCTTGCAGTGCTTCTTTGAGCGCTTGTTCTTGTGGCCGCACTCATGGCATGGCTTCTTCCTTGAAAGCACGATCAGCAAGACAAGAGCCACTATCGCGATTATAGGCAAGTATACTATGATGTCAAACGAGCTTACCGCAAGCTCAAACTCCCCTTCAACTATCTTGACAAGAGCATCTTCCCTTTCCCCATAATAAGCTCTTGCGCTTATCTTCTTGTTTGCCTGAAGCTCCTCATCAGAAAGCTCTCCAAGCACTATGGCCTCCCCTGACTCACCTATTTTCAGGAATAGAAGCTCATCTGCACCAAGATTCATCCTTTCTCCAAGTATCCTGACGTCAAGAAGTTCAGTATCGACATAAACATCAGTCTGGCCTATGTTGGTTATGCCTACCTCAAACTGCTGCTTCCTCTTGTTATAAGTGACGGAATCAAGGGTGATCTCAGAATCATCAGCAACAGACACTATCTCAAGCGGAATCTCAGCATCTATCACCCTCTCAAGAGAGTTCATTGCTTCACCAAAAATAGTGTAAACCTTAACTGAGCCTTCTGTTGCGGTTATCGGCTCGATGTCATAAAGGAGTGTCTTGGTATCCCCCTTATCGATGAACACTGCTTCAGCATCTCCTACGGTCTGCTGCCCGTCAGCAGTCTTAATTGTGTATGTGCCCTTGAAGAAGGTGGCAAGCTCGACATTGTTCTTATAGGTGACCTCAAGCTTCCTCGAGATCGTGTTATATCTCACAGATTCCAAAGAAAGGTCAAGCTGGTATACCGGAAGAGGGAAAACATCAAGGCCCTCAACCGCTGTTATCGAACCATCAGGGACCCTGGCGCTTCTTGCGAACTTGACAAAAGTGCTTATGCCCGTGCTTCTCCTGATAAGTGTCGCTGTGCCTACAAGGTCGTTTCCTACAAGAACCCCTACCCTAATGTTACTGTTTATGATATAATCCCTGATTGCATTTGGAAGGTTCTGGTTGCCTATGAAAAGTACGGGGTTGTCTCCAGCGACAAGGCTTGACTCGATGAACTCCCCATTTGAAAATAATACCTGTGTGGCGTCATTTATCTCCTTGTACTTCTTTACGATCTCTATGTTGTTTGCAAACCTGTCTCCATCATTGTTGATCACTTCAGGATTGAACCTGCTAAGCGCATCAAAAACTGCCCTGTCAACCCTCCCATATATCAGGACCTTTCCAGGATTTCTTGAATTAAGGAAAGAAGCAACGTCATCAATATTGTCTTCGTTTGCAAACAGGGCGTAAGACTTTGAGACCATGAGATAAGGACCAACAGCGATCGCATTATAGCCGTAAGCATCATCAAGGATGACGTAATTATTTACATCTGTAAGCCGCTCAGCAAGAGCAAGGTTTATGTTTTCATATTCCTCTTCTGTCACATTAGTAAAACCTTTGCTCTCTATAAGGCTTTTGTAACCTATGACATAAGGGGCATCCGCTGATGATATCACGTCAATAGGATCATTCTCATGAAACCCTGTCAGTAAAAGCGTTGAATGCCTGTCACTGACGAGAAAACTAGGCACCCATCCCATATACTGGGCATATATCATTATAGAGAAAACATCCTGCCAATTCTGCGAGTTTGAGACCATCTGCTTGTCTCTTGCAAGAACAGTGGTTGAGGACAAAGCTAGCAGGGACACTATTAAGAATACTACCATCACCTTCTTTTTGTTAATCATTCCAACCAACCTGTTTTGATTTTAACCAACGTCTCATATATAAGCTTTTCGAATTGAATGCTTTGCCCAAAAAGTGCGTCGGTGTGTTCAAATGCCTCAAGCATTTGAACGCCAGCCAAAGCTTTTGCTTTGGCGCTGCCGTGTATGCGTTTGGCAAAGCCAAACACATGGCCCGAAGTAGCTGACTTGGTCCCTATACTCCCAGTATAGGGTTAGTCACCAAAGCGAAGCTTTGTGTGACCCAACGGAAACATATTTTCCGCGTGAAGTCAGCGAAGTAGGACTTTTTGGGCAAAGCCGAATGAAATGCCTCAATTAAGACTTTGGAAATATCATATGAGCTCGATATAAAAGTAATACGGCACGTTTGGCTCTGTTGAAGCGTCAAGCCCCCTGTCAGGAAGGATCATCTGGAAGTCATAAGTGCCTCCGTCAAATCCTACTTTTGAATCCTCAAGTATCGCAGTATAAAGGACATTGTCTGAATCCTGGAGCAACACTTCCGCAAATGCGCTTGTCTTCTGCCCCCCCACATAAAGGTTTGTTGATCTGCAGCTATCACTTCCTATAGATGTCGTCCCGGCATAGAAAGGCAGATGGCTTGTCTCATTAAATGTCAGGTTTATGCTGTCCACATTAGAGTTGGTCACGTTAAGCAGGGACTGCTCTCTCTTAAGCATGTAAGGCTTTACGCATGATATATTGTCCCAGTCAAGGATAGATTGTGATCTTGTAGCGTATATCTCCCCCACTATAGCTGTCATCTGCCAATCATAAAGGGAGTTGTTTTTTGCATCCCTTAATGCCAACCTTCCTGAAACGTTTCCTACAAATCCTTTCCAGTGGGAATTTTGGGTCGTTGCTGTAAAGTTTATCACAGTTATCGACCCGCCGCTCACATTGACCATAGAACCCATCGAAGGCGAAGGCGCGGTGCTTGACTTGTTTATTGCACTATCAGGTGATGTTGGTTGAGGGAAAGCGCAGGATACAAAAGATGCGAAAGATGAGAGGGATAAGACTAAGACTAAAAAAAACAAAATCTTTCTCAATCCATATATTGTCTTACTTCTTTTCATTTTCCTGCTTTTTTCTCACCCTGTCACATACTGTCCAGATCGTCCTGTCATCACGACCAAGCATCATAGCTATCCTGTGGTAAGGCAGGTTTTTGGCCTCATGCAAGTAGAACGATAATGATTCAAGGACTGAAAATCTCCGCTTGGAGATGATAGACAAAGGCACAAGCATCTCATCTTCCTCCACTACAAAACCTTCCTTCATCTTCTTCCTGGCGTTTGAGTAAGTCGCCCAGATCGTCCTGTCATTTCTGTTGAGGATGAACGCTATCGACGAGAAATTCAGCTTCCTGTTCTCCTTGAGGAATTTCACTATTGCTTCAAGAGCAGATATCTTCTGGTTATGGAATATCCCTACAGGAACATCTGAGGGGTAATCCCCCTCTTCTTCCTTTTTTTTGCGCTTAAGAAATGATATCGCCTCATCAATACTGACACCTGAACTCTTGAGCTCCTCAAATGCGCTCTGAAGATGAGAGTAAGAAGAGCTATTGCTAGAAAGGATACTGCACTGCCCCCGATCACCATATTTTTTCTGCATTCTTTTTACTTATTATGTAAGTATATTATAGTATAAAAAATGAAAATTTAAAAAAATACTTAATATGTAAGTAGAAAGTATATAAATATTTCTGTTTTATAGAAAATTTCGACTAGAAATTTTTGTTATGCAAACAAAAACCTACCCTGGAAAAAAACCTAAACCAGCTCTATATAGAAATAATATATCACATTCGCAGGGTTGCCCTGAAGGCCGCTCTGCGGCAGGATCATCTGGAAATCATAAGTGTTTCCGTCATAGCCAACAGTATTGTTCTCGATAAGAGATGCATATAATATGTCATACTGCCTGTGTTCCAGATCGGTTGGTACCTGATATGTCTGGTCAGTAAGCATGACCTCCAAAAAGTCAGCTGACTGGTCTGCATTATTGACATTCATATACGCACCAGCACAGGTGTCAGAACCCTTAGCCTCATAACCACCATCACCAGCAGGGGTAGTCACGTTAGCATCCATAACCCTTCGTGAACCTGCATAAAAAGTTGTCAAAGTGAAGCTTGGGACAAACGTCTTGTTAAGAGCATCCTCTGAAGAACCTGAATGGTCAAAGAAAAATGTCTCGTTCTTTATCAGAGTATGGCTTGCACATGTAAGGTTATCCCAAACAGGGATTCCCCCCCCATAATAATTACCCCTCCCGGAGGTTCCTTCTTTTGTCGCATAGACTTCGCCTGTCGTGGTAACGATATCCCAATCATAAAGCTCGTTTCCGCTTGCATCCTGCAAAGCATACTGACCAGAGATGTTACCTATTATGCCTATCCATTTTATTGTTGGCTGAGACTCTGTAAAGTTTATGATATGGATATAACCCCTGTTCAGGCTATAGTTAGTTCCAAGTACGTTGTAATCAGTGGATCTATTCCCAACATACCTCATAGAAGTAGGAGTGGAAGGCTTGACATCAACACTTGCTGCAAAAACAAGATTGACTAGCAATAATATAGAAACAACTAATATAGTACTAAATATAATACTATTAATTACCCTAATTGTCGCCCTCTTTCTCAACTTTAAATCAATCCCCACACACGTAATTACTATCTAAACAGGCTAATTCAAGTCAAAATTTGCCTGGCAATATCTAACTCTCCACACACTAATTACAGTAATTAATTAGGCCTATATATAAATTTTTCTTTTTTGAGAGGTTCTAGAATTTGATTAACTCAAAAAAAACTTCTGATCAAGAAAGAATAACGAAAGAAAAAAAGTATAAAAAAATAAAATATTTTTTTAGACCAGCTCTATGTAAAAGTAAAAGATAACGTTTGGCTGGTTGCCCTGAAGGCCGCTCTGTGGCAGGATCATCTGGAAATCATAAGTGTTTCCGTCATAGCCAACAGTATTGTTCTCGATAAGAGCTGCGTATATTATATCATACTGCCTGTGTTCCAGATCGGTTGGTACCTGATATGTCTGGTCAGTAAGCATGACCTGCAAAAAGTCAGTTGACTGGTCTGCATTATTCTTATTCATATACGCACCAGCACAGGTGTCAGAACCCTTAGCCTCATAACCACCATCACCAGCAGGGGTAGTCACGTTAGCGTCCATAACCCTTCTTTCTCCTGCATAGAAGGTTGTCAATGTAAATCCTGGCACAAACGTCTTGTTAAGAGCGTCCTCATCCTGGCCTGGGTGTTCATAAAAAAATGTCTCGTTCTTTATCAGAGTATGGCTTGCACATGTAAGGTTTTCCCAGACTGGGATCCCGCCGCCAAAATAATTTCCCCTTCCTGAGGTTCCTTCTTTTGTCGCATATATCTCGCCTGTCGTGGTTATGATGTCCCAATCATAAAGCTCGTTTCCGCTTGCATCCTGCAAAGCATACTGACCAGAGATGTTACCTATTATGCCTATCCATTTTATTGTTGGCTGAGACTCTGAGAAGTTTATGATGTGGATGAAACCTCTGTTCAAGCTCCAGTTATAGCCTATGACGCTATAGTTTGTTGACCTGTTCCCAACATATTGCATGCCTGATGGTCTTGAAGGATTTGTCTTTGATGTCGCTGCAAACACTACTCCCATGACCAGCAAAAATAACATGATGAATGTTGTTGCCCGAGTTAGTTTTTTTATCATCATTTCGATCACCTACTCAAGCTCCACATAAAAGTAGTAGTTTGTTGTTGACGTGTTACCCCTGTGGCCATCTTCTCCTACAAGCATCTCAAAGTCCCAAGGCCTGTCGTTGAAACCCTTTAGATCCTCTTCATCAAGAATTGAAGTGTAGATAAGCGAGTTTGAGGCGGTTGCATAAAGCAGTACTTCCTGGAACTGCCTTTGGGTTGCAGCAGCACCAGTTCCGTGCCTGTTGGTCTCGTTCTCGTTAAATAGATAGACCCTTGGGCAGGCTTTAGTGTCGTCGCCTTTTATGAAGTTATCTCCCACATAAAACGAATCGTGCATGTATGTTCCTGCTCCTCCTGTCGTGTTGACGAATGTCTCAGATACGCCATCTACTGAGTCTGAAGCAAGTCCAAGGCTTGTCTCAAGTGTGGTAAGGGTCACATACCCGCTTCCTGATCCAAGAGAATAATTATAGCATCTTATGTTTCCGTTAGCCCATGATATCGATGATGCGGTTGTCGCATAAACTTCACCCTCAGGACTTGTCAGGTTCCATTCATACATGGTGTTTCCTGAAGAATCGTCCAGGGTAATCTTACCTGACACGTTACCATAATAACCCTGCCAGGTTTGAGTTACCGTGATACCCACCAGGTTTATGTTAGTAACGTTACCAGCATATGCCTTCTTTATCATAGCTGCATCTGCTGCTCTTCTCGATGCTGTTCCATTTCTCATCACAGTAGGACCTGATGGAACTGTTGTCGTTATTGCAGCATATACGACAGTAGCGCAATATAATACTATCACCAATAGAATTATTGCCCATTTACCTTGCTTAAGTTGCATTTGTTTTCACCTCTTAACCCAATCTTTGAACCAAATTTTGTGTGGTTTTTGTCTAATTTGCGATATTGTTATATCATTATACAGTTTAATATATTTGTAAATAAAATACAACTAATATACCATTTCATATACTAATATTTAAATGTTTCGATATTTTTATAAGAAAAAATAAGACCCCCCTTATAAAAAAAATAACAAATAATGTTTTAAATCAAATTTTTTATAATATAATCCCTTTTATTTGAAAAAAAACTATTAAAATGCTTTAAAAACTTAAAAAAAGTACAAAAATGTCTTTTTGTGTTTTTTTGCATTGCACAAAAAGTAGGATTTCAAAAGACAATACAAATTATTATCCAAAAGGAAACAACTAAAAATTCTCCTCTACATCACTTGTCCCGAAAAAATCAGTAATTATATCCTGATATTTTAGTGATATCTTAAGGTTCATGTCCTTGTTAAAGCTCTTAAGGTAATTAGGCCAGCAATATCTCTCGTCGAGAAATACTATTATACCCTTATCAGTCTCTGTCCTTATACACCTTCCGGCATTCTGAAAGCTCTTTTGCATGGCAGGAAGCACATAAGCATAATCCCATCCCCTCCCAAACTTGTCATTATAATATCTTATCAGCTCTGCTGTCTCAAGATCAGGCTTGGAAAGAGGAAGCCCTACGACGATAACACAGTTAAGGAGATCCCCTGGAAGATCTATCCCTTCACCAAAAGATCCTGCAGCAACACCAAGAAGGACTGCGCCCTTGTCATTAAATCCCTTAAATTCCTCAAGAAGAGCCTTCTTCTGGTCTTTTGAAAGCCGGTTATTCTCGGAAAATATCCTTTTTTTCAACAGCGGCTTAAGATAGGTCTCAACATCATCTTTCGTCCTGTAGCTTGGGAAGAACACTGCGCAGTTTCCAGGGACCTTGCTTATCACGTCTGAACAGATAGAAGCTATCCTCCTGAACTGCGAAGGTGACCTCTGAGAGTATTTTGTCGTCGTCTCAGGGATGATAAGCGTAAGCTTGTTATTCTCCGGAAAAGGGGATTCATACTCTTTTTCTGCAGTAGACAATGGAAAACCGAGTATGTCCGAATACATTGTCGTAGGAACAAGCGTGCCTGACATCAGGATTGTCGTGTGGCTCTCTTTTATTATGTCCTCGCTCACGACAGATGGATCGAGGCACCTGTAAGAAAGAGTGACAAGGTTATCTCCCTTAAAGGACTTCTTAGAAGATATGATCCTCGAAAATCCCTCATCATCCCCCTCCCACATGTCAAGAAAAGTAGCGATGGATCTTATGTAGCTGTAATGCTGCTTAGATATTATCTCAAGTGCTGCAGCCTCAAAAGCAGCGACAAGCCCGTCATAATCCTCTCCTGTCACCTTTTCGACAGCAGCTATGAACTCATCCCTGTCAACTATGAATTCCTCATCTTCAGAAAGTTTTCTTGCGATCTCGTTTAACGCATCACAAACAAGAATTATATTCTTTTCAGTCTCCTTAAGGCCATGCTTCTTCGCTTCTGCTGCAGCTCTCTCAACATTTATGTTAGATATCCTTGCTGTCTGAATGTCCCTTATCCTCTGAGACAGGTTGTGGCCTTCATCCACTATTATTATCAGGTCCTTAAGCTCTTTTTTTATCCTCGAAAGAAAATTTCCCCTTATGGAAGGATGGAATATATAATAGTAATCTGCGACTATGAGCTTTGCTCCCTCTGACATGAGAAGGGAGACCTCATAAGGGCAAAGCTCGCTTTGCCTGCACAAAGAGAAGAGCTGGTCAGAATGTACAGGTGATACCACTTTTAGCTCTGCAAGAAGCTTTTGCGCCTTAACAGTCTTGGAATTGTTGCTAAGCTTCGTGTTCGAGAAGAACGCGCAATTGTCTTTCTCCTTAAGCGACTTGCAAAACTCAGCAAAGTCAGATGATCTCGCTATCTTTGCCGCTCCCTGAAGGCACATCTGCTGCTTGCCGATTATGTCGACAGCCATGATGTCAAGCCCGTACTTCTTCTTTATCTCTTTCACTGTATCTATCGCTATTATGTGCTGCGTGTGTCTTGCAGTAAGAAAAAGGACTGTCTTGTTGTTCTCCATCGCATATTTCAGGCACGGAGCGATCGTCGCTGCGGTCTTTCCAAGACCTGTAGGAGCATGAGCTATAAGGTGGCCTCTCTTCTCGAGCGCCTGCACAACATCCCTTATCAGATCTGCCTGGGACTCTCTTACCTCCTGATAAGGAAAGTAGTAGGATTCAGGATTCATGATAAACCAGGGTTTAACTGATTCTTTATAAGCATTTTGAATGAGGATGTCCTGTGGGGATTTTGATTTCAACAGCATATTACCAACGGCTCAGTAGAAAAAGTCCTACTACGCTTACCATAACCCTAGCCTAAAGGCATAGGAACATGGTAAGCTTCGTCTGGCCATGTGTTTGGCTTTGCCAAACGCCAGCAAATCTATGATTTGCGTTGCCATGTATGCCTTACAGGCATAGATGGCACACACGGCACAGACACACTTTTTCTACTGAGCCCTTACCAACAGAAGATTTATATAAAATATGATTTATGCATGTATCATGAAAAAGTTTTTTACCGAAGATCTTGGGGAAGACTGCGGCATCTGCGGACCTGAAGATGGCTGCAGCCTGAAGGTTGCAAGAGCCATGACAAAAAAGGTTCTTGATAAAGAGACCTTGCATTTTCATAAGAGCGGGACTGAATACTACTTTTTTATATCCGGAAAAGTCTTGATGGTGATCGGAGAAAAGACAATTGAAGCAAAAAAAGGAGATCTTATAATTGTTGATCCTGGCGAAAATCACATGGTAAAAAAGATTGTTGAAGAAGCAGATTATATTGTCGTAAATACAGATCCTGACCCAAAAGATAGATTTATAGACGACAAAAAACAATAGTATAATTATATAATAAAATATGTATATTCTAAAATATAAACCTTTAAATATCAATTAGACTACCCCTATTACAGAAAATATATCATGATTATCAGGTCTAATCTTGTATATTTATCAAATCAAGGAGTTGGGGGTAACGGTGATGAGTAATAACAAAGAGATATTTAACGTTTTTTTCAGAGAGAAACCAGCAATGATGCTAGTAGGGCTTAGAAACGCAAAAGGAGAGGTCTACGCATCATCACTTGCCAAACACATAGACTGCACATATTCTCACGTCGTAAAAATCCTTCAGGAGATGGAAAAATCAGGCCTTATCAACTTTGACAAGCAGGGAAGGCTGAAGCTTCTTACCCTGACAAAGAAAGGAGAAGATATCGCAGACATGATAGAAAAGATAAGGCACATGCTTTGACCATACCTAATTCTTTTTTTCTGTAATCTGGCTTGATTGCAAGTTTTATGCTTCGCATAAGTTTGCCATCTATGCTCGCTTTTGTCTGTTGCTCGTTTTAGGCTGACTTCCCCGTAAGGGGTATCGCCAAAAGAGTTTGGCGGACTTACAAACAAGTTTGTAAGCCTCCCCCACGTCAGCCTTGATATAGAAAGAAAATAAGCTCGCAAAATTGATGGCAAACCCTAACTTGCAATCAAGCCTAGAAATACTATTTCTTCACAAAACCTTTTCCATGATAGAACTCTTGTCAAGTATGTCCCTTGCGATCTCAAGGAACCTGTCCTCGCATTCAGTAGGTATCATCGCGCCTGCAGCATTGGAATGCCCGCCGGACTCACCTTCACCTAAAGCGCTGATCGCCTGGTTCACTATCATCCTAAGGTCAACATCCCCATTGTTCCCGTTGCCTGCTATCCTAAGAGAGACTTTTGTCGTGTCTTCCATAAGCGACCTGGCAAGCGAAAGTATGTACGTGCCACTAGGGATGTCTCCTGACTTAGAGAGGATAGAAGCAAGAGTGCCTATTATCGTATGAAGGATCTCTTCTCCTGCATTTATTATTATGTAACCCTCACCCTTCGTGACCTTGCCAGAAGAATCCTTGTTCCCCTCAAACCACCTTAATGCAGAGACTATCTCCTTCTTGTAGTTTGCAAGATGAGATATCGCCTTTTTCTTTGACGCCTTCTTCCCAAGGCAGGTGCCTATCCCGATAGAAGAATTGTTCATCCTGCCGCACGAGTTAAGAAGCGTCGAAAATTCCTTCGCATCTTTCAGAGGAGACTCATCCTCCTCCTGCGGAAGAAGATAAACATTCCCGAATATCTTCTCCGGATCTGTCTCAGCTGACCTTCTTATGATGATCGCAGCAGAAAGCTTCTTGACCTCATCACTCGTCAGGTTCGTGAGCTTAGTCCAGCCGCTGCCATTCTTTGGGTTTATCCCAAGGCTTGTAAGGAACTGGATAGCGCCTGACTCAGAGCCAGAAACACCAGGGATGTAAGGATCAGTAGAATACTCAAGAAGCTTGTGAAGCGGCCTTGTCTGGCTTCCAAAAAAATTAAGGCCATATTTTACCTCAAGCTTCCCTGCACTCACAGCATCGTCAAGGATCTCCTTGTTCAAGCCCAAAAAACCTCCCTCCTCCTGGATATCTCCTATCGCGCCTATGACTGCGATATGAGCCATATCGGTGTTCTTGTCTGAAAGGCTCTTTGCAAAAAGATACACCACACCTGATCCTGACACTTCCCTTGATCCGTCGACGCCAAAATCATGCGGGTTGACATGCGTGATATTATCAGGGATAACTGTGTTTTCCTCTATCTCATGATGGTCAAGGATGAAGATCTTCCTTCCTTCAAGGTTCTTTGATATGGAACTGATCTTTCCCGACCCAAGATCCGTAAAGATATACACAGAGTATTCTTCTGCTGAAAGCTCCTCAAGTATCTTGTCATTAAGCTGCTGGACAATCGAGATAGAGTATTTTCTGTTATCGTTCGATAGTGCATTTATTATGGTTGATGCTGCACATATGCCATCACAGTCAAGATGAGAGATTATCCTTATCGTCTGCTTCTTGTCTATCGCAGAGAACTCTGAAGCAGCGCCTTTCACTTTTCTTTTGAAATCTTCAATGTTTCCCATCATAAAATTCCCAAAAATGCCCTGTTTAAAAATCTTTATCTAAACCAAACTATATATTGAGGAAAATAAAAAAAATAAAATTAAACCTTAAATCATATCCTTAGGCTCTTTGAATCATACTTCCAGTCTGCAGGAAGGACATTGCTTGCCTTGTAGTACTTGACAAGCCTTCCGATCTTTGACTCTGTTATCTGAAGCCCTCTTTTTGAGGTCATGTCCTTGTGGTTCTTCTCAAGGTGCTTCCTAAGAGCTATAGACTTCTTGATAAGAGCAAGCAGGTCTTCAGGAAGGTCTTTTGAAAGTCCCTTCTCCTTTATCAGCTGCGTCACCTTCTTGTTTATCACAAGCCTGACGTCAGGGATGCCGTATGCGTCCCTAAGGATCATGCCTATCTCAGAAGCTGATTTTCCTTCCTTTGCAAGCTTTGTTATTATGATCTCAGTCTCCTTTCCTGAATAGCTGAGCCAGCTTGGCTTTGTCTTGACTGAAGGCTTTGTCGAGCCTGATTTTCCTTTTGCTTTTGAATACATCCTTGCCATGTTCTTCACCTTATTATTGGTCTAAAATCATCGAGAAATGAGATAATATTTTCTGAACTCATCTCCAGCATAAGCAAGCTTTCACCGGCTTACCTCTCGATTAATAGTAAGGGGTGTATCACCATTTATAAAGGTTATTGTTTGTTAACAGAAAATCTAGTATGTCGAAGGTAGAGGTTGTAATCTTCTACTTAAATTGGTTATTTGATACTTTAGGTCAGTTAGAGGAGGTCCTGAGTAGGGGTTATCTCTGCGGAGTAATCTAAACCGGCCACCAAATATGTCCCCTAAAGTACAACCTATCACTCCACCCGCGGCTCCACCTACAAGATAAATTAAGATATCTAGAATTATGGGTGGGTTTTGTAAAGGAGGAAGATTATGAAGTAATTTGATGGCAAAGACCCCTATAGGTATCCCTATTAGCAGCCCTTTAAGATATCCTGAATACCCTGAATCATCAGAAAAATACCATGATAATAAGCCACGATGCAATCTATCATTTAACCGTTGTTCTTGTCCGCGAACCTCCTCCTGCAATGCTGCTGCTGCCTTTTGAAACTGGTCATAATATTGAGGTTCCACACAAACCATGCAACCATCAGTTACGCGATAGTGACCTAATATCTTAGTAACTTCAAGTGCAGCTCTTCTCATCCTTTTTTCTGTAACAATAGGATCGCTTGTAGAAGGATCAAACCTTAATTCAAGGCAGGGTGGTGCAGTTTTATCTTCAAGATTAAGAGGATTTTGATTCGGACCGGTTATTTTAATAATTACTTCCAGATTTCCAGGCGTCCAACTCATATACTGCAAGTTATTCTTCAGGTACTTAAATCTATCGACTTCTATTTTGGGAATATGAAAAAAAATAAAGGGATATTTAATATCTTTTTCTTGTATTTTTGTTTTCCCTTAATAAAACCTGCTTTCAAAGCTTGCAGCTCCTGCATCTATAGTTATCTCTATGTTGCTTGCGCCCTCCTCGTATCCAGGACTGTAATACTTTTTGCCTTTCTTTTCAAACCCCTCAAATTCTGTCGAGGTCATCCCTCCATCCATCTCTATCACTACACCGTAGCCTTCTGGAAACACGAATTTCATCGAGCTTGCTCCTGTGTCGATCTTTAGCTTGGTCGGGTATCTTGCAAATGTTATCGTTGTCTCGCTTGCTCCTGTGTCGATCTCCATGTTGCTTACCTTCAGGCCTGATAGGTCTATGTCCATCTCTGCTGCGCCGTAGTCAAGATCAAGGTCGAACCTGATGTCTGGAGAAAGCCCTATATCCCACTCCTGTGCGTTATGCCCCTTAAACAATGACAGGTCGCCTGTCCTTTCAAGTTTTATCTGCGCATTCTGCCCATCTTTTTCCACTGTCATCTTTGGGTCGCTGATGTCAGATGTCTTGATGTTGTTAAGGAGAATGTTCTCTTCTGTTCCTGGACTAAGGCTAATCTTGCCAGCGCCATAATCCAGATCAAGGGATGCTGACTTTATGTTCTCGTCATTTTGCGCTTTTTGCGTTATCTCCCTGTAATCACCATACTGGTCCATCCCTGTATTTTGCGCTATCATGAGAACGCCTGTGACAAGAGTGATAAAAAGGAATACGAAGCCCAGCCATCTCATGCGAAAGATGAAGAATAGCCCGACTATCACTAGGCCAAGAGGCCAGAATGTCTTAAATCCTGACCAGACCGAGAAACTTATCACTCCTGCTGTCTTGAGGACAAGCACAAGTCCCAGGATTATGAAGATTATCCCTGCAACTGCCCTTTGCGTGTTTTTTTGATTCATCTTGACCTACCCACAAGAAGATATATGCCAAATGCCAGTATAGCAAGCGACCAGATATACCTGAAGTCAAACCAGCTGAAAAGGTTTTTCATAGTAAGGGTTATCCCAAGAAATATGAATATCAGCCCGAAAAGAAGATGAGGCTTTCTCTTGTTAGCATGTTCTTCCGAAGAAGCCTTATCTTTCTTGTGGGCTGCCCGCTCGACGATCTTCTCAGCTTTTGTCTTCTTTCCCTCCTTTTGAGCCGGGTTGGATGGCACAAGTATCCATGCAAGTATGTAAAGGATCAGGCCTATCCCATCTGCAAAAAGCAGAAGCACTGCAGTGAGGCGTATCCATACAGGATCTATGTTGAAGTATTCAGCTATGCCTCCGCATACTCCTGCTATTATCTTGTCTTCTTTTGACCTGTAAAGCCGTTTCAGGTCCTTTTTTGTCTTATCCATTTTTCCGAAACCTCCTATCCAAATTGATGATTATGAAACAACAGAAGACCTCGCTCTTTTATAAATAATCAGAAGGAAGGATATATAGGAATCCTATATGTTGTGCTTGATTGCAAGTTTTATGCTTCGCATAAGTTTGCCATCGGTGCTCGCTTGTGATTCTAGAACTAAATTGGCTGATATCGCCAAGCAGAGCTTGGCGGACTTGTGAACAAGTTCACAAGCTTCCCCGTAAGTATCGCCAATTATAATTGGCGGACTTTGAAAAGTAGCACTTTTCAAAGGGGCATCCCCCCACGTCAGCCTTGAGATAAATGCCTTAATAAGCTCGCAAAATTGATGGCAAACCTTAACTTACAATCAAGTTTTTTGTGCAAAAACTTAAATATGCTAACGGCAAAACAGGCTGTAAGAGGTGGAATGTATGGATATTTTAGGATTTTATTCGGGCTATAGCCTGCAGATCGGACTTGCTTATGCTTTTTTCATAGCTTGCCTTGCGATGATCGTCTCGCTTAAGGCAAAGAAGCTTCATTATCTTAGTTCTCACAGGGGGATAAAGCTTTTTTCTCTTGCGTTCTTTTTTTTCTCACTATCTTTTTTTATCCAGTTCCTGATGCTTTCACTTGGCCTTTTAGGATACCAGGTCTCCTACCTTTTTGATATCGCTTATTCGATAGCGTTTTTCTATCCCATTTCACTTTCAGGATTTTATCTTGTATACAGCCTTGTATGGAAACATTCAGAAGAAACATCAAGAAGATCCAAACTTATGATAAACCTGGTGTTTCATGCCGTCGCTCTTGCAATATCTGTACTCGAAGTCACATATTCGAGAGGGTGGCTTTCATTCCTCTTCCTCACCCAGATTTGCGTATCTTCTTATGGGATATTCATTAGCTATGGGAACTACCAAAGGTCAAGACATGATAAGAAACATAGCTTTCTCCAGCTCTACTTTATCGCTTTTGTCCTCATGTTCCTGGGCTGGGTCTTTAACTACATATCTTCAGTCATGCAGAGCAACACTCTTGACCTGTACAGCATGCTGATCACCCTGATAATCCTGATGATATTCGTTTATGGGGTCTTTTCGGTAACAAACAGAAAGTAGACGGAGTAAAATATGGCAAAAAAAAGGGAACGGCTTGAGGTTATCCATGACATTTTGAGCGTGATAAGGGATAGCGGCAACAATATAAAGCCTACCCGCCTCTTATACGCATCAAACCTCTCCCCCCAGATGTTTAAGGATTACCTTGAAGAGCTGCTGGGCAAGAGATTCATAGAACAGAACGAGGGGGGCGGCTCTAAGAAGACTTACTCTCTCACCAAAAAAGGGTTTGATTTTCTTGAGAGATACAAGGCCATCGTGGATTTCGTCGAGAACTTCGGATTATAATCTCATTTCAGATAATTTTAAATAAGAGTTATCATGTTTTTCAGGTTAATTTAAGGTAAGGTGATAAAATGAAAAGAGTGCTTGTGGTTGAAGATTCAGAATTTATCGCAAATGCCATAAGGCTTGTGCTTGAGTCACAGGATATAGTAGTTGATAATATGAGCGATGGCAGCAAGGTCGTCGAATATGTTAAATCAAAAGGTATCAATCTTGTCATACTCGACCTCATGATGCCAGGAATATCAGGAAAGGACGTTTTTAAGATGCTAAAGCAGGACCCAAAGACAAAAAGCGTCCCTGTTCTCATCCTTACCGCCAAGACAGATGCTCTTAAGTGGGATGAAGAGCTCAAGTGCTGCGACAAGTTCATGAAGAAGCCTTTTGATAACAAGGAACTCCTTTCTGAGGTAAAAAAACTGCTTAAGTGCTGATGATGGCAAAAAAGATTCTTGTTCTTGATGATGACAAGGCCATACTTGATGCTTTAGGACTGATCCTTACAAGCAAGGGATTTGAGGTCTTTAAGGCATCAACCGCGTCTGAGGCTGTCAATATATTCAGAAAAAATGAGATCAATCTCTCGCTTCTCGACGTTATGCTCGGAGGAAAGAAGACAGGATTTGACGTCTTTAATGAGATCCTTGAGATAAATAACAAGGCGAGAGCCATATTTGTTACGGCTGTTGATTCAGACAGCAGGACACGGCTTGATCTTAAGACGAAAGGAGCCTGCGATTACATAATAAAACCTTTTGATAATGATGAACTGTTAAGGGCTGTTAACAGGGCATTAAAAGAGATAAGGGTTGAAGGCAAGATTATCGTAGGGTATGGCGAAGTATCGGTTGAGAAAGCGCCTGTCAAGATCCAGACTGTCCTTGGTTCATGCGTTGCTGTGGTCCTGTATGATCCTGTGCTTAAGATCGGCGGCATGACCCACATAATGCTCCCTAAAGGAAAGACAAGGTTTGACACTGCCGGAGCCAGAGAGTCCATAGAACATGTGCTGTCAAGGATGCACAAGCTTGGAGCTGACAAGTCAAGATTGGTATGCGAAATCTATGGAGGGTCAAACGTAATCAAAACCGAGATAAATGTTGGTGAAAAAAACATCCTTAAGGCAAAAGAGTTCCTGTCCCAGGAAGGAATAATCATATCCAAGGAAGATACTGGAGGGAAGAGATCAAGGCAGATCTGCCTTGACACCTCAACAGGAAAGACAGATGTCATATACCTTGATCCCATACGCTCCTGAAAAGCCTGTACCTTGATTCGTGTTAGAAAACTTTTTAAAGCCCAAACTGCAGGATAAGCTTAAATGGTAAAAAAAGAGGTCAACCTAATAGGAAAACTATGCCCTTTCCCTCTCATGTGCATAATCAGGGAAGTGGATATAATGGAACAGGGCCAGACAATAAAGTTTCTTGTTGATGATCCTTTGGCTACCAAATCCGTTCCTGAAGAGCTGCGTGATTACAAGGGTGTTTCTATTTCTATAAACAAGAAAGAGAAGAAATGGGAGATCGTTGTCTCAAAGCAAAAGAAAAAAGCTCCTCCCAAAAAGAATGCAAAACCTAGCCCCACCAAGAAAAAGAGGTAACATAATGGTCACTAAAAAAGAGAAGAAAAGCAATTTTAACAGACCGCTCTTGTATGCGGCAGGATTCGCGATCCTGAACGTAGTGATGTACTTCACTATCAAAAAGTTTTGGATCGGAGGGAGCAGCTTCCTTCCATTGATAGGGAAGTTCGGAGTGAATAATGCGTTTGTCTTCGCGCTTGTCGTAAACATAGGGGTCATAATAGGGTCATTTTTTGGTGCTTTGATCTCAAAAGAGTTCATATTCCGGATGCCTCAAAAAAATGCATTATACAAGTCTATATTTGGAGGCATGCTGATAGGATTAGGGATAACCCTTGCACCAGGAACATGCACGACAGCGTTTGTTACAGGGATCCCAATGCTTTCAGTTTCATCCTTTCTTTCTGCAGCTGGCATATTCATAGGCGCCTATATCACGTATTCTATCATGGTCAAAGGTAAAGAGGGTGGTGCATGATGGAATTCGTAGTATTATTGCTTTTGGGCCTTGTCTTCGGGATAGGATTCGGTTTTTTTGTCCAAAGGTCAGGACTCTGCTTCGCTTATGGGCTTGGCGAGATATTTGTAGGCCGTGGGAAAAGGATAATCAGGATGTTCATAGTCATCTTCGTGATAACCAGCATAGGATTTCTTGTTTCAGGATACATCAATCCAGGATTAGGCCTTAAAGCAGTAGGGCAGATAAGAGGATATGGATTTTTTAATATCCTTGCAGGCATACTTTTTGGTGCAGGGATATTCCTAAACGGAGGCTGCATACTTGGCACGTTGAGGCAGATAGGAGAAGGCAAGATGGATTACCTGATAGCCATGATATCATTCATACCAGGCATGGCCCTTGTAGTCTACCTGATAGACCCCCTTCTCCAAGGAGCCTACAATCCTCAGACAATACTTCTGACTGATATTTTCTTGGTTCCAGCATTTTTCATCATATTGGTACTTGCAGGATTATCAGCCATATGGTTTTTTTCATTGGGGCCTAAAAAAACTGCTTTGCAACCAAATCCAGCAAAGGCCCAAGTATCTAAGCGCCCTGCAAGCAAGACAAAGGATGGACGTAAAATACTGTAATCAGTAAATCCTAAAGGCCTATAGTGTGTGGGGAGAATCAGGTATATGAAAGAAAAAACAAAGAAAACAGTGTCTTTTGATAAGAAGGAGATATCAAGCATAATACTTTCGACAATAAAGGATGGGGTGGATCTTGTTGATGAGGACCTTAACATAATATTCATGAACAAGCGGTTTCTTGACATATTTGGGAAGAAATCTATCGGAAAGAAATGTTATGCAGTCTACAGGAAGAACAAGAAGCAATGTCCTGACTGCCCTCTAAAAAAACCGATCCGTGCAGGAGAGACTAGGACACATGTTGTCGAAGGAGTTGTGGGAGGCCTTACTTTTGAGGTAACCCATACATGCGTCAGGCTTTCTGACGGAAGAAAAGCTATCCTTGAAGTCTTCAAGGACATAACAGAACAGAAAAGAAACCAGGCTCTCCTCCAGGAGAGCGAGGAACGGTACAGGAGCCTGTTTGAGAGAGCTTCTGACGCTATAATGATAATAAGCAGAGGAGTTTTTGTAGGATGCAACAAAAAGACACTTGAACTTTTTGGCATGCACAGCAAAGACGAGATAATAGGCCTGCATCCTTATAACCTTTCTCCTAGAACCCAACCTGACGGAAAGAACTCAAAAGAAACTGAAAAAAAGTTGGTGGCTGAGGGATTGAGGAAAGGCCAGATCTCTTTTGAGTGGACCCACAAGACAAAGCAAGGAAAGCTTTTTGATGCCGAGGTAAGGCTGACAACCTTCAAGATAGGAAAAAGAAGTTTTGTCGAGGCTATCGTGAGGGACGTGTCGGAGCAAAAGAAGGCTGAGCTTGAGCTGAAGCACAAGGAGCAGCAGCTTGAGGCAGCATTTGAGAACAGCCCCCTCCCTACTTTTATGATCGACAGGTCTCATAAGGTAACAGTATGGAACAAAGCTCTTGAGGAGCTTACAGGTGTTGACAGAAAAAAGGTTATAGGCACCAAGGAAGCATGGAAAGGTTTTTACAGGAAGAGAAGACCTGTTCTTGCAGACCTTGCGATAGAAGGGGACAAGAAAAGCGTATTTACATATTATAAAGGGACTGATATCAAGGAGTCAAAAGAAAGTCCGGGCGTTTTCCAGATAACTAGCGAGCTACTTTTAAAAGGCGATCAAAGGATCATTTTCTTTACATCTTCTCCTATCAAAGGCATGGATGGTAAGAACGATCTTGCTGTCGAAACCCTTCTTGACCTGACAGACAGCAAGGAATCAGAAGAGAAACTTAAAGAGTCAGAGGAGAAGTTCAGGGATCTTTTTGAGAATGCAAATGATATAATCCAAAGCGTTGATTCCACAGGAAATTTTGTCTTTGTCAACAAGAAATGGAAGCAGGTGTTGGGCTACTCTGATGAGGAGATAAAGAACCTCTCTCTGAAAGACATAATAAGGAAAGATCACCTAAAGATGTGCATTGGACTTTTTAAGAGGGTTGTCTTGGGAGAGAAATTGGACCGTGTTGAGACCGTGTTTATCACGAAAAAAGGAAAAGAGGTCTATGTGAGCGGAAGCGCAAGCCCTTACTTCAAGGACAAAAAGTTTGTCGCTACAAGGACCATATTTCGTGACATAACCGAAAGGAAGAAAGCTGAAGAGAAGCTGAAGGAGCAGATGAAGCTGCTTACAGACTTCAAGGACGCGACAGTCGATCTAGGCCTGGGAATGGAGCATCTTGAGAAGGAGAACCAGAGGCTTAAGGAGGAGATATCCTCTCTTAAGATATCCAAACAAAATAAGCCTAAATCATGATCGAAACTTTTGAAGTGTACAAAATGATCCTAAAACAAAGAAAAAACAGATATTTTTTATTATCTTCAATATTATTATTTTCACTCCTGCTATTCACTTTTTCTGTATGCGCAAATTCCCATGATACCGACACCGCGCAGATCGAATATGCAAAAAAGGCAGTCGACCAGAAAGCGAAAGACGTAGCGAAGCAGGTCGAGATATTCATAAGGGCTAATCCCGACAAGTCAATAAAAGAACTGCAGGAAGATGAGTATTTCAGGAGCATTGCTGTGCAGATCGTGGGAAAAACGGGTTACACCTGCATCTTTGAAGCAGGTTCCGGGATAATGAGGATGCATCCCAACCAGCAGCTTATTGACAAGGATATAAGCTACCTCAACGAGACACTCCCTCAGTGGTGGAGGATCTATGATGAAGGAAAGAAAGGCATAAACATTTCAGGAAGCTATGAGTGGATAGAGAAAGATGGATCAAAAAAAGAGAAATATATGGCTATAATCCCTGTGGGAAAAAAGCTTGGGAACACAACCCTCATGGTTGCTGCAACGACATATTACGATGAATATGAGATCGAGCCAGATACGCTTCCTGATCCTGGAAATGATGAGTATGCGCAATTCTTTGATGAATCTGAACTTAAGTTCGCAATAGACATGCCCCTTCTTATAATAAATATTGGAGGTATCATCATCTATCTCTTTTTCATCCTCTCTATAGGGGAAAATAAGAACCTGCAGCTGAAGAGAAACTTCATTTTTCTTATTGTTGTAAGCACACTCATAGGATTGCTTGACATAATAAGGCTTAATTCTGTCAGCCTGGAACTAAGCTTTTGGACGTATAGGTTATTCTTCAGCGCGCACTTTTTGCTTGCCCAGTCATTCCTTTTCGTCATACTTGATGTAGCAGAGATACAGACAAAGAGATATGTTTATTATGTCAGGGTGATAGGAAGCATCATCCTTGCCTCATTGTTCACTTTCACCAATATCATAGTGAAAGGATCTTATTATTCTGATGTTGTGCATGCTGATTTCGGCCCCCTGTCATACTATCTTTGGGGCCTTATAGGGTTACTTGTCTTTTCTGCACTGCTCATCCTTATCATAAAGGCGCGCAGCTCGGTAAAATCAAGGATTTTCCTGATCCCAACAGCAATATACTTCTTCACTCTCATCTCCTTACTTTTGACAGACCGGCTTCACTCAAGATACGATCTGATACAGATAAGCGCACCTATAATAATCGTCGCTTCACTCGGGCTTATGCTCTTCAGGACAGGCTTTCTAAAGCAGAAGACCAACACTGTAATGATCCTTCTTGGGATAACCCTATTATTGATAATAGGCATCGTCATCCTGAACACGTACCAGATAACAGCAAGCATGCAGCGTGAGGCATACAAGTCGACCCAGAGCTATCTTGAGACGATAGCATTCTCGCAAGCAGGTAATATCGACATATTTCTTGATTCAAAAAAGCAGCTCTTGACTGATTTTAGCAGGGACATGTACATAAAGAATGAGCTGAAAAACATCTCTTCAGAAAACATCCATGGTACGCCTAAAGGCCTCAACATATATCTTGCAGACACCAAAAAAAAGTTGTCAAGGGATATCTATGAGATATATGTGATGGATATGTATGGGCGGCTTATAGCGACGACAGATGAAAGAAGGTCTTTTGAGGAATATCTTTCGTCTGATCCCGTATTCACAAACGGCGCGAATGATGTATTTATCAGCGATGTCATTTTTGACGTGATATTACAACAGAATGTCTTTGTTGTTTCAGCCCCTATCAAGGACGGAAATTCTTTGATTGGCGTGATAGCCATAAAGTTTTCTATATCACCTCTTGAAGACATCGCTTCTGTGATGGGAAAAACATCATCTTCAGGCAGGTCTTATATCGTTAACCTGGACAAGTTGATGATAACAAATCCAGGCCCTGGAAAAAACATGATCCTAGAGCAACAGGTATATACAGAGAACTCGATAGAATGCTTCGAAGACCTCAGGCAGTACCCTGATGAAGCAGTCGACGAGGATATCTTTGAAAAAAGGAGGGGGGAAGATTTCAAGTCTTTCGTGGATTACAGAGGAGTTCTGGTGTTAGGGACCGACAGGCCCATCCCAGGGGTTAATTGGTGCCTTTTGGTTGAGACTGATGAGGCTGAGATAACCAGTTCTATATCAAGCAGCATCAGGAAAGTATGGCAATTCACTATTGGGATGATCATATCTCTTCTCGCTATAGGGATGGTCTTCAATTACTTTCTTACAAAATCGTTAAGGAAAGATATAGACCATAAGACCCAGGAGCTAAAAAATTTCAACATCCAACTGGAGGAGCTTGTCAAAGAGAGGACAAAAGAGGTAAAACAGAAATCTACCGAACTTGAAAAGCTTAACACAGACCTTGAAAAAGAGGTGAGAAAAAAGACAAAAGAGCTTGAGGTAAAGCTGGGAAAAGAGGAAAGGACATCAAAGGCGATGATATACTTCCTAAAACGCATGAAGCAGACAAACGCTGACCTCCAGCTGCATAAGCGCGAGCTGCAGAAATCTAACAGGCAGCTTATCATGGCTGAGGAGAAGCTTTCTATGTTTAACAAGGAGCTTGAAAAACAGGTGGGCCAAAGGACAAAAGAGCTTGAGACAGCCTACCAAAAGCTCAAGAAGCTTGACGAGCTTAAGGATAATTTTCTCTCAAACGTTTCGCATGAGCTAAGGACCCCACTTACTTCCATAAGATCATACAACCAGCTGATATATGATGGGATATTAGGTGGGATAAACCCCAAGCAGAAGGAAAGCATTAAGATAATACTTGACAGCACTGACCAGCTTGTCGGGCTGATAGATGATCTTCTTGACGTTTCAAGGTTTGAGGCAGACAAGCAGCAGATGCATTTTGAGGATTCTAACCTCAAGGACGCGATAAATGAGGTCATAAGCGAGTTTAAGCCTATTCTTACAAAGATAGGCGGAGAGATCAGGTTTAAGGGTTTATCTTCTGCTACTGCAAATATTGACGTGGTCAAGATAAAACAGGCTGTAAGGAACATCGTGAACAATGCGATAAAATACAGGTCTGTAAATAAGCTGATAATCAACATATCTCTTGAAAAGCAAAAGGGATCTTTCGTGGTCTCAATAAAAGACAACGGGATAGGGATATCAAAGGAAAATACCGACCACCTTTTTGACAAGTTCTATCAGGTAGACCAAAGCATGACCCGAAGGGTAGGCGGAGCAGGCCTTGGGCTTTCCATCGTAAAGCACATAATAAATGCGCATAACGGAAAGATCAAGGTGGAAAGCAGAGTCGGCAAAGGATCTGTATTTAGGATCTACATCCCTTCTGAGAACTCATCAATAAAAAAATAAAAAATAAAAAAAGATTAATAGACCTTGACTGTTGTCGTGCCTCCAGCAAGTTCCACGTTCTTCACTTTCTCAAGATCATCTATCCTGTTTATCCTAAGAAGGTTTTTTGATTTCGTGTACAGAAGGTCTTCTATGTAAAGCGACCTTTCGACTGCAGGCTGCCAGTACTGTCCTTGAGCTCCCATCGAGTGGTCTATAAGCCCCCTAAGCTCTATGTCGTCAGGCGTTATCTTAAAGACGAACGCGCCGTTGTAGTTATCTCCCTTTCCGTCATAAGAGTAGCTGTAGACAGGGATTACAAGAAGGTCTTTCTCTTTTGAGAAAAGGAATGCCTTGTGCTCATACTCTGCGCTTGACTGCGCATACCTGTCTTCCCCGACATATTTTGCTATCTCCTTTGGGTTCTCGACGTCGCTGACATCAAAAAGAGATATCTTCAATCCTTTTTGCCTTCCGGTCTCGCTTGCATCCCTTCCTATCCCGATTATCGTGTTCTCATCGTAAGGATGAAGATATCTTGAGAATCCAGGGATCTTAAGCTTGCCAAGGTCCTTGATATCTCTCGGATCGCTCAGGTCTATCACAAAGAAAGGATCGACCTGCTTGAACGTCACCATGTAAAGCCTGTCTCCGATAAACCTTGTGGAGAATATCTGCTCTCCTTCTGCAAGACCGTCAAGCTCTCCTATGACCTCCAGGCCTGAGTCAAGAGCATATATGTTGTTTTCCGATTTTGTGCTTTGCTTGTCAAATCTTGACCATCTTTGGCTTATCGTTGTCGCTATCCTCAAAACCCCATCTTTTTCGTCCATAGAGAACTGGTTTATTATGTGTCCTGGAACCTTGCCGTTTGCAGATGCCTCTATATCTTTCCCATCTATGCTTATCTTATGGATGACAGTATACTCAAAATACTTGTATTCCTCAAGCTTTTTCTTCAGAAGAGCATCGACCTGGTCCTGCATGTCTTCCTGCTCTTCAACTGTCATCATGCCTGCATATGATTCATAGACCTGGAATATCTTCTGCTCCTTCTCGTACCTTGAAAGGATGTCATCATCTGTCGCCTTGATCCTTGCTATAAGCTCCCTGTCTTTTTCAGTGAGCTTTGGATCTATGAGGTCCATGATTATCTGCTTCTCGATCTCATATTCATCGACCCATTCGGTGTATGTTACGAACATGTTATCGTTTGACATGTACATCTCCTGGCTTCCCTCGACAACTATAGACTTCGATGTTATCTCTTCAGACAGGTCTGCCATGTTGATAGCATTGATGTTGATGAATATAGGGTTCTGATAGTTGATATCATAGTAGTATATGTTGTTTGCAGGAACAGTCTTTCTCACATCTCCCTCAAATATCAAAGGCATAGGGACAGGCCTAACCTCTGGCAAAGTGTTAGTGACGAAATATACGTAGTTTCCTTTCATCCTAGCCCTGAAATAGTTTCCTTCAAACTTGTATTCCTTCTCAAGCGTAGGGTCTGCCCTGTCTGAAACATCGTAGATGTTGAAGAACGCCATCCCTGATCTTGGAGTAAAGTCGATCTTCCTGAAATATGCGTTATCATAGAAGTTTCCGAATACTGCAAGCTTATCTCCAAGGATAAACAGGTCCTGAGGAGAATAGTCCAGCTTTATTTTTGATACGACCTCTGCGTCTTCTCCAGGATATGCCTTGATTATGAAGACAGTGTTGTCAGATATCGTGTATATGTAATTTCCGTCAGTCTTCAGGAGGTCTGCCTCGTCGACTCCCTCCACCTGTATGTTTGTGGTGGAAAAATCAGAAGGCTCTACGGAGGGTACTGCCGAGTCTCCTGCCATCTTCACTGCAGCCCCTGACGCTACTGCGCTCTCTTCCATGTCAAACTGGGCTGTGGCGATGCCTTTGCTGTACATTATCCTCCCGTTGTAACCATAGCCTGAATTTGAGCTGATAAAAGAGTTCAGCTCATCAGCGCTTGCAAAATTCTTGGTGTTAATGTCTTTTCCTAAGTCAAAGGTTACAGGCTGGTATGTCCCTTTGGTCCCGTTTCCTGTTTGGGGCTGGCATGCGCTTACTGCAGCCAGGACAAGAATCATCCCCAAAACGATCATGATGTTTTGCTTTTTCATCTTTCTTTCCTCCTCTCACGTCTTATCTTGATCATCTCGACTATAACAAGAACAATTATAACGAATATGCTTCCTGCAAGAAACCATAGTGCAAGATTTGGCTCAGACTGAACAATCTCCGGCGCCTTGGCCATCATCGGAGCTGCCTCTTCTGCTGCTGCCTTCTCAAGCATCCCGCTGCCTGCTCCATACCCGTAGCTTCTTGCAGCATCGTTTGCAGCAGAGAAGCTTGCAGATTTCAATGCTGCGCCTTTTGACAGGAACCTGTTGTATATCTCGATGAATCCTGCGCCGGCAAGAGCGATTATCGAGACAGGAAGTATCGACCTTAGCCTCTCCTTTAGCCCATGGGTCGACTTAGGCGCGATTATTATGTATTCGTTTGCAAGCTTGTAGTGGTTGACTTCCTTGCCCTTTTCTGAATAATGGAAATGCTCGACAGTCACAAGTCCTGACTTGATAAGGTGGTCAAGGTTGTAATGGACGGTTGAGATAGGGATATCTAACTTTTCTGCAAGCTCGCTTTCTGTCGCCTCTTTTTCAGCCAGAAAATCAAGTATCTTCCTGCATGTCTCGTTTGAGATCACCTGGGCGAGCTTTTTTGCCTTCTCTTCCTGGAGGCTTACAAGTATGAACTTTTTCTTTGCCATAACACAACTGTAAGTATTGATATTTATAAATACTTTGCTTTGACTTTGAAC
>JBJKQO010000036.1:0-5483 GCA_046705145.1 Candidatus Woesearchaeota archaeon
ATCCAAAAGAAAATGATGTCTCCCACGAAATTATTGGGATCCTTAAAGCTGGAGAATTAAGGACTAATGTCAAGATTAACCCGATCATAGTAAGCACACAGGAACATTTAGAGATGATTAAAAACAAAGATGAAAATGTAGGAAAGGAAACTTTAATAAATCATATCATCCTTGTTGGGGAATATGATTATTGGAAGGAGATATCACGATGCTATCAAAAAGGGAACTGAAGGAAAAATATGAGCAATTACTGAAAGAATTTCAGATAAGAATAGAAAAAAACGAGAATAAATTCTATAAAAACTATCTTGAGAAATCTTTCCATAACCTTGAAGTAGCAGGTATTCTGGATATTCTCTCTATTGATCCAAAAAATAAGCAATTACTTGGTATAAAATCAGAAGAAAAATATAATGATTGGATAATAATCACATCATATTATTCTATGTATCTGGCCGCAACAGCAGCACTTGCCAAGCTTAGAATAAAAACAAAGACCCATGGGGCAACAATCATAGCATTAGAATACAGGTATTGCGTTGACAAGGAATTATTAGAAAGAAAATACATTGACATGATAGAGAATGCTAGCTTTGGAAGAGAAGATGTTCAAAAGCTTGATAGTGCTATGAAAGAAAGGATAGCTGTCCAATATACTATAACCCAAAGATACGGTGAAAAGGAAGCTAAACGAATTCTGAAAGATGCCAAAGATTTTGTCAATAAGATAAGCGATATCATCAACAAATGATTCTCGTAAATATGGGGGATAGTAATTTTCTTAAGAAAATAATTATGCGCCTAAACTTCTTTCTCTTTTCTTAAATAATTAAGTCTGTTTACCCCGCCACTCAATCTTTTACTTTGGTGGCTTCTTTGCTAAATCCTCTTCTCTATCTCTTCTTTTAGCTTCTTGATGTAAAGCATGAATTGAAGTTCTACTTCTTTCCAGTCTTCTTTGCTTACACCGGTCCCGTAGTATTGGATTCCGTTTCTTTTTGTCCTTATCTTTTCAAAGAAGTTCCAGTGAAATTCCAATTCTGGATGTTTTACGCATAAGTATGCGAAGAGGGATTGGTGGGTTTTGCATTTTATCTTGTCAAATGATATAAATGCTTCACTTAGGGTATGGAGGGCATCGTAACTTAGCTTGTATATGGTGTTGTATCTTTCTCCTTTCTTTTTTAGCTCGTCTATTGTTTTTAGATCATCCTTGATTATTTCCGTCATTGATCCTATCTTCTTTGTGTCTGTCAGCTCTTGGGCAAGGATAGTCCCTTCAGCAGCGCATCTATCATATGCTTCTTCTTGTGTCAGTGATTTAGGCATTTATATCAACCTTTATGAAATCTAACTCTCCTTTAATAATGTTGCCTTTGATGATGTTGCTTATCAGTCCGGTTCCAAGCTTTTCCAGATCTTTTTTGTCTTTGCATGTGAAAAGCTGTATCTCTCTGTTCAGCTTAAGCTGGTATTTGCCGATCTCAAAATCGCTGTCATCACCATATATAAACAGGTCAATGTCGCTTTCCTTGTACCAGTCCCATCTTGCGAAACTGCCAAAGATTATGATGGTTTTTGCTTTTTCTAAAGACGCAAGATGGTTTAGTAATCCTGAATCATGAAGCATTTTTATAGCAAAAATCTTTTTTCTGTTTTGGTATTCAGGGAATAGGTAGTTTCCGATATAGTAAGGCATTTTTCCTTTTGGCTTAACCCTCTTGATGATTCCGGATTTAGCAAGCTTTTTTAGCCAGCCATAAGCTTTGCTTCTGACAATATCCGCTGATGAGACTATCTCTTCGAAATGCCACTGCTTGGAGGGCTCATCAAAAAACAATCTCAAAACATTTTCTTCTTTGCTTTCCATAATAGTTCCGGTAATAGGAACTAATATATAAATGTTTGGGTAGTATGTATAGTCATTTTCTCTAAAAAAAGCTTGTCCGCTTCCCCCAGCACACACTTTAACCAAAAAAACAAGAAATATCTTTCTTTCCCTATTTATGGTATCTGTGCCTAGTGTTTTTCCTTGCTCGTTTCATCTCTCCTAAAGCCTGGAAAATATTATCTACCCGGCCTAATAAATCACCTGAAGAAGCAGGTTTAGGTAGAAAAAAAGGAAATTGATAAGGGTACAGTCTTTCAATATAGGGTTTGAGCCCTATTTTTTCGGATATTTCTTTTGTCCTATCACCTATTGCCATAATATATTCCCTTTGGCCTTCTGCTGTGATAAAAATAAAAGGAACCATATATCTCTCATTTCCTTTGTCTATCTCTTGGATCACCCTTATCGCAAATGTTAGCCCGTCAGTTCCTTCGTTTCCCATTATAAGATCAGTCAAGACCAGGTCTACCCTCTGGCTATTAAGAACATCAAATGCTACATTTCCATCACTAGCCTCACAAGTATTAAAATATCCTCCTTCATTTAAGATTCTTATTAAGATCCGCCGTATCGTTGAAAAGTCGTCAACAACTAATATCCTTGGTCCATCATCATAGCTAATACCCATACATCTATCAGGAATAAGCCTGATCTTATAAGCCTTGCTGGGCTTTGTCAAGATCTGATAATACATAGAAACCATTATAAACTGCTCCTGCTAAGAGAGCAGTTATGAACCGCAAGCTTATCAGGAAGGTTGAAGAGGCTGTTCTTGTGGTAATCATCCTGATAAACGTGTTTGAGTTCTTTGGAGGGCTGTTCACAGGAGATTCCTCTTATCCCAGGATGATGGGGACGTTTGACTTTGCCAAGAAAGTGCTGTCATGGACGCTTATGGGCTACCTGTTCTACAAGCTGAGAGTAGCGCACATACTTTTCGGTGAGAGGCCTGCAAAAAGGACATCAAAGATCAAGAACTGGCACATTGACCTTGCTGTGGTCATATCATATTTCCTGCTCATATTCAAGAACGTCATCACTTCAACTGAAGGCATGATAGAGCACAGCCAGATATTTGGCACTGTGTACAAGCTCTACCTTTTCGGCCCGCTCATCGAGTTCATACAGTCAAACGCCGTCATACTTGACATCATCTGCTTCTATTCAGGCATAGCGATAATGGTGATCGTAAGCATAATACTTGCAGTTAGGTTTGACATAAGCAGGCCAAGCATGATGCACATGATACATGAGGAAGGCCCCCCTCCAAGCAACCTGTTTAAGATAGGCCACAGGATAATAACCATATTCCTGCTGCTGTCTGCTTTCTTCATAGTCATATTCAACCTGATGGCAGAATGGTTGGCGATAGCAGTTGACAACGCGATAATAATGGTAGGCATAACATTCTACCTCATACTGATAATCCGCTACCACAAGCACTTCTCTCCCAACACTCTTATACACAGGGTCGGAAGCTTCGGAGAGTCGTTCTATGAGACCCTGATAGAGAAGATGCAGTCAAAAAGCGGTCTGAGGCTTGTGATATCAGCAATGCTCGTGCTCCACATACTGACAGACATAGGAAACTACGTGCTTCCTTACGTGTTCACATTCAGGGAAGTGTTCTATCTTGAGCACCTCGGCGCATCGACGCACATGCCCCTCATAAAACATTTCGTATCAGACCTTAGCATCTTCCACGGAGCAAGCGTAATACCCCTGTCTTTCATATACCTGATGAACCTTGTCGCCCTGGTCCTGCTGATGGTCCTGCCTGCAGTGATATGGTACAATGTCTACACTAAGAAAGGATTTAAGGTAAGGCCCTGGACCCTGTCACTGTTTTACACCTCGCTTTGCGTATTCATTATAGCTCCTCTCTTCAAGATAAAGCAGATCAACATGCCAAAAAAAGCGATAGTCGGAGTTGACATAATAACACACCAGGTCCAGCCCATGCTTAACATATTCCTTGTGCTTGCTGTCGCACTATTAGTAGGCCTAACAGCGTTCATTCTTGCAAGAAAAGAGCTGAAAAAGATCCTGGTAAAAGGAGCAGTCCTTTCAGCAGCAGTCTTCTTCATATTTTATGTCTCATACTTCTGCATAGACACCCTGAAATACAATGCGAAAGCGATACAGTCCCTGTTCATATCAGGCCAGGCAATAATAGGATCGTACATGGCATTATTCCTCATGATAACGCTCTGCTTTTACGTCTTTGGCCTGCTTGTATTCATAAGGGAGACCTTTATCGAGCTGAAGATGCTGAGATAGGATCTATTTGATATCCTTTATCCAAATATGATGAGATTATCCTGTTGACAGAACCAGGGGAATGCATCGGAAGCGAATGAGATGCACCTTCTACTGTTATTATCCCAAGCTTGCCTTTGTATCCTTCCATCATCTTTTTTGCAGACCCTGGCCTTACCATCAGATCTCTTCCTGCTTCTATCATCAGTATTGGAACTTCTATGTTTTCAAGTTCAGCCCTCACATCAAATCCAAGTATTGCAGCTCCGCTAGAAGCGTATGTTCTCAGCCGTCTTAAGGGGACATCTGCGATCTTAAGCAAGGCCCTAAATTCGCTTACCAGGCCGCCTCTTCCTGCAAGATCTGACTGGTCAGGATAATCTGGCCTTTGTTCCAGCCTGATCATATGGCCTGCAGTGCTTATAATAAATCCAGCATAGTCAGATGCATATCTTAATACTTTGTCAAACAGGTCGAACATGAACTTGTTAGGAGCGCTCTCGCTAAAGCAGGGAGATGAGCATATGCCTATTATTCCGCTCGCATTTCCTGATGATGAGACATAATGGGCGACAGGCATGAATCCGACGCTATGGCATACGAACAATGGTCTTTCCAATCCTTCGGCCTGCACTATGTTTGTAATGTCCTTAGAATATTTTTCTAACATATAGTAATCCTTTTTTCTTGGCACATCAGAAAGCCCAAATCCTCTCGCATCGATCGAAACAGTAGAGAAACCTAATGAATTTAGCATATCTTTCTGGGCCTTTAGCGATGTATGGTTCATGGAAGCTGCAGGATGCAAAAATGCAGACTTATCACTACCTTTGACAACAGTAAGATAGTAGACTATCCTTAACCCATCTTCACTCTTGATGCTTTTCTTTTCTACAGCCTGGATTTTCCCCATATGGCATCATAATAATTTTTTGATATATAAAACTTTCTTTTTTTCTTCCTATAGGGTAGTGAACATTAAACCCAAAGCTTTATTAACATAATATCTTATAGTAGCATAAAGAGGTAATTTACATGAGCGAGCTAAGAAAAGACTATATTCTTGACAGATGGGTGATAATAGCAAAAAACAGAGGCAAGAGGCCTATCCAGTTCCATGAGGGCTCAACAAATGCAGTCTCAACATGCTTCTTCTGCCCGGGAAACGAGCAGTTAACACCTCCAGAGATAGGAAGGGTCGAGGAAAAAGAAGGATGGAAGATAAGATGGTTTGACAACAAGTTCGCTGCAGTAGACAGGAAACGATCATTTAACCTGAAAAAGAAAGGGATATACGAATCAGCATACGCATTTGGCAAGCACGAGATAATAG
>JBJKQO010000037.1:0-19630 GCA_046705145.1 Candidatus Woesearchaeota archaeon
GGCCTAAGCTCTATCCTTTTCTTTATGTCGTCAACTATCTTCTTGATGAGCCCATTATTATCCAAAAAAAAGCTCTTATCTTTCGTGTAAAGCACGATATTTGCGCCCTCAAAACAAGCGTCGCTTATCTTGTTAGCAGGCAAATTGCTTAATATTTCGTCTATTATATTTGTCATTATACCATCTCTCAAAAGAATTTTTTAATAAAAAAATCCGAAAAAAATCAAGGCCTAAACCTCGATCTTGCTCTCGATCTCTTTTTGTACGACCTTCTTCAGGCCTTTCTCGTTTATAGTCACTATGTCAATGCCTCCTCCTGAAGCTGAATCCCTCTGGATAGCGGCATTTACGCATTTTGCTGCAAGCTTGATACCCTCGTCAAGCGTAAGGCCCTTCTTATAAAGCGTCTCAAGGACACCGTAAGCCATGACGCTTCCCGAACCAGAGGATATGAAATCATCAACCTCAGTTATGGACCCGTCAGCAAAAAGATCATATATGTAAAATCCTGTCTCGTCAGCTCCGCCAAGGACGAAATGTGACACTCCAGGAAGCATGCTCATCTTCCTTATGTTTGAGTACACCATCCTTGCCATAAGGTTTGCTGCCTCTTTGACAGAACTTTCCTGGCCTGTCCTTATCTTCTTAAGCCTAAGTTCAGCCTGGCCAAGCTTCACAAGAAGCTGAAGATCAGAGACAGAGCCTGCTGTAGTGACAGCGATCTTATCAGCTATCGCATGAACCTTGTCAGCCTTCTTGTTAGCAATAAGGTGACCTGCTGTTGCCCTCTTATCAGCTGCAAGCACGACACCGTCCTTGCAGACAATACCGACTGTAGTAGTGCCGGTCTTCAAAACATTATCGTTATCCATTTTACTCATCTACCTCTAAATTTCCCCTGAAGAAACCACGTTAGTAAGAAAGAATTGATGTAGGGATATATAAAGGTTTCGGAAATGCCACGCATTTTCGGACCTTTATACTCGACACGTTTTGTGTGGTTGTATAAATGTTTAGAAAATGAGGGCATGTAAAAAATTTAGTTCATATCAATCTGTAATCGTGTACTTTTCCACCATCTCTAGAATTTGTATTTTAACTCTTGGATCACTAATTTTATTTAAGACCCAATCAACTCTATCCTGAATTAGATTTGGTCTACTAGGGGAACAATCACTTGCAGTTTCAAGATCGGCTTCAGCCAAATCTAATCTACCTAATCCAACCTGGGCAATGGCTCTATCAACATATAGAAAAGGAATAGGAAATGCCCAATCAGGAAGGTGACGTTCCATAATCTCTAATGATCTTGTTAAGTCAAATATAGATCTTTCATATTCCCCCATATAAAGGTAGGCCATACCCCTTTCAAAAAATGATTCATAGTTCTCAGGATACAGTACAATTGCGCTTGTAAAATCCACTATTGCCTCTCTCGTCTGGTTCAATTCTAAATGTTCTTCCCCTCTGCATAGATACAAAAAAGGATCTTGAGGGTTTAACCCAATCATCAGGTCAAGATCCTTTATGGATTCATAATGCTTATCAGTACATCTTAAAGAAGACGCTCTTATAAATAGTGCACTTAAATTGTTTGGTTGGATTTCTAAGGCCTGAGTGCATAAACGAATCGCTTCATTATACATACTGTTTCTCTGGTATATATCAAATATATTGTCCTGAGAGGTTAATTGTCTAGCTCTTAAGCCTAGTTCTAAAGCATCTTTGATCAATTGATTTGCTCTAACCCAACCAGCTATCCTCTTTCCACCCATTAACTCCAGCGTTCCCGCAACTATTTCAGTTAATAAAGCCATATCCTGCTGGAACTAATTTTGGTTTATAACCTTTTCTCCTACAACTCCTTTTCAGAAAACCCTATTGGGAGGATAAATTTATATAACTCGATATTCTGGTCTTATGTTATGCAGGACTTTTTTGAAAGCGTAAGGAAAGGAGTGTATGAGGATACAGTAGCTGTAAAGTCCTCGATGGAGAAGCGCGCAAAGCACGAGTTTACGAAGATACTCCAGCATCTGAACTCTATATACCTTGAGTTTGAATCCCTTTCAGCAGAATACGGCACGATAAAGGAGATCGTGGAAGAGATGGGAAGTCCAGTGCAGGCTGCGCCAGAGCAGCCTCAAAAAGAGGAAGGAGAAAAAGAAGAAAAAGAAGCTAAGGGAGATGAAGAAGAAAGCGGGCCTCCACTCATCAAGGTATGGAAAGAGTCATTTAAGCAGAAATCTCATGCAGCATCAAGCTTCTTTTCAAGGAAATTTGAGCCTCTCCTAATAGTTTTTGACAACCTGTTCAGAAGGCAGGCAAGCGCACTTGTCCAGACGCTGCAGGAAGGAAGATCCGAAAACTCAAAGATGAGCGATGAGGTAAGGGTGAAGGTTGAGCAGAAGCTTGTCGACAGGTTCAGCAAGATAGACCTTAAGAAGCTTAATGATACGATCCAGGCTTCCAGAAAGGAGGTATATGAATACCTGTCCAAAAGAAGGCCTGAACTTGTTGACATATACATATCAGGATTTGACCCTAAAGACTTTGAGGACAAGGAGTATGCCTATTACCTTGAGGAGCTTGACAAGCAGGCATCTGCCCCAAAATCAAGCTTTTTCTGCACAGCATCAGCAAGCGAGCCTGAAACCTTAAAGGCATGGACAAGGCAGTTCTTTGATTTAAACTATGATATAATATTTGCAGAGAACAAGAAAGCAAGAGACATAGAGCTTTACACCCTCCTTCGAAAATACAAGAGGCTATACCTAAAGATAGACCGAAGGATATCGACCCTTGAAAAACTCCTTAAAAAATACGACAGGAAGACTGTAAAGATATCACAGAAGTACGCAAAAAGCATGAGAGAATACACGAAGAGGAAGGTGTGAAGTTTTTTTTATAGGGACTTAATGGCCTAAATTAACCATTTTATACATAAAACAATTAGGATGCCCAGCCATATCTCTTCCTCTAACCTTGACCCCATCAGGTTTTGTCTCATTTAATGGGAGTACCATGTACGCAGTTCCTGCAGTGGGTCTTCCGTTTGATCTTGAATAGACCCTTTTTATCCCGACAACCCTGAATTTTTGATCAGGATATGTGCCTTCAGGAAGTGAGAAACCAGGAGGATCAAACAAGAAGAAAAATTCCTCTATCAACCCTCTCTCTCCAAAATGCAGAACTCTTCCAAGCCCAAGGTTAGGGTCTCCAAATATCCCCTCATGTAATATATATGATTCTATCCCTTTGACTTGCGTAGGGATCGCTGCAGCCATCCTTAACATAGGGTCTGTCGCTTCAAGCACCTGCCTTTCGGTATCAAGCGTTACACCGCCCTGAAAACTTAGGAAATAAGGGGGGAACAAGCCTAAGAGTTTAGCGTCCTTTATGTCATAACTAACCTGACCTACCCTAAATAATTGTTCCTGTTCATCTTCTGACTCTCTAGTCTGATAGATCACAACGCCTCTTTGCACCTCTTCAAGCAAGTCAAGCAAGTTTTCGAGATCGGTGACAGGGCCTATACCAAAAATATCTTCTTCTAATGTATGACCTCCTTCAACAAGGTGTTTTGTGAGTCTGGGGCCATTTCTCAATAAGACGACACTTCCATGACTTGGAGCCTTATCTCCTTCTTTTAGATCACTAACATAGTTTTTTTCGTGCATGAGGTCATACAAAAATCCGGCTGTCCCTTCATCTCGAAGAGCCCTAAAAAGGTGTCTATAATGCAGCGCTGCAAAGGCATCAAATAGATGGATAGTAGGTGTATGTTTTAATCTAGCTGTCTCTGCTGCAATCGATTCAGGAAATATATCTCCTCTAGTTCTTCCCCACACAGCTACTTCAGGCATAAGATCTTGGTAATCATTACCAAGATTTATAAATTTCCAAGCCTATTTTTTTACTTTCAGGCAGAAATAATCCAGATCATGGAACAAAAACAAAAGAATCTTGGTTTGTGGAGAAGACTAATTGATATGTTCTAAACCATCAGGCCGCTTCCTTTATCTCTCCTGTAGGAAGATTTAAAGGCATATATTCTATCTTTGTTGGCTTCTTGTTGATATCCCTTTCAAGGACTCTTACAGCATAAGTATTTGTTATTTCAGGCCTCCCACTTTCTCCAGGGGCATATTCTCTTACTATACCTACGATATTTAATGTGGGATGGACCGAAGGGGCATTTATTGAAGGATCTCCCTTTAGGAAAAACATCTCCCTGTATAATCCTTTTGGACCAAATTCAAGCACTTTGCCAAGCCCAAGATCACCATAAGAGGATGCACTAAGCACATATCCCCATACCCCTGGCATTTCTGTGGGAATGACCATTGCCATTCTCCTTCTTGTGCCTAAATTGGCGAGAGCCTTCTGTTTTGTGTGGATTTCAGGGCCTTTATAGGAGTTGAAATTAGCGGGCAAAAGCTCAAGAGCATTCTCAAGCACTTTTTCGTATATTTTCCCGACTTGAGTCATTCTTCCAGGATGACTGTGGTTGGGTGGTTCGTAAAGTGCGGCGCCATCTGATTCACTTAACACATTGAATCCTTCTATTACTTCGTCTAGATTACTTGCTGGGACTTCTAAGTGGAAGTCATCCTCACCTACTTTTTTATTAATTTCTAATTTTCTCCTTAATTCGTCTCCGTTTCTGATTAAGACTAATCCTTTTTGGGAGTGGTTCTCCTTTCCTTCTGGATGTTCTGCTTCCATCCATTCTTCATCTACAGGATTAAGACTGGTTGAAATATGGTATAGCACAAAGGCATCAAACATATCCACTCCTGTTTCGGGTCTTATGATACTATCTAGCCCTAACTCTGGAAATAATTGATACTGCTCATGTGGATTTAGCGCTTTTTCTACCATAATCTCTGATATACCTTTTCCTATATTTATATATTGCTAAACGTATTTTTTTACTTTTTTCCAAAAAAACAGAAAGATTTATTAATAAATAAAACCTTTTCCTGGATCATGACAAAGATCGATCACAATCTGCTCTTTTTGCGCTCTGAAAATGCAAGGATGAGGCTTAAGGACCTTTCGGGAAAGGTCAAGAAAAGCTCCCAGAGACTGAACTATTCGATCAAGGTTCTCGAGAAGGAAGGGATAATAAACGACAGCTACTGCGTGTTTGACTACTCATATTTTGGCATAATCCTTTTCAGGGTCTATTTTAAGGGGGGCTATATAAGCGAAAACGAGAGGGAGCAGATAATAAAAAAATTATATGACAACCCATATATCATGTCGATAATAGAGCTGACAGGAGAATTTGACCTGGTCATCGAGATAGGCGCTCCAAACCCATCAAGGTTCAACAAGGAGCTAAGAAAGATATCAGAGCTTATACCTACCCTTAACAACTTCAAGATTCTTGTAAACATAGTGACTCACATCTATCCCAGAAACTACCTGATCCAGTCCCAAAAACGCCTTGAGATGGACTACCATAAGATAATAGGGGGGGATAGGGAGATAATGGCCTTTAAGCCTCAGGAACTGAAAGTCATGGAGCAGCTGCTTATAAACCCAACAGCCCGGCTTACAGATCTTGCCGAAAAATCAGGCATGAACGTCAAGACAGCATCAGGCATAATAAAAGACCTGAAAAAAAAGAAGATAATTAGGGATTACAAGTACATAATCGACACCAACAAGATCGGCCTGAGCAAGTATAGGGTATTTTTCAGGCTCCATAACATAAGCCCTGAACGCGAAGAAGAGCTGACAAAATACATGAGGGAAGCTCCGGAGATAGTCCAGGCAAACAAGACTGTAGGTGACTGGGACCTGGAGATAGACATAGAATCATTTGACAGCAAGAGGGTAAGATATATCATACTTGAGATAAGGGAGCAGTACAAGGACATGATAGAAGACTTCAACATGATAGAGTATTACAAGGCCTACAAGATAGCATACCTCCCCCGCTACTATTTTGAAGAATCCAGCTGATCCTCACTTGTTGATCTTTGGGATGACAACATATGCGACCAGCGCAGTAATTATCGCGACCACCCAAAAATACAATGTAGGGATCTTTCTCATGACCATAAGCGTAAGCGATATGACAAGTATCACTGCCAGCGCTCCTGAAACAACCTGGACTATCATCTTCTTATCCATCTTTTCTCTCCTTTGTATGCTTCTTATAGATGTCTTCTAACGATCTCATAAGCTCAGAGTTCTTGTTCGCCTGCTTAAGAGAGGTCTTAAGCAATATGATGTTTTCCTCTTTTAGTTTCCTTATCTCCTCTTCTTTCTTCCTTATCTCTTCAGAATACCATTTCCTGAGCTTATCAAGCTCGCCCTCATCTCCCATAGCCTCATATTAGGCTTATACCCATATAATACTTTCTCTTTTTATGGAGGATTTTCGGATTAGTCCTTATTTTTTGAAATATTTCCATACATCCCAAATTTCTTTCAGAACCGGCGAAAGATTTTCTTTTTCTTGTGGAAAAGTTATTTATTAATCAGGATCTACCATAATCCAAGGTGAAAACAATGATACCTCTTACCCAAAAAGACCTGGTAATTATGTCCCACCTAAGAAAGAACTCAAGAGAATCCCTTACTTCGCTCTCAAAAAAGACAAGCATCCCCATCTCCACAATATACGACAGGATGCGCGCGCACGAAGAAGGGGTCATAACCAGGCACACGGTCCTTATCGATTTCTCAAAGATAGGCTATAACGCAAGGGCTAAGATAATACTTAAGGTTGACAGGGGAGAAAGGGAAAAGCTCAAGGAATTCATGATGAGAAACCCCAACATCAACTCTGTGTACAAGGTGAATTCTGGATACGACTTCATGGTCGAAGCGGTATTTAAGCACATAAAAGATATGGAGGACTTTGTCGACAACCTTGAGCAGAAGTTCAACATTGAGGAAAAGACCGTGCTTTACGTCATAGAAGACATAAAAAAAGAAGCGTTTCTTTCTGACCCTCAGCTGATCGAACTGGTTTAGAGGTGTTCAAAATAGAAAAAAATAAATACCCTTATTATATATACTTATATAATATGGTCAGATCATTGCTTCACAGCCCGACGTTAGACTCAGTGATAATGGTTGAGAAAACCATCCAAAAACACAGTCAGGAATGCGGTAAATATCAACTATGGAAGAAGCTTCCAAAAAAGATGATGTACCAGACATTTTTGGTTATCTTGGACTATCTAGAGAAATCAGGGAAGATAGTCCTTGACACTGAGGGATGCATAATATGGACATATGATCCTGAAGGGATAAAAAAGATCATTTCTCAGAACATAAGGCTTAGGTGATCGATATCAAACAGGCATATGTCTCTTTTGTAGACCATAACAAGGAACTCTTATTTGACAAGCTTAAGACAGGCGTAGATTTTGAGGGGAAATTGCATAAGTCTATATCAAAAGTGATATTGTTCATAAAGAGAAACCCTTTATTTGGCGAGAAGATACCAAAGCAAGTTTGGCCGAAAGAATATAAAAGGAAATATAGCATAAGCAGCTTATGGAAATGTAACCTTATTGAAGGCTGGAGGATTATCTATACTATCAAGACAGATGAGGTGATGACCTTGTGCGTGATCCTTGAATGGTTTTCCCACAAAGAATATGAAAGAAGGTTCAACTACTAAAATTTTTAGATATCCTCAAACTTTTTTCTTTGGCTGATAATGTCACCTATCACATGCACTATCTCTTCTACCTTCACCCTTTTCTGCTCCATGGTATCGCGGTTCCTTACAGTGACACAGCCATCATTTTCAGTATCAAAATCAACAGTTATGCAAAAAGGAGTCCCAAGCTCATCCTGCCTGGCATACCTTCTTCCGATCGCTCCGGACCTGTCATAAAAGCAGGGGAACTCTTTTCTTATCTTGTCATAGACAGCTCTTGCCTTATCATCAAGCTTGTTGACAAGAGGAAAGACAGCGGCCTTTACCGGCGCAAGCCCTGGCTTAAGCTTAAGGACGACGACATCATTGCCTTTCTCATCCTTCCTTTCAGAATATGCGTCGACAAGGACAGCAAGGAACGCCCTCTCCATACCGAATGTAGGCTCGATGACCCTTGGTATTATCTTTGACTTGCTCTCCTCATCAAAGACCTCAAGCGACTGCTTGCTCTCCTTGATGTGCTGATTTAGGTCATACTGGCCGCGGTTAGCGTTTCCGGCAACCTCTTTTGAGCCGAAAGGATACTCATAATCAAGATCAAAAGTAGCGGACGAATAATGAGACAGCTCCTTTTTTGTGTGCTGCCTGACCTTAAACTTCTTCATGTCAAGCCCGAGCTCAGAAAACCACATCACCTGTTCAGCGAGCCAGTAAGCGTGCCACTCGCCAAGCATCTTTTCCTTAAGCATCGCTCCGATAGTCGTTTCCTTCAGGTCTTTCTTGTTCTTTTCCTGTGTAGCCTCATCAAGAAGCCTCACCTTGACGTCCTTATGCTCATCATCAAGCAAAGGGCATCTCTTCTCGTCAGGATGGATGAAGAACTCAAACTCTGCGATGTTAAACTCCCTGCTCCTGAACATGAAATCCCTTGGAGATATCTCGTTTCTGAAGCACTTTCCCACCTGGGCTATGCCAAAAGGGATCTTCTGCCTTGTGGTATCAAATATAAGCCGAAAGTCAGTGAACATGCCCTGCGCTGTCTCCCCCCTAAGATATGCCTCTGAAGCCTTTCCTTCGTCAGCGCCGACATCAGTCCTAAACAGAAGATTAAATGACCTCAGCTCTTCAAATCCAGAACCGCACTTTTTGCATTTAAGGCCCTTTTCTTCTATTATCCTGTTTATCTCATCGCTTTTCATGCCCTCGACGTTTATGCCAAGCTCGTCTTCGATAAAATGATCAGCCCTCAGCTTGCTCTTGCATTTTTTGCACGTGAGCACCATGTCACCAAAATTATCAAGATGTCCTGAAGCCTTCCAAACTCGAGGGTTGGATATTATGCTTGCATCAACGCCTACCATGTCATCCCTGTCCTGCACAAAAAACTTCCACCAGTGCTGCTTTATGTTGTTAAAAAGCTCAACACCATACGGCCCGAAGTCCCAAAACCCGGATATCCCGCCGTATATCTCAGAGCTTGAATAGACAAACCCTTTCTTCTTGCAGAATGTCGCGATGTGCTCTATTGTGATTTTGCCTTGCATGGCACTAGGGAGAAAGAAGAGGTTTATAATGTTTTTTATTTTTATGTGTGTCAAAAATCTCACTTCGTGAGGTCAGCATCGAGCTCACTTGTGATTCTATAGTTTTCTAGGCTGACTTCCTCGTAAGGGATGTCGCCAAACGAGTTTGGAGGACTTGCGAACAAGTTCGCAAGCAACCCCCACGTCAGCCTTTTTATTCAAAAGAAAAGAAGTTCGCAAGTTGATGCTGACTTTATTTTCGACACACATTTATTTTTCCCTCAGCCACTTGACCTCATCCTTGTCAAGGTCAAACTCTTCTGCAAGCCTCTCGGAAAGCGCCTTGTCCTTCTTGAATATCTCCTTGATGTAAGGTAGGGTGTCATTAAGGGCTCTCTTGGTCGAGGTGTGGGTGCCTGCAGCTATCTTCTGTGCGATAGCCTTCCTCTTCTGGTACTTCATATTTGCTCGCCAGATCTTAAGTATCCTCTGGGTCTGTGAATACTTCTCGAACTTCTTGTATTTCTCGTCTTTTGCTGTCGCGATACCGGCAGTAGTAAGAGCGTTTATGTAGACAAGGAAGCGCCAGTGTTGCCACCGCCTGATCCTTCCCTTATACACATCAGCCTTGCTGAGCATGTCATAGGCTCTTGCAAGGTCTTTTGGGCTTGAGTACTCTTTTGGAAGGTTCTCATCTATCCAAAGAAACCTATGGTCTATGTCCTCAGGAACATAATCAAATGCAGGAAGCGCAACCAAAGGATCTGTAGTCTTGAACACCTTAAGCAAGGCATTGATTATCGACTCTTCCTTTTCCCTGTCTGAAAGCTCATCGATCTTTTCTTTTATTATCTTCCCTGAAGCAGAAAGGATCTGCAGGTCATTTATAGCAGCTCTAATATCTCCTGCTGATCTTCTTGCAATTACTTTAAGGTCGTCTTCCTCATACCCAATCTTTTCTGAGTCCGCAATCCTCTTAAGGACAGAAGTGACATTGTTATTGTCAGGCACGTCAAACTCTATCATCGTCGATTTGGACCTGAGCCCTGAAAACTTGTTGTCCCAGGGATTGTTTGCAGTAAGTATGACCGGGAATTTTGCAGTCTCCAGAAGCTTTATCACTGCCTGAAGCCCCCCTCTGTCTTTTGTGCCTGATAATCCTTCTATCTCATCCACGAGGATTATCTTGCCTTTTGAGAACAGCGACATCTGGTTGAGCGCTGCCCCAAGCCTTGATTCTATCTGGTCCTTGTTCCTGAAATCAGAAGCATTGACCTCAACAACCTCAAGGCTGTTCTCATCTGCTATCGCGTAGACTGAAGAAGTCTTGCCGCATCCGCTGGGCCCATATATGAGCGCAGACCTCTTCTTGCTCTTCTTGTAGTCAGAGACAAATACCTTGAGCTGTGATACAGCATTATCCTGCCCTTTTATCTGTGAAGTGTCTTTCGGGTCATACTTCATGATCCAGGGCTTGTCATTTCTTGCCATACCTTTGATTAATATGTTTATGTTTATTAAGGTTTTTGTTTAGCCTAAACCATCCGAAACTTCTCCGAAAAAATTTTAGTAAAACATATTAAGGCTGAATTTTGAGAAAAATAAAGAAAAAACCCGATTCAGGATCGAGTGACAAGCTCCCGCTGATAGTAGTAAAGAATGACTAGTATTTATACTTTTTGTTGGGTAAATCCGGGATTGCCTAATCAGGTTTGGCGCCTGATTCAGGATCAGGTGACAAGCTCCCGCTTGTCATGCGGGTTCAAAGTTGTGTCACCAGCGGTGTTTCATTGGAAATCCCGCTCCCGGCGCCCAATACCCCATAAATTTTTAAATACTATGGCAATTTCCATCTTGTAATGGAATTACCGCAAAGATATGATTTTAAGGAAGCTGAGGAAAGATGGCAGAAGTACTGGGCAGACGAGAAGATACACAAGTTTGACCCTAAGACTAAGAAAAATATATTCTCAATAGATACTCCTCCTCCTACAGTATCAGGAAAGATGCATATAGGACATGCTTCTATGTATTCTCAGATGGATTTTATCGCAAGATACAAGAGGATGAAAGGATTTGAGCTGTTCTATCCTTTCGGTACCGACGATAACGGGCTTGCGACAGAAAGGCTTATCGAGAAGATGAAAAAGGTCAAGGGAACAAAGATGGACAGGGATGAGTTCATAAAGCTGTGCCTTGATACGCTTGATGAGATAAGGCCTGACTTTGTAAATGATTGGAAAAAGATTGCGGTAAGCGCAGATTACGACATATTCTACTCGACAATCAACGAGCATTGCAGAAGGCTCTCACAGAAAAGCTTCATAGACCTTTACAATGACGGCAGGGAATACAGGAAGGAGGCTCCAACCATATGGTGCCCTGAATGCAAGACAGCGCTTGCCCAGGTCGAGTGCGAGGACCTTGAAAAGAGCACAACCTTAAACTATATCAAAGGTAAGATGGAAGACGGTTCTTTTATTATCTATGCGACTACAAGACCTGAGCTTCATCCAGGATGCGTGGGTATATCAATCGATGAGGAAGGAGATTATGTCAGGGTAAAGCGGCCAGACGGAGAGGTATGGGTCATAAGCAGAGACGCTGTTGAAAAGATGCAGGAAGAATTCCCTATGGAAGTAGAATCAGGATTTAAGGGAAAAGAGATAATAGGGTTGAAAGTCACTATAAGATATGCTGAAAACGACGTGTTTGTCAGCCATGATATCTCTGCCAAGACAGATTATGGGACCGGAGTCGTATATTACTGCAGCTATGGCGGAGTGGACTGCATTGAATGGCTGGCAAGGCACCCCGAAGCAAAGCCGGTTTGCGTGATGGATGAGTCAAGCGTATACATCAAAGGCCCTTACAAAGGCATGAACTCAGAGATGGCAAGAAAGCAGATACTGATAGACCTCGAAAAAGAAGGGCTTCTCATAAAAAAACAGCAGATGAGGCACGTCACAAACGTGCATGAAAGATGCGGAACACCTATAGAATATATAATGACAAAGCAGTGGTTCATAAGGTATCTTGATCTTAAAGATGATTTCCTTAAGGCAGGCAGCAAGCTCAACTGGCATCCACAGTTCATGAAACACAGGTATGACAACTGGGTAAAAGGGCTTGCATGGGACTGGTGCATATCAAGGCAGAGGTTTAGCGGAGTCGCATTTCCAGTATGGTACTGCAAAGGTTGCGGTGAGATAATACTGGCTGAAGAAAAAGATCTTCCAGTTGACCCTCTAAAAGACAATCCCCCTCTAAAGAAATGCCCGGCTTGCGGATGCAGTGAGTTCGAGCCTGAAAAAGACGTAATGGACACGTGGGCAACATCATCGCTTACGCCGCAGATAGCAGCTTCTATGTTTCCTGAGATCTATGACAAGATATATCCTATGGACCTGAGGCCTCAGGCTCACGACATAATAACATTCTGGCTTTTCAACACCTTGGTGAAGAGCCAGCTGCACAACGATGTTAACCCTTGGAAAGATGTTACGATATCAGGATTCGTCCTTGACCCTCATGGCAAGAAGATGTCAAAATCAAAGGGAAACACGATCGCTCCTCAGGAAGTCATGCAAAAGCACGGAGCTGACGCTCTTCGATTCTGGGCAGCATCTGTCAAGTTAGGAGACGACATACCATTCCAGGAAAAGGAGCTTGTTGCAGCAAAAAAGTTCATAACAAAGCTTTGGAACGCATCAAAGTTCGTCATAATGAACCTTGAAGGATTTGACCTTTCAAAGAAATATCAGCTGAGAACTGTCGACAGATGGATCCTTTCAAAGATGTCAAAGATGATAAGGACATGCACTGAAAACTTTGACAGGTATGAATACTCAAGGACAAAAGCAGAGGCAGAAAACTTCTTCTGGCACACGATCTGCGACCATTATCTTGAGATAGTCAAGGAGAGGATATACAACACTGAAAGCTACAGCGAGGAGGAAAAGCTCGGGGCGCAGTACACCCTCTACAGCCTGGTACTGACTATACTTAAGCTCATGGCACCGATAACGCCGCACATAACAGAGGAGGTGTACCAGCTATACTTTGCAGAGAAAGAAGGCAAAAAAAGCATACACACCTCAGACTGGCCAGACTTCACTAGATATGATGAAGATGAAGGTTCTGAAAAGCTAGGCGAGCTTCTTGTATATGTCTCCTCCAAGGTAAGGCAGGCAAAATCAGAGGCTTCAATCTCGCTAAAAGAGCCTGTCAAGAGGATATCTGTCAAGGCAGACGTATCAGAGAAGGATTTTGACCTGATCAGAAAAGACATCATCGGAGTGACGAACTGCCAGAAGATAGAGTTTGAGCACGAGAAAGGAAAAGCAGAATACGAATGCTTGATCGAGCTTTGATTATATTTTATAAAAAGGGGATTCTTGTTAATTTATTAGTTAGTGATTAGTAAAATGGTAAAAAGTTATGATGATCCCATAAAACAAAAAGCTAGAGAAGCACAAAAAGGTTTTATTAAGCGTAATCTCTCGTTTGTTAAGCCTAAAGATATAAGAGTCTTATGCTTTCCTGGGGCTGAACAGGAAGGGCAAGTTGCTCTCGAAGTGAAAGAGATATATTTTGAATTAGGGATCCCCCCAGGTAACATTACAGGATTAGAGTTGGATAGAGAAAGATATGAAAGGTTAGTCAGGGCAAATCTAGGAATAGAATTACACCATTGTTCAGACGTTGAATTTTTATCTGCTGCCAGAAAGAATGGCAGAAAATGGACAGTTATCTCTTTGGATTATACATCATTTTTTACTGAAAGACATATGTACGCTTTGGATTTAATAGTGGGTGATGCATTATTAGGGAATTATGGGGTTTTTGTAACAAACTTTTTAGGAAAAAGAGAGAATGGGGATTCACAAGACTTACTTCAAAATAATTTCCAGACCTTAAAAGGTGACTGGAACATGTTTAATGTGGCTAAAAGTATAGAAGAAAGAACTGAGTTAGAGTTAAGCCCTTTTAATCTTAGGCAAGACCGTTCAAGTATCTTAAGGGGGATAGTGCAAGGTCAATTTTCACTTGGGAATGCTGCTTTATATCATGGATTATATAGAGAATTCTTGTCTCTTGGCCAGTTTGTCGAACTTTTCTTGTCTAGATGCGGGCCTTATGGTGTAGATGAGGATCTAAAGGTTATGGATGGCAGGACACCTATGGAAGTCATTGCAAGGCATAGGGAATATAGAAATATTGCTAGAGACTTATTATGGACATCTTTGATACATAATGGTCTAAGCTCGACTGAAGCGCTTTTATATTTCATAATAAGATCAAGACCATACTTTTTAGATCAGTCTGAGTCATATAGTTATGTCAGCAATAGTGGGTCTCCCATGCTTTTTGACCTATTCTTCTTCAATAAGCATGAATCTGAATTAAGACCGTTTCAAGACTTTCTTTCATTTAATCCTGAAAATAAGACTTATTCAACATGGGCAAACGTTAGCCCCAAAAAAGAACTAATACTTAAAGAAAGGGCAAGAGAGATTGTAGATAGGTTAGAGAAAAAAATGATTGTAGAATTCCACTCTATTGAAGAAAGGGTTCATCTAGGGTCATCATACTCACCGGGAGCGCGAAAACCCAAAATCTCAACAGAGGATGCAAGATACCTTGTCATTGAAGGTGTGCCTATAAAAGAGATACTAGACACATTTTCAGGAGTTACTGTTGCTCAACTTAGGGCTTTTAAAGCCCATAATACAATGGGAACTTATCAAAAAAATAGAAACTGATTGAGCTCTGACACTATCTTATAGTAGGTAAGGTATAGAAATGCTTATAAATAAGTGGCTGATTCTTTTTTTATAGAAAAACATTTAAGTGATATAAATGGCAATCCTAAAATCTGGACTGGAACCTTTGGAAGTTGCGAGTAGGTCTTGGGCAGCAGAATTTGAAGCTGAAGAAATGAGGCACCAACACCCCATTAGACATTCTCGAAGAAGAACTTGTCCTTCAGGAAAGGGTAGGTCTAAGGTTTATGCTGCTGATGGATATACCGGGGGGAATGTGAAACCTTTTCGAGAGGTGTATGGGCGTTCTCCTATCCAATCTTATTTAGGTGTTTCTGAAAGGGGTAGAATGCAAAATTCCCAGGCTGATTTACAAATAGTTGACTTAGCAGATAATATCTCGGTTTCATTGGATCCAGAGTCTGATCTATATCTTTCTTTGAAAAGAATTGAAAGATTACGGGCGTATGAGGCTCAACATAGGGGTAGTGATCCAGTTAATTCTGGTTTTTCTGGTATGGATGAGCTTTTGGGTTTTATTGAGGATGGGATGATTAGTATTGAGCATATGCTGTGGGGGGATGGAAATTTTGTTCCTGTCCATGATACGACCCATAATGAAATAAAAAGGCGATGTCATGGGTTGGATAGTGGAGGGGGATTAGCAAGAGTAAACATTTCAAAAAATTTCGATCCTTTTGCTGATCCTATAATAAGATCGGTAGAGCCCTATAGGGGGACATATTCCGAAATAGAGGGTCATAATTTGTTTACAGGCCCTGTAAGACATATTAAGTCTTAGTCTATGAATCTCTGGCTTGATAGTTGGTTCTTATATTTGTGCTAAAATGAACAAAAACCATATTACCTTACTAAAGAATGTCTATGATTATGCAGAGGGGTACATGTCAGAGTATGCAGACGTCCCTTACCACAACTTCTCTCATGCAAAAAGGTTTTCCCGCGCCGCAATAAGGGTAGCAAAGGAGGCGGGCTATAACACAAATAGCGAGTCTCACCAGTGGGTCAGGTTTATACTTGCAACAGCAGGACTTCTTCATGACCTGACTTCAGGTCCTGGGCATGAAAGGAGGAATGCAGAGCTTGCTGATGAAATCCTTACTGTCATAGGCTATGGAAGGTCAGACATAGAGTTTGTAAAAAAGCTAATAATTGCTACAGATTACGCAAGAGGACCCGCAACAACCCTTGAGATGATAATGAGAGATGCAGACACGCTGCACCTTGGAGATTCTAATTATGATAAAAGATCAGATGAACTAAGAGCTGAGATGGGGATAGCATATGATCCTGAATGGGCGTTTGTCCAGCTGGATTTCTTTGATAATCACAGGTTCTTTACGCAAGCTGCTGAAAGGATAAGCGGCAGAGCTAAGGAAAAATGGAGTATAGAGTTGGAATATCAGGTCAATTATGATGTTTTTGTAAGGTTGTTTGGCAGATTCTCACTTAACCATTAACCCCTTCTAAGTAGTAAAAAACCGAAAGCTTTATATACTAGTTCTACTGATGTTGTTATCAGTCGGTGGTAAAATACTGGCTGTAGGGGGTGAAACATACCATGAATGATATTCACACAAGGATAAGGAAAGCAGCAAAGATCCTGACGAGCCTTCAGTACGAGTCAGGGCTATTTGCAGCATCAAGAAAAGACGTCCACACAGGCTACAGCGCAGCATGGATAAGGGACAATATCTACGAGGCTATAGGCCTTGAAGCGATAGACAAGTCAAGATCAGTTGCAGCGCTGCACGCACTACTTGACGCCATGAAAAAGCACGAGTATAAGATAGACTGGGCGATAAAGGAAAAGCCGGACGCAAGATTCAAGTACATCCACGCAAGGATAAACCCTGAAACATTTGAAGAATTCTCAGAAGAATGGGGCAACATGCAAAATGACTCCATAGGCGCACTTCTTTTCAAGATAGGTGACTTTGAGAAAAAAGGAGTAAAAGTCATAAGAGACGGAGATGATCTTAGGCTGATACAAAAGCTCGTACATTACCTTGCAAGCGTGGAGTACTGGCACGATTTTGACAACGGGGTGTGGGAAGAGAACGAAGAGATACATGCATCAAGCGTCGGAGCATGCGTCGCAGGACTAAAAGCAGTAGTCGGCATAGTGAACGTCCCTTCATGGGTGATTGAAAACGGCATAGACACGCTTAACACGCTTCTTCCATGGGAATCCTCGACAAAAGAGGTTGACCTGGCGCTACTTTCCCTAATCTATCCATTCAAGGTCACGACCCCTGAGCAGACAGAAAAGATACTCAGGAACGTTGAAGAGAAGCTTGTAAGAAAAAGAGGAGTCATAAGATACCTTGACGACCAGTACTACAATGAGGACGGAGAAGCAGAATGGTGCATGGGATTTCCCTGGCTTGCAAAGATCTACAAGGACCTCGGAAACCTCGAAAGATTCAACCATTACATAGAGCTCACGCACAGCATAATGACACCAGAAGGAGAGATACCAGAGCTGTACTACGCAAACTCAGACAAGCCAAACCCCAACACCCCATTAGGATGGGGGCATGCGATGTATCTGGCAGCGATCGTGGGTGAGTGAGGGATGATGGACAGGAGAGATTTCTTGAAGTTTTGTGGGAGAGTGGGGGGAGGGATTATTACGCCCCTCTGGGGATTATCATCTGTAGATACACCAACAAATAATTTTGAAACAATTGAATCCCTTTTATTAAATGACATGAGGAATATCGGGTTTCTTGCTTTGGATATTGAGAGAGCAGCAGGAATTGATGTTGATGTTTATAGTTATCATTTACTTGATGAAATATTATCTACTTCAGAAAGAAAAATTATCCTTCCTCGAAATAATATATCGAGGTTATCACCAAGCCAGGCAATATCTTTTTTGTCCTCTATCAAATACTTATTGCATAATGATTTTGGTTATACACTGAAAGTCACAACCAGGCTAAGTGAGGCATTGGTTAAAAAAGATGAGGGGGGTCAACGTCCAGCTGATTGTGACCTCTTATCTCTTTTGTATCTGGCAATAGCAGAAAGAAATAAGATCAATCTTGCTTCGGTTGTTGCCCCTGGACATATGTTTATTAGATTTCATTTCAATCCGAGGATTTACTTAGATTATGAAACAACATCAGGATCAGTTACTAATGATCAGCATTATTATCATTATAATGACACTTGGCCAATTCATCAAACATCAGTTGAAAAAGGAGTTTATTTAAGATCACTTAGCAAGCCTGAAACACTTGCTTTCGTAGTTCATTATCTTGCAGAGGGTTATTATCATAAAGCAATAAGTAAAGAAGGAAAATATAGTGATTTTAGAAGCATGCTTAAGTTAACCCTCCTTTCTTTAAAAGCAAACCCTCTTAATCCTTTTGCGTGGGCTAGGCTAGCAAAATCTGCAACTTTTTTACGTGATTACAACCAGGCTTTGGAATATTGTGATAAAGCAATTTATTTGGATCCAAATTATGCAGAGGCATATTACCTCAAGGGAAGAGTTCTTCTTATTGGTATGAAAAATGAAAAGGAATCAAGAAAATATCTTGATAGGGCGCATGCTTTAAATCCAATTTTTAAGAAATAAAGACTCTAAAAGTGACACCATTTTAAAAAATAGTTTAGAAATGGTATCACAACTCTTAAATATCTCTCAGGATTATCTTTTTCTCATGACATACGTCTCAACTGCATGCCTGAAAAGCAAGGAAGGAAGGTATGAAAAAGACCTGTTTAGGGTTCTTGACGTTTATGATAAACTTGGCATAAGGAATATCGAGCTTGGCGCAGTGCATGACTATTTCGGAAGCCTTGCGCCAGTCATCAAATACAAGAAAGACACAGGGTCTGATTTCATCCTTCACGCATTCTTCCCTCCTCAAAAAAAGCCTTTCATGTTCAACCTTGCCAATCCGGAAATGATACAGCAGTCTCTTGATCAGGCAAGGATAACTATCGACGCATGCAGGAAGCTTGACTCAAAATTATTTAGCCTTCATGTCGGCTCTATGGCAGACATAAACGGATTTGGCGAGCCGAAAAACAAGCCTATAGGAAGAGTAGAGGCCATGAACAACATAATCCTCAATCTTCCCCTTGTGCTGGATGAGGCAGCAAGGCATGACATAAAGATAGCTGTCGAGACAGTATTTTCTATCACACCTGTCATGATGATGACGTCTGACAAGGATTTTGAGGAGCTGTTTGGAAATGTCAGGCACAGGAATCTTGGGATACTGATAGATATCCCTCACTCCAAGATAGCGGAGCACCAGGGTACAATGGACATAAAAAAGCTCCTTAAGATAAGCAAGAACAGGATATTTGAGCTTCACGTCCATAAGTATGAAATACTTGAAAAACAAAACCCTTCAGTCAAGGAATATCTTGGGATGGAGCACAGGCCTTTGGACTCTCCTATAATCCTCAAGGATTTCGGACTGACAAAAGAGCTGATAAAAGACGCAAAAGTGACTCTTGAAGCGATAAGGCTGACTCCTGAGGAGATAACAAGAAATGTTAAGGTAATAGAGGAAGCGGTTTCTCTTCTGGATTGATGCTGTTGAAATTGGTGGTAGCATCAATTTGCGAGCTTCTTTATTGATTATATCCAGGCTGACTAAGGGGGTTGCTCATGAACAAGTTCATGAGTCCGCCAAACTTGTTTGGCGACACCCCATCCGGGG
>JBJKQO010000038.1:0-31168 GCA_046705145.1 Candidatus Woesearchaeota archaeon
ATGGAGAGAACTTTGGCATGGGTTCGCGGGAAACCAGGGATTCTTGATTTAGGTCTTGATTTTAATCCCAGTTTTCTTGAAAGAGAATACCTGCTCTTTAATCAAATTGAAACAGCTAGGTTTAAACAAGCTTTAGGTTATGACGAGCGAATGCCAACCCACCTTAGGGCTAGACTGGTTGGGAAAGTGATTGCAAGAAACATAGAAAATATTTACCAAAGTCAAAAATAAGATATGACAACTATCCCTATCAGTATCATGAGGACTGCAGCCCACTGCTGAAGCCTGAGAGTTTCTTTGTACACGAATTTTCCATACATCACAGCTACAAGAGGGTTTGCGAAAGCTATAGCAGCAACTATGCTGACATCAGCAAGCCCTATCCCTATGTTGAAGGATATCGATCCTATGACTCCGAAGAAAGCGACAGCGAATATGTATCTTAACGTCTTTGCTTTGGGCTTATCGAAGCTGGTTCTTGATATCTTCATGTGGGCTAAGCATTGGATCAGGACGCCAAACTCGATCATGAACGAGGTGAGGATAGGGCCTATTACATCTACTGGTATCTTGTACAGGAAGAACAGCAGGCCCCAGAGCAAGCATGTGACAAGAGCGTAAGGCACGCCGCTTGACAGCGTGAATATGTGAGATCTTCTTATGTCCCTGAAATCTATTGATATGAGGATTATGCCTGCTATTATGCATGCTATCGATAAGGACTGGGCTTTTGAAAGGGATTCGCCGAAAAACAGGACTGAGAAAAGGACTGTGAATATGACAGCAGAGTTTCCTATGGGAGATACTACGCCGACTTTTCCTCTCTTTAGCGCCTTGTAGATCGTCAGGAGAGGTATGTATCCTATAAGGGATATGACAAATGCTATCAGTATGTATCTTATGGAAAAATTGATGCTTTTGGCGTAGAAGGTTACAAGCGCAAGAAGCATGGCGCTTGTGAACATGTTCCTGAAAAAGACAGTTCTTGTGCTTCCGATCTCCTTTACAGGTGTCTGCGAGATCGCGTTGCTTAACCCGAAGCCAAGCATTGCAGCCATGCCGCAGAGTATGCCGACAGAAATGTTTTCCATGACTATTTTTTAGGCTATAGATTTAAATATATTCCTGTTTTTGTATCTTTCATGGAAGCAAAGGATATCCTCTCGTTCATGCATGAGGCCGAAAAGGTCAAGTGCGTTCTGAGGCACAGCTTTCTTTCCAGCGGCAGGCAGGAAAGCTCTGCTGAGCATACGTTTAGGGTAGCTCTTCTTGCTATGCTCGTAGGAGAAAAGCTTGACCGCAAGATCGATGTCTGCAAGGCTGTTAAGATCGCTCTTATCCATGACATTTGCGAGGCATATGCAGGGGATGTTCCTGCATTCATGAAAGAAGAGCACAAAAAGCAAAAAAAGATCGAGGAAAGACACATGCTTGAGATGAAGAGAAGGTTTGATGATGATCAGACTGATAAGATATTCTCGCTTTGGGAAGAATATGAGCGCCTGAAGACAGATGAAGCGAAGCTTGTGAAAGCGATGGACAAGCTTGAGGTGCACATACAGCATAACGAGGCTGACATGAGCACATGGATAGACATAGAATTTCCAAGAAGCCAGTATGCAGGAGAAGAATTTTTTGGCTTTGACAGCTTCATCTTTGAGCTTTGGGAGATTGTAAAAGAGGAATCAAGAAAGAAGATAAAAGAAGAATCATCAAGAGACCTAAAAGAGATAGATCTTCAGGCAGACAGGTTGAGGAAAGAAACATGACCCTATACTTCATCACCGGAAACAAGGATAAGTTCAAGGAAGTAAAAGACATACTTGGGGATGTCGCGCAGATAAAGATAGATCTTCCTGAGATACAGGACATCGATGCAAGGAAGATAATAAGGGAGAAGCTGATGGCTGCTTTTGAGCATCACAGCGGAGAGTTCATAGTGGAGGACACTTCCCTTTATCTGGACTGCTTAAAAGGCCTTCCAGGACCTCTTATCAAGTGGTTTATGGAGACCATAGGAAACGAAGGCCTGGCAGAGATAGCAGAGAAGCTTGGCAACAACAAGGCAAAGGCAAGGACAATAATAGGATATGCTAAAAGCAAGAAGGAGATAGAATTCTTTGAAGGCTCAGTCAGCGGAAAGATATTTTCTCCAAGGGGGAGTTCAGGGTTCGGTTGGGACAGGATATTTTCTCCTGATGGGCATGACAGGACTTTTTCTGAGATGAGCAGCCAGGAGAAGAACAAGATGAGCATGAGAAGGATCGCGCTAAACAAGCTCAAGGAGCATCTTGAGAAGTAGTACCTAAGCTTCGTGCAGGTGCTCTATTATCTCATCAACGACTTCATCAGGCACCCTGTTTGTCGTGTCGACAACTATGTCATAATTGTGTATGTCATCATAGTCTATCCTGTAGAGCTTCATATATCTTTTTGTTTCGGAATTGCGCCTTTCCTTTAGCGCAGCGATGGTTGACTTGATATCCTTAAATGATTCTTCCTCTCTTCTTGCTTCATGTATCCTTCTTGCAGCCTCATTTATGTCAACTTTTAGGAATACCTTTTTTGAGTGAGGGATGAAGTGCCAGCCAAGCCTTGAGTCTATAACAAACTCATCTTCTGTCTCTCCAAGAAACCGCTGCCTCTCGTCAAGAGCGTGGTCTATCTTGGGGTTGTTCTCAGCATGCTTTGAGAACTCAAGAAGGCTCTTGTATCCCTGCTCCTTTGCCATCTGCCTCATGATATCACCATTGGAATAATGCTTCATGTTCAGCTTTTTTGCAAGCAGCTTTGCAGCGGTGCTCTTTCCCGAGCCTGCATCACCGGTTATGGTTATTATCATAGGCTTACGCTAAGGAAAGCATGTTTATAATGGTTTTGGTTGGTTATCTTCTTGTTGGTATGTAATGCTTTTGCCTGTGTCCTTCCTGATACATTTCTAGGACCCTTCTTGTTAAGCCCCCATCAAATCTTCCAATAATTTTTGTTAAGCAATATTTATTACATTCATCTGGTAGGATCTTTATTGGAAAAAAACATCTACCTACTTTTGCTTCAAAATCTGCCTTATCTTTCTGGCTAATGCCTGGTTTGCCGTCATGATTTTCCATATAAGCAATTATTTGGGTCACTATGCGCTTATCTTTGAATGAATCTTTTAGTCCTACTCCTGTTGCTGCTAGTGTAGCTATCAGAGCCAATGTCGTATATTTTTTTGTTTTTATAATCCAACTTTTTTCTTCATTTTCATCTTTCATCTGTTCCACCCCTCGTGTTGTCTGATGTATGTAGTAACACGCATTAATATAAAATCTTTGATTATTTTTTTTACAATAATAAACCTTATATAGTATTATTTTTAATATATGTAAAATGGATAAGCTGGACACCAGGATCATACTCGAGATGATGAAAAACTCAAGGGTCCCCGTCACCTCTCTTGCAAAGAAGCTGAAAGCATCAAGGGAAGTCATAACCTACAGGATAAACAAGCTTGTCAAGGAAAAGGTGATCCTTGGGTTTGTTACAGAGATAGGTATAGAGAAACTTGGTTTTGTAGGTGCAGCTGTATTTATCAGCATCAAAAGCAAGAGGCATAAGGAGTTTATACAATTCCTCAATAATTGCGGGTTTGTGTCGTGGGTTGCAGAACTCTCAGGTGTCTGGAGCTTTGGCTTTTCAATATACGGAAAAAGCAATGAGGAACTCGACCAGAAATTCAGGATGATATCCCAAAAGTTCAAGGGGGACATTATAGATTATAGGTTTACGCTCCACAGAAGAACAGAGTTCTTCTATGAGAAATATTTTGGTGGCATGACCTTGCCTGTAAAGAACAAGATTATTGATTACAAGATAGACCAAAAAGACAAGATCATCCTAAGGGAGCTTGCGAAGAATTCAAGGATAGAAAGCGTCATGCTTTCAAAAAAAGCAGGACTTAGTGCACCTGCAGTAAGCAGGAGGATAAGATCTCTTGAAAGATCAGGCATAATAGGAAGATTCTCGCTTTTTATCGACATCTCAAAAGCAGGTCTTCTGCAGTACAGCATATTTGTGGTAAACAAGGATGTTGAAAGCCTGCCAAAGCTGGTTTCATATCTTTGTGCTCATCCAAACGTGTCATTTGTCGCAGAATATGTTGCTGACCCATTCCTCGAATTTGGCATAACAGTTTCAGACACTTACAGGTTAAGGGGGATACTTCAGGAGATCGAGGAGTCTTTTCCCGACAATAGGATAATGGAAGTGTCTCTTTTCCAAAAGGAGTTCCTTTCAGTTGGCTCTCCTAAGTGCGTGTTTGAGTGAATCAGCTTCTACGAAGAAACCTTATATTGCTGTCGATTATCTCGTATGATCCCATCAGGTCTTTGTTTTTCAGGACAAGGGTCAGCTGGCTTGAAGTCGATATTATCTCGAGGATATTTATGCTTCTTCGGGATAGCTGGGTGATAAAATATGAATATACCCCTGGCACATTTATCGATTTTTCAAGACCCTCCTGATATGTCTCTTTTATGGACATTATCGCAAGATCTGTCACTTTTTCAATCATGTCCTTGTTAAGGTTTTTTAGCAGGTCCTGGTTTTTTTTGTCAAGGATTATTGTTACCTCGCCAAAGCCCTGGTTGACAAAGAAGATCTCTTCCTGGTCCCATTTGATGCTTTTTGATAGCTCCATTATCTTGTTAAGGACAGCTTCATTTCTTTTGAAAGTCATGTGGATAATGTCGTTTTTTGTTGAAAGCTGGGAGTTTGCAATGATCTTCTGGATGGTTTTTGACACCCTCTGCTTTTTCTCTTTTATGATATATCTTTTTATTGCAATCGAGATCGATTCGATGTTGGCTTTTGGATTCTTTTTCTGGACCTTTGGAAGGAGGGCCCTTGACAGTGCAGAATAATTAACCAGGTCTTCTTTAAGTATCTCAAGCAGGAAAAGGTCGTTTTCAAGCTCTTCTTTTACGATATCTGTTGTCTTTTTATTATCTAACATTTTTTATTATTTTTGTTTATTTTTAAACATAATGTTTAAATGTTATATAAGGTTTTCCTTTTTTTGTGACGGTAATATGAACTTCATCATTGAAAACGAAATATTTGAAAGATATCCTGAACTTAAGATAGGTGTATTGGTTGTGAAGGGAGCAGACAACACAGGCAAAATCGACAAGCTTTTTGAAGAGATAAGGTCTGTTGAAGAAAAGACAAGATCAGGCCTTGAGCTTCAGAGCCTTGCAGACCATCCAAAAATTGATGACTGGCGAAAAGCATACTCTTCATTTGGGGCAAAGCCCAAAACATATAAGTGCTCAGTTGAAGCGCTTCTAAGAAGGGTGCTCAAAAAAGACTCCCTTACTGATATCAACAAGATCGTTAATATCTACAACATGATATCGGTAAAGCACATGCTTCCTGTAGGAGGTGATGATCTTGATAAGGTCGATGGAAATATTATCCTTAAGATATCAGAAGGAAATGAGCCTTTCACCCTGCTGGGAGGATCAAACATGGAATTTCCTGAGAAAGGAGAAGTAATCTATAAGGATGATAAGGACGTTCTTTGCAGAAGGTGGAACTGGAGAGAATGCGACAAGACAAAGATGACAGAAACAACAAAAAATGTATGTTTAGTCATTGAAGCATTAGGATCAACAAGTAAAGAAGAATTGGATTCTGCAATCAATGAGCTGAAGGATAAGATAAAGGAATACTGCGGAGGCAGCTCTGAAGTGTTTATTCTTGACAAAAACAAATCATCTATAGGGCTTCTCCAGTAAACTATATAAGTCTCCTTCTGCTTACTCATCGATCATGCAAGACATAACAAAGCTAAGAAAGCTCTACGAGCTAAAACGTGTGTACAGGGAGAATTCTGTAGGGGGCAGGAAGGAAAGCTCAGCAGAGCACTCGTGGAGCACGATGATGCTTGCAGACTATTTTTTTGAGGCGATCAAGCCTGATATCGACAGGCAGAGGGTCTTTGAGCTTCTTTTGTACCACGACCTTGTCGAGATAGAATCAGGAGACGTTCCGATACATCAGGAAGAGAAAAGGAAAAACAAGAAAGAGACTGAACTAAAAGCCATGAAGAAGCTAAAAGAAGAGATACCAAAAGAGATAAGGCAAAGGTTTGAAGAAATGTTTATTGAGTTTGAAGAGCTCAAGACCCCTGAGGCAAGGTTTGCGAAAGCAGTTGATCGTATGGACGCTCTTATCCACGAGCTTGACAACAAGGAAGACTGGAAAGGATGGGATGAGGCGATGGTAAGGAAATATTTTGAGAAGCACATAAGCGATTATCCCAAGATCAGGAAGATGTTTGAAGAGCTGGTCTCTTTCATCAGGGAAGAAGGGTATTTTGAGCAGTAGATACTGTCTTAATTCCCTGCTACAATATCAAATGTTTCAGAAGGCAAAGACTTCCTGTAATCCTTGCCGTTCTTGATGACCTGGTGCAGGCACTCAATCATTGTGCCGTCTATAAGCCTCTTGTGCATGGGGCCGCCGTGGCAGTATTCCCACTCAGAGCAGTTTTTGCAGTCTCCAGTTCTTAGCCATCCCTTGTCTTTGAACTTCTGGAATCTTGTATCCCAAATCTTTTTGATATTATCTTTTCTGAGATCCCCTTCGATAAAATCTCGAGGAATGTTTGAGCATGATGCAATCTTTCCGTCATAAAGGATCCCTAGGTTGTTCAATCCTGCAATGCAATGAAAAACATAAGGCCTAATCCTCCCTTCGAGCTCTGTGCTTAGCCAGCCTCCGCAGCCAAGCTCCATCATCGTTGCTTTTGGATCAGCATAGCCCATGTAGTTTTTCTCGTACTCTTCTTTTAAGAAACTGATAACTTCTTTTACTTGCCTGGGTGATAGCAGGTATTCCTTGTTTAGTCTTGCCCTGCCGATAGGATCTAGGGTCATCACCCTGAAGTATCTTGGATGGAATTTTCTTACGTATTCGTATAGTCTTGGTATCTCGTCCAGGTTTTTTGAATGCGCTGTCACTGAAACTGTCACGACAAATCCTTTTTCTACTGCAAGATTTGCAGCTTTCACTGCTTTTTTCCATGTGCCTTTCTTTCTCCTGAAAGAATCATGCGTTTCTTCAAGCCCGTCTATGCTCACTCCCAGTCCTGTAACACCGTATTCTTTTAGTCTCTCCAGAACTTTGGGATGGTCAGCAATATGGATTCCATTTGTCTGTATCGCAATATTTCTGAACTCTTTCACTTTTGATATCTTTTTAAGGATATCCAAAAGGTCACTTCTAACAAAAGGCTCTCCTCCAGTGATGTTGATATGATGAAACTCTGACAGGTCGAATTCTTTTGCTATCTGCATGAATGCAGCTATCACTTCTTCTGTCGAAAGCTCTTCACCGAGATCAACGGCCTCGTTCGGAGAGCCGCAATGCAGACAATTAAGGTTACATCTCCTTGTAGCTTCCCAACTGATTATCTGAAGCGGCCTTTCCCGCATAAGTCTAGCTATGTTCCCTTTCCAGATATTCAATGCCTTTTCCATGTTCTATCATTTAGCGAATATTGTCTCAAAATATTCCTGGCCAGCATCTCCTGGATGGCAGCCGTACAGGTTGTTGATTGTCTCTACAGGGTTCTTCCATTCAAGCATCCTTTTTACAGTTTCATTTAGCTCCACCATTTTCTTACCTCCTTAGTTCATATTCTATATATCCTATATAATCATTCAAAATATATCAAACTTTTTGTTATTATTTTTGATAAATAAGTAAAATATATAAATAAAAGACAATTTTATCATGAATATGATTAAGTTAGATTTGAAAGATAGAAAGATACTGTATGCCCTCGACCTTAACAGCAGGGCTACTCTTGGGGAGATATCAAAAGAAGTAAAGCTGTCAAAACAGGTTGTGGATTATCGCATAAAGAACCTGATAAAAAACAAGGTTATCAAGCACTTTTATACTATCACCAATTTTTCCAAGCTTGGCTACACAGAATACAAGCTGTACCTTAAGTTCCAGAATGTTGATGTAGCAAAGGAAAAAGAAATAATTGATTTCTGGGTTGATGGGGTGCCAAGCTTTTGGGTTGGTTCATGCAGAGGAAGATGGGATCTTGCTGTGGCTGTCTCTTCCAGGGACATCAATGAATTTGGGGATATATTAAACTCTTTTATCAACAAGTATGGCATTTATGTCCTTGAAAAAGATGTTCTTATAACAGAGGTCAGTCCGGTATTTACAAGAAACTATCTCACAGGCAAAAAAGAAAAAAAGGTGCATACTTTTGGAGGTAAGATAGGGAATTATGAGTTAGACAATTCTGATATCAAGATTCTTAGGCTGATATCGATGAATGCCAGAATGACTGTTTCGGAAATAATGGAAAAATCTGGCCTGACAAGGGATGTGATAAATTACAGGATAAAAAAGTTGAGAAAGGACGACATCATTTCCCAGTACAGGGTTTTGATAGACCTGGACGTGATAGGCTACAAGCTATACAAGATCATCTTAAGGCTTCGTTCTCTCACTCCTGAAAAAGAAAAGAAACTGATTTCATACATCACACTGCATCCTAAAGGCACGCAATATCTTAAGCTAGTCGGCTCATGGGATGCTGAACTGGAGTTTGAAGTGCAGAATGAAGAAGAGCTGCATAGTATCCTGCTGGATATAAGGAATAACTTTTCAGATATCATCAGGGATTATGACACGCTGTTAGTATACAAAGAGCATAAGCTAAATTACCTTCCGTTTTAGGGATGTGGCTTATTATCAGTATCGATCTTTTTTTAACGCTTGTTTTTTTGATTTTGGCTCTTTTCTCCTCGTGAACAGATAGCTTTATATACATAATACGAACTCGATTTTGCTTCTTATTTAAGCGAAGCCTTAACTAAGAAAACGATGTGGAACGAAAATAAGGATAAATATGGACCGAAGATGAGAGCATGTTTGTTTTAGAGAACTATTTTGTCTTAGGAATCATCTTGCTTCTGGCAGGGTTCTTGCTGCCTCTGATCTTCTTAAGGTCAGGCTTGTCAAGGAAGTTATCTATACTGCTTGTAGCTCTTGGCTCATGCGACCTTATCTACCTTTCACTTGCTGCGGGGCTGTCAAGACAGACCCTAAAAGTGAGCGCATATAGCCTTAACCCTTTTCTGGAGCTGGGCTTTTATGTAGACAGGCTTTCCTCTTTTTTCATACTTGTGATATCGATAGTCGCGCTTTGCGTGTCGATCTATTCCTGGAGCTATATCTCGCACATAGAAAAGCCGCTGAAACGGAACATGATTGCTTCGCTTATGAGCCTTTTTGTGCTGTCCATGGTCCTGGTAGTATCATCAAAGAACATGATATCATTTTTGGCGTTTTGGGAGGTCATGTCTGTGGCATCATTTTTCCTTGTGATGTCAGAATATGAGAAGCCTGAGACGAAACGGGCAGGCCAGTTCTATTTTATCATGACCCAGCTGAGCACTGCGTTTATCATAATGTTTTTCGTCGGCATGTACCTGGTGGCAGGCACGTTTGAGATAACAGGGATATCTGTCAAAAGCCAGATTGTCAGCGCATTGCTTTTCCTGAGCTTTTTCATAGGATTCGGCATAAAGGCAGGTATGATACCGTTTCACAAGTGGCTGCCATACGCGCATTCGGCAGCGCCATCAAACATCTCTGCATTGATGTCAGGAGTTATGATAAAGGTGGCGATATATGCCATGATAAGGTTTCTTGTTTATGTCTTTGAACCAAGCCTGTGGTGGGGGGTAATCATCCTTCTGATAGGCACGATATCAGCCCTTCTCGGTGTCATGTATGCCTTGAAGGAGCATGACATAAAGAGGCTTCTTGCATACCACAGCATCGAGAACATAGGGATCATAATGATAGGGATAGGGCTTTATGTGACATTGAGCGTGGCAGGGGCACAGAAGCTTGCTATGCTTTCTCTTGCAGCAGCATTGTTTCACACCTTAAATCACGCAGTTTTTAAGGCGCTTTTGTTCATGGCAGCAGGATCTGTCGTGAACTCTACCGGGACAAGGAACATAGAAAAGATGGGTGGCCTGGTAAAGGTGATGCCCTACACAGCAGCACTGTTTTTGGTGGGGTCCATAGCGATCTCAGCCCTGCCTCCTCTCAACGGATTTGTCAGCGAGCTTATGATATTTGAGGCTTTTATTAGGTCAGCAGCAGCTCCGCTAAGCCCGCTTATCATCATCTTCCTTTTCATCTGCATGTCAATATTTGCCTTGACAAGCGCGCTTGCTGCAGCATGCTTCGTAAAGGCATTTGGTATAACCTTCCTTTCAGCACCAAGGTCAGAAAAGGCAAGAAATGCGAAGGAATCAGATATTCCTATGCTGGTCGGGCCTTTTTTTCTTGCAGCATTATGCATACTCCTCGGAGTTTTCTCCTTCCAGATATTCTCTTGGTTAGGATATGATCTTGCAATCCCAAATCTTCTGCCACTAAGCGCAGCTCTTCTTACTTTTGCTGTGCTTGTGATCATCGGGATAAGGCTTTTTTCGAACACAAGGTCAAGAAAAAGCGAAACCTGGGGCTGCGGGATAATCTCCCAGAAAAGCACGATGGAATACACAGCATCAGGTTTCTCACAGCCTATAGTCAGGATATTTGACTCGTTGTACATGGCAAAAGAGCATAATGAAAGGAAGTTTTACGACAACCACAACTCCATCTTTTCTGAGGGAAAGGCAGAGATCAGGATAAAGAGGATATTTGAGGAATACTTGTACGATCCGACAGCAAACCTTGTAAGGAAAATGTCAAGCTTTGCTGCCTCGCTTCAATCATCTATCGAGCCTGACTCTTACATACTCCACATGTTCGTAACGAACATAATTCTTTTGATATTTGCGTGGTGGATAATATGAACTGGAACATAATTCTCTGCGGCCTGCTTAATGTGGCCCTAGTGCTGGTTATCGCGCCTTTTTTCATAAGCCTGATAAAGAAGGTAAAGGCGTTGTGCCAGGGAAGGAAAGGCCCGGGCGTCTTCCAGTCATACTTCAACCTTGTGAAGCTTCTAAGAAAAGAGGTTGTCTATTCAGACAGGTCATCTTTCATAATGGTAGTTTCGCCTTACATCAACCTTGTCTTTTTGCTTGCAGCATGCCTTGCAGTGCCTTTGGTATACATACCGACCCCATCAAATCCTGTCGGAAATATCATACTTTTTGTTTATCTTCTTGCTGTAGCAAGGTTTTTCATGGCGCTTTCAGGCCTTGACAGCGCAAGCACTTTCGGAGGGATGGGAAGCTCAAGGGAGATGAGCCTGTCATCTGTTTTTGAGCCTGTGATAATCCTGGTATTCGCATCAGTTGCGCTTGTGCTAAAGACGACTAACATCCACGACATGTTTTTTATAGCTTCTTCAGCAAGCAGCTTTTCAAATCCTCTGCTTTTGCTTTCATGCCTGTCTCTTTTTATAGTCCTGATAGTTGAGACCTCAAGGGTTCCTGTAGACAACCCAGAGACCCATCTTGAGCTGACTATGGTGCATGAGGCTATGATCCTTGAGCATTCAGGAAGGAACCTTGCTATGATGGAGCTCTCATACGCTATCAAGCAGACCATACTCATGGCGCTGCTGATAAACATATTGTTCCCTTATGGCGTGACCACAAGCCTCACTTTTGCAGGATTCGCGTTAGGTGCAGTTTTGTTCCTGGTAAAAGCTGCAGTCCTTGCTGTCGTGATAGGCATCTTTGAGTCATATCATGCAAAGCTAAGGCTTTTTAGGGTGCCTTCTCTTGTCGCTATAGCGTTTTTCTTCTCGCTGCTTACGATACTTATTGGGGTGTTTGCATGATCCCTTCAGACATATCATCAGCTGCAATAAAGCTTCTTTTTGTACTTGTGCTCGGCACGACAGCATATATAGCTACAAGAAGGAACATCAACTCGCTTTTCCTGACATATGCTGCGCAGTCTCTTTTCATAGCTTTGATAGCATTGTCATTGTTCATGACTGAGCATACCATGACCCTCTTGTGGATTGCTGTGCTTACGATAATAAGCAAGGTCATGATAATCCCTCTTTTCATGAAGAAGCTGCAAAAGGAGATGAAGATAAAGAGGGATGTCGAGTTCCACTACGTCTCAGCTGTAGGGTCTATATTTGTGAGCGTGTTCATAATACTCCTGATCTACGTATTGTTTTCAAGGCTGATAAGGGAGCTTTCTCCAGACAGCATGTTCCTTTTGGGAGCGACTCTAGGGATATCTCTCCTGTTCATAGGCATGATGATAATATTCAGCAGAAAAAAGGCGATAACAAAGATAATAGGCTACCTGACAATGGAAAACGGAGTCCTTCTTTTCAGCATGTTCTTCCCTGAGCTTCCTTTCATAATAGAATTTTTGATCACTATAGACCTGATAATACTCATACTGATATCGGTCATGCTGGCTTTCGGGGTGGATTCGACGATAGAGGCTTTCCATGACAAGATAAACCCATTCATGAAGTGGATGAACGAAGATGAATACGAGGATGAATAGACGATGATACCTGAGATGATAATTGCAAACGCGCTTGTGCTCATGCTGGTCCTTGCCCTGAAATCGCACAGGAAGATAAACTTCCTTACGGTACTCCTGTCTTTTTCGTATCTTGCTTTTTTGGCTTCAGGCCTGTTCTATGATTATTCGGGAATAATATCACTTACCAACAGGTTCATACTTGTAGATGATTTCGGGCTGTTTTGCGCTGCAGTGACCTCTCTTGTCTTTTTCCTCTCTTCAGTATACGCAGGAGGATATGTTGAAAGCCTGATGAAGGCAGGAGAGATGAAAAAAGGGAACATAAAGCTTTTTTACATCTCATTTAACCTTCTTCATATGGTCCTGGTACTGTCATTCTTTTCGAACAACCTTGCGCTTTTCTGGATACTTGTTGAGCTCACAACATTCTTTTCAGCTCTTCTTATAGTCCTTCTTAACACCAAGGAGAACCTTGTTGCAGCGCTTAAGTACGTGTTTATGACATCAAGCGCCATGCTTTTTAGCTTTGTAGGGCTTATCCTTCTGTTTGCCTTGTCCAAGCAGGGCCTGGGGCATGGTACGCTTAACTGGACAGAGCTTATGGCTGGCTCATCCGCTCTTGCTCCAGGACTTTTGGGTGTGTCATTTATCCTCATATTCATAGGGTTTGCGACAAAGGCAGGCATATTCCCTTTCCATGCATGGGTACCTCATGCTTACTCAAAGGCGCCTTCTGTGATAAGCGCAGTCATGTCAACAGCAGTGTCATTTGTCGGCCTGTATGGCATAATAAGGATGTTTTCGATAGCAAGGCAGACCAGCGTAGCAGGTAACATATCGGTCATGCTTATAGTATTCGGGATATTAAGCATAGGTATCTCGGCAATAACTATGATCACAAAAAAGAACCTGAAAAAGCTTATAGGGTTTTCAAGCATAGAGAATCAGGGCCTGGTACTGATCGCTGTGGGGATATCTACAAATGAGTCGATCTTTTGGGCGCTTTTCCTTTTCCTGGCAGCATCCCTTGCAAAGAGCCTGCTTTTCTTTTCAGCAGGGATAATGCACATACAATACGCCAACATACACCTCAAGTACATGAAAAACGCGTTTAAGAAGCAGGTTCTTGCATCATGGGGGCTGATAATAGGCGCTCTTGCGGCGATAGGTATACCTTTCTTTCCTTGCTTCATGCCAAAGATCATGATTCTTGCAGGGACTGGGCAAAGATCGTTTGCTGCGCTTTCTATCGCAGCAATATTCCTCATGCTTATATCAGCATCATTTGTGTTGTATCTTTCAAGGCTGTTTTCAGCGTTGTCAGAAGAGGAAAAAGGGGAAAAACAATATGTTCCTATGCTTTCGATGAAGATATCTATAATCCTGACGATGGCGCTTTTGTTATTATTAGGCATATTCATGCCTTCAAGATTGACGGATGTGCTTGCAAATATTGTTAACATACTTGTGGTCTAAGGTGGAAATGAAATGAAATCGCTCATAGAACAGCTGGAATCGGTATTTTGTCCGGAAATAGCAAAAAAAGCAGCAGTTGGAAAGAACAACGAGTGCTACCTGAAACTGGGAAAAGATGAGTTTGATATAGCATTAAACAGCCTTCTTGATAATGAGTTTGTCTTGATAAGCAGCTTTTGCGCAGAGAACTTTGAACGCCACAGGGGATTCACATTGTTTTACGTTTTTGAGAACCCTGCTTTTAAGGAGATAATAGTAATAATCAGGGATCTAAAAGGGAGCTCTTCAGATTCCATATCAGAGATGTTCCCTTCAGCATGCTGGTTTGAAAGGGAGATCTCAGATGGGTTTGGTGTAGGATTTGATGGCTCGTTTGACAGGAGGCCGATTTTTTTGCATGAGCCTTACCCTGACAATTTTCATCCTCTATTAAAATTGACACCAAACAGCCCTATCCGGACAAGAGACAAGATAAGTGAACAGCAGGAATATGAGTTCAAGAAGGTCCATGGTGAAGGGGTCTATCAGATCCCGGTCGGACCGGTCCATGCGGGGATAATCGAGCCTGGCCACTTTAGGTTCAGCGCGATCGGAGAGACCATATTCAATCTTGAGATAAGGATGTTTTACAAGCATAGGGGAATAGAGAAACTTGCAGAGGGAAAAAAGCCATCAGAAGCAGTAGTGATAGCAGAGACCATAAGCGGGGATGAGAGCGTTTCAAACGCTGCATGCTTTTGCATGGCAGTTGAAAAGATCTCTTCAGCTCATGTCCCTAAAAGGGCATCCCTTCTGAGGGTGATCCTTCTTGAGCTTGAAAGGATCTATTCTCATCTTTCTGACCTTGCTGGGATGATAGTGGACGTAGCTTATCCTGTGGGTGCAGCAGCGTTTTTTGTGATGAGAGAAAACGTCCTTCGGATGAATGCCCTGCTTACAGGTTCAAGGTTCATGAAAGGGATGATGATGCCAGGGGGCCTCAGGAAAGATATAGGGGATGAGAAACTTAAAGAGCTGGAACTTTTCATGAAGGATCTGCGGGGAGAGATCAACAGTGCAGTCGAATCTGCTTTGTCTTCTCCTACTGTTCTGGACAGGTTCCATACTACTGGGATAATAAGAAAAGAGCTGATCAGGCCGCTTAACATAACAGGGCCTGCGGCAAGAGCAAGCGGTGCAGGGATAGACACAAGGCTTGACCATCCTTACGGAGCCTATGATGATCTTAAGGCTGCTAAAAAGACAGGATCAGACGGAGATGTCATGTCAAGGTTCAATGTTAAGACAGAGGAGCTACTTGATTCTATAAGTTTGGTAAGGCAGGTGATATCCATAATAAAGCCAGGAGAGATCTCAAAAGAGTTCAAGCTGCAGGATGGTTTTGCCTTATCGCTTGTTGAATCACCAAGAGGGCAGACCATGCACTTTGTATATGTAAGGCACGGCGTGATAGATCGTTATAAGGTCAGGACAGCATCATTTTGCAACTGGCAGGCGATAGAGCATGCTGTCCTTGGAAACATAGTCCCTGATTTCCCTCTGATAAACAAAAGCCTTAATCTGTCCTATGCAGGGACGGACTTGTGAGGATGTGATATTTATTATTTGAGGTAATAAGATGCTAAAACCGATAAAAAACATGATTGGGCCAAAGACCACTGAGAGGTTTGCCTTAAAGGATGAAGAGTTTGAGAGCTTAGGGATCAGGCTAAAAAAAGAGATAGGTTCCATCTTCGGGAGGAGCCTTTCGGTAAGAGAGGTCGATAGCGGAAGCGACAATTCGACAGAGATCGAACTTGTAAACCTTACAGCACCTCATTATGATATTGAGAGGTTTGGCATATCTTTTGTTGCGTCACCAAGGCATGCTGATATCATAGTTATAACAGGCGCTGTAACCCGCAATATGGAGATTGCAGTAAAAAAGACTTATGATGCGACTCCAAGCCCGAAATTTGTGGTTGCTGTAGGAGATGATGCATGTGACGGAGGGATATTCAAAGGAACTTATGCAGTCTGCGGAGGAGCAGACAAGGTGATCCCTGTTGACATCAAGATCCCTGGAAACCCTCCTACACCTACAGAAATACTGAAAGGGTTTCTTTTAGTGATGGAGCAGATTAAGCAGAACAAATCCAAGAAATCTTGATCTAGGATTTTAACCAAGAAAGATAGGCTCTTATTGGCCAATTTTTGTTGTTCTTAAAGTAATGCGTTTGGGTCTTCTTTAAGTCTTATTATATACTCTCCAAGCGCACGTTGCGTCAAACTAGCCTTTAATGATTGAAAATATAAAACCTCTCCTTGTGAGATGAGGTCTTCCGGTCTTAGCCCTTCTTTTCCTATCTTATCCCTTGATAATGTTACAGCTAGCTTTTTTTCAACATATCCTGCATATCCATTATCTGGATCAAGATTCACTCTTGTATCTGAAACTCCTCTTATCCCATCCCACATACGCAAAGTAAACTCTAATCTTTCTCCCATGATAGTACAAGGAATCTAGGGAAGTTTATAAATCATCAGTTTTTTTAGTTTTAGTTTATAAGGCTTCCATTACTCTTAGCAAGATATCTAGTCTGCAAAACAGGTATTTGCTTTATGATACATTTCTATTGGATTCAAATGTACTAGCGAACTAGACATTTTTTGAATCACAAGCAAACCTGATACCCTATTTTTCAACAGCGCTTTTCCTCAACTTATAAACCCACTGGACATTCTCCCGAACCATATTTAAGTCAGCATGTTTTTAATATTTGACATGGAAATCCTTCAGAAAGTAAAACTCCTCGGAGATGCAGGGAAGTGGGACACGTGCGCAAGCTCAGCCTCGCCAAGGAAAGTCACTGGAAAAGACAGGATAGGAAACGTCGCTTCAGGAGGGATATGCCATTCATTTACTGAGAACGGCAGGTGCATATCACTTTTTAAGACGCTTATGACAAACAACTGCAGCTTTGACTGCAAGTACTGCCAGAACTCTTCATATTGTAAGTCGCAGAGGAAGACTATATACGAGCCTGAGGAGCTCGCCAAGGTGTTCATGCATCTTTACGCGAGAAACTATGTTGAGGGGCTTTTCCTTTCATCTGCTGTGGTGAAAGACCCCGACTTCACTATGCAGAAGATGATAGATTCTGTCAATCTTATCAGGAACAGGTACAAGTTTCGCGGCTACATCCACCTTAAGATAATCCCTGGCGCGAGCAGGGACCTGATAAGGCAGGCAAGGGATTTTTCTGACAGGCTTTCGATAAACCTTGAAGCGCCAAACAAGTCAAGGCTTGCAGAGGTAAGTGACGTGAAGGACTTTAAGGTGGATATCCTGAGGAGGCAGGCATGGATAAAGCATGACAGCCCGGCTGCAGGCCAGACAACGCAGCTTGTCGTAGGTGGAAGTGATGAGACTGATCTTGAGATACTTAGAACAGTGAACTGGGAATATGATAACATAGCGCTTAAGCGCGCATATTACAGCGCCTTCACCCCTATAGAACACACTCCTCTTGAGTTTAAGGACAAGACGCCTTACGAGAGGGAGCACAGGCTCTACAATGTGGATTTCATGATAAGAAAATATGATATTCCTCTTTCCGAATTCAGGGACATATTGGTGGATGATAACCTTCCTAAAGGTGATCCGAAAGTGTATCTTGCAAGAAACTTTTTTGATTCTCCTATAGACGTAAATACGGCTACCGAAGAAGAGCTTTTGAGGGTTCCGGGGATCGGGCCGTTAAGCTGCGAAAGGATAGTATCTATGCAAAAGAGCAGGACAATGATAACCCGGAGGGAGCAGCTGTATTCTATAGGGGTTGTCCTTAAGAGGGCAGAGCCTTTTTTGAGGATCGACGGATACACGCAAAAGACTTTGGAGGCATACTGAGAAGATGGCAAAAATAAGGAAGGATCTTGCGGCGATGTTTGACCTTGTCTTTTTGCACAAGGACTTTGATGAGAACACTTTCTCTGATGTCGAAGACCAGGACATCAACATAGTAAAGAACCTTGCAACAAAAGAGGCAAGAAAGCTTTATGAGATGCAAAGAAGCGTGATGAGATGCATACATCTCAAGAAGTCTTTTATCCGGTTCAGCCTTTCAAGACACGGGATCCTTTACACAAGGACACATCTTGAGCATAATGTGGTTGAGCAACTCCTGGAACACTTCAATGCAAGGTATCCTCTGTTTCATATAGCGATAGAATACGACAAAAAGACTTATGTCATAAGCCCCGAAGGGAAGATATCAGTCCATGGGTTGAGGGTTGAGGAGGCAGTGAGGATGCTTGAAGCAGAGCTTATGCTTGACCCTATCCTCACAGAGATAGAGTTTGATGACGGCCTGTGGGAAGAGTACTATGATTCCCAGTACATAAGGCAGAGAAGAAACACCGGGCTAATGAAGAAGATGATGCCCCTTAAGTACAGGAGCGATGACCAGGAAGAGACAAGGATAGCCAAACGGAGCAGGGATTTAGGGGAGTGGTGTTGAGGTTAACACCAAATCAAAATTTTTTTCGGGCCCATTCTAAAATCAAATCAATATCCATTTTATAGTGGTATCAAAAGAAACATTTATATATCATCAATCATTTATTCCATCAATTTTAGGTTGATTAAGATGGCAATTGAGAGTATTATTGGAGCTGAAGAAACCAGCGTTGGTGAGATACCTCGTATCGAAGCTGAAGTAAATGTTGGTGAGATGCCTCACCCTAAGTATTTAGCTGAGATACCTTATGGAAACGGTTTAGCACCCATAAGATGGATTGGTGTGAGAGCACATTCCCCAGAAGGAGGAGTGGGGGATTATCTATGGTGGGGAAATTATCAAGTTGGTGACTTCCGTGATGAAGGAGCAAGACGTCATCTTGCTGAATTCATAGCAGGACTTGATGCGGAAATTGTTGTCGGTAAACCCATTGATATTTATGGGTGTGATCCTTCACAAGGAACAGTTGCAGTACTAGAAAGGCCAGATCAGGTTGGACTTTATGTTGAAAGAGACAAAAGACTGATGTGGAATTTTTTTCATTCGACTGGCGGAACGGAATTAATATTAGATCCTGGGGCGCTTCAGGAACGTGTTGAAAAAATTCTTGCTGTGATGCCGCGTCCATAATACGATAAATCCTGTTATCTTATGAGAAGAAATAGTCCTTTTTCTGGATGAATCCTAATGTTAACAAGATTTATAAATCCGTGATGATTCCCTTTGTTTATGAGGCAGTATAAGACATATTTTAGATGTTGTTGCTTGTTCTGAACCAGTCTATACTATAAACTATAGATAATTGCGGTGATTCTATTACATTTGCCGCAATTATCTAATAAGTAAATTGTGTCAGCAAGTATTACAAAAGTAAATTTTAAATGTGTAACAAGATTAACACAATTTACTATATTCATGAGGTATCAAAGATGAAAAATAACAACCAAGATCGCTATGCAAATGACGTGCTTGAGCTTATCGGAAACACGCCACTTGTGAGGATAAACAAGCTGAACCCAAACCCTGATGTTGAGATACTTGCAAAGCTTGAAGGATTTAACCCTACAGGAAGCATAAAGGATAGGATAGCCCTGAGGATGATAGAGCAGGCAGAAAAGGAAGGCGCTCTGGCAAAAGGCAAGACAATAATCGAGCCTACTTCTGGAAACACAGGGATAGGGCTTGCGATGGTAGGTGTAGTCAAGGGATATGATGTTGAGATAGTCATGAGCGGTGCTGTAAGCGTTGAGAGAAGAAAGACCATTAACGCTTACGGCGCGAAAGTCATACTTACAGACCCTGAGAAAGGGACTGATGGTGCAATAATCAAGGCAAGGGAACTTGTCAGGGATAACCCTGAAAAGTACTTCATGCCCGACCAGTTCTCAAACAGTTACAACAAGATCGCCCATTATGCGACAACAGCCCAGGAGATAATAAGCCAGGCAGGAGATGAAATTGACTATTTTGTCTCAGCTATAGGGACATCAGGCACGATAATGGGTGTCGGAAAGCACCTTAAGGAGCACAATCCTGGCGTGAAGGTAGTCAGCGCAGAGCCCGTAAAAGGCCACTACATACAAGGCTTGAAGAACATGGAGGAAGCGATCGTCCCTTCTATCTATGACAGGTCCATGATCGATGAGATCATAATGATAGATACGGAAGAAGCATTTGATATGGCAAGAAGGATAGTTAAGGAGGAAGGTATATTTGTCGGCATGAGCTCAGGAGCAGCTATGCTTGCAGCAGCAGAGATAGCAAAAAGGATAAGCAAAGGAAGGATTGTCGTGATATTTCCAGATAGAGGAGAAAGATACCTTAGCACTGAGCTTTTTAATGGGTGATTTAAGGCTTTTTTCCAGTTGGGAGAGAACAAGCGGCATCATATTTTTCAGGTCGTCCTATATCAGTCCAACCCCCTGAATGTTCATAAATATATCCCCTCCTCCTTTCATAAACCATTTCTACTGCCCGCCCGAAACCAACCTTTTTTAGCATAGCTACAAATTCAGGCGTGGCAGCCCACAATCCTGTGTCAACAAGTCCTGGACCAGTATTTTGTTTTGAAGGATCAAAACTAATTTGGCCTCCTACCCCATAACGAAAAACTCCATATTCTGAAGAGTCCTTCTGATCAACAACAGTTGCAGTGAACACTGCCATGTTTTGCTCGTGGATATCCCCCATATTTGCAAGAGTCACGTCGCTATAAATGTCAGCACAAAGAAGGTAGAAGTTACCAAGAAGGAAATGGGAGGAGGATAAGATTGTCCTTTCAAGATCAGGTTTGGAATCAATAAATCTGACTTTTTTTATAGGCCCACGATATTGTATGACACAATCACAAATCTGGCCTTTCCAGTTATTTTCTGCTGATTCTGGAGGGACTGCAACAACAAGATCATCAACACCGGCGTCTACAACCCTATCTAACATCAAGCCCAAAATAGGGACTCCCCCAATAGGGTACATAGGCTTAGGTATGTCAGTACATCCTAACCTTTCACCTTTGCCTCCTGCAAGCACAAATGCTTGTTTTATCATTGTATTGAGAAGAATATTTTTTAGTTAATAAAATTTTTGAAAAATATTATATAATGTCATCATGCTTTTTTTGTCCCTAAATCTTGGGAGAACCTTAAAAGATAGCCGTCTGGATCCATCACAAGAAACTCCCTGTTACCTAATAAGGTATCATCTTTTCGATACCAATTTTCTTTTGGCATAGCCTTGATGGGATACTTATGTTTTTTGAGAGAATCAACAATAGGCTTTATGTCATCTACTTCTATCTGGAAGTTTATCCCCCTTCCAAAAGGATATTCCAGCTTTCCAGTCGACCACTTGCCGTTTGCCTGCTCGAGCATGATCTGGCTTCCCTGGAAAGAGATAAAAACAAATCCGTTTTCTTTTCTTTCATACTCTATCTTAAACCCTAATATTTTCTTATAGAACTCCAAGCTTTTTCTGATATCTGAAACACTGAGCTCAGGTATAATTTTATTAAAATTCATCACTTGTTCCCGAAATAGAAATACTTCTCTATCTGTATGTCTCCTGGCTTAAGAGAACCGTTCTCAGCCATCTTCTTTGAGATAGGCTTGTCATCGGAATCCTGCACTCTTTGGGAGCTTTCTTTTCTTTGCTCCTGCTGAGGCTGGCTTCTTTGAGAAGATGATCCTACGCTTGAATGCAGGTCCTTGATCCTTGAGTCAAGCTTGTTGATCTCGCCGATCATCTCGTTCATCTTTGATATTAGGCTTGCAATCTGCTCTGAAGAGCTCTTATTTTGTGAAACAAGGCTTCTGACCTGGCTTCTTAACTCGCTGATCTCGTCGTTTGTGTAGATGTTCCCACCTTCTTTTTCTTTTCCTTCATTAAGGATCGGCTTCATCTCGCCTTTCCTGTCGTAAAGCTCCTCTGCAAGTTTTGCAGCTTCGTTCATGTCTCCCACGATGTGGTGCTTCTTGAGCTCGACTGTGAGCTCATTCATCTTCCTAAGCTTTTCGACATCCATGTTTTATCATACATTATCTCTCTCTTTATTAAGTTTGCGGTTTAGAATCTTTAAGACCCATCATGGGGGACCTGGCCCTTTGCGACTAAGGTTATCGTCGGGATATGTGCGGGAGCAGTGAATGCGAATGCTATCGCTTCTCCTACAGAGACAGGTGGGGCAAGAGTGATCTTTTTGTTCCATGTGCCGCCGAACTGGTTTGAGAATTCTATTATTGATCTTTGCACGCTTGGATTATCATACATTCCCGTATCGATACCTCCAGGAAGGATCTCAGTAACATATATCCTGTTCTTATAGCCTCTAAGCCTTAGTACTTCTGATTGCGCCGATATTGCGGCTTTTGCAGTGCAGTGTGCTCCGCCCATCGTGTAGTGCCTTATTGCGCTCATCGAGCTTATCATCGCAACCCTTGTCTCTTCCTGCTCCAGGAATCTTGGCAATAATGCCTGTATCATTATGTGGTTTGCTTCTGCAACCTTAAGCTCTGCTCTGAGCAGTTCAGGATCTATATCTTCTAGTTCCAGATAAGGATTATCATCTTTTACCTTGTAGCTTCCGGCTCCAAGGCCTACTGACTGCACCCAGTATAGGGGTTTGTCTTTTGGTATTGTTCTTATGAGGGTTTTTACTTGTTCTGGATCAAGCAGGTCTAATGCAGAATATTCTATCTTTTCTTCTGGTAGGCAAAGCGAGTCTTTTATCCTTTCTTTGATCACCTTTAGCTTTTCTTGGGTTCTTGAGACAAGATGCACAGTTGCTCCGTTTGCTGCCAGGACGAATGCTATCGCAGTGCCTATGTTCACCTTTAATCTTTGCAGCTTTTTTTCTTTTGTGTTATATGCATATATGTCGTTTCCTGAATCTTCATCTGTGATGATGTCTGTAAACTTATGTTTATACTCCTTAAAACCTGCTCCTGTGATCAGTATTCTTTTTCCTTCAAGGCTTTTGCTTCTTTTGATATTGTTTATCCATTGCATATTATTCCCCCCAAATTACTATTGAGTAGTACATAAATCATATTATTTTATTTACCCGATTATTATCGGTATCTTTAGAACTGCCTTACTATCTTATTCTATGATTTTCTCATATTTTCCTAAATTTATATCCTACTTTCCGGACATTGTCTTTACATAATATCACAAAAAAAAGAAATCCGACTCCATTTGTAAAAAGAGAAGAAATGTAAACCCTTCATGTTACCAAATAGTCTAGGATCGTTGGTGCGGAAACTGCCCCTCGCCGACTAAATTAATGGCGCCTATATGAGACTCACTTGAAAGGGCAAGAGATATTGCTTCTGCTACAGCAATCGGGGGGATTAACCTGATCCCTTTTGTCCAATCGCAATCATATCCTTTGGCAGCACGTATGACTGCTTCCTGCACTGACTTGTTATCATAACCACCAGTATCTGTGCCGCCCGGCCTGATTGAGGTAATGTATATTCTTTCATTGCACAATTCAATCCTTAAAGCATTTGCATACATATCTATTGCTCCTTTTGCTGCACAATGTGTCCCTCCACCTACATATGCTCGTATCCCGCTCATCGATGTAACGATTGCGACCTTTGTTTTGTCCTGCTTTCTAAATACAGGCAGGAGTTCTTGCATCATTAAATGGGTTGCTGTTAGCACAGTAGTGCTTTCTTTTTGAAGTAGCTCCAAAGGGATGTTATCAACCAAAAGATAGGGATTTCCGTCTTTTACTTTGTAGCTTCCTGCTCCAAGGCCTACTGACTGTACCCAATATAGTAGTTTGTCTTTTGGTATTGTTTTAATGAATTTTTTTACTTGTTCTTGGTCCAGAAGATCTAATGCAGAATATTCTATTCTTTCTTCTGGTATGTTAAGTGAGTCTTTTATCCTTTCTTTGATCACTTTTAGCTTTTCTTCGGTTCTTGAGACAAGATGCACAGTTGCTCCGTTTGCTGCCAGGACGAATGCTGTTGCTGCCCCTATGTTAAGTTTTAATCTTTGCAGTTTTCTTGCCTTTGTGTTGTATGCGTATATATCATTGCTTGAATCCTCATCACTTGTTATGGCTGTGAACTTATGTTTATATTCTGAAAAACCGACTCCTGTGATCAGTATTCGCTTTCCTTCAAGATTCTTGCTTTTCTTGATATTGTCTAACCAGCCCATCTTAATACCACTAATCTTACTATAAAGTAGTACATTTTCACTATTTAAATTTTTACCCGACTATTATCGGTATTTTAAGAAGTGGCTCATCAGCTTGTTTTCTGCTTTTCTCAGGTTTTCCTGGAACGTGGAGTATGATTTTTTTGTCATCTTGGCTAATGATGAGATAGTCAGCTTTCTCGGATAAGTATAGTATCCCTCGTCAAATGCAGTCTTTATTGCCTCAAGCTGCTTTTCTGAAAGTTTTGGAGCAAGCTCGATACTGCTCACCCCTTTGATCTTATCCTGCTGAATAGAGAAAAGCTTTCCGTGATAGTTCTTTATGGCAGACTGCACAAGCTTATTTAGCTCGGTTCTGTCAAGACAAGCAACTTCCCAGTATTCCCATCCGTCGCTTGAAACCTGGATCGGCTTGACCCTTATGTACTGAGGATTATAAAATATCAATATCTCTGACCTTGCTTCACGTGAAGCAGGATGTTGAGCATATATGAACAAAAAATCATGGTGCCTTTCAACTTTTTTTATGCGGCTATCTTTCTTTAGATCCATCACAAAAATATCTTTATTTTTTTCAGTTCCGAAGATTATTGCTCCAGAAAGAAGATGGATTATATCATCTTTGATGAAATTAGAATAAGGATAAAAAGACATATCTACCTTGTGTTTTTTGCTTAAAGGGGTATAAATATCCTCATCATCTTTCAGCTTGAACTTTGCAATCCACATATACCGATAAATATCGGTACAACTATAAAAACATTTGGTTAAGATGTATGTTTAGTTAATCGTGCGGATGAGCAGCATCTTCAAAACTTTAGCTGTAAAAACGAGATGGCGCTGTCTCCCCGTAGGGGGCAACCCCCGACGACGCGCTTGATTCTTTAAGTGCAAAAGTTTTGACCTTATGATGCTGCTCATCCTATTAACTAAATACCTACATTAAGACTCATACTTGGCAAGCATGCCCTTCACTTCTTCCTCAAACTTCTCAAGCTTGTCGAAGTTTATGTCCATCTTCTTGTTAGCCTCGTCAACAAGCGCTTTCAGGTAGGATTCATCTGCAAGCATCTCGCCATCATCTGCGATTATGGTCTCGATGAATTCTGTGCCGATTATCTCAAGGATTATCCTTCCTGAAAGGCTTATTATGCCTGCCCTTTTCAGCCCGCATCTTCTTGCTGCTTCAAGAAGGTTTTCTGCATCCTCAAAATGCCTTGCGCAAACATGGATGATGAAAGGCTCCATCTTGAACCAGACCGGAGAACAAGAGATCTTTTTTAGCGCTTCTTTCACTTCATTTAGGCTCACTTTTTCGTGGCTTGCAAGAAGCCACTCGCTGTCGCACTTTTTTCCGTTGCCCTTATCGATCAGGATTATCCTTCCTGAGCAGGAGCTTGTCGTGTAAAAGTTATCATCTGCATTCAGGCAGTCGCATAAGGATGATATTCTCCTGTCTATCGAGCCTTTCTTGCTGCGATCAACCTTTTGAGCGTTCTTTTTTTCCTGAAAAGGATCTTTGGACTTCAAAATATCACTTGTATTCGGAGAACGACTTGCTTTTTATAATCCTTTCCATGACCTGTATGAAATCGATTGCTTCCTTCAGGTATAGGTCATACTCTCTTCCTTTTATCTCTTTTATGTCCCTGCTTGCGATCTTCTTTGAAAGCTGGTAGAAATCCTTCATCACTGCAGGATATTTCGGAGAGATAAGCTTCTTGTGGACCATTGCAGTTATCATGAGGTCTGGCACGTGCTCTGGAGAAGGAGGTATCTCGCCAAGCTTCATAAGCGCTGCATGGGCAGCGTCGATGCAGGCCCAGTAAAGGTCTATTGTAGCCTGCATTATGTGCCACTTTGAGTTGATTACGGTTATGGGTGCCCTGCTGTAATAGGACCATATCGATTCGTATGTAGGTCTTATCCTTCCCTGATAGAGGAGTGCCTGGAGAGGATTGAAAAATCCTGTGTCAATAAGCGCAACACCATCCCTGAGGATGTTTATCGCTATCGGATCGCCGTTTCTTGAATGGTCCCAGAAGTTTGTAAGCTTAAGTGTTGTCAGATGTATCTTTTTTGATGTGTCTGATATGTACTTTTGCATGATTATCCTGTAGGTCTGGATAGCCTCAGGAGTCAGGACCAGTGTCAGGTCATCGATTATCACCAGTATGTCGATGTCATGGGTCTTATGAGTCTTTCTTTTTGCGCTGCTCCCAAAAAGGACTATGGCCTTGATGAAGCTTCCGAATTCCTTGAACGCTTTCTTTGCGAACTCTCTTGCTATCTCTATGTCATGAGGGTCATACTTCCTCGTATGCTCGTTATCCTTGACTTCGATCTCAAATTCCATTTAATTACCCCTTCCTGCTCAACACAGAACACGCTTTATTAAGTTTTTTAACTATTCTGGAATGGTGTACATGGCCGGAATCAGCTAAACCCCAAAAGTTTTTATACTGGGGGGCCTGAAATCCTATCATGCATAGAAGGGGCGAGATGCAAAATAAGATATTTGTATTTATACTGGCTTTGATAATAATATTACTGCTTCTTTTGCTCGGGTTTTGGAGCACTAAGTTCATTTATAAGAACGTCTGTCTTGCAGGTATATCTCAGTTTAAGCAGGGGCTGTCTTCCACTATTGAGGACAAGATGTTAGACCAGGGCTCTGTTTCAGAATCTGTCCTCGATATCCCTTGTAGTGTAGAGAGAGTGTACATCTTAGACCTTTCAGGAGATATTCCGTTATCTGATTTTGACAAGGTCTTGCTTATGAGAGATTCTATAAGGAGTGGCGTAGGCTATAATGTCTATATGGTAAAGGACAATGCTATCCTTGGATCTTTTGAGGTAAAAGGTATAAAGATAAGCGATCCTGCTTACAGGTGCTTTGCAAACGCAGGCAACAGCAGGATGTATATGGGCCTTAAGAGCGACGGCAAGTCAGTCTTTATCAACCATACCTTATCAAAGAAGGGGACGGTCTTTGACTGCACTAATTACTCATCTCTTGTGGGTGGAAATCCCACCCTTCCATCAGAACCCCCTCAGCCTGGAACTCTGCTCTTAAACTATCCAGAGATATTGACAAGCTCTCTTCCTATCGCTTTGCCTAATGAGCCTTATACTGCAGTGGTCGAAGCAAGGGATGTTGATGGAGATAATCTTGTTTTTACGATCACAAAGAGTGTAAGGCATGGTGCAACCATAGCCCTACCAAAAGCAGATGGCCCTATAGGAGTTGATCAGTCTGCGCAGATAACTTGGACACCTAATGATTATGATATCAGGGCCAGGCCTGTAAGCGTAGAGGTGTGCGTCGATGACCAGACAGGAAGGACTGCGTGCAAGACTTTTCAGATAGATATAGATGTCAATGACCCTCCAGTTTTCAGCGATCTCCCCACAGTATCATTTGAGCAGGGAAAAAGCTTCAGCTTCAGCCTTGATGATTATGTTTCTGATCCTGATAACAGCGACGATCAGCTCAGTTTTGATATTTATGATTATAATCCTGCAGAGGATATGGTTAAATTCGATCTTAGGGAGGGGTCTCCTCACACCTTGGCTATCACATGTCCTGGTGCTATGGGGCATTTTGAGAAGACGATCACAGTCTGGGATCCTGAGGGGCTTCTTGACAGCGCAAAGCTTCAGATAGATGTCACACCTCCAGTAGGCGACATCGACAAGGACACTTATGCGAGCTCTAACATGGTCTGCACAGACAAGTTTATCGATGGAAACGGGGAAATTAGGTCATGCCAGGATCATGGCAATGATTGTGATGACGAAGATCCGCAAGTGCATCCTTTAGCAGTTGAGCTTTGCAACGGCATCGATGATGACTGTGATAGAGATATAGATGAGGGCTTGACAACTACAGATGGCTGCAGCCAGCTTGGAGCATGTTTAGGGTCTTTTAAGTCATGCAACCTCGGGATGTTTGATGAGTGCAGCATACTTCCTGCAGCAGAGACCTGCAATGGTATTGATGATGATTGTGACGGCGAGACTGATGAAGGTGATGTATGTTACTCTTATAGGTGGGTTCAGGGAGGCCTTGGTGAGTGCTCTTTAAGCTGCGGTGGAGGGACACAGTCTATTACGCTTCTTTGCCAGCGCAGCGACAATCAGATAGTCGAAGATGAAAAATGTGTAGGCCTTGAGCCCCCATCAAGGATTATCTCCTGCAATACGCAGCCTTGCTGTATCCCTACAACAGAGACCTGCAACGGCATCGATGATGACTGTGATGGGGATACTGATGAAGGCCTTAGCAATTATGTATCTTGCGGAGTAGGAAGATGTGCTAATTCTGTCACTCAGACCTGCACAGATGGCGAATTTGGCCCCCCTTGCAGGGTAGGAACACCCATAACAGAGACCTGCAACAGCCTTGATGATGACTGCGACGGTCAGACTGATGAGGGTGGTGTTTGTTATACTTATGATTGGTATGTTGGTGTTTTTGGTGTTTGTAGTGCTAGTCCTTCTTGGTCTGATTGGACTACTTGTAGTGCTTCTTGTGGTGGTGGTACTCAGAGTAGGACTTGTAGTGGTACTGTTGGGACGCAGAGCCGGACTGTTTATTGTAAGCGTAATGATGGTGTGAGTGTTGCAGATAGTTATTGTGCGGGTATTACAAAGCCTTCTTCTACTCAAAGCTGTTCTGCTAGTTGTTCTGGTGCCAGTTCTCAGTCTTGTAATGTTCAATCTTGTCCTGTTAATGGTGGTTGGTCTGCTTGGTCTGCTTGGAGTACTTGCTCTGCTAGTTGTGGTGGTGGTACTCAGTCTAGGTCTAGGAGTTGTACTAATCCTGCTCCTGCTTATGGTGGTGCTTCTTGTTCTGGAGGCAGCACTGAAACGCAGAGCTGCAATACTCAAGCATGCTGCGTTCCAAGAACAGAAACATGCAATGGTGTTGATGATGATTGTGATGGATCAGTTGATGAGGGGGACCTTTGCCCAAGCGGACAAGGATGCAACCAGGGCAGATGCATGCTAAAAACTTATACTATCCCAAGCTGGTGCAGGGATCGTGACACTCCATGCACTACATCAGAATGCAGTGATGGCGGAAAGATTGCAGCAACACCTGAATGCATGACAACAAATTATTATTATAGTTACGGTTGCTCAGGATATTGTTACTCTCTTTGGTATGGATGTCACGGAGTACGAGCTGATATACGAGATAATGGGATTATATGCTCAGACAACACTTTTTATGGTTATGTAGATGCATCAATAACATATACATGGATCATCAGCGGCTGGAGCACATGCATGAACGGCCAGTTTAATTTACAATGCGGCCAGACAGGCTGGCATTCGAGAACAAGGCAATGCAGGAGAAACAGTGATGGAGCTATTGTCAGCGGCACTTTCTGCACATGGTACACTGGATATACCCCTCCAACGTATGAAAGCTGCAGCGCGGCTGCATGCCCCCCTCCAAGAGACTGTAGTTATGTCTATGATTATTCGAACTATCAGAATGTTCCAGGGCAGAATTGTGGATCTCCGCCAAACGACTGGTGCTGCCCTTATTATTCTAGCTGTAATATTAATTATCAGGGATACTGTAATACTTACTCTGCAGGGTGAAAATGAAACAAGCAAAAAAAGCAAAAATATTGTTTACCATCATATTTGTACTTTTAATAGCCTTATCTTCATGCAGAAAAAGCACAGTCCAAGAGCCCCATAAGATTGAGCCTGTTGGTATGGAAGATCGTCCTGTTGTTCCTGGTCTTGATGATAATGAAAGGATCAAGGATGTTCTTAGACAGCCTTATTGGCCATTTAGCCCTGTAAGCACTTACAATAACAGCAGATACGGTATCTCATTTAGTTACCCGATCAACATTGGTTTTTATAACAATTCTGGATTTTTCAGGATACAGCTTCTCTCTCCGCCAGAAGATGAAAGCATCAAGTATCAGGACACTATAATGATATCAGTCATCCTGGAATCAGAAGGGATATTTCCCGAGCAGATGGATGCATCAGAGGCATCAGATTTCCTTCTTGCAAAGCAAAAAGAAGGTCTTACAGGATTTGAACTGCTTCAGAAGTCTGAAACAGAGCTTTCTGGAATAAAAGCGATAAGAACAGAGTATCATGGGAAGCCATCAGACCCAAAAGTTCCTTATCTCGGTGAAGACATATATTTCACAAGGATCGTCACAAAAAAGGATGATAGGTACGTATGGGCATCATACTCTGCAGAGAAGTCACAGTATAAGGTAGACAATTTTGAGTTCTTATACGTGATCTCAACATTAAATATAAGCTAAAGATTGGATCAAACACAAAAAGTATTTATACTTGGAATCACAAGGCAGTCACTATGCATAAAAGAGGCCAGGCATTCGGAAGCGTGTTCATATACGTCCTAGCTGGGATAATCGCTGTCATGTTCATAGTTTTCGCTGTTTCAAGCTTCAGCGGGATGAAAGACAAGATGCTGAGAGCTGAATCTGTATCGTTTAAGCAGGACCTTTCTAATGCTGTGTCAGAGCAGATCCATAATTCTGGTTCTGTATCCCAAAAGAGCCTAAACATCCCTTCTGGTGTCAACAGGGTATTTATAGTTGACCTTGACGGGAATGTCCCTCAGGAAACGTTTAATGACACGAGGATGGTCCAGGAAAATCTTGACAGTGACGGATCAAACAACGTGTTCTTGATGAAGGGAAAGACGATAGTTAGCGCGATGAGGATCGATGGGATAAGCGCAGGCCACCCATACTACAGGTGCTTCTCAAACCAGGACACGAACAAGCTTTACATGCTGCTTGAAAGCCTAGGTGACTCAGTCAATATAGACCACCAGAAAGAGAAGAAGGGCACAGTCTTTGACTGCACCAACTATTCCCTGCCTATGGAGTTTAAGGTCGATACTGAAAACGCGCAGGCAAAAAAGATCATAGAAGAGGTGCAAAACCAGGGAGTCCTTGCAGATTATGGTATTGACGGATCTAAAGCGATAGCTGCTCTTGAAA
>JBJKQO010000039.1:0-31092 GCA_046705145.1 Candidatus Woesearchaeota archaeon
GCTTGTATACGTGAGTATACTCACAAGTTTGCCTATCTAAGAGACATTGTCGTCTCGCAAACTTTTGAGTCCGCCAACCCAAAAGAGTTGGCGACACTGACATTGTCAGCGAAGTAGGACTTTCCGGACAGAGCTATAACATATAGATATCAGGCTAGGCGAATATCCCCAAAAGATTTAAAAACTGGCTGCCAATTTCATGAGGTATGGGTTCTGAGATAACCGAGGAAAGGATAGAAAAGTACCTGGGCATAACAAAAAAGGCCCTGGACAAGGTCAAGCTGACAGGTTCAGGTGAGATAGACTGGAAAAGCGCTGCAGCTGACTTCCTGGACATGGCCCAGAGGTACTACTCTGACGCGCTCCACTTCAGGGAAAAAGGGGATATTGTAAACGCTTTTGCTGCAGTCAACTACGCACACGGCTGGCTTGATGCCGGCGCAAGGCTTGGACTGTTTGACGTTGACCATGACAATGTGCTTTTTACGGTGGATTGAATTGACAAGAAAAAAAGATGAAACAGACAAAGGGTATGTTCCATCCTGCCTATGCCAGTTTGAAGGATTGAGCTGCATGGGGTGCTGCGGACATGATTTTGGCACAAAAGAGGAGATCGAAGAAGGCCTTGCCAAGAACACTCTTGAGTGGAAGCAGTATGACACGAGCACGCTTGAAGGCAAAAGGAAGTTCATGGAAAGGTCAACCATCGAGGATCTCAGGCAGTGCGGGATATGCAGAAACCTGATAATATTTGATGACTGGAGCATAGGCTGCCCCCTTCACCCCTCACTTAACGGCGGGATAGACATAAGGGACGGCCACTGCGACATAAAGCACCTGTGCAAGGCTGCTTATGAGTTTCCTACCTGGGACAGGAAGAAGCAGGAAGATTTCAGGGAATTTATCAGGAGCAAGGACCTTGACTGGCATTCATATTCCATAGGCATGGACACAGGAAAGCTTCTAGGAGCGTTCAAGAGAAAGAGAAAAGAAAGATAAAAAAAGAAATTACCTGTTTCCCTTATATCTCCGTACTGGACAACCTTTTTTATCCAAGTGCTTTAATTGACCAGCATATTTGCCAGGAGTTTTGTTTCTTACCCTCTCTTCAGCATAATCTAATCTTGCTTTTTGCACCCCTATAGTGTCTCTCGAATGCTGTGCAACCATATTAACTTGGTCTGTCCAGTATGGGTCTGCATGGATAAGAGCATTGGTAAATCTGATTAAATCTTGATTTAAATATCTCAAATCCTGGATAAGTTTTGAATATTTGCCCATATCCTCTCCGCTAGTTCTATCCATCTGCGTTCGAAGATATTCGATTCTTGCTGATGTAACTAAGATATAACCAAGAATCTTTCCTGCCAAATCCTGTTCTGTTGTGAGAACAGAATGATCCCTCGAATAAAAGTTTGGTATGGCTGCTAACTCAGGAACTATCATATCAAGGTTTTTAGGAATTTTTCCTGTTTCTTTGATTTGATTGCTCAACTTCCTGAATAATTTACATTTTCCTAAAAGGTTAAGATCATGGTTTCCAAGAGAAGGTCTAAGATGTCTATGCAAAGTTTCAACATTATATTGATTAAAATCTAGATTAAGGTTTGTACAAGCCATATTTACAAGATCAAGTCTTCTTTTGAAAGCTTCTTCTGCATAAGAATGCTCCTCAGAGTTTGGACAAGCCATAGTACTTAGGTACCTTTCTTTTGCAGCCATCAATAAGCCCAATCTTTCCCCTATTATAGCTGTATGAAAAAATGCGTATTTTATTGAATTTACTTGGGCCTCTGACCGTACACTCGCCTGTACATCTTGAGGGCCAACTATTGGCGTGTTTCCTCCAACTGGTGCACCTCCAAGAAGTGTAACTAATGAACCTACCGCCGATGCTTTTATAATCTTTTTTATTTTTTTCCCCATTTTTCATTTCCTCCGTTGATTTGATGAAAATTTATGTATTTTAGGTGATAAAATCACTAATACTATATAAAACTTGTGGTTTTTTACCACTATTTAGTACTCACGAAAACACAGCAATCATCACCACTCCTGCTACCATCATCGCTACTCCAAGAAGCCTTTCCTTTATGCCTTTCTCCTTGAAGATAAGAAATCCCCATAGCACGCTGAGGAGAGCGCTTGTCTTCTTAAGAGAGATGACATAGGCAACAAGTGTCAGTTTCAGGGCTGTTACCTGGCAGAGTATCATTATTCCTGAGAACACGCCTATAGGCACAAGCGACCTGAAGTTCTGGGGTATCTGCCTTAGATTTTTTCCAGACTTGTAAAGCATTATCGGAAACATCCCTATAACTATGAAGGCTGTCCATGCAAACACCCAGAACAGGGTGGATGATTCCTGTATCCCTATCTTGTCAAAATTGGAGCTTATGCTCCAAAGAAACGCTACTATCAGCATGAGCCTTGGGCCTTTCTCCCTCAAGAGGGCCTTAAAAGGAGCAAGATATCCTTTCTTTATCTCCTTTATCTTCAGCGTGTATGCTCCTCCAACAATAAGCAGTATGCCTATCACCCCGAAAAGACCTGGAAACTCGCCGACGATCAAGGGGGATGTGACAAGGAGAAAAAGCGGAGCCATAAGTGACATAGGCGTAGCAAGCGATAGGTCTGATGACTTAAGCGCTTTCATGTAGAGTATCAGTGTAGCTATGTTTATGCTTCCGCTTATAACCACTGCAAGCCAAAACCTTGGGCCTATTGGTGGGATGCCGACAAAAAGGGTTATAACAACAAGAAGTATGAGGGAGAAGGCAGGCAGGCTCCATGCTATGATGTACTCATCGATCTTCTTCAGGCCTTTCTTGCTGAAAAGATCCTTAAGCGAATCAAAGAATGCGGTGAGCAAAGCAAGCATTATCCCTAACATCTGTCTAAAATAAGTCTGATGTAATATAAGTTTTTCTGTTGGGTATGTCGGATTAGTAGAAAATGAAGAGGTCATCAATTTGCGAGATTATTTAGTGTTATATGTCTAGGCTGACTAAGGGGGTTGCTCATGAACAAGTTCATGCCGAATCAATCGAAGATTGATGAGCGCAGAAAAACCTTTGGTTTTTCTTGCGAGTCCGCCAAACTTGTTTGGCGACATCCCTTACGGGGAAGTCAGCCAATAAACGCACAGGATCACAAGCGAGCACGATGCTACCCGAGGCGACAGCCGAGTTTTTCAACTAAGCCTGTTAGAAAAGTCTATCCTGAAAAATACAAAAATCCGAGCCGATGCTGACCTTATTACAAAAAGAAACACAGAATCCAAAGAATCACTTTTCTATCCTGGGATATGCTCCTATGTCCATGAAGACTTTCTTGGTGTCTACTGCTATGCCTTTCTTTCCGAGCATGTCAGTGCTGGTCATCTTAGCTTCCCCTATGGCGATTAGCTCGTCTTTTAGTGTCATGAGGGCTACAGTGTCCCCTTTCCTTATGCCTGAGTTGGCTTTTGATATTCCTGGCACTGCCAGGTTTGCTCCGTGGCATAATGAGTCTATGGCAGGGTCGCATACCCATACTTTTGGCATGTGGGAGACTGCAGCCTCTATAGGCAGCAAGAGTTTCCTCAGCCACTTTTCGTTTTTTTCAGCCTTGTAGAAGTGGTAAGCGTCTCGAAGGTCCTGCAGGCTTATCATAGAGTCAGACTTGAAAGGTCCTGCTTTTGTCCTTATCAGCTCTGCCATGTGCGCTCCGCATCCGATGTCCTTTCCAAGATCATGGCAAAGTTTCCTTATGTAGGTTCCTGCCTGGCAGCCTACTTTCATAAGCACGTCCTGCTCCTTTATCTCAAGTATCTCAAGATAGTATATCTCTCTTGTCCTGATCTCTCTTTTGATCGCGCTTTTTATCGGAGGAAGCTGCTCTATCTTTCCTATGAACCTGCTGACAGCTTCCCTTATCTTTTGCTCATCAGTTTCCTTGTGGACGTGCATTATCGTCACGTATTCCTTTCCTGCAGGAAGAAGCGCCTGCACTATCCTTGTCGCTTTTCCAAGAGCGATTGGAAGCACGCCCGTAACCTTGGGGTCAAGCGTGCCTGAATGTCCTACTTTCTTCAGTTCAAGTATATCTTTTGCATAAGCGCTGACCTGATGCGATGTAGGGCCTTTTGGCTTGTTAAGGTTGATTATAGAACAGTTTAGAAGTGTTTCAGTTTTCCTTTCTGCGGGAGATGATCCGTACCTTGCAGAGGTCTTGAAATCTTTTCTTACAAGCACTTCCCGCATGACTGCCTCGGAGGGCAATAGTTTTTCGCTACTCATTTTGATAAGGGATCGAAATCAGGCTAGTATTATAAGTTTATGCTTTTTTTGTTTGACAATAGCATCATCAGGTCAAAACTCTTCTTCTAAACCATAAACGCGCGTCGGCGGGGGTTGCCCCCTACGGGGAGACAGCGCCTTAACGCTCCACAGTAAAGTTTTGAAGATGCTATTGTCTTAAAAAAAGCTTTCCTACTTTTTCTTGACAGCCTTCTTCTTGGCTGCTTTCTTGACAGCTTTCTTCTCTTTTTTGGCAGGCTTGTCTTCCTGCGTTTTTGCGTCTGGCTCATATTCCAGAGAATATTCTTCTTTCGCAAGCTCTGATTCTATTATCTGGATCTGGTTCTTCAGGTTGTCTATCGTCTTTGAGTTGTCCTGCTGCTGCAGAAGGTTGCCGCATTCAGGGCATCTGAACTCGAATTCTGTCGCCTGGTCAAAGTCCTGCCTGACGCAAAGGTTAGGGCATAAGAAAAATGAGTTTTGGTTCTGCTCCTCCTTGTGAAGCTTTTCTTTTAGCTGGTCAAGCCTTCTTTGGCTTAGCTGTTTTTTTATCTGGGACACTCTCCCAGGGTTAAGTGTCCAGTAGCTTATGTACCATCCTTTTATCCTGTCTTTTTTCCTGTGATAGGTCACGATGTTGTGCTTGTGCAGCCTGTAGAGGATATTTCTGGTCTTGTTAACTTCCAGAGATGTATCTTCAGCTATCTTGAATTCAGAAATATTTCTCTTGTTCTTGAGATAATCAACGACAGGCAAGACATCTTCGCCTGCGACTTCTGAGATTATCTCATTGGCCTGTTTAGTACTTATCACCATCGTGTAATAAATTTTTTTATATAACTTATATATAAACTTTTCGTTTTTTTTTACTACTCACCAATAACCATATATATTTTTTGGGTAAATATATGTACCACTTCAACTTTTTTACCTATCCATCCCCCTAACTAAATAAAGTTCTAGATAATAACCTTTATAAATATTTCCCTATACCAGGCAAACCTGAAGGTATTTTTCAGTATGATAACGATAATTCTCATCGAACCAGAGAATTCCGGGAACATCGGAGCGATAGCAAGGTCTATGGCAAATTTCGGGCTGTCAGATCTCCTCCTTATCAACCCAAAATGCGATTTTCTTTCTGGTGAGGCGATAGCAAGGTCAAAACACGGCCTGAAAGTGCTTAAAAGCGCAAAAACAGGTGATCTTCGCCTACTAAAGAAGTACGGCCTGCTTGTAGGAACTACAGCAAAGCTGGGTAATGATTACAACATTCCAAGATCTGCCCTTACTCCAAAACAGCTTTCAGAGACAATAAGAGGAAAGAAAACAAAGATCGGGATCATGTTTGGGAGGGAGGGAAACGGCCTTTCAAACGAGGAGCTGAGGATGTGCGACTTCATAGTCTCTGTTCCGACATCAGAAAAGTATCCGACACTAAACATATCCCATGCTGCAACGATAATCTTCTACGAGATTTTCTGCTCTTCTGACAACAAGAAGAACACTGACGTCACTATCCCTGCAAGCGCAAAGGAAAAAGAAGTCATGCTAAAGAAGATAGCTGACCTCCTTGATGACCTTGAGTTTGACACAGATGACAAGAAAGAGACGCAGATGGTAGTGTGGAAGAGGATAGCAGGAAAGTCCATGCTCACAAAAAGGGAAGTCTATGCAGTCCTTGGATTCGTGAAGAAGGTAAGGGAAAGGATGGCATGATTCTGGTTTAGGGTGTGCCCTAAGAAAGTTAGCATCAATGTGGGAGGCTCTTTTTGTTCCAGCATCAAAAGAGTTGAAGGGGTTGCTTGCAAACTTGTTTGTAAGTCCGCCAAACTCGTTTGGCGACACTCCCTACGGGACTTCAACGATACTTCTACAACAAGAAGCACAGCCGAACCGATGCTAACCGAAGCGTTAGCGAGTCTTAGGACACACCCTAATTTTTCATCTCTTCTAGTTTTTGTTCTTCCTGTCAAAATAGCTCATGACCTTTGAGCTGCCCTTGACCTGCGCGTTGTCGCCAAGAGTGTAATATGTCTTCTCAACGACTGATCCCCATGAGAAATCTCCTGTCTCCTTCTCGACCTTGTCTACCTTGAACTCGCCAAGCGACACCCCCTTTCCGAGATGGTAATAGACAAGCCTCATCGTGATAGAAGGAAATATGTCAGAGTACACCTTGTAAAGGTCGTATCCGTAAGCGCGCCCCATGACTGCGAGTATCTCTACCATGTTCTGCCTCACTTCTGAAAATACCGGACGCCCCCTTACCATAAAAAAAAACAAACAGGATCAGTATAAAAACTTTTTGTTAATATGGAAAATAATTCTATAGTTCCATCTGGGTTAGCATCGGCTCGCTTGTGCTTCAGATAGTGCTTCTCTCGTTGAAGCCCCGTAAGGGACAACCCCCCAACTCAGAGCATATTAACCTAAAGAAGCTCGCAGATTGATGCTAACCCAGATAACAAATAAACTTGAACAACTCTAACTCAGCTCAACATAGAAATCCACGGCACTGGTCCCTGCCTTGTAGGTGTTGAGGTTTGCAGGCACCTTTATCTCATAATCATACACGCCGTATTTGCCTGCTGTCGCGTTCGCGACCCTTGCGACAAATACCAGGTCTTCCTTGTCAACCTGGTCATACTGCCCGTTTGAAGATTCATCATCAGATGCGTCCCAAAGTATGCCTGTTATGAAGTCAGAGCTGTTTGTGCTGTTCACATAAGAGACGTTCTCGATAGTCCTGGTAAATATCGTGAAGGTTGCAAGGGCCTTTGGCTCGTTGCTGCTGTTAAGCCAGTAGAAGGACACGTTGTCCTTGTTTCCAAGCCCCAGGTTCTTGTCTATATCCTCAAAGTCATCATAAGACTCTGAAAAGTCAAGCTTCCTTCCAAGCGCCCGAAGCATGTTCCAGTTTATCTTTGAGTCAGCATCAGCAGCATATACGTTCCCTATGTCTTTTAGGTCGCCCCACCTTATGACATCAGAATTGGAAAACCCAAGCGAGATGTTTCCTCCAGTAGCTCCGTAAAGTATGTGCCAATATGAATATGTCAGCGTGAACGTGTCATTGGCATTGACAACGTCATAGTTCATGTCAGTCGCATTGCACTTGACGTTGAACAAAAAAGTGCCGTTCGTGCTGTTGAAGTTCCTCTCAAAGCTGTAAAGCTTGGAGGAAGAGTCAAACATCATGTCGTAATAGCCTTCCCATCCTGAAGTGAGGTTGAACTTGATCTTACACCCTGCATCAGCGCCTGATATGTATGACTGGTTTGTCCTGTTCGTGAAGTTGGCATAAAACAATATGTTCTGGTTGGTAAATATGGTCTTGCTGCCTGCTTTCGCATCACCATCATCCCAGACTACAAGCTTCGCGTTCTCGTTTTCTCCGCTTCCTGTCCCGCTTATGCCTGTTATCTCATAGTAGTTTTTGCCGTCTATAACAACCTCTGAAACAGTCATCCCTAAAACTGTCTTTCCAGAATCTATCTCGACCATGTTAGGGCAGGTCTTGTTTATGTGGGAAAGTGATGAGGCGTTTGGGCATATGTAGACCCCTCCGGAATTGTTGATCTTTGGTACAAGAAGGCTTGCATTGACGACTCCTGGTATGCCTGAATAGTTGTGTATGAACGCTTTTCTCAGGTATGTGCTTATGCCCATGGTTATCTGGGACACGTTTATGTTTGTGTTGCTGAAATTGATGTTAAGCCTTGCAGCAAACCTCTGCGTCCCGTTGTTTCCGGTAAAGCTCGCATGAACTCCCTGCTGCGGTGAGACTGAAAGGTTGATAGAGGTGTCGCTTGCAAGCACGAATGAGTATCCTGAGGGTACAGACTCGATCGTGTATCCCATGTTGTTGCTGATGTTGAGGATAAATGAGGCTATTGTAGTGTTCCTTCTTTTGGTGTTGTTTGCTGTTATGTAAAGCGTGTAGTTTCCGTTCGCAAACAATGTAGTGTCAAAGCTGTCATTGAAGTTGTTCGTGCTTCCCCATCTTGCGAGGGTGGTCCAGCCTGGCTGGCCATCTGAACTGTAGTATCCTGAAGAGTTCTTAAGGGAGTATCTTACCTTGTCAACGTCGATTATGGTCTTGTTCTTCACAGTGACATTTACAAGCCAATCTCCTGATATGTTCGTCGAAGCGATAGGATATCTTACTGTGATGTTGGGGCCAAGGCTTTTTGTAAGTGTTATGTTTGGCGCCTCGCCTATGCCGTTTGTTATCATATCGCTTGTTATCGTGACTGTGACATAATTTGATGTGTAGTTGTTGCTATCTTCTATTATCTCAAGCTTTAGTACATCGCCTAGGTCGCAGTCATCATTGTTTGTGGGCGGGTCATCAAAGCAGTCTATCAACCAGTAGTTTGCGGTGGCGCTTGCACCGCTTACTCCTATCGTGTCTGTCTGGTTTGTTGTCTTGCCATGAGAAGGCTGCCACATGGCTACCTCTCTTCCGTTTGCATCAGCGCTGTCAGAGGAGTTAAGGGCAAACCCGTACATTATCGGAAGAGCTGATGAAACATCTGATAAGAGGGATATGGAAAGGACTACAAGAACTATCAGTATCCATGTCCTCATTTTTCTCTCCGACATTTTTCCCCTAATTACACACCGATATCAGCTGGTAAGAGTGATGTTTAACGTGCTATCATCTGAGATGATGATCTCATAGACCTGATCAGGCAGTATCATAAAATCCTTGCCGATCCACCTGTCATTTGCTATCCTTACATAAGACACGTATCTTTCCTCGGAAGTATCATAGTACCTGACCATCCTTATGCCCTTGTTCTTCTTGACTATCTCTGAAACATAAGATGATGTGGCGTTCTTAGGGATCTTCAGGAAGTTCCGGTTGAACTTGTCTCCTGTATCTTTCTGCAGGCTGTAAGACTGTACGTCCTGCAGCTTCTGATCCTTCATCTTTGTACCTTGCACAAGCTCCTTGTCATCATACTTTGACATGACTGAAACGCTCAGGTAAGACACAAGCAGCACTAAAGCTGCTAAAGAGACTATCATGATAGTTTTCATCTTCTTTGCCATCTTATCACATTTTCCAATTTATAGCTGTCAAAAAACTCGTGATCACTATCTGTCACAGAGCTTTGAAACACTCGCTACTTTGTAACCAAAGCCACTCGCTTTTTGAACACATTGAATACCACTTATTTCAATGAGTAAAATAGTGGTGGTATACAATGTATAAATATCTTTCTGTGTTACTTTCTTTTTCTTTTTGTCCTAAAGACTATTATCAGGACTATGGTCATAATCAGGGTTACTGCTATAGCTAATATCATCCATATCACAGGAACAGGTATGCCCATAGACTTAGCCAGGTCAGGAAGCAGAGGTTCAGTTATGCCGTAAATCACGAAGTGAGGCATGGTGTTTCCCTGCAGGCTGTAATAGACATAATCAGGATCCTCTGTGGTTGAATGATCCTGTTCCTTTAATCCTGTCGGGCTGGATGGGTCGTATGATGCTATTACAATCTTTTCAGGAAGCACCCTTCTTTTTTTCAGCCAGTCCTTGCTTATCCTGAAAGTGAAATCTGTCTTGTCTATGTCCTCATCTGCGATGTTCCTTTTCTCGATCATGACAAACTGGTAAAGCGCAGCGCCTCTTGGAATCTCCATCTCCGGAGGGAGCGTGGACGAATATACTGACCTGATAAAGACATCCTCAATCCCTTTGTTGACCCATATTATTATCTGCCTAAGAGAGTTACCTTCCTCTTTTACCTTGTAAAAGATAGGGTTCTGGAACACCTTTGAGTACCTTGTGTAGTTCGAGTAGGAGATATTTTCAGGATATGTTATCTCTGTGCCGTTTCCCGCTGCGATAGGTCTTCTTGGCAGCCCTCCGCCGCCCCCTCCTCCACCAGCGCCTCCTGCAGCAGGTGTGACGGGTGTTATTGCTGGAGGTGGCCTGACATTTGGAGAGCTGGGATCAAGTATGAGTGTCATCTCAGGCAACACGTCAAATCCTCCGTCTGTGGTCTGGGCAGAAACATAAGATGAATGATAACCGTCAAGATCGTCGATGACTTCAGCAAAGATGATATCCCCTGGCTGCCATGAATGGCCTGGTATGGATTCGGCGTCGCAGCAGTAGCGGTTGTTCTCAGGGCTTATCTGGCAGGAAGCATGATTGTCGGAATCATTTTCGTAATATGCCTTGACGTTTCTCCAGCCTGGATCAGTCCCGTCAGCTGCATTTTCGACTTCGCCGCAGACAAAATGCGCTGCTTGGATAGGCAAAGGTAACAAGACAGCTAATATCAACAGGCATAAAACTAATTTCGACCTGATGATGGTATTCATCATTTTATGCAATGATAGCATCTTCGAAATTCGTGATGTTTTTCTATCTAGCGCTGTATCGCCAAAGCATTCGCTTTGGCGGATGTCGAGTTGTCTTCGCCAACTCAACACGTCCCCGTAGGGGGCATCCCCCCGCGACGCGCTAACTCCTTTTACATTATGGAATTTCGACATGATGATGCTATCATTGCTTTTTGTCTTTCTGTTGTATTTCATCATTACTGCACCCAGGTGAAGTTGCCTTGCGCAAGCACGTCATATCCTTTGTATGAGTAAGTGTTGAAGTTTGTTCCTATGCCAAACACTGGACTTATCTTTATCCTGCTTTCAGTAGACTGCGTCTCTGGGTTCCAGTTCCTTACTGCACTTATCTGGTTCATGCTCGTTATTATGCCCTGAGCGTTTGTTATCGTAGTGTTGGATGGAATCGATATCCAGTTCCTGCTGAACGTTCCGCTGATGCTGTAGACCTTTACTGACTTCGGCCTTATGACTTTTCCTGCCATTGTCCAGTTGACTGCAAGAGGCGCGCTTTCATTTATGTTCACCTCATAGCCTGATCCTGGAACGATCGTGAAGTTGCAGTTTGTAGCTGTGCATCCTATGGTTGGGCATGAGTAAAGGTTGCATGACCTTGCCATCTGCGTAGTTGAGTTCCACATCACGACTGAAGTTGCATTGGTGATGTTGTTTAATAAAGCTTTTGCATTCCTCAAGCTAGAATCATTTAGCGGGAAGGACAGCCAGTTCCTTGTGTTGTAGCCTTCTTTTCTCATGAGCTGGTATGTTATCTTTCCGTATGTTTCGTTTGTCATGTTCTCGCCAAGCGCATTATATGCTGATATCTTGTAGTATCTTGTTATCGAGCTGTTTGCAGTCCTGTCAGTATATTTAGTATCTGAGGTGTTTGCCATGTGCGTGAAAGCAGATGATATCGAGTTAGCATAGTATATCTTGTATAAGGTTGCTGCGCTCACAGCAGACCAGTTGAGCCTTGCGTCTGTTCCGCTGACTGATATCGAGATGTTTTCGATCTCTTGTGTCTTGGTCGTTATCGTCAGCTTGTATGTCTGTGAGCTTCCTGTCTCACTAGAGCTGGTATCATCATATCTTGGGTCCCTTGCCTCTGTGCAGTTGACAGACCACTCATATTCTCCTGGAGCAAGCGATGACAACGTGAAGTTCTTCGTGATGTTGTCCTGCAGCACGAACTGCGAGGTTGTATAGTTGACATCTGTCTTTGTAGCATTTATGCTCCCGTTGAGTATAAGGGTGCAGTTCGTGATATTAGACCACTGCCTGTCTGAGACGTTGAAATATAATACTATCTCTCCTGATTCAAGGGTCGAGCTGTTTGAAGGATACACAAGATAGACATCAGGAGTTGTTGATTCCATTATCGAAGTGTTTGCTATCCCTGACTCTATCGATGCAGATGAGTAGGTCGTGTACATAAGCATCATGGATACAGCTAGGAGCATAGTGACTATCCAGATCTTCGTGCTCTTTTTGCTGTTCATGATCTTACTTTCTATCATCTTTTGACCTTATCCTCGACTTGATCGTGTAGACTGTCTTTTTGCTGAGGTTTAGCCTTGCAGCTATCCCGGAAACTGTGAGATCTTGTGAAGAAAGCTCCCTGACTATAGACTCAAGGAGGCTGAATTTCCTGTCAGAAAATATCGTGATCGGAATGATTATCCTTGACTTCTTCGGAGAAAGCCATAAAGGATGTTTCCTGTGCGCTTTGGAGTACGCATTCCCTATTGTCCTTTGGTCGCGGTTCAGACGTTTTGATATCTCGGAAAGCCTGATGCCCAGGTTTTCCTTCATGTATTTTACAAGTGCGCCAAGAGGAGGCAGGCTTCCTGTGAATACTGTTAGAGGGATAGAGGGGGTTTCAAGAAGGAATAACTGTTCTTCAGACCTGATATGTTTTCTTAGCTCGATCAGATCAGTATCTTCATGGATATCTGAGACTTTTATCGGCTTTTTGCCTGCTGATTTTTTCTCAGCTCTTTTTGCAGCGCTCCAGATAGTGCTTTTGCTTTTTCCAAGGATTGTTGCTATCTGTCTATCATCATGGCTGTGCTTTAGGAAAGAGATTATGTTTTCAAGTATGCTCAGTTTTCTGTCTGCGAGAGCAGAAAGAGGTATCTTGATGTCGTGTTCATCTGTCCTTAGCCTTTTGCTTTCCTTTACCCTGCTGTATGAGTACCATATGCTTCTCTCATCACGGTTGATCTGAAGGGATATGTCCCTAAACCTCATCCCGAGGTTTTCTTTCATGTATTTTATCAGTGCCTCAAGCGGTGAAAGCCCTTGCGAGAATATCGAGATAGGGATAAGGATTTCAGGGATTGTTATTGCTGCCTTTATGTCTTCACGAGAATATTTTTGCCTGAGGTTTTCATACAGTATAGACGGTCTAGAATTCTGACTAGCAAAATCAGCGTAATTTTTCATCACGCTTGTATAGTTAATCTTTTTTGCATTACTGCTTAATTCTTTGATTTTATGCCGTTTTAAGGCATTTTCACTCCTCTTTTGGTCCATATGTGAATTAATGAACGTTAAATAATACACAATATGTAGGCAGTAATTTGATAAATTAGACTAAATCGTTTATAAATCTTTCTAGAAATATACTCTTTTTGTAAGAAAATGATAGAAAAATGGTAGATTATCTTCTTATATAAACCCTAACAGGCCCTGACATAGATTCAATTTCATGAACAAGAGCTAAATTTGTTGGGAGTCTGGCTCTACTATCCTCTCCGCTTTTTTTAACTGCTAATACTGTCCCTTCCTTGGAAGTCCTGCTTATCATATCATAAGCGCGTTGCAAGCAATAAGCGGAAGGATATAGATAGAAAAAGTCAATATCCTTAAAGTCTACTCCTATATCACGAAATGCACTATACCTCTTCCAGTTTGCGTGAAAAAAAGTGACTCCCTCAATTAAATCTAAGATAGACTGGTAATTTTTGGCAGTATTAAAGAGACCAGCTTGCAATTCAATACCATATGCTTCAAATCCAAATAAACGTGCTAAGAATACGACAATACCATCTCCTGATCCAAGATCCATAAATTTTGAAGCTGCTGGATCCAGGTGAGATTGTGACACATATTCCATCAAGGCTATCAATCCACCAAAATCTTCACAAGGGGCAACAGTAGGATAATAACATGTTTTTCCAAAAATAGTTCTTCGAAGTAACATCCAGCTCTTATCCGCTAAAAAGCTTAGATTATCAATGTTAAGATCCATTTGTGTAGAGGAATTTAATTCATTTAATAAATTTACTATTTAAAAGTAAAAAATATTTGAGATGATTTTCTTTCTTTTTTTGAACCTCAAGATATAAATTTGAAAAGACAGAAAGCAGATGATCTATGTGAAAAGATTAAGTTCATCATTTTCAGAAATCTTTATATAACTACTCTGAATAATCGAAACCCATGAACTACAGGGAATCAGTAAAGTATCTTTTCAGCAGAGAGCTTTTTGGCATGAAGCTGGGGCTTGACAATATCAGGGGGCTGCTTTGTGATCTTGGAAACCCACAGGACTCATTTAAGTCCATACATGTTGCAGGCACAAACGGCAAGGGATCGACATGCGCATTTATCGCCTCGATACTGGAGAAGCAGGGCTACAAGGTTGGACTGTACACGAGCCCGCATCTTGTTGACTTTCGGGAAAGGATAAGGATAGGTGAAAAGCTGATCCCAAAAAAGGATATGGCAAGGCTGCTTGGGACAATCAAGCCTCTTGTCAGGACACACACTTATTTTGAGATAACTACTGCTCTTGCATTTCTTTATTTTAAGGAGCAGGGAGTTGACTTTGCGGTGGTAGAGGTTGGCATGGGAGGAAGGCTTGACGCGACAAATGTCATAGATCCTGAGATATCTGTCATAACAAACGTAAGCTTCGATCACATGCATCATCTCGGAGATACCATAAGCAAGATAGCCTATGAGAAAGCAGGCATAATCAAGCCTGGAGCTGATGTTGTCACAGCAGCAAAAGGAGATGCTCTTAAGGTCATAAGGAAGACGTGCAAAGAGAAAGGATGCAGCTTACATGTGTCAAAGGAGATGAAAATAAGAAACGGGCTTAACGGCGAATTCCAGAACAAGAACGTCTCGCTTGCGATAAAAGCAGCTGAGGTGTTAAGGGGCAAGGGTCACATGATAAGCGAGAAGTCTATAAAAGATGGGATAAGAAAAGCAAGATGGCCTGGTAGGCTTGAGTTCTTAGGAAAAAACATCCTGCTTGACTGCTGCCATAATCCTGACGGCGCAAAGATACTTTCCTACGAGATGAAAAAGATAAGAAAAAGTTACGGCAAGGTGTGTCTCATCCTTGGGATAATGCAGGACAAGGATATCGGGGGAGTGTGCCGTCCTATTGAGCAGCTAGCTGATGAGATAGTCCTCACAAGAGCAAGGATAAAAAGAGCTGCAAGCCCTGAAGTGATAGCGACTTTCTTAAAAAGGAAGCCTGTCATAAAGAAGGACATAAAAGAAGCGATAGGATATGCAAAGAAGATCGCAGGAAAGAAAGATCTTATAGTTATCGCTGGTTCTATCTATCTTGCTGGCGAAGCATACTCAGCTCTTGGACTTAAGCCATTTGACTCCTAGATACACAAAAGGCGTGTCAGCAAGCGCAAACCCTACTTTTATCAGCCAGTAAGGGACTATCATGTACCATACCCTAAGAGCAGTGAACTGCGGAGCTACCTGGTAGAAAGCGATAAACATGAATATGACTGTGTCAATAAACTGGGACACTATAGTAGATAGGTTGTTTCTGATCCAAAGATGTTTTCCGTTGGTCTTTTTCTTCCAGAAATGAAACGCCCATATGTCGTGTGTCTGGGATATCAGAAATGCTGTAAGGCTTGCTATGACAACCCTTAATGAGTTTGAAAATACTGTCCTGTATGCGTCATTGTTCGTGTAGATCGACGCTGGAGGATAATATATGCCTATGAAAGTGTAGACAAGCGTGACAAGAAGGGCGATAAATCCCACATACACAAAAAGAAGCGATAGCCTTCTTCCATGCACTTCTGCTACTATGTCTGTTATGAGAAAAGTCACTGGGTAGACAAATATTCCGACAGAGGCTATAAGCCCGAATATCGATATGACCTTGCTTCCAAGGAGGTTTGCAAGGATGAGCAGGGCTACAAATATGCCTAAAAGGATGCTTGTCTTTACGTCTAGTTTCATCTCCCCCATAAGAAAAGAGAAAAAGTTAGTGTTTAAAAGTGTTGCTATCCTGCAGAAGATACTCGGAATCGGGTTGGGATCGTTATTCTTTGGATTTTTGCCACATCACTTCAAAATAATTCCTGTAAGAAGCTGCAAGTTCCTTATTCTCAATTAATATCGCAAACGGATCTTCTGCCCATAGAAGCATCGCAACCTTATCATCATAGATGAAAGTTGATGTCAGGTTCTCAAATTCAGAATCAATGTACCTGACATACTGGTATTTCTTAACCTTGAAGATTCCTCTTGTGGACTTAGGGGTTATTATCCTCATCTTTATTTTTTCTCTTGCCCGTTTTGATTCCCAGATATAATGATCCTTCGGATACCTCATAGGGAAGGTTGCTGAACCAAAATCAAGGATATCTGTTTTTGCGTTCAAAGCGTCATTCATCACAGATCTTATGCCGAGCTTCCCTTTAAAAAGCCCTATCTCCTTTTTTGCAGGGTCTTGTGTAAAGATTGCAGAGAGCTGGCTTATGTTCTTTTCTACTTCCAGCATCTCCTTCTTCTTTTTTTCATATATCTCTTTCAGGTCGGTGGGATTGGCCGGCTCAAAATGCTTCTTGTTTGATCTTGTAACTGAAGAGACCAATCCTTTTGATTTCAATGACTCAAGGACATCGTAGATGTTCACTCTCGGCACACCAGATTCACGATAGATTTCGCTTACGCAAGCATGTTTAAGCTTGACTAGAGCGACATATACACACGTCTCATTCTTTGTCAGGCCAAGGTTCTGGAGGTTTTCAAAAGCCATAAATAAAGGAAGTTATGTCCATATATAAGATTTGCTATTTGTAGTAGTAATATTACAACAAAAAAAGATAAAGTAGTTGTTACTCTTTAGTAAGAAAATGACTCAGGCAGAAATAGAACGATACTACGCGGAAATACGACGTAAAATGATGAAAAAGCATCGCATAAAAAAAAATATGGTAGGATAATAGGCGGAACTTACATGGTATTTAGTAATGCTTATGAGGTAATAAGAGAACATTGTTATGTTACCATTCCATTAACTATAGTCGGACTTTTTGCTGCCAGTTGTATGGCTTTAAGCAGTTTAGATGTCGGGTGTTACCCTGAAGCAAATAAAAGAAGAATAGTCAAACAAAGACTGGAAAAATTTTGTTCCGCGTATTTTCCAAATGAAAAAAAACAGTTATGTATAGAGGGGTTATGTAAATCTTACGGTACAGAAAACAATGTGTTAAATCTTAAAAAGAGGGATAGTTGTAAAACAACTCAGTATAAGGCAGTTTTAGAAACTTTAGAGATAAGAACTTTAGGCCCCCCTCCCTACAATTGTGTGGGAAATTATCAAGAGCGTACTCACACAGTGTTTATTGATAATGGCCCTAACGGAACACTGGACAAAGTAATTGAAACTGTCTCCGTAGGAGCAATATGCCCAACTGACTACTATCAGGATGAATGTTTCTGGACATCATTTGGAATAGTAAAAACCAGTACAGTAACAGAAAGAAAAAAATTGCAACCCTATCAAAAAAAATTCCGTGAGCATATGAAGAACATCAAAACTGTTGCAAGCGAAGGAGTCACCTCTAAAAGGAGAGATATCCCAAATCCACAAAATAACTATTTTTTTGGACGGCAACATCCTGCCCTATTTAGATGCCATCGCCACCAGCATAGATAAAAAAACAGAAAATGATTGATAAAATACTTAAAACAGATGATGTAAGAACAGATTTCTTTAGAGGCATGCCCCCATGGGGGCATGATCTCATAATCAATTTTCCTCCTTTTGAGCTGCTAACCCAATTTAGTGAAAGGGATCTTCCGGAAAATCTTGACAGGATAGCCACTATCAACGGATATCTGCATGTCCCTTTTTGCGAGAAGACATGCAATTACTGCCATTTTTCAACCGTGCCAAATCCAGACCCTGAACTGATAAAAAGATGGATGAAAAGTGCTTTATTTCAGGTTGAAAGGTGGAAAGAGATCATGCCTCAAGCAAGAGCCAAAACAATGTATATTGGCGGAGGCACCCCCTCTTTTCTTTCTCCAGATATGCTAGAGCAAGCAATTCATCTATTGACTGATGCTTTTCCGCCTTTAAATAAGTTATATGACGAATTTACTGTTGAAGCTAATCCTCATGACCTTCTTGGAGAAAAAGAAAAAGAAAAGCTAAGAATAATGCGAGAACTGGGCGTTAACAGAATCAGTGTTGGTGTGCAGTCCATGGATGATACTCTGCTGATACTATGTAATAGAAGCCACAATTCAAGAGATGTAACTAAATCATTAAACAGAATCAGAGAATTACGTATAGAAAACATCAATGTGGATCTCATATACGGACTTCCAAACCAGACAATGCGGCAATGGGAATCAACTTTGGAAAGGATATTGGAAGAGGAGCCCCAATCAATAACAATACATGAGCTACGCCTAAAGGAACACACACCTTTTTATGATAATCCTGAAATCCGTAATGCTATACCTGACCCGGAAACAAGATTTCTTATGCATTTAGAAGGATGGAACAGGATTATTGAAGCAGGCTATCTTCCGATAGAAGAAGGTGCGTTTGTTAAGCCAGGATTTGACCAGATACATCAAAAGATCAAGTGCAGGGATCAAGGAAACCTGATCGGGATAGGGCCTTCTGCATATAGTTTTATAGCTGGAGCATTGTTCTACAATGAGCGCTTTCTTAAATATTATTTTGAGGAAACAGAAAACAGACGTCTTCCGATTGGCGTCGGGAGGAGATTAACTACAGAAGAGCTAAAAGCCAGAAGGGTTGTCCTCGGGCTTTTTTTCTTTGATGGAGTTAGCAGAGCGGATTATGTCAGAGATTTTGGTAATCAGCCAGAAGTGCAATATGGAAATCTTTTGAGAGAACTAGAAAAACATGGATTATTGACAGAAACAGACGGAAGGATTCATCTCACTCCAAGAGGGGGTTTTCACAGCAATAGAATAAGATACGAATTTTATCTTAGAGAGCAGCAAGAAGCGCTAAAGGAAGTTCCAGGTGCAGGAGTTTTTGCCAGGGTATTCCGGCCTTATTGACTATGACAAAAGTAAGTGAAAAATATCATGGCACGCAAAGAAGAATTAAAGTTTTATGGAGATGCATTCAGAGCAAATGGGTCTAGGGTAGAACGTGGCTATGGTTGGCCTTATGGCCCTAGCCCTACAGTCATCCGCTTCATGACACTCTATGACCTTCAGAAAGACAAGGATATGAGAGTTCTTGATGTAGGATGCGGTGACGGAAGGCATCTTGACCTTATGATCTCTCTTGGTATCGAAAACATTTTTGGGGTTGATTTTTGCCAAGAAGCGATTGATCACTGCAAAAGAAGGTTCGAAGAGGAAAAAAAGCAACCCGAACTGTATGTTATAGACACGACAGTAAGAGGTGCTTTTGAAAGCTTAGGCGGATTTGACCTCATCATTGATTGGAGCGTTATGGGGCATATAAGAAGAGAATACCTCCAAAACTATCTCAGAAACGTGATGGAGGCAATCAAACAAGGAGGGTATCTGATTTCAGTTCAGATAGCAAGAGACTCGCCTGGACTTATGCTTGGAAAAAGAGACTGGAAGATCACTAGTAGAGGGCATTATTCAAGAGGGTATACTCTTAGGGGGCTTGAGCAGGCACTTTCTCCATTAACCCTTACCGAATCAAGAGAAAAAGCAGATGAAGGTGATGCTAACGGGAACTTATTTAATGCTGTTATGATGATGAAGGTATAAAGCCCTACCCCCTCCAAAACCGCAACCTATTTATATAAATTTCAAATTTAAGGTTTGTATACTTACAAAAAGGGTTGGTGGGGGATGTAAGCTTTTCTTGATATTGTAGAGAACATTCTTAAAGAAGGTGTCCTTAAGGAGGACAGGACCGGGACAGGCACCCTAGCTATCGCTGGAGCGATGTTTAAGCATGACATGTCTGAAGGGTTCCCTCTCCTCACGACAAAAGCTGTCCCTTTTCGTCTTGTCTCATCAGAACTGGAATTCTTCATAAAAGGCATAACTGACAAGAACTGGCTTAGGGATAAGAACAACCACATCTGGGATGAGTGGTGCAGCCCTGAAAAGGTGAAGTACGCTCACGATCCTGAAACAAAAAAGAAGATGATGGAAGAACGGGAACTTGGTCCGATCTACGGGTACCAGTGGAGAAACTTCGGCGCAGAGTACTCTTCATTTGACAGGCCGCCTAAAGGAAAAGGGGTAGACCAGCTGAAAAAGCTTGTTGAGATGCTGAAGACTGATCCTAGCGACAGGAGGATGATTGTCATGGCATGGAATCCTGTTGACCTGAAGAGGATGGCTCTTCCGCCGTGCCATTACGGCTTTCAGGTGACTGTTCTTGACGGAAAGCTTAACCTCATGTGGAGCCAGCGCTCGATTGACGTCGCGCTCGGCTTGCCTTTTAATATCGCAAGCTACGGGTTGTTGCTTCACCTGCTTGCAAAAGAGGCAGGCCTAAAAGAAGGGAAGCTTGTCGGTTTTCTTGGTGACACTCATATATACAAGAACCATGTGTCAGGGATGAAAGAGCAGATACAAAGGGCTCCTTTCAATCTGCCTAAGATCAGGACAGACAGTTTCAGGTCGATATTTGACTGGAAATATGAGGACACGACAGTTGAGGGCTATGAGCACCATCCGAGGATAAGGTTTGACATAGCAGTTTAAGAGGGGCACTTATGGCAGAAATAATAATAATCGTAGCAATTGCAAAAAATTACACGATAGGAAAAGACGGGAAGATACCCTGGCATATCAGGGAGGACTTCTTGCATTTCAAGAACAAGACCATGGGATGGCCATGCATAATGGGTGACGTGACATACGAGTCTCTTCCGATCAAGCCTCTTCCAGGAAGGGAAAACGTAATATGCACGTTTAACAAGGATTATCATCCAGAGGGAACAGTGGTGTTCCATGATTTTTTCAAGGCGCTTGAATATGTCAAGGAAAAAGAAAAGGCATTCATAATAGGGGGGGCGTCGATATACAGGCTGGGAATGAAAGTTGCTGACACTCTTGAGATCACGCATATAAAAAAAGAATATGACGGGGACACTTTCTTCCCTGAGATAGACCCGAAAGTATGGGAAAAAGTGAAAGAGGATGATCATGGGGAATACTCCTTCGTGACATACAACAGAAAGAAATGATAGAGAGGAACTGAAAAAATGGAGCTGAAAAACCTGAAAAAAGATGATCCGGCAGTTTTTGCGATAGTGGAAAAAGAGCTTGTGAGGCAAAAAGACGAGCTTAACATGATACCTTCTGAGAACTACTGCAGCCCTGCAGTGCTTGAAGCATCAGGATCTGTCCTCATGAACAAGTACTCTGAAGGCTATCCTAAAAAAAGGTACTATCAGGGAAATAAGTATGCTGATGAAGCAGAGCTTCTTGCGATAGAGAGAGCAAAGAAGCTCTTTAATGCGGAGTATGTAAACGTGCAGCCTAACTCAGGAAGCCCTGCAAATATGGCAGTCTACTTTGCGCTTCTTCAGAAAGGTGACAAGGTGATGGGCATGAACCTTTCACACGGCGGGCACCTGACGCACGGAAGTCCTGTCAATTTCTCAGGAAAAGAGTACAACTTCATCGCATATGGAGTTGATGAAGAGACAGAGACTCTTGACATGGACAAGATAAGGAAGCTTGCAGAAAAAGAGAAGCCAAAACTTGTGCTTAGCGGCTACACTGCATATCCTAGGACTATAGATTTCAAGGAGTTTCATGATATAGCAGAGTCTATCGGTGCTATAAGCATGGTTGATATGTCACATATAGCTGGCCTTGTTGCAGGAGGGGCGCACCCAAGCCCTTTCCCTTTCACAGATGTTGTCACGACAACGACGCATAAGACGCTGAGAGGGCCAAGAAGCGCCATGATATTATGCAAGGAAAAGTTTGGCAAGGATATAGACAAGGCAGTGTTTCCTGGGCTTCAGGGCGGGCCGCACGAGCACACGATAGCTGCAAAAGCGGTTGCGTTCGGAGAGGCGCTAAAGCCAGAATTCAAGGACTACTCAAAGCAGATAGTGAAAAACGCGAAGGCGCTTGCAGAAAAGCTACAATCAGAAGGGATAGACCTTGTTTCAGGAGGCACAGACAACCATCTGATACTTGTGAACCTTATCAGGACAAAGTCTGTCGGAAAGCCAGGTCTTGGAAAGGATGCGGCAGTCGCGCTTGAGGATGCAGGGATAGTCCTTAACGCAAACACTGTGCCATTTGATCCTTCAACACCTTTCAAGCCGTCAGGAATAAGGTTCGGGACCCCTATCCTCACTACAAGGGGCATGAAGGAATCAGAGATGGAGACAGTCGGGCAGTACATGGCTGATGTCATAAACAACCTGACAGACTCTGCCCTCCACAAGAAGATAAAAGGGAAAGTAAAAGAGCTCTGTGATGACTTTCCATATTATTAATTTTTTTATATTTATTTTAATGCTTATAGATTAATTTGTTTTTCAAGCTCTTTTCTGAATCTTGATACCTCTTCCTCAACCTGTTTTGAAACCTCGCTTAGCCTGTGAAATTCAAGTATCCCTACAGTGGGCAGAGAAAGCCTTACATGTATGTGGGGGGCTGCGCCTTTTTCCTTGTTCTTCTCTATCGAAGCGTGCATTATCTGAAATGAGGAGACTATGCACTCAAATATGCTAGGTAACTCATGGTATTCTGATCTCTCGCTTTCTGACCCAAGAACATCTATCGCTACGATGATGTCGCACTCATCCCTCAGGAGGTCATAAGGGACAGGATTTGAAAGTCCTCCGTCAACAAGCACAGTATTTCCTATCTGTTTAGGCTCAAATATGCCTGGGATTGATATGCTTGCCCTGACAGCATCAGAAAGAGAGCCTTCTTCTATGACAACCGCTTTTCTTGACCAGAAATCAGTAGCTACCACCTTAAGTGGGATCTTAAGGTCATCAAATGTCTTGCAGGATGAAATATTTTCAAACCATGACATGAGCTTGTGTCCTTTGACAAGGCCGTGCTTCCTCGTCAGAGAGAAGTCGATAAGTTTTGTCATCTCTGTCCTGCTCATCTTCGAATACAAAGTTTCTATGTCTCCTGCACTAAGTCCTGATGCGTACAAAGCTCCTATAAGCGCGCCCATGCTTGTGCCTGAGATCATGCTAGGCCTTATTCCCATCTCGTCAAATACCTTAAGGAAGTATATGTGCGCAAGGCCTTTTGCTCCTCCGCTCCCAAGAGCGACCCCTATCTTTTTCATTTTTTTATCCTTGACCAATCATATCCCTCTATAAATACCATACTTCAAGAATATTTAAAGATTGCTACGATAAGGCCCATTATAAGGGATCAGTGCAGGCCTAAACAAAAGCTTTAAATCCGAAAAGAATATCATGCACTAGGGGTGGGTATGGAAAGCATCAGCTATAGGGAAAGGATCAGCCTTTATCTTAAGTATAATCCAGGACTTTCTATGAGCCAGGTAGGCACTCTTCTTCTGATAGACAACATCTACAAGCAGGTTCCTGAAGATATGGAGGAATTCCGTGAGCTTTACGCGCATCTTGACCCTAAGATAATAGACAACTCTGCAGAAGGGATAACCTTCCTGAAGATTGCAGGGATGGATGACCTTCCAGAGCAGATAAAGAAGAGGCTTAACGATTACATTAACATCAAGTACAACTACATAGGGAACTCCAAAAGCTATGAGAGGAACATGAAAAGGTTCAGGGCGTACTCACTACAGGTATCAAACGTCCTTTCAGAGATATTGGCTATCGCAAAGCTTCCTGACGAGGTCCTTGAAACGCTTAAGGAAAAGGAACAGATAAGGGGCTGCGATGACTTCTATGACCTGTTCCTGCTATACAGGGAGACTAAAGACAAGCGGGTGAAATTTGAGATATTGAGAAAGATAGGTATCATGGTCCTTCTTTCAAGGATCACAAGATCCTTCCTGATAGAGGATGTTGAGTTTGCCATGGAATCTGTGAAGGAAGTCTTTAAGAAAGGTCTTGGGCTTTCAAGAAAAGGCAGCAGGAAGTACTATTTTTGGCTTGGCTCAGAAGACAAGCTTGTCTTTCTGGATGACAAGGACAAGGCAAAAAGCATGTATGAGCACGACGTAAAAAAGAGGCAGGAGCTTGCTCTTGAGACCTATCCCTTGCAGGAGATAGAGTGCCATGAGTATGATACAAGATATGGCAGCAGGATACTGCACATTGGGAAGAGGAACAAGCTGATGAAGGACGGAAAGATATATTATGCTTCTTTTATAGAGAAAGTCATAAGAAAAAATCTTGAGTTTCCTAACCAGATAACTGACCTTATGGGTGTCAAGATAATAGTTCAGGATGAGGAGCGCGTGCCAAGGATGATCAAGGAGATCGAGACTGTTCTTGGGGGAAGCTCTACAAGGAAAAAGGAGAAGAACGCGCTTCACAGGTTCGGGAAAAAGAAGCTTGGCAGGTATTCCTCTAAGGATTATTATGTTTGGAAGGCAATCTATGATATCGCGCTGCCTCATCCTTCGATCAGCCAGGTGAAGCAGATGATCGGGATGACCAGGGGCAACAAGAAAGCGCAGGAAGCGCTTAGGAAAAGGCTTGAGTACTTCAGGAACAAGCCTCATGACTATGTTGTTGAGGTGCAGATACAAAGCATAGAGTCATACCTGCTGAGCAAGACTCATGGAAGCCCTACAGAGCATTCAAACCTTAAGAAAAGCCAGGTGAGGTCAAGCTCATTTTTCAAGCTCTTCCCAAAAGAGATATATGAAAGCGAGTTAATTAATCTCAGGAGGAGTATATTAAAAGAAAAAGAGAATTTAAAAAAATAAATGAAACTGTAGGCTAGATCTACTTCTTTCCTTTTCTCATGCCGTAATAGACTGCGAGGCCGACTGACACTATGACTGCGACAACCAGCAGTCCCGTTATCCCGTTCCCTCCAAGAAGGCTTTTTTTCTCTCCATTTTGGACCTCTACAGTTATCTGTTTTTCCTGGACGACAACTTCGCTTGCGTATATGCTCCTTATCTCCAGGTCAAGTATGTATTTTTTTGGAGAGGCATCCTTGCCTACTGCAAGCTTCAGCATGGCTTCGCCTTCTTCTCCTGGCTTGAGGGTACCTACAAAGTCTGATTTCTCATCAAAGTCAAATGGCTGTGAAGAGTCCTTAAATGCCCTGATTGAAACTGATTCTGCTTTCTCCCCTCCGACATTTTTCAGTATGAGCTTGAGATTGACTGAATCTCCCTGCCTTATGACTTGTGGGTCTGTCGTCACTGACTCTATGCTGAACTTAGGCTTGTTCTTAACAGGGATAGTAATAGGCATGACGACTGTCTTATACTCATTGTCCTTGTCATCAGCATCCTTGTAGTCGATCATAAGGTTAGAGTCGTATGAGCCGCCTTTGACATCCTCACCTATATCAACGTAAAATGTGGCTGTGCCGCTGCCTCCTCCTGCGATCGTTCCTATGTTGTACCTGTCAGAATAGCTGTAGGTAGGCGTGAAACCGTCCGGAAGCTGAAGCTGCACCTTTACGTTCTCAGCATCTGCATCACCGATGTTTTCCAAGCTGAAGCTAAGTGATGCTTCATCGGTGTCGCTTACAAGCCTTGTCGGTGAGGTTGTAAGGGTCCCAAGGACAAACTCTGAAACGTTTTTCTTTCCGACCCTTATGTTGTATTCCCCAAGTTTTTGGGTTTCAACATATCCTCTTTTTGAGGTCTTGGCCTTGAGGACTAGATTGTAGGAGTCTTCAAGCGCGTTGTCATCCACCCTTACCTTATAGTACAATGTAAAGTAGTCATCTGATGATGAGTATCCTTCCCAGTCTCCGACAGGCTTCTCAGCGTGGTCGAGCTGGTCGAAGTAAAAAGGATATTTTGTCTCAAGGACAAAAGATAGATCGTCTATCTTGGCATTCCCATATTTCTGTATCTTCCACCTGATCTCAAGGTACTTGCCAGGGACTCCAGGGTCAGGGTTCTGGTTTAGAAGCGTGGCTTCTACCTGCGCAAAGTCTCCTTCAGCTGCGCTTGCAAAGCCTGAAAAAACGAAGCAGGCACCTATCAACAAAAGCATAAATGCAATGTTCTTGATTCTTATTCTCATCTTTTTCTTCCTCCTGATTTCTTTTTCTTATCGTCATTTTTATCATCGCGTTTATCACGTTTCTTTCCGTTCTCTGCTCTTCTTGTTTTCACGTTGATCATGAATTTCTCTCCCAGGACCGCAATCACAGGGACTACTGTTATCGCAGCAAGGAAACATGCTGCTATCCCATAGGACATTATCGTTGCAAGCTCCTGAAGCACTGAAAGGTCTCCCATCGACATCGCCTTGAATCCTATAAGCGCGGCAAGCGTTGTTGTCGCCATAGGTATGAACACGTTGCTTAAGGTGTTGGCCATAGCTTTTTCCGGGTCGTTGTCTTTTAGCTCCTGCCGGAACCTTGTGATCGTCTGGATGCCAAAATCGATGCCGATCCCCATTATCATCGATATCGCGCCTGAAGTGCTTGAGCTAATGTTCATGCCTGTAAGGCCGAGGTATCCGAAGGTCCACAAGATGCCTATCCCTATTACGCTGAGTGGTGTCAGCGCGTACCTTACTGACGCAAAAAGTATGAAAAGGATTATTATTATGCCTATCATGGAAAATCTTGATGTCCTTGCCATGTCAGGGCCTATGGATTCCTCGATTACGGGACCTGTTGCGACGTCTCCTGCAAGTTGGGTCTTTAGTCCTGGAGGCGAAGGCACCTGGTCTATAACTTCCTGCAGGTCGCGCACTATGTCTCCTTCAACGTAAGTGTCGGAAAGCATTATGCTTATCCTCGATAGCGTGTAATCCTTGCTTACATAGTTTGACAGTGTTGAACTCCTGTCGACAAGAGAATTTATCTGGTTTCTTGATTTTGGAAGCACTCCTCCATTAAGCGATCTCATCACGCTTGAAGCGCTTGAGACCATCACAACATCATCAACGTGCTCTGACATCCCTGTCAGTAGGTTTATGTAGCTTATCACTTCAGGATCCCTTATGTCTCTTGCTTCTCCGGAAGAGATGTATTCAGGGTCAATCTCTACCACTATCATTATGCTTTCGCTTCCTCCAAAACTGTCCTCTATTATGTCAAAAGCCTTGATAACCTCATAAGTGTGAGGTATCATGTCCCTGTCATCAGAGGATTTGGTGGTGACTGTACCCGCAGCGTATACTGCAAGAGCTGATATCAAGATCACTATTATGAGCAGTATGTAAGGGTGATGCGAGACAAGATATGCGTACTTGTCGACCAGCTTCCTGAATTTTATCATCTTTGCCTCACCTGGTGCGCTTTCTTCTTAATCTCTAGCCGGCTGTGCTTCCTGTGCGTGTACCAGTACTCAAGATCTTCTTCATAGATTATGAGGACAGGCTCGACGAAAACTGATGAGAGGATGCAGTAGAATATTCCGAGAGCCAGGCTGAAGCCTAGCTTTTGGAGCATGGGCATTATCGAAAGGGTCAGTGCAAGAAATCCGACTATTGTTGTCGTTCCTGAACCAAGTATAGCTGATCCTACTGAAGGGACAGAGATTGACAATGACTGTTCCTGGTTTTTTCCGTTGTCTCTTTCTTCATGGTATCTTGTCAGTATGAAAACCCCATATTCTACTCCAAGCCCGAGTATCATCGCGCCAAGGCCTGCTGTCACTATGGATATCTTGATGTTGAGCCACCCCATCGTGCCAAGCGTCCATATCAGGCCAAGTATCAGCGGCGTGAATATCAGGAGCGCTTTTGACACTGAGCGCTGCATGATAAAGAGCAATACGAGTATTATCAAAGATGCCAGTATCAGCGTGTATATTGAGTCATGCTTTAGCAGGTTAAGTATCACGACTCTTATAGAAGGCGTGCCTGTTATCATGACCTTCACCCCAGGAGGTGTTGACAGGGCCTTTATCTTTGATTCCATGAGGTCTGTAAGCGCAAGCACCTTGTCTTCTCCTGTACCTACATTTGCGTTGACGATAACTATGGTCTTCTTGTAGTCGCTGCTGACAAGCTGGGAAAGTTCAGGGTTGTTCTCTATGACAGAATTGACGATCTCAGGCGTGAGCACCCCGTAAGCATCCTTCACAGGAGCTATCACTGTGCCAAGCGATATTACGCCGTCAATAGAGCTTTCATAAGCAAGAGAGTCTTCAAGACTTATGAGGTAGTCCATCACTTCAGGGTCCCTTATGTCGTTTGGAGCTCCCTTGGACTCAAGGGTGTCATCTATCACAAGAAGTATGAATATGGTGTCAAGTCCGCTGAACGTGTCCCTTACCTTGTTTGTTATCTGGTATATCGGAAGCTGCTGCGGCATCTCTTTGTTAAAGTCGCTTTCCATCCTTATCTTGGTCGCGCCATATGCCATGAAAATAGTGAAGATCAGTGCAGCTGCAATGATGAATGAGCCATATTTCTTCTGGGCTGATGCGACAAAGACAAGAAACTTTTCGATAAAGTTCATCTTTTCCCACCTTTGCTGCCTTTTATCTTATCCAGCTCTTTTGATGCTGAGCTGATTATCTTTTTTATCTTAGCCTCATTCTTGGGGTAGTCTTCTGCAGAGACAAGCTCAAGAACTTTAGAGCGAAGGCCTGACATGATGTCGATGAACCTGATTATCGAGAGTTCGTCAGCCTTAAGGAAGTCCATCATCTTAAGCGCAGGCCTAATGCTTTCCTTTCCTGTGATCTCCCCTATAGATCTTATGATCTCCATATGTTTTAATGTGCATTCCTGCCTTTCATTTGAGAAGACTACTATTGCCTTCTTCCCTTTGGCAGTGAGGGAATAGACTTTTTTCCTTCCATCTTCCCTGCACCTGATGAAGCCGCCTTCAAGAAGCTCGTTAAGGAGAGGGTATGTTGAGCCTGCTGAAGGCTTTTTGCCGGCTATATTTCCTATCCTTGCCATAAGCTCGTATCCGGAAAGGTCTGCCAAGTCAAGCTCTTTTAGCACTGTTATCTTTAAGTATCCTCTTATCATATCGATTACCGATATATCGGAAACGATAGTCATATATAAGGGTTTTGTTTTAGGAGGCTTTGTTGCAAGTTGAGGTTTGCCATCAATTTTGCGAGCTTATTTCATTTCTAGAGTAAGGCTGACAAAGGGGGTTGCCCCCTACGGGGTGTCAGCCTTTCATGTTTCTGAAGCAAAAGCGAGCACAGATGGCAAACTAATGTGATAACATTAAGCTTGCAACAAAGCCGTTTTGATATCCCCTAACATTTATATAATACAACGACAATTTCAAGCGCATGAATGAGATAATCGCCATGACGCTCGTGTTCCTTGTAGGGGTCATTGCTTCTTTTGTGGGTTCTATGGTGGGGAAGCGGAGGCCTGCTTTCCATACCTTTTCTTATGTTTATGGGGCTGCCTCCGCAGGTGTCCATCGCCACTAACAAAGCAGGTTCTTTGGGGCTGAGCGTAGGCGCATTCTACAAGTATTCCAAGGAAAAGAAGGTGCAATGGAAATACATGATTCCTTTCACTATCCTTGCTATGATAAGCGGGCTCATCGGCGCAAGCATCCTTATAAGGACTGACAGCCAGTCCCTTTCAAGGGCTGTCGGCGTGATAATAATACTTTTGATTCCTTCCCTGCTCATGAATAATTCCGGAGTCAGGCACAAAGAGACTTCACGCATGAAAAAGAGCATAGGCTACGTGCTTTATTTTCTTGCAATGGTATGGGGTGCTTTTTTTGGCGGAGGAGGGGGCACCCTGGTGTTTTACATAACGATAACTTTTTTCGGGTTTACGATAATCGAGTCTGCTGCGACAAACAAGATCCCCTGGTTTGTGATGTCGCTTTTCGCACTAGTGATATATGGCATAAACGGGCTGATCAACTATTACTATTCAGCCTTGCTGATACTGGGCATGCTGGTAGGAGGGTATCTTGGCGCAAGGACAGCTATAAAGAAGGGCGACAGGTGGGTAAGGTGGGTGTTTGCAACAGTAGTTCTCATTTCTGGTATTAAGCTTATATTCTTTTGATGCTAACAACACTGTTGAAAATAGTGTTGCCATCATTTATGCGAGCTTATCTCACTTGTGAATCTAGCGCGTCGCGGGGGGAGGCCCCATCCGGGGACGCAGCGCTATCCTAATCAGAAGCTCAAGCGAGCACCGATGGCAACCGAAGCGAAGCTGAGATTTTCAACAGTGCCCGCGCTAACAACAAGATTTAAAAACTAATCTCTATTCGAAAGATATGTGATCGTAATATGGGCCAGAAAGGAAAAGAGCTAAGCAAGGGATGCGGGATAAGAAGCCCTATATGCACAGTGGTAGGGCATGTAGATCATGGGAAGTCAAGCATCCTTGACAGGATAAGGGGAAGCGCGATAGTGGCAACTGAGGCAGGGAAGATAACCCAGGCGATAGGCGCGTCTATCGTGCCTATGGATTCCATAAGGAAGTTTTGCGGCCCGCTTCTTGACACGATGAAGATGGAGTTCACGATCCCTGGTCTTCTGTTCATAGACACTCCTGGCCACGCAGCCTTCACTTCGCTTAGGAAGCGCGGAGGAAGCCTTGCAGACATCGCTATCCTTGTTGTCGATATCAAGGAAGGTTTCAAGCCGCAGACGATAGAATCTATCGAGATCCTTAAGAACTCAAAGACTCCTTTTGTTGTCGCTGCAAACAAGATAGACCTCATGCCAGGCTGGCATCAGAGGGATGAGACTCTTCTTCTGAAGAATATCGCGATGCAAAGCGACGGCCTGCAAAGAGAGATTGACAACAAGCTCTATGAGCTTGTGGGAAAGATATCTGAATTTGGGTTTAACTCAGAAAGGTTTGACAGGATAAGCTCTTTTACAGAGCAGATAGCGATAATCCCTACTTCTGCCGAGCTAGGGCTTGGGATCCCTGAGCTTCTGATGGTCATATCAGGGCTTGCGCAAAGGTTTCTCCAGCAGTGCATAGCATGCGACATGTCTGGGCCTGCGAAAGGCACTGTCCTTGAGGTCAAGGAGGAGAAAGGGCTTGGGACTGTCCTTGACATAATCCTTTATGACGGATCGCTTAAGGTGAACGATACATTGGTCATAGGCGGGCTTACTGAGCCTGTTGTCACAAAGGTGAAGGCTCTTCTTG
>JBJKQO010000040.1:0-30246 GCA_046705145.1 Candidatus Woesearchaeota archaeon
CACTATAGGCACCTTCAGAGGGACGTTTCTTGAGAACCTGGAGCTTAATGAAACAAGGTCAGGCATCACTTTGGAATGCCCAGTCTTTAGCCTTACATCATCGTATGTTAGCGCGATCCCGAGCTCAGCCATATGCTTGAAGAACTTGTCTTTTGTTAACAATTTTGCCTTTGCCATAACAAGTGAAACAACAACCTAAATATAAATGTTTTTGTTTTTTTGAGTTCATTGATTAGGTATCAAGGCATCAAAGTTTTTCTTTACCTCACTTATCAAGATATCAACTGCAGACTTTTCTTGAAGCAGTGAAGTCATACTACCGTACAAACCTAATATATCCTCGTCCAGACCAAGATCGTTGGCAACAGGATCAAGCCCCCTAAAAAATTTGCCTCCGCCAGTAAATCTATCATAATGTTTCATTAAAGTGTCTAGAGCTATACTACCTAAAATATAAGGGGCACCCTCAACATCCGATGTAATCGTCCTGCGCCTTTTCAATGATTCAAATCTTTTTTGGATGGTCTTGTAAGACTCATACTCTTTTAAATCATCATCAGCCATCATGATATCAATAACCCTCAAAATGCCTATCCCTAACAAACGGTTTTCTATGCTTGCTGCTTTTTTTAAGTAAGATTTTTCTTCTAGCTTGCTGATAAGACCTGCTACATACTCTGTTTTAGCATGCATCTCGACGGATTTTTCATCTAGATCTAGGTTATAACGATGAAAGTGGCTGATGATTTCCTTAGTCTCCTGGAGCCTTGCATGGGTCAATCCTTTTCCGCTGACATACATCTTTAGTATTTCGGTAAGTTGGGAGGGATAACGCCTAATCTTTCCTGGAACCTCCTCCCTATAATTGTCGTATAGGTTGACCAATCCATGAATGCCTCTTATCACCTCTTCCTTCCCTAGACCGGAAGCGCTTTGCAAGAGAGTATTATAATCTAAATCGAGTTTTTGATCATAAAATAAAAACACTTCATTCCTAAATTGATCCATGTAACTTTTAAATAAAGGGATGGTTGAAGCTACTCTTGTTTTCGTGGTCTTTTCAATCCAGTCGTGGTCGGCCTTCATCAGTTTGTTTGTCTTTCTTCTGCCTGCACCAACCTCCTTAGCGATCCATTCTAACCTCTCCTGTGTTGTGTTCCCCCTTATTTTTCCAACGAAAAAATCCTCTAAAGCTTTTATCAGCTTATTTTGTTTAAAAGCAACGTAATCATCATGAGGATATGCTCCCACGCCTTTGAACTCAGAGTCACATATATCACACATACCCTTCAGACGCACTTCAATATCCCCTAAAAGCACCCCTTGTATGCCCCTATAGCCGCTTGCTGCAGGATCATTATCATAGTTCTTAAATTTACTAGCAACCAAAAATTTAAATCTAGGATCTTCATTCAGTATTATTTTCATATATTTTTCATAATCCTTAATATTTCCTGAATCAGGGTTAAATACAGTCTCATAATCCTCAACCTGGCCTGAAAGGGCAACTAAGTTATGCGCGAGAGATCTCAATTGCCCTGGCAGGACCCTTCCTTTCTTAGGACGATTTTCTATCTCCTTGCGGGCTCCTATGAAGTATTTTTCAGCAAAAGATATCTTGATGAAATCAATGCACTTTTCAAGAAATTGCCCTTTTTGTTCATCAGATGATAATACTTCTGAACTAGAAAGTATCAGGTTCGTGTCATTTCTCCTCAAGGAGATAACCGTTTTGCCATCAGAAGAAGTGTAAGCAAAATACTTGATCGCTTTACTAACCTTTGACTCAAAACTTTTTCCGATGAGGCCTTTAAGGATATTTGAGGAGTATTCATCAATATTCACAATGTTTTCATCTTTTAATTGGTCAAACAGATTACTTGCCGCTTGGGAGTTGCGCATCTCATAATCTGAGATAGGATCTTTTCCTCCTCTGGCTGTGGCTTCAAGAACCTTATCTTCCAACCCCATACCAAATCTTAATAGTTCGCATTTGATATCCGGGCCGCTATGAAACTTGTTATTATAATCAACTGAGATATGGGTGAATCCAATTTCCTTATCCGGGTTCTTATTTGGTACCAGATAAGGAAAAGCGCCTAACCTTATTAACTGATGTCCAAACATTCCTTCAAATGCGTTTGCAACCTCAGAGTTTGTCTGCCTGTTTTTTTCTTCATGGTGATCAGCATAAAAACGTAAGATAGATTTAAAAAAATCTTCAATCGCCTTGGCCCCTGCCGTTCTTCCTTTTCTGTTCTGTTGGGGCTTTCCTTTGTTAAAAACCCTTATAAACTCATCCCTTAACTGCTTGTCATCCAAACCTGAAACAGAAGCTGGGTCAAGACCCCATTTTTCGGGCTCATCTCTTAGTGAAGCATATAATTTTCCAAAATCCTGCAAAGCCCATGTATCAAAAAGATCTACTTTAGGTGAATCAGGGTGATTTGTCACAAATAATAATCCTGACAAGTCCTTGATCTCAATATCTGTAGAAAGCAATAAAGCCTTATCATATATGCTTCCTGGAGCTTTTGTCCTTACTATCACCCTTGAGACAGGAAATGAAGGGTCGTTTCCCCTGTATATATAATGAGATTTTGAACCTCTCTTATCCCATACAAAATCTCTGTCAAAATCAACGCCTTGTTTATCATATTTATGGTTAATAAAGGTCCTGATCTTCTCTTCGATACCCGTTCTTACATTCTTTTCTCTGTCTTCAACCTCTTGGAATACTGTCCCTAAATGTGTTCGAAATTCGGCAAGAAGGGCTTCATTTATTATAGAATCATTTATTTCTCCTCTTATGATCCCATCAAAAGTACGGGTCAAAAATACAGATAGATCTACGATTTTAGATGCCCCCTCTCTGCGAGGTATAGATTGAGAATCTTTCGGGATCATATCAACTAGAACAAAGTTTATCCTTTATAAACTTTTCGGTTTTTAACCATTGAATAGTAGTTACAAATAAATATCATTTAATCCCTCTCCTCTAACCTACTAAAAATAGGGTTAAAAGATGAAACAAAAGGTACCCCTGTACTACCAAGTATGTTATCTAGCCTAATAGCCATCCCTTTTGCAGGTTCTACTACAACCGATAAATAATCCCTCACACATTGAGCCATATCCCCTGGAAAACCAGTATGGCCACGACAAAAAACAAGAGATGATTGAGCCATAACATCAATCCCCCCACCGGAAACAACCAGGTCCCCATATTCCCTAGGCGATCCATCTAATCCACCATAACCTGAATAGCTGACCTTAATCCAATTTAAGCTGCCCGTACGAAAAGCCTCAGGAATCTCTGCTAACCCCTTCCACCCGGAGTCCATCATTCCAGCAAGTTTTAAAGCAGCTATTAAGACACGATAATTATCAGAACCGTCTAAAGGTGAAAAAGAAGCAATCCTTACTAACCCTGATGGAATTTCTATCATTTCGTCTGCCATAAGTACCACCTAAAATATGATTATGATTATATCATACTACTATATAAACCTTTCGATTGTTAACTATTCTATAGTAGTGACTCCAACTGAAGGCAACACAATCAAAGATATGCCAACTCATGAAATAGTCCGCATAATCCTTATGCTAAAGCGCAGAGCTTTGCCATTCAGTTGGCGGACTCAAAAGTTCTCAGTTTTTAAACTCACGGTTTGTGACGAACTTTTGAGTTACACTAACCGACAATACCTAAAAGGTAATAGACCAGCCTATCAGCTGACTTGATGGTCTCCATCTCGTCTGTCCCCTGCACGATTATGCAGTTCTCCGACACAGGATCAGAATATACTATGTCCTGCTCGCCTGTCTTAAACCAAATGACCGTCGTGTTAGCGCTTGAATCAAGGCAAGTTATGATAGGGGTCTCGTTGTCATAGCCATACCCAGGAGGGAAAAGAAGCGCGCTTTGAGCAGGGATGTTAAACACATCATTCTTGTCTCCAATCACCCTTCCCACCTCGATCATGGCAACAACAGTCTTTCCTGTAAGGTTGGGCTCAACTGTCATGTAGACCTTCTTTGAGCCAAGTATCCTCTGCTTCACGCTCGCCTGCACAGGTATGCCCTCAGTCTCAACAGGCCCGTTTCTCATCTCGATAGTATGAAGCTTGTCTTTTCCGGGGATCTGCACCTGAGTGTAGTAGCTCCCCCCTATCTTGTTGAAGGTAAAGCCGTTATAAGTGAAGGTCTCAATGTTTGATTTTGTCTTTCCGACATTTCCAACGAGAAATATCATGACTAAAACGACTGCGATACCCACAAGAAAATAGATGAATATCTTGTCGCTTATCGACTTCTGATTCTTTGCGTTCTCCTCCTGCGCCTTCAAAAGCTCCTCTTTCTCTATCTCTTTTACAGCCTCCTCAGCTTTTTCATCTCTCTTCAAGCCGGAGATTACAGGGTCTATCTCATGCTCTTCCCTATCCATCTTGTCAGATCACTCCCAAAAGGCCATACATCATCCTTTCTGTAAGCGCAAGGAAAGACTCTGCAGAATCTGCCTCAGCTATCACGCAGCTGTTCTCATAAGATATCCTTGTCGTGTTCGATTCCTTGAAATAAATCAGAGGGACAAGGCCTGTGTCGCCGCAGACCAATACGTCCTTGCCATAATCATTCTCCCCTGTGAAGCCAGTCTCCACATGCTTGTTCATCGTGGTAAGCACCCTCTCAAAGCTGAATTCTATCTGGGCTATAACTTCCTTGTAATATGAATCTGTGTCTGAAGTAAAGTCTACCTGAGGAGAATCCTTTATCGCATCTATTGCTTTCTGGTCCACCTCTATCTTCTCAAGGACCCTTGGGTCATACCTGAAAAGATACTGCTTCTCGCCTATCTTTACAGAATATCCCTGTGATGTCTGCTTGAACCTTATCCCATTGTACTTAAACGAGTCTGAGGATCCTGCAAAACTGCCTAAAACCACCCCAAATGCGCTTCCTACCATTATTATGACTATAAAGATCCCTGCAAGCTTTTCCTTGCTTATCCTTGATTTCCTTTGTTTTCTTGCCATGAAACGAATGGGTATAAAGAGGTATTTAAATAGTTTTTTGAATGTTTGGCACTGTCCTAAATAATGTCAGCATCAATTTGGCTAGGCTTTTCATGTTTCATATTTTCAGAGTTGAAGGGGTTGCTCCCTACGGGACTTCAACGAATGAAGCATAACCTAAAGCACAGCCTAGCCTGATGCTGACCTCACGGTTTGAAATTCGCAGGATTTCGAACCCAGCGGAAACTATGTTTCCGCGCGAAGTGAGATTTAGGACAGTGCCTGAATGTTTTACCATATTAAAAGGTATAACCTGTTTAGCATTCTTGTTCTTCCTAAAAGATCACTTATTTTCACAATTTTCTAAAAATTATGAAAATTGTAAAGATTAATAAAATACAAAAGATTTATAAGTAAGCATGATCCAGAAACATGATATGACAGATCCAGACCAGGAATTCCACGATTTCATGTATGGCATATTCAAGTACTTCGGTCTTGACAGCATCCCTTCAAGAGTTGTAGGGATACTATTTCTTGAGCCAGGAGAAGTTTCTCTTGACGAGCTCTCAAAAAGGACAGGCTATAGCTTATCATCCATCTCGACCAAGATGAAGATCCTGACAAACTCAGGAGCTGTCACAAGGATAAAAAAGCCGGGCTCAAAAAAAGTATACTATTACATGGACAAGGACATAACAAGGATTATGATAGCTAAGATGAAGGTGGCTTCAGAAGTATACCTCAACCCTGCAAAGGAAAAGCTGCCCAAGATACTGAAAAACTACAAGGAAAACACAAAAAATAAGAAAGATGAGCACACAAAGGCAAAACAGAAGATAATAGAAGACTATTACGGAGACATACTAAGGGTCGAAGGGCTCATGGAAAAGATGCTAAAAGAACTCCAAAAAATTAGGGAAGAAAAAAATGACAAGAAAAATATTAATTGACCTTATAGACGTGCACAAGCACTACAAGATGGGAGAGGTCACTGTAAAGGCGCTTTGCGGCCTTAACCTCCGCATACACGAAGGAGAGTTCGTGGCGATACAGGGCCCGTCAGGATCAGGCAAGTCAACAGCCATGAACATGATAGGCGCGCTTGACGTGCCTACAGAAGGCAAGGTCATGCTCGACGGAAGAGACATATCCACCATGTCAGAGTCAAGGCTTGCGCAGATACGCGGAAAAAAGATAGGGTTCATATTCCAGACATTCAACCTCATAAACACCCTTACCGCGCTTGAGAACGTCGCACTACCGATGATGTTCCAGGGGGTCTCAAGGGATGCAAGAAACAAGAGGGCAAGAGAGCTTCTTGAGATGGTAGAACTTGGAGAAAGGCTGCACCACAAGCCAACAGAGCTTTCAGGAGGACAAAGGCAGCGCGTCGCGATAGCAAGAGCGCTTGTAAACGACCCTGAAGTCATACTTGCGGACGAGCCGACCGGAAACCTCGACTCAAAGACAGGGACAAACGTCATGGACTTTTTACAGAAGCTCCATAAGGAACAGAAAAAGACAGTGATAATGGTAACCCACGACCCTGATCTCACAAGATACGCTGACAGGACAGAACTTTTGAAAGACGGAGCGATAGTAAGCAGTCACACAAAAAAATCCATAAAAAAATAAGGAGGAAAAATAAGATGAAAGCAAGAAACATCATGATAATATTGGTCGTTTTGCTGGCGCTTCCAGCAGCAATTGCGACAGAGGTGGCAGACACAGCAGCGCTAAAGTTTCCCGGAGTATCAAGCTGGGACGACTACGACGTAAGCTACACACAGGTAAACCAGGACCCTGACCCTGCAGAGCCAGGAAAGCTCGTAGACATCAAGTTCAAGGTCCAAAACATAGGGTCAACAATCGCCAAGGGAGCCAAGTTTAAGGTCGTCGAAGACTTTCCTTTCTCTGTGTACGACCCATCAAAAAAGGAGATAAAGATAGGTGACATAGATGCAAGGCAGGTCGGAAATGATGCATACATCCTAACTTATCGCCTTAAGATAGACGACAATGCGGTTGACGGAGACAACAAGATCTACCTAAAGTATTCACTTAACGACGGAGCAAACTGGGTGACTGTAGGGCCATACATAGTGAAGTTAAGGGCCAAAAATCCAGTGCTTGCAATCTCATCAGTCGAATCAGTCCCTTCAGAGATAACACCAGGAGAAAGGTTCAAGCTAAAGCTAAACCTCAAGAACACGGCTTTTTCAGTCCTTACAGACGTAACAGTGAAGCTGAGCGTGTGGCAGGTCTATGCCCTGACCACAACAGTCACGGAATCAGAGCTTCCTTTCTCGCCTGTCGATTCTGCAAACGAGAAGTACATAGGCACTGTAGGCGAAAACAAGGATCTTGCAGTTGAGTTTGACCTTCTTGCAGACCCTGACGCAGAATCAAAAGTGTACAAGCTTCCTGTAACCATAAGGTACTCAGACAAGGCAGGGATGAACTACACCAAAAGTTACGTGGCAAGCATAGTCGTAAATGACAAGCCAGACATCGCAGTGTTCCTTGACTCGACAGACATAAAGACAAAAGGCCAGTCAGGAAAGGCAAGCATAAAGTTCGTCAACAAGGGAGGATCGGACCTGCAGTTCTTCTTCGTGCAGCTTGATGACGGAGAAGGATATGAGGTGACATCATCAAAAGACGTCTATCTTGGAAAGATAGACTCAGATGATTACCAGACAGCAGACTTTGACATAACAGTCAAAAGCGACGCTACGCAAAGCCTCACCCTTCCTATCAAGTATGAATACAGAGATGCGCTTAACAACAAGATCTACTCTGAAAAAGAAGTGGTGATCCCCCTCTATTCGGCAAGTGAGGCTGCTGATCTTGGCTATGGCAAGAAAAGCAACGCAACAGGCATAATCGTTGTCATCATAATAATAGCAGTGGGCCTTGGAGCATACTTCTTCCTAAAGAAAAGAAGCAAGAAAAAGAAGTAAGCCAGATGATATCAGAGTACCTTTCGCTTGCTTTTCGGAACCTAAGAAGACGCGGGCTTCGCTCGTGGCTTACGATGATAGGTATATTCATAGGGATAGCTGCAGTTGTCTCCCTCATCGGACTGGGTGAAGGATTAAGGGCTGCAATCACGTCGCAGTTCGGCGTGTTTGGCACAGACAAGCTTGCAGTACAGGCAAGCGGAGGGTTCGGGCCTCCAGGAACCGGCGTGATAAACCCCCTGCAGAAAGACTATATTGACGGGATCAAAAAGATCCCTGGAGTTAAAAGTGTTGCCGGAAGGATAATCAAGACCGGCAAGATGGAATACAACAACAGGGTAGGCTTCGGATACGCTGGAAGCATCCCTGAAGAAACTGAAGAAAGAAAGCTTGTCCTTGAGACTCTTGACGTAAAGATGGCTTCAGGGAGGATGCTTAGGCCTGAAGAAACAGGAAAAGTCGTCTTAGGAAATGATTTCTCAAAAGATAACAACGGTTTTGGCAAGCCTATCGAGATAGGGAAGACTGTCATAATCCAGGAAAAGAAATATGAAGTTATAGGGATAATGGAAAAGAAGGGAAGCTTTTTGCTTGATTCTGTCGTACTTATGAATGACAAGGACATACGAGACCTGTTTGATATCGATAACCAGGAGCTTAGCGCAATAGCAGTCCAGGTTGAAAACGAGAAAAATATGGACACTGTCAAAGCAAAAGTCGAAGATTACTTAAGAAGAGAACGTGATGTGAAAAAAGGGGAGGAAGACTTCAGCGTGCAGACCCCCCAAGCAGCTCTAGGACAGGTCAATTCTACGATCTTTGCAGTCCAGCTTTTCGTATACATAATAGCCGGCATATCTATCATAGTAGGCGGCATAGGGATAATGAACACCATGTTCACTTCTGTTGTTGAAAGGACCGCTGAGATAGGTATCATGAAATCTCTTGGAGCAAAAAACAGCACGATCTTCCAGCTTTTTTTCATAGAATCAGGATTCCTCGGGCTTGTAGGCGGATTGATAGGGGTGATTCTTGGATTGTTCCTCGCTTACGGGCTTGCATCGGTCGGGCAGTCCGCGCTTGGCTCTGACCTGATATCTGCAAAAGTAAGCCCTATCCTGGTCATAAGCGCGCTCATAGGATCATTTCTTCTCGGAAGCTTCTTTGGGATAATCCCTGCCATGCGAGCATCAAAGCTGCATCCTGTAGATGCGCTTAGGGGTGGAAAATGAACCTTGGCCAGATCCTCCTGATGATCCCTCTTGGAATTATAGGCATCATAATGGCAGGGTTTATGATAATTGTTGTCGTGTTCGGGCTTTTCGCGCTCGGACTTACAAGCCTCAGCTTTGCAGGAGTCATCCTTAACAGGTTCGGATTCAAGTTCACATATTTTCGAATCGGCCTTTTCAAGTACGCGCTAAACAGCCTTAAGGAAAGGTTCACAAGAAGCACCCTTACAATAATCTCTATCACAGTAGGTATCATGGCAATATTTGCGCTTGTAAGCTTCGGCCAGGGACTCACAAAATACATAGATGACATTGCCTCTGAGATGGGGACAGACAAGCTGATGATACAGCCCAAGGGGTTTAGCGCTCCAGGCTCAGGATCAGTCTCATTAAGCCAGGATGATATGGACTATGTCAGGAAGATTAATGGCATAGACGAGATAACCGGCATGAAGATCGGATATGTAGAGGCATCAAAAGACAAGGACCTCAAGGGAAAATGGGTCTACGGCATGAGCACTCCGCTTAATAAGAAAGAGATGGAGCTTTTTGAGCAGATATCGACTGTCAAGATCGGATCAGGAAGAAACCTTAGGGAAGGTGACAGCAAGAAGGTTGTCATGGGCTACAATTACCAGGTGCCTGACAAGATATTCAAGAAGCCTGTGAAGCTTCGCGACAAGATATACCTTAACAAGGTAGCCTTCACAGTTATAGGATTCTATGAGGAAGTTGGAAACCCTCAGGATGACTCAAACATCTACATGATACCTGATGATGCAGATGAGCTTTTTGGGACAAAAGATGAATACTATTATCTTATCGCAAGGGCCTCACCAGACAACGACCCGACTGCTCTTGCTTCAGAAGTAGAGGACAGGCTAAGGCGCCACAAGGGCCAAAAAGAGGGTGAAGAAGATTTCTATGTCCAGACATTTGAGCAGGCGATAGCAACATTTACGACCGTGTTTAATGTCCTTAATGGAATACTGCTTCTGATCGTGATGATTTCAGTTGTTGTTGCCGCAGTGAACATAATCAACACCATGTATACTGCAGTCATCGAAAGGACTCATGAGATAGGGATAATGAAAAGCATAGGAAGCTCAAACCTGAACATAATGTTCGTGTTCATAGTCGAAGCAGGACTGCAGGGTCTCGCAGGAGGCATCATAGGCATCATATTAGGATACCTAATAGCCAAGATGGGAGGAGCGATCGCAGCAGCAGCAGGATACTCTATGCTTCAGCCATACTTCCCGCCGTGGCTGATAATATTCTGCCTGGCATTCTCTTACCTTGTAGGGGCAGGCTCAGGATTCTTTCCTGCATGGCAGGCAAGCAAGCTTAAGCCTGTGGATGCGTTGAGATATGAGTAAAGCGAGTATCTCAAAGCTAGGAAAAGCGAAGCTTTGAGTATGCGCTTAGGTATGAGTGAAGAAGAAATCTGAAGTAAAATTGGTTTTTTCTTTTAGTCCTCTCTCACCTCATCATCCTATTTCATACTTCACTAAAAAATTTGACAGCAAAATCACAAAATTGTATTATAGTATCTTTATCCAGATCAAACTCTTTTCTGTTTCCTAAGTAACGCCAACCGAGGGCATCCCCGCACTAAAGTGCGGGGCTTTGCCATCTCGGTTGGCGGACTCAAAAGTTCGCTCTAAAGAGCGGGGCTTTAAACCCCAGCGAACTTTTGAGTAATTCATTGATTTGGGGGTTATTTTTTTTCCTTCTGCCAGCTCCCTGTATGTGATACATTTGATGTGGCTTTTTGATACGATAATAAAATATGCGTTCTTATAAGGATAATTGACAAGTGAACTGTCAGTAATATCAAATTCCTCATTTCTTCTGAATTTAACTTCGATAAAAAATACATCTTTTCTTATGGGGTGCTGTACCACAAAGTCAGGCATTCTCCTTATTATATCCGCAACTTCACTTTTTATACCCTGAAGCAGTTTGGTTATTGCAGGTACTGTGTTTTCCATACCATATCTGAATACATTATATCCCAAAGCCAAAAATAATTCTTCAATTAATGTTTCGGCAATCCTTCCTTTTATCATGCCTTCTTTATATTTAGTTTCTTTTTTTGTAAGGCCCTCATTTGAGCTTTTTTGATGCGGGCGGCAAAGAGGCTTGCCAAAATGTTCCATAGAATACTCATTCTCATCTGAAGTTATCTCCTTCTTACAAATCAAACAATAAAACCCCATGATATAATCATGATGGGGTGCAGATTATATAAATTATTCTATGTAAAAGTTATTCTTAACAAATATTTTAGTTTCATCCATCTTATCTACCTTACACAATCCGAAAATATCACCGGACATTTGCGGAAAAGGTTTATTAAGAATTAAGAAGAATATAGTAACATGGAAAACAAACATTTAAATAATATCCTTACTTGTCTTACAAGTAAGATGATATTAGAGATAAGAACAGCTAAGATAACATCAAAAGGGCAGATTGCAATCCCAAAAGAGATCAGAAAAAACAAGCAATTCAAGGATGGAGAAAAGATTGCTATCCTAGCCTATCCTGACAGGATAGAGCTAAGACCTTTAAAAAGGATAAGCAAGAATATGGAGACTGCAATAGCCTCAGAAAAGGCTTTATCAAAAGAATGGAATAGTAATGAGGATGAAGAAGCATGGAAAGCCTTGTAAAAGGTGATGTTGTCGTAGTGCCCTTCCCATTTTCAGACCTATCTGAACATAAGAGGCGACCCGCATTAATAACTGCAATCCTCAAAGATGAAAACCTAATATTATGCCAAATAACAAGCAAGTATCACATAGATAATTATTGTATCCCCTTATCTGATAGTGACTTCAAAAACGGAAATATTAGGATTACGAGCCTAATCAAACCGCAGAAGCTGTTTACTGCTGACAAATCGATCGTGAAATATAAAATCGGGAGATTAAAAAGTGAAAAGATAAGAGAAGTTGAAAATGAGATAATAAGCATATTCCAAACATAAATAACTGATAGGTCTTATCATACCAGATCAACTAACTCAGAAATCTCGTCTATGACATAATCCGCCTTTACAGTTATCGGTTTCTGCTCGTGCTCGTCACCGTGGCCGTACTTTGCAAAACATGTCTTGATGCCAAGCGCTTTTGCGCCCTTGAGGTCGCGCTCGGGCCAGTCTCCTACCATAAGGCATTCTTCTGGTTTCAGGTTAAGCTCTTCAAGCGCTTTTAGGAACGGCTCCTTATCTGGCTTCTTCTTCCCTGTATCCTCAAACGCCACCACAATATCAAAGAAGTCGTCAAGGTTCATGTTGACAAGCCTTATCCATGCCTTTATCTTCGGGGCATCTGAAATGATTGCAAGCTTAAGCCCTTTTTCCTTCAGCCTCAGAAGCGTCTTTTTTGTATGAGGGTATGGATGCAAAAACCCTGTCCTTGCCTGCCTATAAGCGACGATCCCGTAAGCAAGTATCCTATAGTCCACGTCACCTATGACCTTTGTCAGAAACTTCTGGAATATCAAGGGGTCTTCAAGCCCTTCCTTGAAGTATATCTTGTAAAGCTTCTTTAGCGCCTCATCTTTTTCAAGCTTCAGGCCTGCATCCATCATCGCGTCTATCGCAGCCTCACATGACACCCTCTTGAACTTCATGAAATCGATAAGAGTGTTATCAAGGTCAAACAGCACTGCTTTTATCATGTTTTTTCTAAGAATCCTTCCCATTCATAAAGTTTTGTTTTTTTGCAGGATATATTTTCCGGATCATGTTTTAGCCATCTTAAGAACATATGATCTTATCTTCTTTTTCACCTTCTCCTTCATCCCGCGATCGATCGAAAGGCCATCGACAAGCTTGTCCCAGTCTGCATCAGGAAGTTTTGTCAGGGTACCTGTAAATCTTCTGCCTGCAAGCCTGCATTCTTTTCCTATCTCTTCTGCCTCTTTTTTACCGAAATATCTTATCGCAGGAAACTTAGTTATCGAGTCTGCCCCTGCCTCAAGAAGGCGCGAGAAATAATGCGTCTTGTCATGCCATGCTCCTGCTATGATATAAAGGTCTGGAAAAGATTCCCGTGTCCTTGCTATCCACCCAGAATAATAATTGATGTCAGGGCTTTTCGTGTAGGGCGTGCCTTTCTGCGGGTTAAGTGCGTAGAATGTTATCCTGTCTATCCTGTGTTTTAGGATAAATCTTTTAAGCTCGGAAAAATCATCTATCGTCTCGCCAAGCCCTATGATAAGTGTCATGGCCTTTTTGAGACCTATCCTATCACATGCCTCAAAAGACCTTATTATGGGGTCTATCGGCTTGCTTGGGCATATCTCTTTTCTCAGTTTCCAGTTCACGCACTCTACTGTTCCTGCAAACCCTTCTGCATAAGGCTTGAAGAGCAAGAGCTCTTTCTCGTCTAGTGTGCCAAGATTCAACCATTGCTTTTTTCCGGTTATCTCATATACTGTGCTGACTATGAAAAGAAGCTCGTCTGTGCTGAAGGAATCATACCCTCCTGATATGAACTCAACACCCCACCCGCACTGCTTTGAGATCATCGCTTCTGCAAATATGCTCTCAAAGCTCCTTCTTGCTCTCTTCGGATCTTTTATCCTGTCTTTTTGCGTCGACATGTAGCAGAACTTGCAGTCTCCCTTGCTGCAGTACCACGAGAGGAATATCGCCCTCTCAAACCTGACACTGGCAAGAGAGTTTTCTTTAGCAGGAGGGTTTAGCTTCATAAAAAAAAAGAATCCTTCTCATTATATAAAACTTCACCACTTCGCAAGCGCTTCCTCTACTGTTCCGACCCAGTCATGCACTATCCCCAGTATCAGCTTCCTCAGCTCGCGCCTGTCTTTTATCTGGTAAAAGAAGACGTATCCTCCTCCGGAAAGGTTCTCCTGCATCCTTCTGATGACCCCCTTCTCATGAAGCTTTTTTACTGCCCTTTGCGCTGTTGACAGGTCCACTTTCAGCTTTGCTGAAAGCATCTCTGTCGAAAAGTGATCCTCATCATGTTTCAGCAGGAAATCCATAAGCCGAAACTCTGCTTTTGTAAGCCCAAGGCTGCATTTGATTATCTCGTCAAGCCGAAACCTCTTGCAAGCAAAATCTATCATCTTCCTCAAATCTCCTTCAGAATAGAATCTATCTTCTGCTTCATGGCTGCTTTCGGAGCGAATCCCACAATCCTGTCAACTTCCTCTCCATCCTGCGTGACTATCAGGCAGGGTATCCCCATTATGTTGAACCTTGCGGCAAGCTCTGGCGAGTTGTCTGTATTGAGCTTTGCAAACTTAAGCTTTCCTGAGTATTCGCCGCTAATCTCTTCAAAGACAGGAGCCATCATCCTGCATGGCGCGCACCAGTCAGCAAAAAAGTCTATTATCACAGGGGTGTCTGAATCAACGATCTCCTTCTGGAAATTCTTATTATCTATCTTTATTACTGCCATTTTATCATCCTCCATATTACAGTACTGTTGTAAAGCAGAAGTACTATTTAAATGATTCTGAGTGCTGAAAAAAAAGGCAGAAAAACAGCAGTACTTTAAAGAAAAATTAAAAAATTTACCTTATATACACGTACCTGAACGCAACATTGTGCACTTCATTGTTGTCTACAGATACCATAGCAAGATACCATCCAGGCCTCGCATCAGGAGGGAGGACCAGGCTTATGAACGCAGAACCCTCCTCGTTTCTTCCGAGGTCAAAAGGCTCTGTCCTGTATCTCACGTTAAGCTCAGGTATGCCAAAAGTCACCCTTATGTAATCCTCGGTGTGGCTTGCATAGTTTTTCATATAGACATATGCCCTCATCTCCTGCTGAGGCGTTATGTCATCTACTATCCTGACGCCCGTAAGCCTTATCTCAGGAGGAACTTCAGCAAAAGCTACCATCGAGAGGACTAGAAGGAAAAGCATAGATGACGTACAGATCAAAGCGGTCTTTACATTCATGATTATCACCCCGTTTATTCAAAAAAATGGTTAGCATATATGATATAAACCATCCCTTAAATAGTTTTCTATTTTAGAGTGGTTAATTGCTCGAGAGGGTAAACCGATAAGTATTTATTCCAAGAATTGTTGGTTGGATAAAGGTGACCAAAAATCAGGATAACTATAGACACGAAAGAGGACTCCCATGAGGAGATAAGAAAAGCGATAAGGATGCTGTCCCAGATGATAGGGGAGAAGGAAGCATTTACCAATTCCCCGATAGTCCGGGAAGAAAGTGTCTCAGGAGATGTCTTTAGCATGTTTGACAGCGACCAGCCTGAAATCAAGGATACTGAGCCGAAAAAAAAGGAAAAAGAGCCATCAATAATCATCGAGTACTGATTTTCTTTCTTTGTCTGGAAAGTCCTACTTCGCTGACTTTAACCCTACACTCCGTATAGGAACAAAGTCAGCTCCGTCGGGCCATGCCATGTTTATCTTCGATAAACGATGGCAAACATGGCACCGACGCACTTTCCAGACAAATCTGATCAGTCCAAAATCTTCTTCTCGAAATGGTTGACTGCGGTGGACAATATGTAGCTCAGGATAAAGAACATGAAGCCAAGAGCAAGTATCATATCGATCCCTGGCATGTAGCTGAAGTATATCTTCATTATGAAAAGCACTATCGCCACCTCTATGCCCTTCGCCACGTTGAGCGTGACGTACAGCTTGTCATGGATCGAAAGGTCCTTTAGGAAAAGCTGGACGCAGAAAAATCTCAGCAGGAGGAAGAATGCGAAAAGCGCAAGACCCTTAAGCCAGAATATAAGCTCAGGAAAGAAGAACTCTATCCCGAAAAGTATGAAGACTATTATGTAGAGGGTGTGCGCAAATATCGACGTGAACTTCTTTGAGAGCTTGGTCTTTGAAAATGACCTGAAAAAAAGCCCGAAAAGCGCGACGACCAGGCTTCCGTTAGAGCCTGTAAGCTCACCCACGACAAAAGCTGATATGCCCACGGTTATTATAAAAAGTGTAGTCAACTCAAGACTTATATCAAAATTCTTTATCAGGTAAGAAAGAACATATGCCAGTAAGCTGCCAAGGGCAAGGGCAAAAAGGACCTGCTTTCCTATCACTGCAAACTGGCCTAAAGCCCCGACAGAAAAAGACTCAGTTGCAGTATTAAGGTAGTTTATTATGAACAAAGCGAAGATCACTACAAGAGGCCCTGATATTATTCCTTCAATCTTCAGGACCTCTTTTGATTTCCTCTTTGTGCTGCTGAAAAATTCCATGGCAATGTTCGGGTCGACACCATATATTATGACGCTCAAAAGAAGGCAAAGCACAAACACCTCAAAACCGTCGCCAGGGATGTTAAACAGCAGGAACACGAGAAGCGTCATTATATAGACCATTATCAGAAAAGACCCTAAAGAGAACTTAAGGACAGTGTAGAAATTCTTAATGACATGAGCAAGGTCAAGCTCAAGAGTCGTCTCAAGGACTATTAGGATAAGTGCAAGCGAGCTTAGCACAAGTATCAGCTCATCATTGAAAAAATTAAGCCCTGCAACCTTAAGCGAATACCCCGCAAGGACGAGAAAAAGGATGTTTGAAAGCCTAAATCGGTTAGTGACGATAGTAATGAGGATGCCTATTATCAATATTATAGCAAGATAAAGTACGTAAGTGATATACGCCTCCATGAAAATATTTTAAGCATGAATGTATTAAAAGGTTGTGGTTTTGGAAAGTTTTAGAGTGATCCATATTTCCCACTTTCCAATGCAAGTTGCATCATCGGGAAACCATCATACAAAACCCCTGCATTAATCCCTGTAGCAGCCCTCATGAATACTTCCAGTTCTTCACCTTTCAAGGCCAGTACAGAACTAAGCTCATCAAGGGTCCTATCAATACAGTTAAAATCATAATCAAATGAACTTTTTTTAACAACATTATGCTCAATAGCGGCAAGTATCCTTGATTGGAATTTAGAGTAAAAGTCTAATATAGGATCTAACAAATCAGGATTCAGCATTCTTAATTGTGTTTTTAGTTCTTCATTTTGTCTCTTACAAAATCTTTCTTGATGTTTTGTATTTTGATTGCACCAGGGGTACAATTCCTCTTGATTTTGGTCTAAAATATCACGCAAGTCAGGATAATTTTTAAACCTTACACCATAGCCTATCTCTCTTTGAAGGCTATAACGCAAAGAGGCTTCCATTAATGATAAATAAGCTTTGCAAGACGCCGAATCCTCTTTCAGACTTAATCCTAACTTATTGAACAGTGACGCAAAAGCAACATATTCCCATAATGCGCTTTCTTTGCCTCCAATTAACAATAAATTCGGGTTATTACCCATAAATAAATATTTTGGATCATCGCGAAATCCTTCGCTATGATTTACAGTTGTTCGTTGACCAATACTATATCTGAAATAAGAAGCACTTCTTGCTAGAAGAATGCAATCAACAAAATCAATTTCATGCGAATTTTCAAGTAAAGACTTGCCAAGAAACTCTTCAAATATATCAGTTAGCTTCATGTCAAGATCGGTGATTAATCTTCTTTCGGTAATTCTTGGTTCGGCAATTGTCTTTTCCAAAAAAGTTAGACTCATTCCCTTACTTATATTTGTAATATCTCTCAATTTAGGTATTTCAGTTAAACTCATTTTTATTCCCCCATTAATCATCATATAATAGTAGTAATATGTATAAATATAAAATATTATGACACATAATTTTTACAAAACAACATATTTATATACTTATTATGTAATAAAATAACAGAATGAGTGAAATTAATCTTGACATCAAGGACAAAAAGATACTGATGGCCCTTGACATGGACGCAAGAGCTGCTGAAAGCACCATAGCAAAAAGGGTAGGGTTGTCAAAGCAGATGGTAAACTACAGGATAAGGAGAATGGAAAAAAAAGGAGTTATACTATCTTATTACCCTGTAATAGACCATAACAAGCTCGGGCTTAAGCTATTTAGGATAGCTCTCAAGTTTGAGAACCTGACAAAAGAAAAAGAGACAGAGATGATATCCTTCCTAAAAGGGCGCTCAAGCTGGATGGTTTCTGTTCTTGGCAACTGGGATATCTGGATGGCTTTATACGCAAAAGATGAAAATGAGTTCATGGCTTTCTGGAATGAATTTCACGACAGATATAGCTACTACATCAACAGCAGATGGGTCTCGATAATGGTAAAATTCTGGAATTATGAAAAATCATTTATCATCCCAAAAAAAGACCCTGCAAGAAAAGAGATATTGATAGGTCTAAGCAGCCAAAATACTGCTATAGATGACAAAGACAAAGCGATACTTAAAGAGATGTCATCAGATGCAAGAAAAACAAGCCTAGATATCTCAAAAAAGCTCAAACTTACTGAAAGGGTAGTAAGGCTGAGGATAAAAAAGCTTGAAAACCAAAAAATAATCCTTGGATACCGCACTTTCATCAACACATCCATCCTGGGGATGAAATACTACAAGCTTTTTGTCCAGCTAAAGAACGCAAAAAAACAAGACATTGCAAAGATCAGGTCTTATATCACGACAGACCCAAATGTAGTCTACAGCACAGAAGCGCTTGGAGGATATGATTTTGAGCTGGAAGCCAATTTCAAAGACTCATTTTCACTCTTTGAGTTCACTGAAAAGCTAAGGGAAAGATTTCCTGAGATGATAAAAGAGATAAGCCACATGGAATACATCAAAGAGCACAAAGTAAGCTACTATCCTTTTATTTAAGAAAATCTCTCAATACAAAGAAAAACTACCTCACGATCCCAAGTATCATGTCGTAGACTTCTGGATACTTGTCTGGGTCAAGGACTGCTCCGTGAAGGTCGTTCTTGAGGGTGTCTGTGCACGTTCCGTTGACAAGGTAGTTGTGCGCTCCGGGAAGGTAGACGCTCTGCGATGTCACGACACCATCTCCTGGCATGCCTGCAGTGTCGCAGCCCTCGCTTCTTATGACATAGATATTATCTGGAACGGTCCTTGAGTTAAGCCTGTTAAGGAAAGTGCTTCCCTCGCTCATGTCCTCACACTCCTTGTCTGCTCCAAGCACTCCGCAAAACCTGTTGACGCTTCCTGTTATCCCATGATTAGGTGAGTTGATAAGTATCGCCTTGTTTATGTCATCATCACCAAAAAGCGCAATGTATTCGCGAAGGACAAGGCCGCCCATAGAATGCGCAACTACATCTACCTTCTCTGCTCCTGTCCGGTACTTCAGGAGGTCTATTATCTCCTTGAGCCTTATCGCGTAGTTCTCTATCCTTTCAGATTTCTGGGTGACGACATAATAGTTTCCCAGCTCGTACTGGTTTATCAGGTAGTATGTCGCCCTCACAGTTACGGGCCTGCCGCTCCTCTCCCATTCACCAAAGATTGCCTGTTGCGTGTTAAGGCCGACATCAAGCTCTCCTGCATCTATGAAACCATCTTTTTCCATCTTTTCCTGGATCTTAGCGAAAGATTTCATCGAAGCTTCAGGAGTCAGCTGCTTGTTGACTGCGTGGCCGTGTATGAAAAGGACAGGGTAAGGCACGCTACCGCAGCTGTCACAGCAGTCCTTGCAGGTGCCATAAGTACAGCATCTTGGACTGTTTCCAGAAAGAACCTCTGCAGTAATATTAGGCACAGGGATCTCCAAAGGAAGCATCGTTATCTTAGCTGTGTCTATCCCATCTATGGAAGAAAGCATGTCCTGTGAGTTTATGTTTATCTGGCTCTGCGACCTGCAGTTGGCTAAGATAAAATCCTCGTAAGGACCTGCATTTATCTGCACCATCTTTTTCATCTCTGCATAAGAGATGTTTTCCTTGTTTGAACCAAGAATGGTCGCAAGCTTCTGATCCGAGGAACCATCTGATAATGTCTCGCTTGTGGCATTCCCAAGGATGAGTGATGCTTCTGAAAGGATAAGATCAAATGACGTGTCGTTTAAGGTCTGGTTGAAATTGTCCTTCCTATAGTCCTGCGCCAAGCTGTTGATAGATGCTATCTTTGGGCTTATGCTCCTGATCTCATCGCAAAATGTCTTGCCTGTTATGTCATATGTGAGATTTATCAAAGACGCCTGCACAAGGAATGATCCTTTGAGCGATCCTGCCCTTGATCTGGTATCAAGATAATCGTCTGAAATGTTTCTTATGATATCTGAAGACAGCCAGGTTGCCTTGTATATCTCTGCCTGGCTGAAGACTGAGCCTTCAAGAAGCGCATGATACATCACGCTTAATGTCCCTGTAGCTTCATATAGCTGGCTTGCTGTATAAAAGCTATTGTTGTTGGTCTCATTTGCGTAATAGTATATCACTTCTGAGACTTTCGCCTTGTCAAGCGCTAAGATAAGCGCAACGCTCTTTTCCCTAAAACTATAATCGCTTATGATCTCTTCTTTTAGCGCAGACACTGAAGAATTGAGAGCTGCAAGCCTTGATATCAAAGAATCTGAATATGCCCTGTCAAGGCCTTTGTAATCCCTTGAGTCCCACAGGCTGGTAAGCGTCCTGACTTCGCTTTTCGCAGGATCATAATCCTGCCTTATCGATCCAAGATCTGCAAAAATCCCTTCATCTTCCCATGTATACATGTCAAGAAGCAGCTCTGACTGTGCCAGCGCATAAGAGACGTTTTGGTTAAGCGCCACTATCTCGTCAAGCCTTGGCTTAAGCCTTAGGATTATCTCTTTTTCCTCATCTGAAAGGTCATAATTGACAGATACCAGGACAGTCTTGTATCTTGAAGTCCCGTCAGTAAGGCACAGGACAGATTTCACGTTGTGGCATGTCGCCTTGAAATTGTAAAGGTCCTGGCCTCTTCCTTTTCCAGGAGCATCAATCCTGTATCCTAAAGCAGTCTCCTGGTTGTGCCTGAGGACATAGGTGCTGTTGGATATGACTGAATTGTCAGAAAGGTCGACAAGGGCAAAATCGCATGATGCGCTGCACTGGCCAAAATTGTGGTTTGCCACCCTGACAGTAAGGTTTACACCTTCATCATTTCTTATGCTGAAGCTGTGGTCAAGCTTGTCAACTCCGATTATAAGCTCATCACCTATCATGAACCTTATCTTAAACCCGAGCATCACAAGAACTATTATGGCTATGACTGCAGCAACAGACGCGATGACAATTCCCCACCTGATCTCCTTCTCAAGAAGGGATATCCTCCTCTTTTTGGGCGCTTCAATATCCTTTTCTTTAGGCGCGTCTTTTGGTCTTGCTTCCTTCTTCTGGTTTTTCCTCTTCTTTTTAGCCATCGCTACAGATATTAGGATATCTTATTTATTAAATTATTGATGTTTTTCAACACTGTTGAAAGTCTCAGCTTCGCTTCGGTTGCCATCGGCTCGCTTGTGCTTTTTAAGAGTTATAGGCTGACTTCCCCGGATGGGGCTTCCCCCTCGTCAGCCTTGAATAATATACAACAGAAGCTCGCATAATTGATGGCACCACACTTTCAACAGTGTTTTTAGAAGGAGTAGAACCAAAATAAGCCCCCGACGGGAATTGCACCCGTGACCTCGAGCTCTCCCATAAATGTTAATACGAGGCTCGCGCTCTACTGGCTAAGCTACAGGGGCCTAAGCCAAAAGAATCAGGAGTCCTAAATAAAGGTTTAGTTTTTGGGATTATATGATTAGTGAAAGAGTTTTGACCTTATGATGCTTACTGCTGTGTCCCGAATCTTGCTTCGCAAGGTCAGCATCGGCTCGGCTGTGCTTTAGATAGTGCTCCACTCGTTGAAGTCCCGTAGGGAGCAACCCCTTCAACTCCTTTGATAGTGAAGCAAGAAGAGCCTCGCATAATTGATGCTGACTACATCCGGGACACAGCCGATGCTTACCTACTTCTTGAATATCCTTTCTATCTCATCAACTAGGTCTGAAGCAAGGTAAGTGAAGCCTTTTTTCTTGCCAAGAAGAATGTCTCCTGCAAGGCCGTTATAGTAGGCTGCAAGCTTCGCTGACATAAGCGCGTCTTTTGTCTGGGCATAAAATCCTGCAGCAAGACCTGCAAGGACGTCTCCTGTGCCTCCTTTGGTCATGCCTGCGTTTCCTGTCTTGTTGTAATAGATGTTGTCTCTTGTTATTATCTCATCTACTCTTCCTGTTATTATGACGACGTTGTTTCTCATCCTCTGCTGAAGCTCCTTCTTGTCTTTTATACCTGAATTTTCAAGAAGCATCTCAAACTCCTTCTTGTGCGGCGTAAGTATGGAGTTGTCAACATCATCGATCGCTATAGGCTTTATGCCATCAGCATCTACCACAAGAGGTCTTGAAGAATTCCTGACAAACTTCTTTACGAACTTCCCTGACCCCAGCCCTATACCGTTTCCGATAAGCACGATGTCAAACTTTTCCTCAAGCTTAAGCATCGCCTGCGCGTGCTCTTCAGAGAAGAATTCGCAGTCACATTTTTCGACGACAAGATTTGGCGTTAACGCGTTTATCGCCCAACCCACCTTCTCAGGGACCGCGACAGTGACCCAGTCCGCGCCAGACCTAAGCGCAGCAAGGCCTGCAAGCGCAACTGTCCCGACATACTCCTTTGAGCCGCCTATCACAAGCACGCTTCCGTTATCCCCTTTTTTAGAATCAGGGTCCCTATCAGGAAGCTTCAGGTCTTTTTCTGAGATGTACTCCATCTTTATCATAGCCTTGACAGTATCTGCTCTTTTGTCTTAAGCTGCTTCTGGCAGTTGCTGCATACGCTGCGCACCTTTCCCTTAGAGTCCTTTATCTGCGTGCCTTTTATCTTACTAAGGAAAGTCTCGCTTATTTTCTCCCTGCAGATATCACATTTCATATGAAATAAGAACCTATCCTCGTTTAAATAGTTTATGGATGAATGACAGAGGTAATAATAAAAATATAAAATACTAAAAAAAGAGAAATATGCCTATTTCTTTCTCATAGGCCTAAGAGCCTTGCTGCTGCATTCCCTGCAAGTTGCCTTTCCCTGAAGGACCTTCATGTTTGTGGTCTTGCTTGTAGTCTTGCATTTCTTGCATACGAACCTGTTCTTAAACAACCTGCTTTCCGCTTCTGCAAATTTTCCCAAAATGATCACCTGATTACTCGTTTTTGACCTGTTTCATGACACGGTCATCAAGGATAACCCAGTAAAGCACATTGCATCCTTCAACAACGCCGTCCTTGATCTCCTCTGGTATCTTCATCTCAAAGGTCTCGTAAGTCTCGACATCCATCACGTTTGCGGTGTCAGCGTTTACTGAAAGGACCTGTGCTGTCCTCTTGTCGATTATAGGGGCATCGATGTTATCATGTCCTGGCATGACTATGACCCTTTTCTTTCCGTCTATAAGACCTACTGCTGAAAGCCTGACTTTTGCGTGTCCGTGCTTTCCAGGCCTTGAGACCTGGGTGTCTGTTACTATCGATGCTACTCCTTCTATGACAACATAGTTTCCGACTTTAAGTGTTCCTATTGATACTGGCTTGGTTTCTCCCATAAATATCACCTGTCAAAAACCACCGGTCAGAGACCAGCGGCATATTAAATCAAGCAACGAAATTGAATGGTTTTTGACGCTCGGAATTCCAACAATGACCGTTGGTTTTCGAACACACGGATTCCACTTAAACCACCAATCTTTACATTGGTGGAATTCCGTTGTTTTATGCTTAAATCAGACATGATTCTGAATATCAGAGAGAAAACGAGGTTGATTTATAAAGGTTTTGGAAAACGACATTAGAATATAATATTTATTATTGAAAGCCCTATATAACATAACTAAAGATTTATATATAAGTTAACAATCGTTAATTTTTCCATGGTGGTAATGACAAGGCAGGAGATTGAGGTCTGGGAGATACTTCCAGCGATAAGAAGGGAATATGCAAGGTCAATTGTCGGAGCAGGGCTCTCACAGAGGAAAGCTGCTGAGATACTGAACGTGACTGATGCCTGCATCTCCCAATACCTGAAGTCAAAGAGGGGCTCGCTTGTGAACTTTCCAAGATCAGTCCTAAAGGAGATAAACAGGTCAGCTGAGATGATAATAAAAGACAAGGCCGCATTTGCAAGAGAGATCCAGAAGATCTCAGACCTTGAAGAGATAAGGGAGATAGTATGCAAGATACACAAGAAGAGAGGATGCGTCTCAAGCGAGTGCGACATCTGTAAAAGGTAAAAGGTGAATCCAGATGAAAGTATACCTTGATAACGGAGCGACAACAAAAGCGTCAAAAGAGGTAGTTGAAGAGATAAACAAGTACCTCACAGATATATATGGCAATGCCTCTTCGATACACACTTTCGGGGAAGCTGCTAAGGCAGGGATGGATGAAGCAAGAAAGATAATCGCAAAAAAGCTTAATGCAGAACCAGAAGAGATAATATTCACGTCAGGGGGGACAGAGTCAGACAACCTTGCGATAAAAGGTGCAACCTATGCGAACAAGGACAAAGGAAACCACATAATAACCTCAAAGATCGAGCATCATGCTGTCCTTCACAGCTGCAAAAGCCTTGAAAAAGAGGGTTACAAGGTCACTTATCTTGATGTCGGAAAAGACGGCATGATAGACCCGCAGGACGTCAAAAAAGCGATAACGAAAGAGACGATACTCGTGACCATAATGCATGCAAACAACGAGATAGGGACGATCCAGCCTATCGAAGAGATAGGAAAGATATGCAAGGAGAAAAAGGTCTGTTTCCACACAGATGCCGTGCAGTCATTCACAAAAGTGCCGCTTGACGTCAGGAAGACAGAAGTTGATATGATATCGATATCAGCGCACAAGATCCACGGCCCAAAAGGGATAGGCGCGCTATATGTCAGGAAAGGCACAAGGATCAAGCCACTTTTTGACGGCGGCTCGCATGAGTTTAAGATTAGGCCAGGAACTGAAAACGTCGCTGGGATGGCGGGATTCGCAAAAGCCGTATCGATCTCATCAGACAATGACTGCAAAAAGATGAAAGAGTTAAGGGATATGCTGATAGACGGGCTGCTTAAGGTTCCAAACACCCAGCTTAACGGCGACAGGGAAAAAAGGCTGTGCAACAACGTAAACATCGCGTTTAACTTCATAGAAGGAGAATCCATGCTTGCCCTTCTTGACATGGAAGGGATAGCCGTATCAACAGGATCAGCATGCACGTCAAAGACACTTGAGCCAAGCCACGTGCTTGTCGCATTAGGGCTCAAGCATGAGGTATGCCACGGATCGATAAGGTTTACGCTTAGCAAGTACACGACAGAAGAAGAGATAAGATACACTATCCAGAAAGTTAAGGCTGCTGTCGAAAGGTTAAGGGTGATGAGCCCGCTAACAGAGGATGGAAAAGACTAAAATTAGGAAAGCCATCAGGCTCGATTGCGCTTCATTAAGTGTTGATATCGCTAAAGCCCCGTATGGGGTGTCGCCAAAACAAGTTTTGGCGGACTTGCGAACAAGTTCGCAAGCAACCCCCTTAGCTCTGCGCTCCAGATCGGATAGAATCTCGCAAATTGATGGCAACCCTAATTTTAGAAAAGCATAATTGAGGAATGATAAAGATGGAAGGAATGTATTCAAAGGAAGTGCTTACCCATTTCAAGGATCCGAAGAACATGGGTGAGATAAAGGATGCAGATGGCATAGGCAAGGTCGGAAATCCAGCCTGCGGCGACATAATGTATGTCTACATAAAAGTAGAGGACAACAGGATAACTGACATCAAGTTCAAGACATTCGGCTGTGTGGCAGCTATTGCCACAAGCTCCATGATAACAGAGCTTGCAAAAGGAAAGACTCTTGAGGAAGCAGAAAAGATAACAAGAAAGGATGTCTCAAGCTCCCTGGGTGGGCTTCCAGCGATAAAGGAGCACTGCTCCAACCTTGCAGCCGACGCGCTCAAGGCAGCTATAGACGATTACAGGGAGAAGAGAAAATAATGTAGTTACCCCTCTATAGTAATTAAAATAACAATCTTTATATACTCTATTCTTTTTCTTGGCCGCATGAATGATCCCCTAGTCAAAAAGATAGACATGCACGTACATGCAAGCGGAGTCAGAGGATATACCCCAAAAGATATAATAGTCCAGAGAAGGGTTGATGCTGCTAAAAAGGCAGGACTCCATGGGATAGTTGTCATCGGCTGGACTTATAAAGAAAGTGAACCTTGGATGAATTATGCAAGCACAGAATTTCTTGTGCTTCGAGGAGTTGAGTGTTCTGCCTTTTATATGGACGAACTTTATCATGTTTTAGTATATGGAGTAGACCAAGAATATGACTATTTTGCGAGGTCATTCTACAACAACCATCCTCGTCTTACACATCTAATCAATGAAGCAGGAAAAAAATCATGGAAACTTGTACCAGCACATGCCTTCATAAACAGGGGTATGGGACTAATGATGGAACAAAATCCCGGACTATTAAAATATTTTTTTGCAATCGAAATTAACGGAACATGCGGACTTGAGAATAATCTTCAGGCATCAGACCTTGCAAGAGATCATAATATCCCTATCATCGCAGGATCTGATGCAAAGGCAAGCGGACAACCAGGATTATTTTATACTATGTTTCCTGAATGGGTAATTGATAACGATACCCTTATCTTTGCAGTTAAAACTAGAATGTTAGATCCAGTAGGATGGTATAAAGTAAACGGACAAAAAAAATAAAAATTATCTTTTTGACTTCTTGACTTTCCTTGTCACTTTCTTCTTTGCAGGCCTGGCAGGAGCCTTCTTTGCCGTGCTTTTCTTCTTGATTTTCCTCGTGACAACCATTTTAGGCGCGGGCATCTGCTCTGATGGTGATTGGGTGCCTGCACCTGGTCTTGTTACAGGCCTGAAATGTTCTCCTGCATGCTTGTTTCTCCTGGCATCATAATCCACCACAGGACCATAGGTCATGGATATGAAAGATGCGATGACGATTATTATGCATATTATCATTATGGATATCGCAAGGTCTGGCGCTGTTGGCGTCAGGACAAACCAAGCTATAAAGAAACCTATTATCGCCACAAGGAGCAAAGAGCTTTTAAGCGGAGCAATCCTTCTTCTCATGAAAATCACCTCTTGTATTTGACTTTTTGATATCTATAGAAAGGATAGTATATAAAATTTGTGATGATTAAAGCACAACCTTCCTTCTCTTTATGCCTGCCCGCCTTCTTGAGATGACAAGCCCGACAAGCCCTGCAACTATCACAGCTCCTGCAAGCATCTGTACAGGACTTATCATCTCGCCAAACACGATAAATGCGGCGATGACGACAAGAAAAGGCTGCATCGCCTCAACAAGCCCTGCCTTGGACAGGTCAATCTTCTGGTAAGCCTTGAAGATGAACAGGTGGTAGAATATCACTGAAAATATCGACGGGACTGTCGCAAATATCAGGCCTTCTGTCGTAGTGATCTGAAGCTTGCCGGACACCACTGAGATCACCAACGCGACAATGGCTATGCTTATCGCCCTTACATTCACCACAAGCAACGGGTCCAAAGAGCCAAGCCTCGATTTCACTATGAAATGCGTCGACGCGACGCAGGCCGCGCTTATTGTCATGAGCGCCACCCCAAGCACGATATTTTCCCCTTTTGAGAAAGAAAGCGTTATCACTCCTGCTATCATGAGGATCGCGCTTATCCCCTCAAGCACGTTGAACTTTTCTTTCAGGAATATCACTCCTGCAAGGATTATGAAGATTATGCTCATCTTTCCGAGAAACCCTACAAGAGAAGGACCGATCAGGTTAAGGGTGAAAAAAGATGTGAACACCGAAACAACGTTAAAAAGGTTTGAGACTATCAGAGGCCTGTAAAATTTTTTTAGCGTGTGATACTTTTTCCTTTTCTTTGACAATAATATCATCGCTGTGCTGAACACTGCAGAAAACCCGAACCATAGGACGATCGTAGTAAGCACATTATAGTAGTTGTAGCTGATCTTTGAGAATATGAAGTATCCCAGCACAAAAAACTGCGCTATTATCGCATAAAAGAACCCTTTTGAAGTATCATTCATCTTTCAGGAAATCATGGATCTTGTCCTTTGCCTCTTCTCTTTTCTGCTGGTGCTTCTCAAGGAAGCTGTTGAGCTTGTCAACAAGTATCTGCTTTAGCTCTCCTGACAGCATCTTTCCAGACCTATAATCATCGTATATGCTTTTCAGCCTGCTGTCGTTTTCCTCAAGGAAAGTAAGCCACTGGTATGAGACATCGATGTCAGGATTGCCTCCTTCTTTCCTGTGCTCCTCAACAGTGTCCTTCCCTCCAGAGAAGGCGTATTTCATCACCTTGCTCCTCACTTCCTTAGCCTGATCAGTAAGCGCGATAAATGACAAAGGGTCAGAAGCTGACATCTTCCCTCCCTTAAGCCCTGGTATGAATATGTGATAGGTGGAAGAAAGCTGGACAAACTTAGGAAGTTTTATCCTCTGGGATATGTCTCTTGCAAGCCTGATATGGGGGTCCTGGTCTGTCCCTACAGGTATCACTGTAGGTATCGGGCCTCCTTCAAACTCAGGAAGCTGAGGATGGAGCATGTCTGCTGCCTGGAGGGTCGCGCTAAACATCTTTCCGGGAGTTATCTCGCCGTAGACAGCGCGAAACTCGTTGAATGTCGCATGACCCGAGAGAAGGTTCTGCAGCCTGTAAAAAGCGTTCGCTTTCTTCGGGTCAGCTGAACGGTTGCTCTGGAAGTAGATGTCACAGTGTTTTGGCTTAAGCCCAAGAGCAATATAGTTTGTTATGTATTCTTCTATCGCGATCTTTCTGCTGGCATCAAGAGCCTGCGATCTTGCGTGGTACGCCTCGATGTCTGCAACAGCGACATAAAGCCTTGCCCCAAGCTTCTGGTGTATGAGAAACTGCTTTGCAAGTATCATGTGGCCTATGTGAAACTTTCCTGTAGGCATTAGGCCTGTCATCATCGCATACTTCTTCTTCTCTTTTATGCGCTCAAGGATCCTTTGGAAGTCCCTGTGCGCAAAAACCTTCTTCCTCTTGAAAAGAAGGTCTTCAGAAAAAGCCTCAGGAAGCTTTCCTATGGGACTCAGGCCAAACTCCTCTATAAGCTTGCCATAATCTATAGTCCCAGAGACTTCCCATGGTGTTACCTTGAAATCAGCCATAAACACAAAAGAAGCAGGAGGGATTATTTAAAATATTCGGTTAGTGGGCCGCATAGAAATCATAAGCTAACGCTTAGTTGCCATCGGGCGAGCTTGTGTATATTTGTCAATATAGGCTGACTTCCCCGTAGGGGCCTTCCCCCTTAGTCAGCCTTAATATACTCAGAAAAGAAGCTCGCATACTTGATGGCAACAAGGATTTCTATGTGGCCGGTTACTGTTGCTTCCCTTCAATCACGACCTTGTCGGGCTCAAAGTCCATAACTGATGTATCCTCGACAGTGTAGCCCATCATCGTGAGCTTTTTTATGTATGGGAAAAGCATCCCCATCCTTACTGCAAGACACCTTTGCGAAAGAAATATCTTCTTGCCATCCAAAGTTATAGGGAAGTTCCTGCATATCATAGAACGGTTCCTGCTAGTGTGGATCACGCACTTGTTATCCTTGAGACTAGGGCATCCTACCCTGCTGTCCCCTATGTAAAGCGAGAACCTGCCGTTATCAAGCTTCTTGACCCCCCCATTCTCATCCATCTCCTTTAACCTTTTTCCTGCAGTGGCCTTAAGCTCTGTCTCTGTCAGCACAAGGTAGCCTTTCCTGCAGCAGTATGCCTTGCACTCCTCAAAACAAAACTTGCCTATCGAGCTCCTTGCCTTTTTTGCGATAGTTTCCGCTTCCATAAAGCCTTATGGAGTCCTGTGAGGAGTATTTAAGGCTATGTGTTTCATGGAGGAAAGGGAGAAAAGTTTTAAAAAAACTGGTTTAGGTTAGCATCGGCTCGGCTGTGCTCGTGATAGTGCTCCTATCGTTGAAGCCCCGTAAGTATCGCCAAACTAGTTTGGCGGACTGTCAAAAACCACCAGTCATATAGGTGGGGCAGGATTTAGACTGTTTACTTTTTCAATCGGTTTTTGGCACTCGGAATTCCAGCAATGACT
>JBJKQO010000041.1:0-18731 GCA_046705145.1 Candidatus Woesearchaeota archaeon
TACCTACACTTTCAACAATGCCTACCACCTTAAGGCTTTGTTGCAAGTTTAATGCTAACGCATTAGTTTGCCATCAGCCTTTTAATAAATGCTGGCGAAAACATAACGGGCGTGAAGCCCGTTGTCGCGGCTTTCCAATTAAGCAGATAGCCGCGATGCATGACTTTATGTCATGCTTCTTTTTGTCAACTTTTTTGTAAAAAGTTGGCTCAGCTGTTCATGTATCACCATATAGCAACTTTCTCCCCTAGAACCTCCGAAAGTTGCTTGATATATAATCAGATAAGCTTCGCAAAGTTGATGGCAAACCTTAACTTACAACAAAGCCTCCCCTTAAGAAAACTATATAAACCATCACTTTACCTTTTTTCTTTGCGAGGGGTGATCAAAAGGCTGAAGAAAACTTTTATCCACATTCCGGGGATCGGAAAAAGCACTGAAGAGAAGATATGGCAAAGCAAGGCGTATAACTGGTATGAGTTCCTGGAAAACCAGGGAGATATCCCGCTTTGCAACTCAAGGATAATCCATATCAGCTCATACATACATAAGTCTATAATCGCCTATGACCAGAAGGAGTTTGGATTCTTCTCAAAAAGGATGCCTGTAAGCACCCACTGGAGAGCTTACCCTGACCTAAAAGACAGATGCTGCTTCCTTGACATCGAATCAACGGGGCTTGACAAGGACAGGGATGATGTTACGGTGATAGGCCTCTATGACGGAAAGGAAAGCAAGTTCTTCATAAACGGGATAAACCTTGATGAGTTCCCAAAAGAGATCGAAAAATACCCTATGATCGTCACATTCAACGGAAGATGCTTTGACATACCCTTCCTAAAAGAAAAATTCCCTGAAGTAGACTTTGACAAGTTCCATATAGACCTGAGATTTGCCATGAAACAGATCGGGTTTTCAGGCGGCCTAAAAAGGATAGAGAGGACACTTGGGCTTGCCAGAGACGACGAGCTAAGAGAGGTCGACGGGTTTGAAGCAGTCCGCCTTTGGTACAGGTACAAAAAGGGAGACCAGGAAGCCCTTAACCTCCTTCTAAGATATAACAAGGCAGATATAGAGAACCTTAAGTTCCTTATGGACTACACATTCGAAAGGCTAAAAGAGAAGGAGTTTTACCGATGAGGTTACCAAAAAAGTACGGACAGTCAAAAGTTGACAGCTGCCCATTCTGCGGAAAGATGGCAACAGCACACAACAAGGAAGGGATACCTGTCTGCCCGCAGCACAAGGACAATAAGGTCCCTGAGATGAAATGCGCATGCGGAGACTGGCTTGACCTTAGAAGCGGAAAGTTCGGACCTTTTTTCTCGTGCATGAACTGCGGAAACATAAGCTTCAGAAAAGCTCTTGACATGAACCCTGGCATCCCAAAAGAAGAGCCAAAAACAACCCATGCAACCACAAAAAAGAAAGTTTTTGGCCAATCAAACCAAAAAGAGATAACTATAACCTCTGATGATATAGACTATTTCTGATCTAAAGCTATGAAGCTATTATCTTATCTATATCCCCCCATCCAAAAGCCATTCCTCAAGCTCCATAAAACCCTTCTCTGGGTCTGATAGGAAATCCTTAGCTTTTGTAAGAGAATCAAGATGCATCTTTTCTGCACTTATCAAGACCTCATAAAGCCTCTTTTCAATCTCGCTTTTAGAGCCATTAAGCCCTTTCTGATAGTATTCAATGCTCTTTTTCTCAAGCTCTATCCCTATGTCAAAAGGCCTGAGCTCCTTTGAAGATAGTCTCGCATGTTTCTTGAATCTGCTTATCGAAATCCCGAAAATCCTTGTCTTGGACTGGTTCTCGGCTTTAGCAAGATCGTTTTCATCGAAAGCAGAACCTACCTTAAAGCTCTTTGAAAATTTCTCGACAGTCTTAGCATGCACCAACTCATCTGAAGAGAGAGTAATAAAAATCTTCCTGACAAAAACGTCTTTCGTGCTTTTCGCGATCTCAGAATACATCTTTTCGCCTTTCTTCTCAAAGATCAAGGCCTCATTAAGTATATCTTTTGCAGCCATGAGCATCACCAAAAGATAAACTAGAACACGAGATATATAAATATAACGGCAGAATATCTGATTTAATAGGTATTATAAGTCTAGATCTTAGCATAATCTTTATAAACCAAACCCTGATTCCATTATAATCCCATTCATCAGCCCCGTAGTGTAGCGGCCAATCATAGTGGGTTCTGGAATATGGGCAGGTTTCTGCCTATATGGAGATCCCCGCTGACCTCGGTTCGAATCCGAGCGGGGCTATTTTTTTAGTATGACACTGGAGGTGATACCTCATTTCCTAAATGAGAAGGAATAGTGAGCCTTGCTTTTAGAGCCTTATGGTTCTAGAATTTTCCGAAAATCTGTGATTTTCGCTGTCCCAGGGTTTTTTGCCGCAGGCAAAAAAGGCTGGTGAAAATCCGAGCGGGGCTATTTTTCTTTTTTCCCGATGCTTTGAGGGGTTGTAGTCTAGCTTGGCTATGATTCGTGCCCGGGGCGCACGAGGTCGGGGGTTCGAATCCTCCCAACCCCATCTTAGATCTTATATCAATTCAAATTATATACACTTGCTTCCACAAGCTTTATAAGCTAGATGGCTGAAGTGAAAAATATGCAAGAGAAGGAAAGACGTGAAAATACTGCAATAGAGGTCAAGAACCTTGTAAAGAAGTTCAAGACAGTCACTGCTGTAGACAACATCTCTTTTAGTGTCAAGAGCGGGGAGATGTTTGCCTTCCTCGGACCAAACGGAGCTGGAAAGACAACAACCATAAAGATGCTTACGACACTGCTCAACCCTACACAAGGCAGTATTAAGGTGAACGGATTTGACCCGTCAAAAGATAAAAATGATGCCAGAAAATCATTTGGTATCGTGTTTCAGGACCCAAGCCTTGATGATGACCTCACTGCATATGAAAACATGGAGTTTCACGCCATATTTTACGGAGTCCCGATGTCAGAGGTAAAAGAGCGGGTTGACAGCCTGCTTAAATTCGTCGAGCTCTGGGAAAGAAAAGATGACATGGTAAAGACATTTTCAGGAGGCATGAAAAGAAGGCTTGAGATAGCAAGGGGCCTCATACACCACCCGAAGATCCTTTTCCTTGACGAGCCGACGCTGGGCCTTGACCCCCAGACAAGAAACCACATATGGGAATACATAAAGAAGCTCAGCAAAGAGAAGAAGATGACAGTATTTTTCACTACGCACTATATGGAAGAGGCTGAAAGGGCAGCACAAAGGATAGCAATAATTGACAAAGGTAAGATAATAAGCGAAGGGACCACTGCTGAGATCAAGAGCAGGACAGGCACAGCATCTCTTGAAGACGCATTCCTTAAGATAACAGGAAGGACAATAAGGGATGAGCATGCTACTTCAACAGACAGGATGAGAAACCACAGGCAGGTGTGGAGAAGATGATAGGCCCAACATACATAATGTGGCTTCGCCAGATAAAGAAGTACTGGCGCTCAAAAGCAAGGATGATAGGCGCGCTTGGACAGCCAGTGCTGCTGCTTGTAGCTCTTGGCTTCGGATTCGGCCCTATCTACCAGAAGGCTGGAGGAGGCAATTATATAGAGTTTTTAGCTCCAGGAGTTATTGCCATGAGCATCCTTTTTACTGCCATGTTCACCGGGATCGAGGTCATCTGGGACAGAAGATTTGGTTTTCTAAAAGAGACTCTTGTAGCTCCTGTCTCAAGAACTGAGATCATGATCGGAAGGACACTTGGAGGAGCGACTGTAGCTTTTATCCAGGGCATTATTGTTGCATTGATATGCTTTCTTGTAGGATTTAGGATAACTAATTATGCCATGATCCCTGTCGCGCTTGTCTTTATGTTCATCATCGCGATGCTTTTTACAGCTCTTGGCACAGCCATAGCTTCAAGGCTTGAAGACATGCAGGCATTTCCTTTGATAATGAACTTTCTTATAATGCCAATATTTTTCCTTTCAGGAGCACTTTTCCCTCTTGAAGGGCTGCCAAGCGTGATCGGGACTATCACAAAGCTTAATCCTCTCTCCTATGGAGTTGACGGGCTAAGAGGAGCTCTTACAGGAGCATCACATATCGGAATAGGCTTGGACCTTGTTGTCATATGCGCAGTAACTGTTGTGATAAATGTCATAGGAACTTACATGTTCTCAAAGATAGAGATATGATATAAGACTAATCATTCAAACCTTCCTATCGCTTCCTCTTCCATGAAATGAAGGCCGGACGGTATGACAATGCACTGCGGAACAGGCGAGAATTCTGTCTTAGCAAGCTCTTTTAATGGTTTTTTCATCATCTGGGGCTTGTCTGACCCTATCCCTGCACAACCAACCGCGACTGTATCAGGCGCGACACCAGCTCTTATAAGATAGTCAGCTGCTTCTTTTACCTGCATAAACCTGTTGTTTGATGGGTCAAGATCAAGAAGGAACAGGGTATGAAGCCCTATGCTCCTGTTCTTTTCGTACATCTCGACAGGGCTTGTCACATCCTTATTGTTGAAAGGTATAGAAACTGCCCTCCCATACTTGTAGATCTCAAGCCCGAGTATACCTATGGAGTTTATTATCGAAGCATTATTTATGATCATCACCTTTATGCCTTGCTCCTCTGCTGCCTGCTGCATTGAAAGGTGAGTTGTTGCGCAAAGCGGGTCTCCTATCACAAGAAAAGCGCAGTTTCCTTCCTTAGCATCCTTGATTATCGTGCTTGAAGCGTCGTTTTCAGCTGTCTTTCGGTCTGCAAGGATTATCTTCCTGCCATAGAACCCCTCAAGCTCTGAAACACTACAGCCCATCTTAGAGGTATATGACTCAAGATAGACCTTGTCGCATTTCTTTACCGCTTCAAGCCCCTTGACTGTTATGTCAGTCTTGTCCCAAAGCCCGAGTCCGATTATGTAGAGTGTCATTTTAACTGCCTTGTTAGTAATAAATCGTATGTTATTTTTATGGTTTTTCTTTTGATAACGCCAGATAGGGGGCGTATTTGCAGACATCATAAGGCGTGCCATACATCTCCTTGTCTAACGCCAGGTTCCAAGCGAGAAGACCAATCTTCTTCATTTCGGTATCTCCCATCTCTGATTCTTTGGGTTCAATCCCAAACATACTCCTGTATGCTCTGCTCTTCAAGATATTCTTAAGGTATACTTCCTGTGTAGCCTGTATCTTCCCCGCAAGATCAGGTTTGTTCAATTTGAGATAATAGAATATTGATCTTTCTTCCACAAGCTGATTCCTAAGCTGATTCTCGTCCATCCCTGAGATATCCTCAATATGGTTAAGTATAGATTCCAGCCTTGCAGATTCCACTGTTGAAAGGTCTTCCAGTTTTCGTGTTTTTGGTGTCATTTTTGTCTTCTTGCAACCTTATTATTATATGTCTTACCATGTGCCTTTGTAGGTTTTACTACAGCAGGGATATATGCTTTAACTCCTGGAGCAAAGCTAGAGCTTGAAAGCTCAATGTTTTCAGGGCTTACCCTAAAATAAAGTTTCTTGTGTTTCATCAAGGCATTAAATCCAGCTGCAATAGATAGAGGGGTATCTCCAGGGTTTACTACGACAGTGTATTCATCTATAACTTCATTTCCCCTTTTTTTACGCATGGAATAGTTTAACCCAAAAATACCATCTAGAGTAGCTAATTCCTCATGATCATAAGAAAGATTGTTATCTCTTAACGCCTTGAGGCTATGCCATTGGTAATATCTTGCCATCCAGACATGCCTGATACTAAGCGCATTAAGGGCAAGTTTCGGATTTTCCAGGACTGATGGCCCCATATTGTATGCCAAAAGAGCCATGTTATTATACTCAAAATCACTCCTATTTGGATAAAGCTGCATTGCCCTGTCTTTCATCTTCCTCAGATACGCGGCTCCTGCCTCCAGACTCTTGACTAAGTCAAACCTGTCATCATATTTCACTAATAGTTTTAGATCATTTCCGCATCTTATGACCAGACCCTTCATCAGGCTTCCATGAGCATAATCCGGACCTACCTCAAACACATTGCCAAAAACATTCTTTATGCCCATCTCTAATGCTGTCGGAACCATAAGTTGTAGCACTCCCACCCCCCCATCAGGGTTTACTGCCTTCTGATCAAATCCGCTTTCCCTTATACCAAGACCATAGATCATGCTTTTTGGAAGACCATTTTTTAGGGCTACTGATCCTATCTGCCTGTCAAAGGACATAGCCCTGAATATTTTCCCCTCTAATGAATTTTCTGGAATATTCCTTGTTTCAGGAATCAAATCCGAATCAAGATTACTCTCTTGTGAATGCCGATATGAAGAACCAACAACATTATGGCGGGTTTCTACTTGTTTTATGATCCTGATTATGAACCTATCAAGCCTTTTGGCATCTTTTTGAGATATCCTATAATTGCCAGGGCTTTCTGAGCTAGGTTCTACTGAAGAATTTTCCTGAAGAAGCTCGCCAGGAAATGGTGAAAAATACCCTGATGTGTCTTCTCCTATAATAGGCTTTATTGATTGGACTTTTGGTTTTGAAGCAGAAGCATCTGGTGTCATGAGGCGATTATACATAAGGATTGATGCGGTAAGTGTGGTTGCTATTGCAATAGGGAGGCCTATTCTCATAAATCTCCTGTTAGGCATATCATGGATTTTCTTCATTAGACTCCTGTAACCAGAAAGGATATTCATTTCCCATCACCTCCATTTTGGGTGTTGGGGTTTTCATTTGAGTCACAAAGCAGCTTCTCTATCGCGTATTCTACAAGGTGGGACTGGTTTCTGAAGCTGTGGCTGTGCCTGAGCTTGTTCTTCAGCCGGATTATGGTCCCTTCTTCCAGTGATATGCTTAATACTTGCTTCATAATTCTTATTAAGGACTATTAATCCTATATAAATCTTATGAATTTTAACTACTTATTAGTGATAAATAATAATAGAGAAATAAGGCAAAAGCCCTATCAAAACCGTTCTTAACCATATAGAAATAAGCCCTGGAAAGGCAGTTTCAGCGCATAGGGATTCTGTATCTGGACCCTTGTGCGCTGTAAAGCCTTATAACAAAAGAGAGTATGTTTCCATTTATAAGCTTTATGGAATTATATTACTATAAAGTGGTTATTTGAGATGTTTATAATTTCCTTCACTTACTGTCTGAACTTCTAAATAGCGCACTTATCGTAGATAAAGGCACATAAAATATCCTAAGGATGATCTCAACGACAATTATTGCAACAGCATAATATAATATGCTTGAAAAAAGGTCACCTATAGAACTTAGCTTTGCTAAGGTCTCACTAAACCTAAAAAAACCCGGAGTTACGATAGCAACACCTAATAGTGTAAAAGGTATCATCTTTGCAAGGTCCTTTGATAAGTCCTCAGTTATATAAGCAGTTAACCTTACTGCCATAACGACTGAAGCAGATATCAAAAGAACCTGCGATATGGTCTGCTCTTTGACAAGAACCAGCAGTATGACAGAAAATATGGAAAACCAGAAGAAGACTGTAAAAGGCAACGCTATCAAAAACTCAACAGTATAAAGGATTGCAGCCATAAGCTTAGCCAATGCGGGATGGCTGACATTATTGTACTTATCATCAAGACCCAGCTTGATTATATCCCTTTTTGCCATAAACCTGTAGAAGAACCACACAAACAAAGCATATACCCCTATAAGGAACGTGTAAAAAAAGAGAGGTATCAGAACCTGAAGTTCCGGAGGGACCAGCGCATCTATTAATGCAATAGCTCCTGTTGCAGTCGCATTCAGTATGCCTTCAACCATTCAAAATACTGAGAAGGTCAGGTTTATTAATGTTTTGGTAGAAAAAGAAAAAAAGAAAACTCCCCCGTTAGGGGGAAAAATGTTTTTTGCGCCTTCACTTATTGGTTGGGGGTGGTAAATGAAGGCACAGAATTTCACCACACAAAGACTTAAGGGGTGATCGTGATTCTGTTATCTTATGAAGAGGCATTGGACCCCACTGTCCGGCCGTTTTGATCATGATAAAAAAAAATGTAAAAATAGGGATGTTATCCCTTACCTTATTATCTCGATCCCAAGCTCGTCGCTTATCTGCTTTGCCCTTGCGCTTGGCTTTGAGTGGTCAACTTTTCCAAGGATCCATGGTGAGTTGACTCCGGTTATTATTGTCATCACTGTTAGCTTTCCTTTCATGTCTTCTGACACTCTTGCTCCCCAGATGACGTTTGCATCCTCATCAAGGCTCTCTGTGACAAGCTCGCCTACCCTATTGATCTCATCAAGTGTCAGGTCTGGGCCGCCTGCGACATGGATAAGCGCTCCGGTAGCTCCTTCATAGCTTATGTCAAGCAATGGGTTTGAAAGAGCCCCTTTTACTGCTTCATCAACCCTATTATTAGTGTCTGATGCGCCTACTCCGATTGCTGCGACTCCTCCGTTTGTCATTATTGCCTTAACGTCTGCGTAATCCAGGTTGACTAAAGAAGGCACTGCGATCGTCTCAACTATCCCTTTGATCATTGTTGCGACAAGCTCGTTTGCTACTGCGAATGCCTGTTGGATCGGCAGGTTTCCTGCTATGTTTACAAGCCTGTTGTTATCGATAACGATCACTGTGTCTGATACCTGTCTTAGCTGCTGAAGTCCGAATTCTGCCTTGTCAACCCTTGCTCTTTCAATCCTAAATGGCATGGTGACTGTTCCGATCACTATCGCTCCAAGGTCTTTTGCTACGCTTCCTATTATTGGCGCTCCTCCTGTTCCGGTTCCGCCCCCCATTCCTGCGCATACAAATACCATGTCTGCTTCCTTTAGCGCTGATTTGACATCATTAATGTTTTCCTGTGCTGCTTCTGCTCCCTTTTCTGGGTATCCACCGCATCCAAGTCCTCTTGTCACTGCTCCTCCAAGAAGGAATTTCCTGTCTGCTTCAGTAATGTTAAGATGCTGCTGGTCAGTGTTGCATGCGATTATCTCTGCTCCCTTGATTCCTTTCCTGTAAAGCCAGCTAACCATGTTGTTGCCTGCTCCACCGCATCCGATTACCTTTATGTTGGCCTGTCCTACATCAATACCAGTTTGCTGCTGGCTTCCTGCGTGTTTCATTGCGCTTTCAACGATAAAATCCATCGTCTTTTCACCCCTTGCCTTTTTTTACCTTGCGTCTTTTTGTGTTTTTTGTCTTTTTGTGTGGTCGCATACAACATGACTGTTGTAAGATATATGTTACACTATAAAAATGTTTATTAATATGTAACATTGATTTCTCTACCTAAGAACATACACTAAACATTGTCGGTAAACGCCAATTTATCGACACCGGGACCTACCTTTTGACTCGCCAAAGTCAAAATGTAGAACGTTTAACCAAAACGACCAAACTGATATACACATTAAGTATTCTTATATTTAAATATTTCTATACTCCAGTATATAATTGGTGGTTTTTACTTTTGGTAAAGCAATTTTTTCTTTCCGGAATAAAGCCCCATAGAAGACATCTGATCATATTGGTCAGCAGTAAGAGCCAGGGTTGAGATCATGAATCCGTAAGTCTCTTTTATCTTTGTCACAAGCGGCTTGAACTGGTTAGCATCAATGTCAGATCCTATCAGCAATATGTTTGCCTTGTCTGCCTTCTCTTCCCCATGAAGGATCACCTGGCTGATGTTTGGCATCATGCGGATCTCTTCAATGAACGTGTCAAGTGCCCGAATCTCGTCTTTTAAGAAGCTCTCAAGCAGTTTTACGTTCTTGTTTGATGAAAGCTTGTAAAGCTTGAGCTTCTTGATCTTAACAACCTCCAAAAGCCCAAGCCTGACCAAAAGGTTGACTATCCTAAAGGTGCTTGCATCACTGACCTTTGTCATGCCAGAGACCTCCCTAAGGTAGAACTCCTTTGATGAATCCCGCAAAAAAAGCCTCAGGATCCGAAGCTTCTTATCATCAAAAAGCTCCTGCAAAAAGTTGTCTTCAGGCATAAAAAATTGCCATGTCCAGCTACTATAAAAACTTTTCTTTTTTGAAAATGCTTTTCATAATTGAAAATTATCGTATATAGAATTATCAGATAAAAATTTCAAAATGATCAGAATAAGATTTAGATGCTAAACCCGAATCAAAGAATGAATTTGTTTAGCATCTTCAAAACTCTTGCTGTAAAGCGATAGGGCGCTGCGTCCCCGGATGGGGTGTCGCCAAGCAGAGCTCGGCGGACTTGCGAACAAGTTCGCAAGCATCCCCCCGCAACGCGCATTTATATGTTTGCAAAGGAGTTTTGACCTTAGGATGCTAAACAAGCATGCCTACTTCCCCTGGCCTTCATAATACTCCTTGACCATGGAAAGGGGGCTTGCCTCATCTGCTGCCTTGTCTTCCCGGATCCTTGCAAGCCTTGGAAACCTGAGAGCAAAGCCGGACCTGTAAGTAGGGCTTTTCTGGATCTCTTCATACTTGACCTCAACAACTATCTTTGGCCTTATCCTTACTTCCCTGCCTGAACCAGATATTATAAGCGGCTCAAGAAGCTTTGTAAGCTCATCAAACGAAACGCCAAGCTCTGCCTTTTCCTTTATCCCTGTCCCTACCTTGCCTACCTCAAGGAAAGAACCATCCTCATCCACACAGGCCAAAGTAAAGCTTGACAGCCAGTTAGCCCTTTTGCCTTCCCCCCAATCCGCCCCAACAATCACAAGGTCAAATGGCTCCATGACAGGCTTAAGCTTGTACCAGAAGCCAACCCTTGCCCCAGGCTTGTACGGAGAATCCAGCTTCTTTACCATAAGCCCCTCATTTCCCATATCAAGAGACTCCTTGTAGAAACGCTCAAGCTCCTCTTCTGAGCTAGTCACAACCTCCTTTGCAACGCATATTACCCTGGGCTTCTCAGCTACGATCTGCCTTATAAGGCTGCGCCTTTCAGAAAAAGGCTCCTTAAGCTTCAAAACCCCATCATAATACATTATGTCAAAAACATTGAGCTCAACCGGAAACTTCTGGGCCATCTCAGAAATAGCATATTTACGCTTGATCCTTTGGGAAATGTTCTGGAAAGGAAGGTAGCTTCTGGAAGCAGGATCATATCCCACTGCCTCACAGTCAAGTATGAAAGAGCTTCCCTTAACATTTGCCTTGACTGCCCTGACCACATCAGGAAACTGTCTTGTTACGTTTTCAAGCCTCCTTGTGAATATGAGTATATTATCATTGTCCTTATGGACTTGCATCCTAAAGCCGTCATACTTGTATTCAAGGGCGCAGGGCTTTCCTACCCTTGCAAAAGCATCTGAAACATCCTTAGCCTTAAGCGCAAGCATAGCCTTTAGCGGCACCCCTACCTTAAGAGACATGGACCTTAAGCCTTCTTCACCTTTCTCAGCTGCCTCTTTTGCAACAACAGAAAAGTCATTTGAGACATCATAGGCTTCCTGCACAAGCATGACATAATCATTATACTCCTCCCTGCCTTTTATCCCTATGTCATTTTTCTCGCTGTCATAAGAAAGCCCAAGCTTTTCCCCAAAATTTGCCCAGACGATAGCATCCCTCAGCGTGCCTTCTGACGCGCCGACCCTAAGGTCTTCAAGGACAGTCCTAATGATATATTTTGCCTCAAGAGGCTCTGCAGAGGTCAAAAGTTCAGCTATAAGCTTGACCTTATGAGATACAGTTCCCTGGCCTGACAGCTCGGAAAGCTTCTTAAGGTTGTCAAAGACCTTCCTGTCAGTAAGCTGGGTTGAAAAAAGGGTCGCCTGTTTTTTTATTGAGACAAGAGCGCTTGCAACATCCCCAAGATCACCTTTTTCCTTCCATAACTGCTCAATCTCATCATTTGAGCTTCCGGTAGCGATCGATACTGCCTTAAGCACAAGCTTTGCAGCAACCCCTATCTTTCGGTCATCCCATACCGGAAACACCCTTCCCTGCAGGAGAAGAACAACCCTTGAAGCCTCTTCAGGCTTTAGTGATTTGATAAATCCAGAAAGTATGTGTGTCTTTTCAAGGCGCTTGGTCGTTGATTCAAGTTGCCCGTAAACCTCGCCAAGCTTTAGGTATCTCATTGACAAAATATAAATATAAGTGGGTATATAAATGTTACCTATGGATACCCAGGAATGCATTCACACAAGAAGGAGCATAAGAAAGTATTCTGAAGCAGAAGTAGAATGGGATAAGATAGGCCAGGTAGTCGAGGCAGGAAACGACGCCCCTTCTGCCGGAAACATCCAGGACTGGAAGTTTGTTGTAGTAAAAGATGAAGGCACAAGGCAGGCTATTGCAAAAGCATGCCTTGACCAGTACTGGATGGCACAGGCTCCTGTCCATATAGTGGTCTGCGCAGACCCTTCAAACACAGAAAGGCATTATGGGATAAGGGGAACAAGGCTTTACACTATCCAAAACAGCGCTGCAGCTATCCAGAACATGCTTCTTGCAGCTCACTCTCTTGGCCTTGGAACCTGCTGGGTCGGAGCTTTTGAAGAAGAGCTCTTAAGGCAGAGCATCGGAGCTCCTGACAGCGTAAGGCCTCAGGCTGTAATAACCTTGGGATATGCTATAGAAAAACCCAAGCCTCCAATAAAAAAAGAGATCTATGAGCTTGTATTCCTTGAAGGATACGGCAACAGGACAAGTGACATAGACAGGGTCCTTGGTTATACCAGCATCAGGGTCTATGAAGCAAGAGAAAAGCTAAAGAAGACAGCAAAGAAAGCGACTGACAAGGAAAAGTGGAAAGGCCTTCTTAATAAAGCAAAAAAGACATTCAAAAGAAAAGACCCCGAAGAACGAAAAGAAGATGAGTGGATACCTTAGGTAAACAGCTTCCTTCCTATCCTCACCATATTAGCACCTTCTTCTATAGCAATATTATAGTCACCTGACATTCCCATAGATAGAAATTCAAGATCTCTCCCAATATCTGCTGAAAGCGAGGCAGAAATGCTTTTCATCATAGCAAATGGCTTCCTTGAATCGCTGGGATCATCAGAAACAGGAGGGATGGTCATAAGGCCTTTAAGGTTAAGGTTTGGCATCGCTTCTATCTTCATCACAATCCCTTTTATATCATCTGGTGGGACCCCATGCTCCTTATTATTGTCTGTTCTGACCTGAAGCAATATTTCTTGCTTGATGCCAAGCCTGCCTGCAGAATCATCTATCTTCTCAGCAAGCCTTAGTGAATCCACGCTTTGGATAAGGAAGACCCCCCCTTCAACCACCTTTCTTGCCTTGTTTGCCTGAAGGTGGCCTATAAAATGTATCCTTGCAGATTTTGGAAGAGAAGGCCTGACTTCAGAAAGCTGCTGATAAGTGTTAAACCCCAGATCAGTTATCCCTGCCTGAACCAGCTCTGCTATCTGCCCAGGAGAAGCATATTTTACTGCTGCAACTACTGTCACTCCCTTCGGGATCCCTGCCAGCAGCTGCCTGACATTATCTTTTACCGACATGAATGACAGACCAGATATTTAGATATAAATAATTACCTAAAAAACCAAAGCTTTATAAAACAATCTTGATTTCCAGAGACTGTTAAAAATGGTTATAGCACAATCAAGATCAAAAAGAAAGCCATCTGGCTCAAGGTATAAGACAAAGCAGACCAAAAGGCTTCACGCTGCAGGAGGGCTTCCAAGCCTGCCAAGGATAGGCGAGACCTCAAGGAAGGTCGTAAGGGCAAAGGGCTCAAACCAGAAGCAGAAGCTCCTTAACTCTGATATTGTCAACCTTCTTGACAAAAAGACAAAGAAGTTTGAGAAAGTGGCAATAAAAAGCGTAGCTGACTGCCCTGCAAACAAGAACTATGTCAGGCGAAACATAATGACAAAGGGCACAGTCATAGAGACAGAGAAAGGAAAAGCAGTCATAACCTCAAGGCCAGGCCAGACAGGAACTATGAACGCTGTACTTATTTAGATTTTCTTTATTATTTAGGATTAAGTCTTTTTCTGGAATATAATCCACTTCTCCGAACCCGTCGAAAATCTCGCGAAAATATTTGGTAAACACATTTTAAGGCTGTCTGACCCATATTGATCCATGTCAATCAGGGATATATTTAGCGCAGACAGGCAAAAGGCAAGGCTACGGGTCCAAAGAGAGCTTGACAGGACATTCATGAAATATCATGACCTGGAGCTTATGATAAGGATAAGGGGAAGGGTTTCTGAGCTTCGCGACAACAAGTATGATGCTGCTGAAGCCCTGTCAAAAGAGCTAGGGTCAAGAGATTATACGATAATAGAACATGCGCCTTATGTGATCGTCCCTGTAAGTGAGAGGGAAGCGAAAAAGATCTGCTCTATGATCGAGAAAAAAAGGTCATTTTTTGGCCTGTCCGCAAAGATAAGCTCTGCTATAGAGAGCGCAGAGATGTCAACAGGCATGTATCTTCCTGAGCTGTTCCAAAGATTTGCAGAGGAGATGGGCATTGTAAGAAAGGCAAGGACAAAAAGGCTTCCAAGAGAGCTTCTAAAAGAGAAAGGATACAGGTGGAACCTTAGGATGGTAGGCGCTCCTGCAGCCCACAATATGACCAGAGGAAGAGGGGCTGAAGTCCTTGTCATAGACACAGGAGTCGAATACTACCATGACCAGCTGGCCCAGATGTTTGGCCCAAACAAAGGCCATAACTTTGTCAATTCAGGAAATGATCCAAGGGATGATAACGGCCACGGCACGCACTGTGCAGGAATCGTAGGAGGTCTTATGCATGGAGTGGCTCCTGAGTGCACTATGAAGGCTGCAAAGGTCCTTGACAGGAACGGCTCAGGAACAAACTCAAATGTCATAAGAGCGATAGATTATGCAATCAAGTCACCATCAATAGACGTGATCAGCATGAGCCTTGGTTCTGCTTACCCGTCAATGGCGCTTGAGGAGATATGCAAGTTTGCAGTCTTTAAGGGTATAATTGTCTGCGCTGCTGCAGGAAACGAGTATTTCGGCCCAAGCTACCCTGCAGCATGCGAAGGAGTGATATCTGTTGCCGCAGTAGACCATGACAAGAGGCATGCGGAATTCTCAAACATCGATCCAAGCGTCGACATCTCAGCACCTGGAGTAAATATAGAGTCGACATATATCGGAAACGGGTTTCGGGTGCTTTCAGGAACATCTATGGCAACACCTCATGTTTCAGGCATAGCTGCACTTGCAGCCTCGCTAAAAAAGGATATCTCTCCTGGTGACTACGAGAAAAAGCTTAAGGAAAGCGCAGAAGAGCTCGGAAAAGATGAGAGAAACAGCCCTGACAAGTATGGAGCAGGGCTTGGAAGGGCTGATCTGCTGATTCCCATGATCAAGGCGTCTGGAGGAGGTGCCCAGCAAAGGATAATCGATTATCTTCGGAGGAAAGAAGCATGGCGCTAGATGATGGATATGGTCAGGCTTTTATGGTAAGCTGCCCTTACAAGCTTGAAGAGTTTGAGGCAAGATACAAGAACAGGTTTGAATCTGCTCTTGGAAAAGCCTTCCGGCCTCCTGAATACATGGAGGGGATAGACAGTACAATAATAATCGCTTCGCTAAAAGAACAGGGCTGTGATCCTGCAAAAGGCAGATCAAAGCTTGAAGAAGCGCTTTTGAAATCTGGGATCAAAGGAGAGATAGAAACAGAGACTCCTAGGGATGCTTTTTGACTGGATTTATAGCATTTCCTAACACAAATTTTATATACTATTAAGATAATGATAGGTATAGTTTAAACTGTATCAACAAACAAACCGGGGGACTTGCCAAATGGAAGATGAGGAATCCTTGCTTGAGGAAGAAGACGACCTTTGTCCGTGCGGCTCAGGAGAGCGTTATGACCGCTGTTGCGGAGCATGATTTTTTTATGATTTTGTGGATTGATCCTTTATTTTAGCAATATTTTTAAATGGGATGCTGTTTCTTATTAGATAAAAAACCGGTCGCTTGCACGACGCCCTGTAACAATTTCTTCGGGCAGGGGAACTGCAGGTATCCAACACAACCAAAACGTGAGAGGTATAAAAATGGCAAAAGAAAGCGTAGAAGTACTTATCGAAGGAGGAAAAGCAACCGCTGCTCCACCTCTAGGCCCTGCTCTTGGCCCGCTTGGCGTAAACATAGGGCAAGTCGTAGTCGACATAAACAAGAAGACCCAGGACTTTAAAGGGATGCAGGTCCCGGTAAAGGTCACTGTAGACCGCGATACAAAAGCATACACAATAAGTATAGGAACTCCTCCTGCAACAGCACTCATAAAAAAGGAAGCTGGTATCCAGAAAGGAGCAAGCAACCCTGTCACAGAAAAGGTCGCTGACATCGTAATTGAGCAGGTCATTAAGATCGCTAAGATGAAAGAAGACGCGCTCCTCGGAAAAGACCTGAAAAGCAAGGTCAAGGAGATCGTAGGGACATGCGACTCTATGGGCGTCCTTGTCGAAGGCATGCCTGCAAGGCAGGCCATCAAGGCAATAAACGAAGGAAAGTTCGATCCACAGATCAAGTCAGGAAAGACAGAGATATCAGCAGAAGAGAAGAAGAAACTTGAAGAAGAGAAGAAGAAACTTGCTGAAGAGCTAAAAGAGAAGAAATCCAAGTTTGAGGCAAAGGCAAAAGAGATCCTGAAAGGGATGGAAGGAAAAGAAGCCAAAGCCCAGAAGAAAGCTCTGAAAGAAGCAGGAATCCCTGACGCGATAATAAACGAGCTTGTCAAGGAAGACGACAAGAAAAAGAAGAAGTAAGATTCTTCTTAATTTTTTTATTTTTTTACTTGTTTAAGTTAGTATTCTTACATAACACTAAAAAATATTAAAACTCGTTTTTCATGTAAAAGAACCTTTTCACTATCTCAACACATATGAGGTAGAGCAACACAAGCCCTAGAAGGCTCATGACAACTGGGAGAGGGAGCTTTTCAAACCCGAACAGCTTTCCCACGTGAGTATAAGGGATCACCCACCCCAGGGCAAAGCAGGCAATGCTGCTTATCAGAAGGGACTTGCTTGCGACACTTTCAAAAAACGGCTTTTTCTTGGTCCTTATCACGTGAATGACAATAGTCTGTGTGGCAAGGGATTCCATGAACCATCCTGTCTGGAACTGGCCTGCAGGAAGATGGAATATGAAAAGAAGCAAAAAGAAGCACAGGAAATCAAACAAAGAGCTGACAGGTCCGAAAGTCAGCATGAACCTCTTTATGAACTGCAGGTTCCATCGCTTAGGCTTCTCGACAAACTCCGGATCCACATTGTCGTTCGGGATGGTTATCTGGGAGAAATCATAGATAAAATTGTTGAGAAGTATCTGGATCGGAAGCATGGGAAGAAAAGGCAAAAATAGGATCGCTCCTGCAACAGAGAACATGTTGCCGAAATTTGAGCTCAGGTTCATCATTATGTATTTCATGGTGTTGCCAAAAGTCTTTCTTCCTTCTATTATACCCACTGTAAGCGACTTAAGGCTCTTTCTTGTAAGCACGATGTCTGCTGAGTCTTTTGCGACATCCACCGCGCTGTTGACAGATATCCCAATATCAGCAGTCTTAAGAGGAGGAGAATCGTTTATGCCGTCACCCATGTAGCCGACGACATGCCCGTTTGCCTTAAGAGCAAGGATTATCCTGTTCTTCTCATCAGGAGAAAACCTCGCAAATATGGTGGTGTTCTCCACCTTCACCCTTAAGGCGTCATCTGTTAGGCTACTAATCTCGCTTCCAAGAAGCACGCCCCTTATGTGTATGCCTATGTCATCACAAATCTTTTTTGTCACAAGCTCATTATCTCCTGTTATTATCTTGACATGCACCCCTATCCTGTTAAGCTCCTGGATGACTTCCTTGACATCCTGCTTGGGAGGGTCAAGAAACGCGACAAAACCTACCATCGTGAGCCCTGACTCATCATCCTTGGTGTACGATACTTTTTTTGCAACTTCCTTGACTGCGACACCAAGCACCCTATAGCCTTCCCTGCTGAGCTGGTAGTACTGCTCATTTATCTTTTCCCGGACATTGCCTGTCAGCCTCACGACCTTGCCTTGCGACTCGTAATGGCTTGACGAGGCAAACACGGATTCAGGAGCACCTTTTGTTATGATAAACAATTTATCTTTCTTCCTGACAACGACGCTTACCTTCTTCCTTACAAAATCAAAAGGGATCTCATCCACCTTCTTGTAAGATGATATATCCTGGTTCTTGTACTCTATGACCGCATCATCAAGAGGGTTTTTTATCCCTGTCTGATAAAAGCTGTTAAGGTAAGTCGACAACAGGACATTTTCAGAATGGCTGCCAAACACCCCAGTATACTTCACAAGCCTAATCTTGTCTTCAGTCAGGGTGCCTGTCTTATCCGTGCATAATATGTCCATGCTGCCAAAATTAGGGATCGAAGAAAGCTTCTTTACGATAACCCCCCTTTTAGCCATGTTCATGGAGCCCTTGGCCATCGTGACTGACATGATCATAGGGAGAAGTTCAGGCGTGAGCCCGACTGCAACAGCTATCGCAAACATGAAAGACTCAAACACCTTGTGCCTGACGATGGAATTGAACAGGAATATGAAAAGCACAAGAAATATCATGATCCTCATTATGAGATAGCCAAAGTCAGATATCCCCTTATCAAAACCTGTCTGCGGCGAATCCTCTGCAAGCCTTGAAGCTATCTTTCCAAACTCAGTATTAGACCCTGTCTTTAGCACTACAGCTGTTGCAGAGCCGCTCACGACATTTGTGCCAAGAAACACTAT
>JBJKQO010000042.1:0-22103 GCA_046705145.1 Candidatus Woesearchaeota archaeon
ATACTATATCCTGCAAAAAATCACCTTATGATTGGCTTAGTTATGATTTTATCAAACCTTATCGCGGAAACTATTCAGGATTCATGGATGACATGGATATGACAGAAGACAAGGGGTTTATTTTTTCTACAAACAGTATCCAATATCATCATGAGGGGGTCCAAAGCGTATTCTATCTGACTAAAGTTGATTCGCAAGGGAATTTGGAATGGCAAAAGCAGTATTACAAGGGCGAACATATTAGAGAGGGGACCTTATTTGGTTCTTCAGAAGGGGATTATTTTATGAGGGTATTTCATGCTAACCACACAATACCTTATAATACTTTAGGTTCATATGTTGTTAAGCTTAATAGTGAAGGGAATAAAATATGGAACTTTTCAATTGGCTCTTATGATTATATATTTCCTGAAGAAGAAAGAGATGTTTTTTTTGTGCTCTCTCCAAACGGAAACAAAATTTCAATTTCAAAATTTGATTGTGATGGCTCACTAGTTTTCTCAAACACTGTCAATCTTACTCATAATGTAAGATATTTTCGTTTCGCTAAATCCCTACCTGATGATTGCTTGATCCTCACAATGAGGGGATATTCTGATGAATCTTGGATAGACCAGGTTTGTTTGAACGGTTCTGTCAGATTCACTTATAATATGGGGAGCAGTAATTATAACTCAATAGATCCTGTTACAATCATCCAAAATAAGGATTCAGAATGGATCAGTATATCTCACCAAACAAAGTGGGTAACTAGTCCTATCTTTAGCCCTGATTATAATAATCTCCTAATCCAAAAAATCAATTCAACAGGGAATAAGGAATGGTCAAGAACATATGTAATACCAAATAATAACCAATCAGGCCCATTCAAAGCTTTTTTTGATGGAAATTCAATCTTGATTTTTGGTTTTACATCATACTCAGATATAAATAGCAGCGTATTTTTTATGAGGATCAATGAATCAGGGTTTGTTAAGTCATATGATTTTATAACAATTGCAGAATGGACCCGTGGTTTCAAAGCATTTCAAATAAGTGAAAATGGCTTTATTCTTGGAGGTTATTATTCTCCTTCATTCCCAAGAGATTATTGGGCAAGTCCATTTATAATGAAGGTTACTATGGTGGATAACCCGTGTCTTTCTGATTGGGTATGCCAGAACTATTCTTCATGTAACTTTGGCTTGAGATACTGTAATAATGCAGTTGACATTAACAGTTGCGGCTACGATTACATCAGTGACTACTCTGAATTCCCCCCCATCACTTGCACTTACTGCGGTGATAATATCACTCAGTCTCCGAATGATAATGGGTTTGCAGAGGAGTGTGATGGTGGTGTTATAAGTGAATCTTGCGGCTCTGATATAGGTGAGTGCCAGTCTGGCACAAAGCAGAAAACATGCAATCCTGATTGTACCTGGGGAAGCTTTGGTGGGTGTGATGATATGGGTCCTGGAGATGAGCTTTGTGACAATCTTGATAATGACTGTGATGGAATAGTCGATGAGGATCTGACAAGACAAACTACTTGTGGTGCTGGTATCTGTGCTGGTAATAGTGGCACTGAAACCTGCTCTGAGGGAGTATGGGGCGATGATACCTGTGATCCATTTGCAGGTGCAACATCTGAAACCTGCGACAATCTTGATGATGATTGTGATGGGATCGTAGATGAGGATCTGACAAGAGAAACAACCTGCGGTGCAGGCATCTGTGAAGGGAATTCTGGCTTTGAAACCTGCTCTGATGGTATATGGGGAGATGATACCTGCAATCCTTTTGAAGGGTCAACAGGAGAAATCTGCCTTGATGAGCTGGATAATGATTGTGATAGCGAGACTGATGAGAGTTTAACGAGGCAGGTCGGATGTGGGGTAGGCATCTGCGAAGGCAATTTTGGATCTGAAACCTGTGATGATGGGATATGGGCAGGTAACACCTGTGATCCTTTTGATGGTGCAGAAGAAGAGGTCTGTGATGGATTGGATAATGATTGTGATGGAGAGGTAGATGAAGGCGTATGTGAACTTTATGTTTATGGACCTACTGAAGGAAATATGAACGAAAGAAGAACAAAGATAAATGTATCTTTCTTTGCGAAAACCGAAAAGATAACATACATAGACCAGAATGATCCAAGGCCGAGAGAAACAATATTATGCCGTAACTGCGAGGAATATGGGTTCTCAAGACCAAAAACCAAATCATTTAATGATGGAACCCATAGCCTGATCTTTAAGGCTTATTATGACGGAGAGATATACTCTAAGCTGGTAGGATTCATGATAGATTCCAAATCTCCAAGGATAACCAGGACGTATCCTAGGAACAGGCAGTATTCAAACGGTACGTTCACTATAGAATATCAGGAGGATAATCCTCAGACTGTTCTTCTTTATTATGCGGGTCAGGTGTCTCCTAAGCTGGACTGCGCTTATGATCCTGATGTGAGGTATCAGTCCTGTTCTGCTGATGTTGACCTTTCATCTTATGATGGCAGCTCGTTGGTGTATTGGTTCACGGTTGAGGATGTTGCAGGCAACACTGCAGAGAGCAGGCCTGTGCAGGTCAATGTTGACCTTTCCCCTCCTGAGATCCAAAAAGCAGGATATGAGATTGTGAGAAGGTATGTCTATTTTGACATCGGAGTTTCAGAAAAGGTCACTTTGGAGTATCTGGACAACAGCGTTTCTGGCGCAAGATGGAAAAGGATGTGCACGAGCTGTGACAGCTTTACCAGAAGCAAGTCTTTTAGTTATGGCGAGCACGACCTGACAATCAGGGCTACTGACAGCGCAGGAAACACAGGAGAAGCCAACATGGTCTTTACTGTCTGATTGATTCTTTTTTTTCAAAACTTTTATAAACCCCCGTTAGTTAAATTAATTGATAATTAAAATCTTTAACTATATTTGGAGGGAATCATGGCAAAGGGGCTGTCAGGAGAGATATCAGAACAGATCATTTCCCTGATCTCAGGGATACATAAGAAAGTGGTAGTCTCAAAACGGTATGACCCTAAGGTAAACCCCCTCAGCCCCCAGCTTCTTATCATCAGGATGCTTAAGCTGTATGGGGACATGCCGATATCCCACATAGGAAAACAGCTTAACATATCCAAGCCCAACATGACAGTGATAATCGATAAGCTTATAAGTGAAGGTAAAGTAAAAAGATTCCCTGACAAGGATGACAGGAGAAAGATCATCATATCTGTCACTGAAAAAGGAAGGAAATTTTCGAAAGAAGGAAGAAAAGTTGTCAAGGAGATAATAGCCGAAAACCTTTCTGGCTTGAGCGAAAGCGAAAAAAAGGATATACATAGCTCGATAATAAGGCTAAACAGCATACTTACGAAGAACAAAGTGATATAAGGTGAAAGAAAAGACCGAATCAGTCCAGGAGAAGAAAGAGCCTAAAGACAATATCCTGAAGAAGATAAGAAAACACCCTTACTTTGCAGAGGCAGCAATACTTATAGTCCTCATATTCGCATTAGGCGGATTCTATTATTATACCCTTCTTGAGAGCAGGGTTTACATAGAGAATGCTCAGATAAGCGCGCCTATCATCTCGGTAAGCACACTTTCCCAGGGGATACTTGATGAGGTCACTGTCGAGATAGGGGACAAGATAACAAAAGGCAAGGTCATAGCAAGGATTTCAGGAGATCCTGTGAAGTCGCAGACAAGCGGCATCGTCGTCGATGTCAATAATGTTCCAGGCCAGATAATCACAAGCCAAAGCTACATAATAAAGGTGATTGACCCAAGAGAGCTAAGGCTTGTAGGAAGGATAGAAGAAGATAAGGGGCTAAAAGACATAAAGCCGGGTGAGGCTGTCAAATTCACTGTTGATGCTTACGGCTCAAAGGAATATGAGGCGACGATAGAAAAGGTCGTGCCTACATCAAGAGAGTCAGACATCGTCTTTAGCATATCTGACAAGAGACAGGAACAGGAGTTCGATATCATCGCAAAATTTGATGTTACCTATTATCCCGAGCTGAAGAATGGGATGTCTGCCAAGATGTGGGTGTATAAGGATTAGGCATAAAAATGGAAGGCTCTTCTGACAAAACAAAATGGCTTGTCCTATTGACAGTTATTGTCGGAACATTTCTTGGCAGGCTTGACCAGACAATCGTCAATCTTGCACTGCCAAAGATAATCAATGATTTTAGCATCACTGTCTCTGCTGCAGGATGGATAGCGACAGCATACATACTTGCAAACGCGGTCTTTGTGCCTGTCTGGGGCAAGCTTGGAGACACTATAGGGAGGAAGAGGGTCTATATACTTGGCTTTTCGATATTCATATTCGGTTCCATACTTGCAGGACTTGCATGGGACCTTAAATCGATGATAGTGTTTCGTGTCATCCAGGCCATAGCTGGCTCTGCTGACTATCCTACTGCAATGGCTATAATCGCTGTCACTTTTCGTTCTGGAAAGGAGAGAGCTCAGGCATTAGGGCTGTGGTCGACATCTTTTGCCGCAGCATCTGTCTTCGGACCTCTTATAGGCGGACCGCTGATAGACACTTTCGGATGGCGCTCAGTCTTTCTTATCAACCTGCCTATAGGGATAGTCGGGCTTGTGATGGCGATAATCTTTGTCAACGAGTCTGTCTCTGAGAAGAAGACTGTCAAGTTTGACTTTGCAGGCGCCATGTCTCTTGGCATAATGCTCAGCGCACTTGTCCTCGTGCTTGACAAAGGGGTCGACTGGGGATGGCTTTCCCAAAAAAGCATGGTCGCCTACCTTGTGATGATAGGGTCAGGCATCATGTTCTACAGGATAGACTCTACGCATCCTGAACCTATCGTAGATTTTAAGTTTTTTAAGAACCCTATATTTATAGGCGCTTTGATAAACAACTTCCTGATTTTTATGGGGCTTATGGGAGGAGTGTTTCTCATCCCCCTTTTTGCCCAAACCTTCCTTGGATATGATGCAACCACAACAGGCTATATCTTCATGCCCATGGCCATATGCATGGTGGTCGGAGCGGCAATCGGCGCAAGGCTTGTAGGAAAGGTGAAATCAAACCATGTGATAGCGTTTAGCACTTTTATTGCTTCAATCGGGCTTTTCATGTTCAGCTTCATAGATGTCAGGTCAACTGCATGGGACATAATAATCCCTTTATCCATAATGGCTTTTGGGATGGGGTTTGGGATGAGCCAGAGGACAAACCTTATCGCTGCAGCAGTTCCTGAAAAGGAGATAGGTGTTGCATCATCCGTCCTTGCTCTTGCAAGAAACATTGCAGGAGCTTTTGGCATAGCCCTTTTTGCCACGATCCTCAACAAGGCTATTGAGTCAAATGTCCTTGAGATAGCAAGATACAGCACTGTCAACATAATGAGCCCCCTTATCTACAGCCAGGCTGCTTCGCTTATCATCCTTAAGTCGCAGATTGCAGGCTATAAGACTGTCTTTATCTGCGCTTCTGCGCTGATACTTTTCGGCGCAATAATCGCCATATTCACAGACCCAGGTGAAGACGCTAATCCAAATGTCAAGGTGCATGTTGAGGGGTAGTCATTATAGTATGCTCAACAACAAGATTTAAATAACCCTTATCCTTAAGGAAGAGTATGACATTGAAAAGAGGCATGCATGATGCTGGCCGCATCGCTGAAGTCACAAGGGTGATGTTTAAGCAGGGCATGGGATATTTTGTTGAAGAGATGAGGATGTCTCATGCGCTTCCTTTTGCAAGCAAGCTCATGCGTCACAAGTTCAGGCAGCCTGATTCTCCACAGGTGAGGCTGAGAAAGATTCTTGAAGAGCTTGGAGGGACGTTTGTCAAGCTTGGCCAGCTGCTTTCTGTCAGGCCGGATCTCGTGCCTGCCGAGTATTGCGAAGAGCTTAAGAAACTCCAGGATGATGTCCTTCCATTCGGTTTTTCTGACGCTAAAAGGATAGTTGAGCATGAGCTTGGAAAAGACCTGTCATCAGTATTCTCAAAGTTTGATAAGCAGCCGATAGCTGCAGCCTCGATAGGGCAGGTGTACAGGGCAACCCTAAAAAAAGAGAAAAAAGAGGTCGCAGTAAAGGTCCAGAGGCCAAATGTCAGGGAAGAGGTTGAAAGCGACATAGACCTGATGTATTTTTTCGCCCACAAGCTTGAGAAGCATTCCAAATCCCTTAGGAGATTTTCTCCTGTCGAGATAGTCAGGGAATTTGAAAGGTACACGAAGCAGGAGCTTGATTACACCTATGAGGCAAAGAACGCAGAGCTTTTCGCTACAAATTTCAAGACTGACAAGATCATAGTCATACCTTCGCCTTACTGGGACTACACCACAAAAAAGGTGCTTGTCTCAGAGTTCATAATTGGAGAGAAGCTGACCAGCCTCCTGAAGAAGAAAAAAGGCTTTGACAAGAAGAGGATAGTCAAGCAGGGGATGGATGCGGTAGTCAAGATGATATTTGAAGACGGATTCTTCCATGCAGACGTCCACCCAGGAAACATTCTGATACTTCCTAAGGGAAGGATAGCTCTTCTTGATTTTGGGATAGTTGGAAACATAAGCCGCAAGCGCCAGGACCAGGCATTAGAGCTTTTTATCGCTACGATGAGCAGGGATACAGAGGCGATATCAAGGGTGCTTCTTGAGGTAGGCGATGTATCGCCTTATACTGACGTCCCTGACTTTAAGCGCGAGGTTGAGGAGATAATAGGCGGATGGTACGGCTCAAAGATATCCAACGTCAAGGTGACTCACATGCTTCACAGGCTGTTTAACAGCTGTATCTATCACGGCGTCAAGATGCCTTCAGACCTTGTGCTTCTTGGCAAGGCAGCAGTGACTATGGAAGGCACGTGCGAGGAGCTTGAGCCTGATTTTGATTTTGTGGAAAGGTCAAGGCCTTACATGGACAAGATCCTCAAGCAGAGGTTGATGTCAAAGAACACTATCAACGATCTCATCCTGAAATACAGGGAGCTTAGGGGGATAATGTCTGAGCTTCCGAGGCAGACAGCTTCGCTCATATCAAAGCTTGACCGCGGCAAGCTAAGCGTGAACGTAAATGATGCTGAGATAAAGAAGCTTTCCATGGAGCTTGGAAGATCATCAAGCAGGGTGACTTACGGGGTCATGATAGCTGCATTCGTGATTGCAGGGGTGCTCGTGCCCCAGGACACAGGCATACTAAAATACATGGGGCTTTCGATGGTGTCATGGCTATGTTTCGGGGTATCTGTGCTTTTGCTTCTTGTCCTCTCTTTCTCTATAATGCGGGAGAACCGCACACTAAGGCAAAACAACAATTAATCACTATATAGTGACTACAAAACCGAAAGGTTTATATAGTATATCTTAATCTTATTTCTTTTATGACTTCAGACAAATTTATAGATGCATTATCTAAATGTTTGGGGGTGGCAGCTGGATACAAGGCTCTTGGTTTTGAATTTGTTCCTGCCCCAGATTCAGTTAGAGATGGTATTCTTACCAGGACATATATCAGAGAGCCTGTTGGGGACACCCCAAGGATCAATGCAACTTTTTTTGATGAGCTCAGGACTGGTCTCTCGCATATAGTGATCACATCAGAGCCTAGGGATGAATTATTTGATTATTCATCACCATCTCCTGTTCCGAAAGGGAATATACCTGAAATTCTTGGTGATTATCTTCTCTGTGTTGAGCAGGGTATGAGATATCCATGCGAAATGCTTGAATTGGCTAAATCTATGCTTGAACCGCCTAAGCATTAAAAGAAATTACGGAATCAAATATTAAAATAATAATGCTCAGGAAAAGCCCGGAACATATAAAACTGCTAATGGGCAATATTCCTGGCTGAGAACCCAGTATTCAGGCTCGGAGTTTTTTAACAACTAATTAGTAACAACATTTCCGAAAGATTTATATAGTAGTTGTGATGAGCTTTCTTTATGTTTAAATCATTGAGGGGATAATAATGGCAGATTCAAGATTACCTGAAAAAATATTGGATTTATTTAAAGTGATGACCGAGAAATTAGAAGGTTCTCGCCTTGTTACTCAAAATATCCATGAAGATGGAGTAAGGACTAGGGGTATATGGAAAGTAGTCAATCACACAACTGGGCCAGAGTATAGGGCCAAAATAAAGACTCCACAAGGTGAAAGTTTATATTTTTTTGCGAAAGACAGAGGGGTTGAGGGAGTTTTCACTACTTTATCCCCTATGTCAGAAATTCCAGATTTTATTATTTATGCTCGTGGAGGAAATATTGATACCAAAAATTATCAAGGATAATATATATACTTTTCTCCAAAGCAGCAACCCGACCAAAAACGTTATAAATCATCTTTTTTTCTTACTGCTTAGTTTTGGGGGATAAGGATGGGAAAAACAGATATTATTCATATTAAGGCATCAGTTGTAACAAGATTAGATGATAAGATTACTCCATCACAAATTGCAGTTTATGGGGGGATCAGGCCTGATCCGCGTAATGAAGAAGATCTTGATCTTATTTTAAAAGCAGTAGCATCTGCGTTGAATCTATCTAATACTATGGTTCAAAGCGAAGTAAGTTCTGGATATGGTGGTGCTAAGTATTTGACTCTTTCAGTACAAAGAGGGAGGGGGTGCCTTTGGGAAGTAAGAGTTCGCCCTTCTTTTGAATCAGGCTTACAGATAACAAGAGAAGACCGTACTCATTTTTATGATGCTACACAAAGAACAATGGATCTTAAGGGGATCAAATACCCAGGCCTATTGTATACACGAAAATGACGGAGTGACACAACTCACTTCTTCTTCCCTTCCTTCAGTTTCTTGGTTATGCCTATCTTCTTCTTGCAGAATACGCATTCAAACACGTATGATGGCACGCCTTCAAAAGGCCTTCTCTTGTAGATAGTAGTTGCCTCGCCTTCTTTTCCGCAGTGAGGGCAGGTATACTTTATCTCTACTGTCAGCGCTTCCTCATGCTCTTTCTTCTCTTCTTTGTACCCGCACGCAGGACAGATGTAATGGTCAGCCCTTGACTTGACCTTGCCTTTCTCTACAGGCTTGCCCATCTTTGCCTTATGGCACTTTGGGCACTCGACCTTATAGACCCAGGCCCTTATCTTTCCTTTGTCACCAGCAGTCCTGTTTGTGAAGTACACAAGATCGTCCATGTTCTGTGGTTCAGTTACCATATTCTTAATCACCTCATCTACGGAATATTATATGTTACAGTCTCGTTTGATCCGTTCTCAGGAAGCCAGTCCTTCTTTATCGCATATGTCGTCACGTCCTTGACGTTTCCGCCAAGCTGGCCAATCCACTTCCCGAACCTTTTAGCGTAGCTTGTCTTCCCATCTTTTGTCGAGAGGTCAGAATCTGTCGAGTTATAGATTATGATACCTCCTATCACGAGGAACACGACTATTATCCAAAATAACTTTGATATCTTAACCACCACCTACAAGAGCCGTTTGACCTCGATCGATATCGCGTCACAGCTGACCCTTATGTATGTTGGACACAAAACCCACTCATATAAATGCTTTTCGCAATACCCTATGATTACTGCTTTTTCCTCTTCTGAACAGAACTTCACTATGACATTTATGCCTTTCTTTTCCCTGTGGATTACGTCGTGTTCTTTCAGGTCTTCTTTGATGTTTTGAGAGATTGAATAAAGCTTTTTAAGCCGGTCTTTCACGTTCTTTAGCCCGAGATAGACCTTCTCCTTCTCATGAATGTCAAAATTATCCTTTGCGTCAATGTCTTTATCTGAGGAGACAAACCCTCCATAACCTGCATTGACAGGCTTGTCCTTTCCGAAGCTTGCGACCATGATATCAGCAAACTTTCCAACGCATACTTCACTGTCTCCTATGCATCCTGTGACATCGATTATCACGATGCACTTTCCAGAGCACTTCTCATATATACCTTTCGTGTCCTGCTCAGCGATGTATCCTGCAGGATTTGTGAATATTATCGCGCAGGCATCTTCCAGGTCCAAAGAATCAGGACTTATCAATCCATAATCTGTCTTTATGTACTTCAGCTCAAGGCCTGCTTTTTTGGGGAAGTTCCTGTAAGTAAGCCAGCCACCCTGGTCCTGCACAAGGATATACTTTTTTGGATTAGCCGCATGTGCTGCCTTCATGGCAGCAAGTATCGCTTCATTACCTCTTGTAGTCAAGAAGACATTCCTGTGGCCTGTGTACTCTTTTATGAGCTTTTTTATCCCTTCCATAACATAGGAGATTTGCTCTACGCTTTTAAATATTTATGGATAAGAACAAGTCAGGATGTATTATCATGATATCCTTATACTCTTTTAGCTTAAGCAAATGCTTATCCTGCGTAATTATATAATCTGCTCCACAAGCTAAGGCGCATTCTATTATAGGGTTGTCATCAGGATCATCTTTGACTATGTTAACTTTTTCATAAGGCTTAATAATATTTGTGAACAAGGATATAGCATAGATTATGTCTTCTATCTCTTGCAGGTTCAGATTGAAGTCTCTTAACAGTACTTTCCTGATCTCTATAAAAATGTCTTCTGATATGAACACCAAAAATCCTTTTCTGATACCTCTTTTGACTAGGATGTATGAGCTTCCTTCCCAGAACACTGAAGAGATATAGATATTTGTGTCAAAAACTATCTTGATCTTCTCATCTTCCTTACCATCTCTTCTTCTTTCCAGCCTTTCTCTTTTGCAAGATCTGTGCCCCATCTGTGCAGTCCTTCAAACACTTCTTCTGCATGAGGTACGTCAATCCTTCTTAAAACAATAGTATCTTTTTTCGCAAATATTGCGAAATTGCTACCTGTATCAATCCCTACAATTTCCCTGATGTTTTTAGGTATCACTATCTGGCCTTTTGAAGAAACTGTGACTAAATCTCCCATTTGTATCACCAGTAAGAAAGTAAGATATTCTTACTTATATATTTTTCGCTTTTTTGCCCGATAAATTTTTATTGTTCCAAAGCTTCTCAGCACTCATGACCTACTATGACTCAATCGCAAAAGGCTATGACGAGCTTCATGAGGAAGAGCAGCTAAAGAAGCTGAAAGTAATAGCAGGGCATCTGAAAATAAGAGAGTCAGAAAGCCTTCTTGATGTTGGCTGCGGGTCAGGCATCTCCACAAGATATTTCAGGTGCAAAAGGACAGGGATAGACCCCTCAGAAAAGCTTCTTGACATAGCGATAAAAAATGACCCTTCTGGAAGATACATAAAAGGGAGTGCAGAAAGTCTCCCTTTTAAAGACAAAGAGTTTGATGTTGTGATATCCGTGACAGCGATACAGAACTTTGATGATATCAAGAAAGGGATTTGCGAGATAAAGAGGGTTGGAAATAATAAGTATGCCTTAAGTTTTCTTAAGGCCGCAAATAACAGGGTCATGATCAAAGCCCTCCTGGAAAAAGAGTTTCCTGATGCTATCTGGATAAGAGAAGACAAGGACTTGGTCATGATCTCTTCTGATTGAATCGCAAATCCTGCGGATTTTTTTGGTAAACACATATTAATGATAATTTCTGGAGTAAAATAAAGAAAAAACCTGACTGAAGATCAGGTTGACATCTCGCGGTAGATAACATATATCAATTCCGATATATAAATCTTTGGTTGGATAGAGCTGGGGTGGTCTAGCCAGGTATGACGCCTGACTGAAGATCAGGTTGACATCTCGCGGTGTCACGCGGGTTCAAATGTGTCAATCTTATGGGATTTGCTCTGAAAATCCCGTCCCCAGCGTCCAATCCTCAATCTTATATCAAAATCTTTATAAATCAACCAGTACCTCTAGAGTGTATGAGCCCCTCGTAGCTCAATTGGCAGAGCGTTCGGCTGTAGAAAGCTGCAAGACTAGCTGCTATTGGTGCAGCATGGATGAAATGCAGTCAGCTGTTACCGAAAGGTTCCCGGTTCAAGTCTGGGCGAGGGGACCTCTTTTATAAAAATTGAATTTGTTAGCATCATAAGGTCAAAACGCGATTTACCAAAACAGGTAAGTCCGTGGCGGGGGGTCGCTTGCGAACTTGTTCGCAAGTCCGCCAAATGAGTTTGGCGACACCCCATCCGGGGACGCAGGACTATTATTTAATAAGTCAAGCGTTTTGAAGATGCTAACAAATTCAAAGGAATCCCAAAATGGCAAAAGAAGACAACCATAAGAAGATAAAGGAAAAGTACATGGAGATGCAGCTTATCGAGCAGCAGGTCCAGAAGATGCACAAGCAGATAGAGGCCATAGAAGAGCAGATGGAAGAGATAATGGGCATAAGCGCCTCACTTTCCGAACTTGCAGAAGTAAGCAAAGGCTCTGATGCGCTGATACCTGTCGCAAACGGCATATTCATCAAGGCAAAGATAGAGGACACTTCAGATGTCTATATGAACGTAGGTTCTAATACAAATGTCAAGAAATCGCTAAAAGAGGCAGTAGGCCTTATCGACAAGCAAAAAGAGGAGATGAAAGAAGTGAGGGATCATTTCATAAACGCGATAGAGACATTCATGGAAAAAGCAAAAGAGACTGAAACTGAGCTCAAGAGCCTTATCGAATCAGAAGAATAAAAATGTTCAAGTTCTTAAAAGACAAGATCAAGCAGACTGTTTCTAAGTTTACGAAGTCAGTAGAGGAAGAAGTGCCTGACGAGAAGACAGAAGTCATCCAGGAGAAGCAGGAAACAGAAGAGATAACAAAACAGGAAGAGCCTAAATCTCCTGAGCCTGAAAAAGAGGAAGAGCCTCAAGAAGAGACAGAAGAGCCTGAGCCAGAAGATGAAGATGAAATTCCTGCAAAAGAAGCTGAAGAAACAGAAAAGCCAGAACCAAAAGAAGAAGCTCCTTCTGAAGAAGCACAAGAAGCTCTTGAGAAAGATGATCCTTTAGTCTCTGAACCTGAAGAAGAAAAAGAGGAGCTCCAAGAGCAAGAAGAAGAGCCTTCTGATGAGCCAGAGCCTGAAGGGGAAGAAAAAGAAGAAGAACAGGAGGCTGAAAAGAAAGGTTTCTTCTCAGGCCTCAAGCAGATAATAACCACAAAAAAGATCTCTGAGCAGAAATTTGATGACCTTTTCTGGGACCTTGAGCTTGCACTCATGGAAAACAACACAGCTGTCGAAGTCATAGAAAAGATCAAGGCAGACCTGAAAAAAGACCTTGTCGACAAGCCGATCAGAAGATCTGATATAACCGGGACTATCATGAAATCACTTAAGAGATCTATCCAAGAAGTCATTTCTGTCGAGACATTCGATCTTGTCGAAAAGGCAAAATCAAAAAAGCCATACGTGATATGCTTTGTAGGCATAAACGGCTCAGGAAAGACGACTACTATCGCAAAAGTGGCCAACATGTTCAAGGAAAAAGGCATGGTCCCTGTGCTTGCAGCAGCAGACACGTTTCGGGCAGCTGCAATAGACCAGCTTCAGGAGCATGCTGACAAGCTAGGTATCAAGATAATCAAGCACGATTACGGAAGCGATGCTGCAGCAGTAGCATTTGACGCAGTTGAGCATGCAAAGTCAAAGAACAAGGATGTAGTCCTTATAGACACTGCAGGAAGGCTTCATTCAAACTCCAACCTGATGGATGAGATGAAAAAAGTGATACGCGTAGCAAAGCCGGACTGCACGATATTTGTAGGGGAGTCGATAACAGGAAATGACTGCGTTGAGCAGGCGCAGAAGTTTGCGCAGACAATCAATATTGATGGGATTGTCCTTTCAAAGGCAGATATCGATGAGAAAGGAGGCGCTGCGATCTCTGTCTCTTATGTCACCAAGAAACCGATACTATACATAGGCACAGGCCAGGAATACAAAGACCTGGAAAAGTTCTCTTCTGAAAAAGTGATAGCAGGAATCGGGCTTTAATTGTTTTTTGAATAATTCTTTTTGGGTCAGCATCGGGCTCGGCTGTGCTTATGATAGTGCTTCTCTCGTTTGAGCCCCGAAGGGGCCAACCCCCCAAACTCCGAACTATCAAAGGAAAAGAGCCTCACAAATTGATGCTGACTGCGAATCATTCAAAAAATAGTATTTAACTAACCTTGATATATATCTTCTTGACATCACCGCCGTAGATGTTAGGGTCCTTCTTGCTGCATGAAGCGCAGTCAGGCTGGCACACGCAAACGTCAAATATGTAGATCCCTTTTTGAGTCTCATGATCCTGGCTTATCTTGTCCGCCACCTTGATCTTCATCGGGTAATACATCATCATCTGAGGCCTGGCCTCATAATGCCTAAGGTCTGTCATCACCCAGTTCTTATCTATGAAACCAGGGTCAGCATACCCTATCCTTTTTTGCTGCTCATCATAAGCTAAAAGAAACCTTGCCTGGATCGCAAACACTTTCTTGTCATCAAGAGAGTTATACACGCCTATCCGAAATATTGAAGATTCACCTATGCCCATCATGCTCTGGTATTCAGGTATGGACACCATCTGGTCCGGAGTTTCCTTCTGGACCTGCACTTGGCTGTCAGGGTTTTCTCCTGCTCCAAAAAACGTCTCGCTTATGAAGCTTGTTATCTTTGAGAAAAAACTGTCCTCTCCATCGCCGTATTCAGCAGAAGCAAATCCTGTTATCTTGTTTTTCTTCTCCTCAACGACAGGCACGAGAAGAGCAGCTATCATCGCAAGAGCTATCACCATGACAAGCCAGCTGTCAGGCTTTTTATTCTCTTTGTCCGCAATTCTCACTGTTTTTCTCTTTACTTGTTTTTTCATGTGTCCATCCTACCTATCTTAGTCCTTTAGCCCCATCCGAGCCATCTGATAAGCCTCCTGAAAAATCCTGGCTCTATACATTGCCCATCGATACATGAGTTTGTGATGCACTCGTAATCATTTTGGCATGATCCCTCCCCTCCAAGCTGGGCCTTAAGGGAATAGTCGATATCACAATACTGTTCATCATATCTTCCGCCTATCGGGACGCACTTTCCGTCTGTGCTGCATCCGCTGCATGATGGAGCTCCAGGCTCTTGGGTGATTGTGCAGTCTGCAGGGCAGGTGCTGTGGCTCTCGCTTGATTCGCAAAATCCGTTTCCGCAGCAAGGCCTTATCAGGCTGTGCTTGCACTGTGCGCTTTCGCAGAAGTCCGTTGTGCACGAGTTCTGGTCATCACAGCCTGAAGCGCATGTTCCTGTAGTGGGCGTACTTGGATGGCCAAAGTAGGTATAGCATGCTTCTTTTATGTATTCATCGCTAATGATGCTGCAATATGACTCTTGTCCTGTCTCTTTGGCAAGGTTAAGGTAGCAGCTGTCTTTTTGGTCCTGATTTTCTTTATTAGAGCAATCTTGGTTACCATCTTCTTCTTGTGCTTGAAGAATCATCATGCATGCTTCTTTTATGTAATCATCGCTTATGATGCTGCAATATGACTCTTGTCCTGTCTCTTTGGCTAGATTAAGGTAGCAGTTGTTTCTTTGACCATTGTTTTCGATGCTTGCGCATCCTTCAGCACATCCGTCAGGGCATGAGCCACCACAGTCGATGCCTTGTTCGTCATTATCTTTTATATTGTTTACACAACTTTCAGGTATACTATTAACAGAAGGCTTGACGATCAAACTTGTTTCTTTTGTATCCTTCCATTTGTATTTTATAACTATATCAACAGGAGCTTCGTAGTTAGAACTTGTTTGAATGGTCTGTGAACAAGTTACAGTTCTCTTTCCATTATATAGGGTTAAATATCCTGAAGTTGCAGTTCCATATTGTAGAGGGTTGCAAGAGAGGCCTTCAACATTTGTTGCTATTTCAATCCATACCCTATCCTTATTATCTGTAGAATCATCACAGAATGAGTCCATCTTGTAGAGGTCACCGTTAGCTGTTTTTTGGATGAAAAAACTAAAAATTACTTTGTCTTTTGCAGCAGCAATTTCATTAAATCCTGCAACCTGTATTGGAGCGCCAGACACTTGAAGAGTTTTCTCTCCATTTACTTTGCAGACAGAATCACTGGTGTCAAGATTATTTGTCTTTATGCATAATTTGGTTGTAGCATCAGTCTCATACAAGTAACACACTTCCGCCTTTATCTTATAATCAGTTTTGGAGTCAACCAGACTTCTCTTGTTAAGATCTGCAAATTCAACATATACTGTGGGGCTTTGTCTAAGATGTCCTTCAGAGTCAAAAACTGTTGCCTCGATATCTTCGTTTGGATTTTTGATCAGATCAGACTCAGACACTCCAAAATCAGCAGGTGAGATTCCAGTTATTTTCACTTGAGCATTTTTCCTTGGAATTTTATAATTCCCATAATTATTCAGTTGAACTTCTATATCAAATGGAAAATCCCCTCCATCATATACTTCTTCTGGCGGACTACCTGCTCCAAAATTGATTGATAATCCAGATGTGCTTTGTGTACTAGATGAGGTTGCACAATCCTCAGGGCAGCTTTCTTTTGTCTCAGCGCAGTCGCAGCCTGTTGACATGCATACTCTCTCTTGGCATGTTCCGTCCCCGCATTTGTCTATGCATGAATCAGCGGCAAAACCAAGTCCGGTAACCCCCACTAGAGTACCTTCCCTTATCCTGTAGGAATAAGGAGGATATAATTTGGTGGTGACCTCTCCGTTCACTTTTATCATTGCATAGCTTGTTGTTATTATAATAACCTGTGTATCATAGTTTTTTCCATCTTTTGTGTAAGTCTTAGACTCACCTTCTTTTAGGGTGCCCTGGGCAAAAATCGCTGCTATCTCGATCTTGATCCTTCCTTTCGCTGTCCTTTGCGCATCAGTTATCGTAAACCATGTTCCGAGGATATTTATCTTAAGCCCTATCATATCTTCAACTTTTGTGCCGCTTTTTGGCACAGAAACTTTCAGTGGATTTTCGAAGATCAGTATATAACTGGTCGGATTAAGCCTTTGGAAATAGTCTGAAACCCCTTTCGTTGTGCTTATCGAGCCTCCTTCAATCTCTGCGTATTCTCTTCCGTTAAGTATGTCTTCTACATTTGCATAGATTGTGTTTGGGAATTCTGTATTGGATGATCTGACACCGGACCAGTCAATCACTATACTATTTAGGGTTATTGTGCTTCCGTCATCTGTTCCTGTAATGTTTATTAGTGTGTCATCAACATTTTCTGAAAACTGCTTGAGCCTTTGGCTTCCCATACCCCTGTTTTCTATGTTTGTATCCTCAAATGTGTACTTATCTGATGCAAGGTAGAAACTGACAGTCCTTGAGCTGCCTTCACTTTCGACACATGCTCCATCTTTGCATCCGTTTGGGCATTTGTAGATTTCATTTTTTTGGATTGTTTGAGAGTACTGGTAGAGGTCATCCTGTGGGATTGCATCTGTCTCGTTTGGTGGTATGCAGTAAGCTTCCTTTAGGTATAATCCTTCAGTTACGCATATCCCGGTTGCTTTGTTGCTTGAGTAGCAGCAATCTTCACTTCCCCAGTTTGCCACCTGTGTTTCTCCTTTGATGTTGTATACTCTTCCGCCATCAGAGTCTGTGCATTCTGCCACAATATCCTGGCATCCCTTGCATGCTGGGGGAGTGAAGTCTTTTGTCCATCTTGCAGTCCCTTTTGTTATCCTAAGGTTTCTTATCTCTGAGTCAATAACAACTCCTGATGGTTGTTCACCTCCAAGAACTATAGGCTGGCTGTTTCCATACATGGGTTGAGATAATATCATGCCTGTCTTTGTCTTTCCATTTTCATATGTTGACACTGCATTTCCCGACCTGATAACTGCAAAGTGCCTCCATTCATCAGCAGGAGCGCCACCCATGTTCATACAATTGATGTAGTATGAGTTTCCTGTCGTTGATAATGAAAAGCAGGATTTCCTTACATTGACGATTGTTGGTGTTGTCTGTAACAGGAGTGAGTTTCCTTTTTTCATCAGGTTTGCAAATCCGGTGCTCTTTGCTGATTCTTTGTACCAGAAGTCGATCGTGAAATCTGAGCTGTCAAAGTTGCATGATTCGCTGTCATCAATGGTGTAAGAGCTTTTGCCTGAAAACTTGAAGTAATCTATGCTGACATCGCATGAGCCTGACGGGTAGCTTGGAGTCGTCACCACATATCCGCTTTTGTATAATGCTTTTACTTCATCTGACGATATGATCCTGTTATATATCGCTACATCTTTAAGTGCGCCATCAAAAAAGTACATGGGATTTGTACATGTGCCAAATTTTCCTAAGGTTAGGTCACCAGTATTATAGTATTTGTTGCTTACAACTGATGCCCCATTTCCTGATACCCATGATGCAGGCACAAGATCTCCGTTCTTGTACATCTTTGCTGATGTTCCATCTCCATAAGTGTAGGTTATTACATAATGGTTCCATCTGCCGATTTCAGAGGCAGGGCCTCTGAAGACAGGATATGCTCCATTTACATCTACATAAGAGAAAGTAACTCCTGAGCTTGCGCTGTATATCGCGAACTGTCCGTTGTTCCCGCACCCCCATGTTTTTGATATCACAGGCGCTGAGGGTTTTTGCGCGTCATCCCTTATCCAGAAGCTAAAGCTCCTGCTTTCCCTATGAGTTACATTAAGGTTGTTGCCGTATGAGACAGAGGTTGTTGCTCCGTCAAATTCGTATGTATTTGCGCTCATTTTTGGGCAGAAAGTGCACCTTCCATAGTACTTATGCTTGCTCTGGTCCTGAAGTGTCTGCTCTGAAGCTGAAGATGATTTTAAAAGAAATATTGGGTCTTTTTCTTCTTTTACACATATTCCATTTTTGCATACACCTCCTGTACAGCTTGCCTCGCAGGAATCATCTCCCTGTATGAATATTGTTCTGCCTTCGCTGTCTATGAATGAGTTAAACTCAGCATCCCAGAGAGCCTTTCCTTTTGTTATCCTTACTTCATCGATATATCCTCTTACAGTTGCTGGTGCGCTGTTCCATGATCCGGATATCCTTACAGGCTTGGTGTTTGTCATCAAAGGCATAGTAGTATAGAATATTGCCTTGGCTTTTCCATTCCTGAATGTAATAAACTTGTTTCCCTTGCGGACCACTGCATAATGTACGAATTCTGTTCTTGAAACCTCTCCCATGTCAACACAGTTTGCCATGTCCCATGTGTTTCCAAGATTTGATGTTGCGTAAAAGCAAAGTCTCCTTGTGTTTCCATCTGGGATATCATGGATCAGGAATGGAGACGCAGAAGGCCCATCAGTTTTTGAGATTATAGGCATATCTGCTCCCACTGTATCATCCTTCCACCAGAAGTCTATCGTGAAGTCTCCGTCAAGGTCAAAATCTTCACTGTTAGGGATCTCGATATAATCATTTTCTCCGTCTAGATAAGCTGATCCCCCGCCTATCTTATAGGTTGATGTTGAAAGGGTCGTATCTCCTTCCAGGCTGACTTGATGATCGCTTTGGCTTGAGTCTGTGATGGTTCCTTCTCCTTTGGAATCAGAAGGGTCAAAATGAAGCATCAGGACCGTGTCTTCATCAGAGACTGCAAGCCCAGTTATCCTTTTCCCTTCCTGGACAAAAGGTATTGCAAGTGCTGCTGTCATTGTCAGTGCTACGACGAGAATAAGCCAGGTGTTAGGCTTGTTTTGTTTTTGGTTTTTTTTTGCCAAGTTAAGCGCCTCTTTGATGCTAACCAGAAAGTTAGTATACTTAAATGTATATCAGTATATTTATTATTTATATAGTTTTGGGTTTAGAATGGGGATTTAAGGTGTAGATATATCTGACGTAAGTATTCAAATATATTCAACACAAAGTATTTTAGATTGGTAAGCAATCCGTCATCTGAACCCGTTTTGTTTTCCTTAGTCATAATAGGATTATGAGAGTTAGTGCTATTTGTTGGAACAGTCTCCTTATCTATTTGAACATGCTCAGGATTCGCATTTGAATCTAGTATGTGTTTCTCTGTTTCAGAAACTTCATTACTTCCTGTTAGTTGGTTGGGGTTAGAACCTTGTATAAGGCCTGAACCTGTTATTTTTCCATGAGTTCCAATAGCATTACTTCCTGTTGAGCTGTCAGGGTTAGAACCCTGTTCAGGACTTGGACTGGTCATTTCTCCTTCTGTTTCAATTGATTTGCAACTTCCTTGAGATTGGTCAGGATTATAAACGCCAGGACAGTTATCATCACAGAAATTGTTTGTTCCGTCACAAGGAATATATTCAGAAGAATAAGTGCCATTTGTGGGGATCCCGTCATTATCTTCATCATCATAAACACTGATTCTTAAATCTGCTCTTGTTGAATACTCATCGCTTGAAGTATCTGAACTTATTTCTATTTCATTTATTCCTTTGTGTATTGTTATCTCATCATCTGTTGCATTATTAATGGAAATTAGCTCATATAAAGGAGTGTACAATTTATATTCTTTATTATAGCCATTGTACTCAAGGATATTAGGGGAACTATCATCAACAGACAAGTTTACAGGAAATGTTATGCTCTCTCCATCAATTGTTATAGTTGGATTCACCAAAACACTTTTGCCTTTTTCCTGCAGTCCTTTTAATGAGTGTAATTGTAAAGAATAACTTCCTGGTTTGATGTTCAATATATAAACAGAAATGTCATCGTTACTGCTATAATAATAAAAGACATATCTGCTTTGGGGATAATAATCCCACCCATGAGAGCCAGTTACTTGCGCATCCCCTAACAGAAAATCCCTTGTATCATCAAAATCTACCGGAAAAATAAAATCCCTATAACCCCATTGTGAACTTGCCAGATGAACCAATATTTCTTCTTCTTTTGCATCTCCTGTAATCCTTAAACCCACACCCCTTTTATTGGTTAAATCAAAAGATCCTGGGATCGGTATCTTACAGCCCCCTGTACTAGATCCTGTATTCTCTATATCCACACGGCCTGAACTATCAACAGTGCAGCTAACATAACTTGTTGTACTAATGCTGGATGGGTCTATATCTGAAAAATCATTAATAAGCAGATTTCTTGAATCATCAAGGTTATAATAATCAAATTTGGGCCTTATCTCAATCTTTAATTTCTGATCCTCAAAAGGATTGCTTATATTATACGCATATCTATCTGTTGAATCCCAAACAGCATATTCTCTGTAAAACTTTTTCTCAACCAGGTTCCATCCAGATACATTGTTGAGTTCTGCTTCATTATCTAACTGTTTTAAATGATCCTTTATATTTTGTGGAACTAAATCAGTTAAAATATCTTCATCTATCAGCGTATTATACAGACCTATCAGGTCAAATGATTCATTTAATAGGCCATGTTTTGCATAGAAATAGCCTCCAGCCAGCTGCACTCCAATTGCAGTATCTAAGCTTAAGACCTTGGTCATAGCATAATGAATATCATCAAATGTCATTGAGTCATAATCATATATTCCGCTTGAAAAACTTGAGCCATGTATCGCCCACCACCCCATCTCTCCTAACACCTCCTGATAAGGGTTCTCATCCAATATAAAGGCAGCCTTGTAATATTTGGTAAATTCCTTGCCCTTAAAGACAACACCATCCCATGTAGAAGTTCTTCCATTATAATACCACCCATATGAAGCAGGAGAGTCCTCGCCAAACTGGACAGGAGGAAGATTGTTTAGATTAACCAGATAAGGCAACTCACCATACTTATGCACATAATTAAGCCTGACATCATTCTTCATACCCGGCTGGCCTGCAAAAGCAGTGCCATCCATATAGACAAGACTTATGTTTAATCTGTTTCCAAGAGCTGCAAAAGAATCAGTTGATTCCTTCTTTACTGCTTCATTCTCAGGATTGATAAAAAAGGAGATATAATAAGGTGCTAAATAAACTTTTGTCCCATATGCATGAGAAGTTTTTGTTGTGTATTGCCCTCTAGCACAGCCTGAAATTTGATTTCCAGAATAAGATGTGCATCTTAGCATTTCACCATCAATTATAAGATAATAGCCCCCGCTTACATACCTCCAATCATTAACAAATAAATACATAAACAAAGGATTTTGTGAAAGATCGTTATCAATAGTAACAATAGTTCCAGAATCAGATATGCTTGACGCAAGTATTCCGATATATTCTTTATATAAGCTTTCATTAACAGGATAGAACAATGAATCTCTTGGATCAATCCTATTAAAATTAGAGTGTATGCCTAC
>JBJKQO010000043.1:0-41531 GCA_046705145.1 Candidatus Woesearchaeota archaeon
ATAAGGGATTTAAGATGAATTCAGACAACGCTTTTGACGCCACGGAAATCTGGTAAGGCCTTCAGCTTCTTGGTAAGGCTGGGAAGATAGCTGAGGATGAGACTTCCAGGAAAGAAACGCCAGACCATGCGAAGAAGGCGATAGACATAGCTGATGAGTTCTCGATAAAGAAGCCTGAAGACCTTGAGGATGACACACGGGCGATCCTTGATATTGCAAAGGCGAACTTCGGAAAAAAGATCGGAGACTTATATAAGCTTTACAAGGATAATGGGGGCGTAAGCTCTTATAAGACTTTCCAGCGCAAGATCGAGAGGCTTAGCCAGAACAAGTTCATTTCAACTAACAAGATATCTGGCGGCAAGGATGGGACAACGACCATAGTTGACAGCCCCCAGGGTAGCTCTCATAAGACCCTTGATGATTTCTGATAGTTTTCCTTTTTTTCCGGATTTTTTGCACCTTTTTGACAGTAAGGTTAATAAATAAGCGGATTATCATGAAATTTGTTAGAAAAGGTGGTGTTTTATTACTAGGCAGGTCACAATTAAGTTGAATGAAAAGAGATTCAGGGCTATTCTTGATGATATTAATTCTAAAAGCGGCAAGATATACGGCTCAGACAGCGAGCTTGTAGGCCAATACATCTGGTTTGTGCATAAGTGCATGTTTGAGAAGGACAGCTCTGGAAAGACAAATATGGATATCCTTGTACAGAAGGATGATGTTGATTGTGATAAGTTCCTAAAAAGATTGTACTCTGAATACAAGAAGTTCCTGAAATCAAAAAATAATGGTGACCACTAGTCACCAATAGTTTAAATATAAGTTGTTTGGTTTTTTTGGAAGAAGGATTGGATAAAAAATGAGGGGTGTTTTGGTATGAAAAAGATAGTTGTAGCAATAGCAATATTGATAATATGTTCTTTTGTGGTTTGCGCCACACCTTTAGTTGAAGACGATTTCTCGGATGGAGACTACACAGCAAATCCGACATGGCATGCGCAAACAGGCGGGTGGACAGCTAGTACTTACAGACTTGAGACAGTAGATGAAGAAAACGAAAGGTTGATTGATATAAACGCATCATTTCCTGAAGATGCGACTGGCTGGAACCTTTCTTTGGCATTTTATATAGTCAAGGCGGACATGGATGGATGCAGGGTATTCTTTGGGGATGAATGGGGTACAACAAATACGGTATACCCAAATATTGGATACCAATTTATCATGGGGACCTTAAACAGGGACTGGATCAATAGCCTTTTCAGACTTGAAAATAATTCTGATCTAGTGGCTATTGATCTTTCAGGAACCCCATTTAACGCAGGTCAGTGGTACAATCTCAGATGGGTCTTCCAAAATGGCACACATAGCATATATATCGATGATAACCTGTGGGTGCAAGGATTTGATGATAAGTTTGGTCCGGAAGAACTTGGAAAACTCATGCTTGCATCAAATACTGGGGGAATACCCGGTGATAAACAGAGATGCAAATATGATAATATAACACTATACGCAATCTATGATGAACCAGAAGAAGAATGCACAGATGATGATGAGGACGGAATATCAACAGATGGCGGAGAATGCGGAATGATCGACAACTGTCCTTCAGATTACAATCCTGACCAGGAAAACAGCGACGTTTACAAGGACGCTTACTATGATGATGAGACAAGAGAAGACACCACGATGAAGCTTGGAAAGTCAGACACAGTCTACTCAGTTGCGCAGTCATTTAAGGTTGACTCAGCGATAGACGTATCAAAAGTAGAACTGTACATAGGAAACTACAGGAACGCAAACTTCAACATTGTTGTCAGCATACAGACAGACAACAATAACAAGCCTTCAGGCATAATAGTCGATAACATAACTAAAGAGATCAATCTTTCAACATTCAGCGGAGGTTGGGGCAGAAGATGGTGGAGAACAATAGAATTTGAAAACTACCCAAGCCTTTCTGCTGACACGAAGTACTGGCTTGTTTTTATGGCTCCAAGCACAGCAGTGAACTATGCTGATGTAGGTGTTGACACTCCGACAGGATTTGCAGCATCATATGATGATGGTGATGCAGCACTTTACTACTGGGGTGCCTGGCAGAGGGTATATAACGGAACGACATACGCAAAACAAGACCTGCTTTTCAGGATATACGGAACTGATGGGACAGGAGATGCATGCGACACAGATGACGATGATGATAGTGTTTTAGACACATCTGATGATTGCCCAGTAGATTACAGCACAGCAGATTCTGGATGCCCATGCAACGATGATGACAGCGATGCAATATTTAATGAAGGAGGGTTCTGCGGCATACCTGATAACTGCGTAGGCCTTAGTAATCCTGACCAGAACAATTCAGATGTTGTAGAGGTTGAATCATATGATAACACAGCAGACAAGGACAGTTCAGTGAACCTTGGAGCATCTGACACATCATACAGCGCAGCCCAGTCATTCAAGGTCGATGAGGCAATGGCAATATCAAAGGTTGACGTGTACCTCGGAGACTATAGGGGAGCTGACTTTTTGGTAGAGGTAACGATACAGACAGATAACAATAACAAGCCTTCAGGAACGATAGTTGATGACAGCATAGCTATTTTGAACCTTTCAAAGACAAGCAACTCATGGGGCCAGTTCTCATGGGTAAGCGTGTATTTTAAGGATCTTCCACAGCTTGATGCAGACACGAAGTACTGGCTTGTTTTGATGGCTCCAGGAGACGTAACTACAAGAGCAGAGCTTGGAACCGATGGGTCAAGCCCAACCTATGCTGACGGAGACTACGCACTTTATTATTGGGGTGCTTGGCAGAGGGTCTATAACGGAACGACGTACGCTGCAAAGGACATGCTTTTCAGGATATACTCCGGAGATGAGGAAGGAGATGCTTGTGAGGAAGAGCCAAGTGAGCCTTTGCTTTTGTTAAACGTGGGCAAACCAGCGTATGCTCCAAATTTTTCCTCTTCAGATACTCCAAGCAGGTCAAATGATGATAACCTCCTGACCTATTGGCACTCTGCGAGCTACTACAAAAATCAATGGATAGCATATGACCTTGAAGATGAATATTCTATCCATACAATTTCTATTTTTACAGCTAGTGATAGAGGGCTGAAGAACAAGAAATGGTATCTTGAAGGAAGTGATGATAATGAGTCGTGGGTAAGGGTCCAGGATTTTGATTCTGCATCTCCTATTGACCCAAGTAATAGAGTTACAGGAACAAATTACAGTGTAGCTAACAACAATACATTTTTTAGGTTTTGGAGAATAAGGCTTACAAATGAGGACAGCAACCAAGCATGGGCTTTTTATGAATTACACCTGTTTGGTAAGTCTCAAATAAGAGATGATCAGGTGGATATATATGATATTACATGTGACAATTGCCACACCTATTTTGACTATGATACAGAACCGTACATTACTAGTAGTTTAACACCTACACTTAGTTTTGATACTAACGTGGATGCATGGTGCAGGATAGGGCTGCAGGACCAATCGTGGTCTGACATGGGTAGCTCGAGGGATTGTGTGACAGGAGAAGGGTCAAAGAGCCATACCTGTACCTTGACCGAGCAGGACAGTTGGGATGAAAGCGCAGATGTATACATAAGCTGCAAGGACAGTACAGGTGACCAGAGGACAAGCTCGGCTTTGGGAGTTGAGGAAGCGATAACAACGACTGACGCTCTGCTTAACATTGGCAAGCCGGCAACAGCTAAGGATAATTACGAAAATGATCCTGCTAGTGAGTCAAACGACAATGACAAGTCAACCTTTTGGCATGCAACTAGTTATGGTGCAAACTGGATAAAGTATGATCTACAATCTAATTATTCAGTTACAATGCTTGCAATATTCACAGATGAGGATAGGGGGACTAACAGCGCATGGTACCTCAAGGGAAGCAAGGACAACGTGAACTTTGTTACAGTACAGTCATTTGAAGCAGAAAATCCTCTTGACAGGACCCATTATACTGAAGGGACCAATTATTCTGTAAGCAATACCACAGATATGTTTAGGTATTGGAAGATTGAGTTTATGGATGAGGAGAATAACCAGCAGTGGGACATGCGTGAGTTGCATATATATGGGAATCAGGGTGAACCTCCAGAGGAGCCAGATCCAGAAGAGGCTTATCTGTACTGGAGTTTTGATGACTCATCAAACCCTACTGCGGATGATTCTGGTAATGGCAGGACAGGCACAGTAAGCGGAGCTCTTTATACTACTGAGCTTCAAAAATGCGGAAGCGGAGCATACATATTTGATGGGGTCAATGATGAGATATATACGTCCAATAACTTGGGTATTTCAGGAAATGATGCAAGAACTGTCAATTTTTGGGCTTATATAAACACGACAGCAGACCAGAATAGGCACTTTTTCGGTTGGGGCAGCACTCTTACCGGAAGTGTATTTTCGCTGAAGCAAGACACTGACGGCAGCCTCTTTTTTGTAGGGTGGTCGTCAGCATATGATTATGATACGGGTTATGTTCTCCCAACGGAAAAATGGATCATGCTGACAGTCAAGACCAACACGACACATCTTTCGTTATATGTGAACGGAAGTATAATAGGGTCACCTCAGGAAAGAACCTATTCAACGACAGACAGCCCACTTTATCTTGGAAGATGGCATATGCCATATAATTACTTTGCTGGCAGGATAGATGAGCTTTCAGTTTGGGACAGGCCGCTGAATGATTCGGAGATTGAGGGATTGTATAACGAAGGAGATTGTTATAACCCCTACGAGTAAACCTTTTATCTTTTGAGGTAGAACTCCAAGGGCCCATTTCGGGCCCTTATTTTTTGATTTGTAGACTGTAAATCAATAAGTTTTAAATACCAGTATGCCTTTACCTATTCTTATGGAAAGAGAGCTTATTATTAACATCGCGATCCTGCTGGGAGTGATAGTGATGGTATGGCTGTACAGGAGGGCAAGCAGGCCTGACAACAGCATGGTAGATATGTACAAGGAAGTGCTTAGTTCTGACAAGTACAAGGTCAAGGGAAGGTTTGAGGAGTAGTTCTTTTATTTTTCGTAAGTTTTCTGTTGAAAAACTAAGCTTCGCTTAGGGTAGCATCAGGCTCGCTTGTGCTACAGATAGTGCTTCTACCGTTGAAGCCCCGGATGGGGCGACCCCCTCAACTCTGAGCACATTTACCTGAAGAAGCTCGCATATTGATGCTACCTACTTTTTCAACAGCGTCCCTCCAACAATAAAATTTATAAATGAAAGGCTCTTAGGCTTTGATATATCAATTTCGCGAAAAAAGAGGTGTATAAGTGGGATCTGGCAGGAACATATTAGGGGGCCTGGCAATATTTTCAGTCATACTTTTCGGATCAGCCCTTTGGTACAGCTCGATAGAATCTTTGGACTATTTCGATTCCCTCTATTCGGTTTTTCTTACTATTACCACTGTAGGTGCTGCCTTTCCGCCGTCTACTGACGATGGAAAGGTCCTTTTGATGTTCACCATATTCTTTGGCATGGGTGCAGCCATCTACATAGCTACGCTTATAGCAAGCACAGTCGTTGAAGGTCATGTGAGGAGGGTTCTCACAGGCATAAAAGGAGGTATAATCAGAATGCGCACGGAAAAGAATCACATAATCGTATGCGGGTACGGCAACCTTGGAAAGTCTGTATGCGATGTCCTTAAGCAGAACAAGAAAAAATACCTGATAATAGAGAAGGACAGCAGCCTTGTGTCCCAGCTTCTTCACAGGGGCGAGTCTATTGTCCAGGGAAACGCGCTTGACCCTACGATACTTGAGAAGGCAGGCATAAGGAAGGCAAAAGCGATAATAGGCACGCTTAAGTCAGACGCTGACAACATCTACCTCATGATGAGCGCTTCAGACATCAACCCTAATCTGCTCCTTGCAGCAGAGGCTCATGAGGAGGAGGCTGTGAAGAGGCTTCATAAGATAGGCGCGCAGATAGTCGTGCTTCCTCAGGTTGTTGGCGGAAAGCAGCTTGCAAACGCTGTCATCGAGGTTGAGAAGACTGAGGAGATGTCTGCGATAAGCAAGAAAAAAGTATAAGGCATTAAGATGGACATTTCAGCGATACTTAATTCTGACATATATACCTGGGTAATCCTTCCGCTGCTCATTTTCACTGCAAGGATATTTGATGTCAGCATAGGTACCATGAGGGTCATCTTCATTTCCAGGGGATACAAGTTTATAGCTCCTCTTTTGGGGTTCTTTGAGGTCTCGATCTGGCTTCTTGCGATAAGGCAGATAATGACAAACCTTTCTAACTGGCAGTGCTTTTTCGCTTATTCTGCTGGCTTTGCGACAGGGACTTTTGTCGGGATGTATATTGAGGAGAAGATATCGATAGGAAACGTCATAATGAGGATAGTGACGAACCGTGACGCATCAGCTTTGGTCAAGGAGCTCAAGACCGCCAATCATGTCATAACGACTACAAATGCGCAGAGCCCTGACGGAAAGGTCAAGACTGTTTTTACTGTGGTGAAAAGGCAGGATGTGCCTAAGATAATCAACCTGATAAAAGAATACAACCCGCATGCGTTCTACTCGATAGAAGACGTTAGGCTGGTCCATGAGACTAACATGCCCTTTCCACGCATAAGAAGGAGGCACAATAACCTCTTTGGGTTTTACAGGAAGGGAAAATAGTATACTTTCCACTCACTTCAAGAGCGAGTCTATATCTTTCTTTATCCTTTCTTCGAAGTCATATACTCTTTCGCCTTCTTCCCTTTCTGAGTCAAGGACTTTCATCAGCTCTCTTGTAGCTTTTGCCTCGTCTTCGGAGAAGGGGAACTTAATCTTTCCTGCGTGCTCCCTTATCAGGCTGGATTCTATCTCGTCTGCTGAAAGCGCGCTCACTTTGACCTCTTCAAACTCTTCTGATGTGAGCTTGTTCGTGTTCTTCATGACAAAGTATGCTGACTTGTCGTAGAGCTTTGAGAATATATCCATTAGGTTGATATCTGATGCTTTGCCGCTCTTAAGCTTTCCAAAAAGCCTTATCGTGACTATTGTCTCTATGAACTCCTTGTTTGATATCATCCTGTCAAGCTCACTGTTCACTTCTTCAGGAGTCTTCAGGTTGCAGTCAAGCTTGATGTGGAACGTGTTGTAGATCTGCAGCGGCTCCCATGTGACGTTTTCATCCTCAACAATATAGACCCCTCCTTTTTCAAGCTTCTCAAGCTCCCTGAAATTGTTCGGAAAAAGTGGCCCTGGAAATGCTATCTTTCCATAATGCGGCTCGTCTGCCTCAAACACGTAATGGACGTGGCCGCCTGCATAATAGTCAAATCCTTTCGGAAGGAGAGATAATGGTGATGACTCGATGTCTTTTAGATCGTAAGGCTTGAACTCTGTCAGCGCGGTGTGGAACATGAATATCTTGTAGCCTTTTTCCTGCTCGAGGTTGGAGGTGTCAAGGGACTCATAGAACTTCCTTTCAAGCATGCCTTTTTTTCCGAGCATGCCGGTTATCTTTGCGCCGGTCTTCTTGTCTATGGTGAACCTTAGCTTAAGGCTGTTGCCTTCGACGCTGCCCTTGACGACGTTTACCATAAGGCCTGCTTCTTCAAGAACGTCAAGCATCGTCTTTCCTGAGGGAGAGAAATCGTGGCTTCCTGCTATCACATATGCTGGGATGCTGTTGTCTTTTAGTTTCCTTAGCTCCATGACGACCGATTTTAGCCCGTCGATCGATGGGAGTGATGTGTTAAAAAGGTCTCCTGATATGAGTATGAAGTCGACCTTTTTTTCTATGCACATCTCTACTGCTCTTGAGAAAGCTTTTGTGTTTATGTCCCTTAGTTTTGGGTCCCTCCACCCTCCTATGTGGCAGTCTGCCATGTGCGCAAATCTCATGTGTTAAGGGAAGATTTTAGAGTTTATAAATGGTATCATTATAACATTACCACTTATTAGGGGTAAAAATAGAAAAGTTTATATATCATGGCTTGTAAATAGACCAATATGGTAAGGTATGAACCCACCAAAAATGATATAGTTAGGGGGTATCGTCTTCAGGCCCCGCAAAGAAGGGCCTGGGCAGAAGCAGTTGAAGCAAGAGATAGATGGGATCCTGCTAGGTTTTATCTTTCTTGTTTTAGAGCAGGAGTAAATCCTGCAGAACTTGATCCTATACTTTTAGAACATGCTTTAGCAGAACAGATAATGATGAAAAGAAAGTTTTTACCTAACTCCCTATCCCGCTGAAGTCAGTCTGTACTTCTTTTGTCTTTGCTGCCTTTACTACGTTATCAAAATAAGGTATCTTCACAGGGACAGCGAACTTGGCGAAGTTGCTTGTGACAAGCGCCTCTCCCACGTCAAGCGAGGCGATGTTCCTGTCATCATCTGAGAGGTCCTGAGCAGCGCTCTCTATTATCGCCTGCCTTTCAGGCTTCATCTCTGTCCCAAGTATTATCTTCGTGTTCATGTTTGCAAGCACCTGCCTCGGGATGAGTGAAGGAAGCTGCGTTATTGCCATCAGGCCGACCTTGAACTTTCTTCCTTCCCTTGCGATCGTGGAAAATATGTTAGGCCCTTTCTCAAGGACCTCCTTTCCAAGCACGCGGGGAGCCTCCTCGACAACTATCGATATGACAGGCCTGCTGTCAAGGTCTCCCATAGTCTTGAGCCTCTTGTACTTTGAGAGTATCTCTGAGGCGATAAGCGTGCCTATAAGTATCTCCACGTTTCCTGAAAGGCTTGACGTGTCTATTATCACTGTCTTTGACCTGGTTAGCTTGTCAGTTATCTCGTTTATCGTTGTCTGTCCTGAGATGTTGTCAAACACTCCTGTGCAGAAAAGCTCCTTGTCCTTTATCGCGATGTTAAGAAGGTTCATAAGCCTCCTTTTCACGACGTTGATCGTGCCGTCCCCAAAACTTGCCTGAAGCGGCTTCTCAAGAACAGCAGCTTCTATCCAAAGGTCTCCGTACTCCTTGTAGTATGATGAGACAAGCTGCTGCTGCGGGTCAGACCATGCGATGACGCCGTTGAAATGGCCGGGCTTGATGCATGCCAGGTTTATCTTAAGGGACATGCAGCCTGCAGGAGGCCTGCTTGGAGAATAATAAAGCACGTTGTTCTTGAGTGGGTGGTCCTTAAGCCCGTAACCGTCCCTTCCATAGTACTCGTCATGGGGGTCTAGGACAAGTACGCCGCAATAGTCCTTGTCTATGCAGTTCCAAAGAAGGTTCTTCACAAGCACGCTCTTTCCCCTTCCTGTGGTCCCTTGTATTAGCACGTGATGGGATAAGATTTTCTCTCCTGGAAGTATTATGTCTGCATCCACCACCTTTGATCCTGACCTGAGCTTCCCGAGCATCAGCCCGTTTTCTGGCGAGGGCAGAAAGTCAAGGTCGCTTTCCTTTATCTCCCTTACCTCTGAAAAGAATGAAGGCATGGTCTTCGGGCTCCTGGCCTTCTTCGAGCTAACTGTAAGAAGTATCTTCATAAGCCCAAGAGTGTAATTCCTTATGTGGGGGTCAAGAAAGTCCTCGCTTATGTTCTCCTCAAGCTTCATCCCCGAGACGAGCTCGCGGTTCTGTTGTGATATCTGCGATCCAAAAGACAGGTCATACACCTGGAGCAGTGTCTTTGACTGGCCGTCTTCAGCCACAAGTATCTCTCCTATCTCAAACCTGTTTCCCTTCTTCTCCCTTGCAAGGATCTTTGAGAAGTCTCCTGCGATTATTATCCCTTTTGTCATGTGTATGAAAGAAAACGAAGGGGGTAATAAATGTTTGGGTTGGGAGTTAGTTTTTCGAATAATTCATAGTTAGCATCAATTTGCGAGGCTCTTCTGTTAAACGTGCTCAGAGTTGAGGGGGTCGCCCCGTCAGGGGCTCTTAAAAACTTGTTTTTAAGTCCGCCAATCATAATTGGCGTTATCAACGACTGAAGCACAATCAGAAGCACAGCCGAGCCGATGCTAACTTAAGAAATGAATTATTCGAAAAACTCGTTGAGAAATATATACTTTAGGATTTTAGTTTGATCTCATCCTTCAGCCTTACGCTGTTTTCCCCCACTTTCCCTTTCTTCAGCTCAATAACCAATCTTGCCTTGTTTTTTGGGGTGTAAAACGAGAATGGTTTCAGGTTCTCCTTTATCTCGGCTACTTTCATGTTGCTGTCAAGGAACAGCAGGTCTATCGGGAAGAACACGAAAAGCATGTGGATACCTACTATCTTCTCTTTTTTGAACTCGAAGACAAGGTCTTTGTGCCTTGCCCGGAACATTAGCCCTCTTGCTTTTGAAAGCAGGCTTCTGCAAAGAACTGCCCTTTCTGATATTACCTTTCCTGAAGGGCCATGGATTATCCTCATCTGCCTTAACCCTTATTTTGTTCCTTTGCCTTCTCCCTTTTCTGGATGTAGTTGCATGCTGCAAGCCAGCTGTCAAAGTCTCCTGTGTCAAGCCAGGCATTGTTTACTTTCCTTACGTCAAGCTTGCCTTCAGCAAGGTACATCTTCTGTATGTCTGTTATCTCAAGCTCTCCGCGGGCAGAAGGCTTAAGGCTTTTTGACTTCTTGATGACAGTGTTATCAAAGACGTAAAGCCCGGTTATCGCAAGGTTTGATTTCGGGTTTTTAGGCTTCTCTTCTATGGAAAGCACCTCATCATTCTTGCCAAGCTCGATTATCCCTGACTTGTGCGGGTCAGGCACCTCTTTGACAAATATCCTGCCGCCTTCCTTAAACGACTTGATAGCATCGCTGAAATCCTCGTCAAAAAGGTTGTCTCCGAGGATCATGGTGACATCATCTTCGCCTATAAAGTTCTCGCCTATGATGAACGCCTGCGCAAGCCCTTCCGGCTTGTCCTGTATCTCGTAGCTGAACTTGCAGCCGAAATCCCTTCCCGATCCAAGAAGCCGCAGGAAGTCCCCTGCCTTGTCAGGCGCGATTATTATAAGAATTTCCTTTATCCCTGCGCGTATAAGCGTGTCAAGAGGATAATATATCATAGGTTTGTTATATACGGGCAGAAGCTGCTTTGATGTCACTTTTGTGCATGGATAAAGCCTTGTTCCTGCGCCGCCTGCAAGTATTATTCCTTTCATCTTATCGTCCCTCCTTGTTTCTTTCGTCCATATAATCCTTAAGCGCATCTTTCCAGTGCCTTAATGCGCTTGTCTTTGTGTTTAGCATCACAGAATATTCTGGGCGCTGCGCTTTTTGCTTGAGGTCGACTGTCTTTATTGCAGTGACCTTCACGCTCTTTTCCTTTCCTGCAAGCCTCACTATCTCCCTTGCGAAGTCAAACCATGTCGCCTCGCCGCTGTTTGTGACGTGATATGTCCCAAAAGCTGGTCCGGTCTCTACAATCTCCCTTATCTTTTTTGCAAGGTCTTTCGTGTATGTCGGGCTTCCGCTCTGGTCGTCTACGACTGTAAGCTCATCTTTTTCTGATGATAGCCTTAGCATGGTCTCGACAAAGTTCTTGCCGTATCTTCCAAAAAGCCAGGCGGTCCTTATAACATAGTGCTTCTTGCAGTTTCTTGTAACAAGCTCTTCTCCAAGAGCCTTTGACTTCCCGTATACTGATAATGGGTTCGTTTCGTCTGATTCAAGATAAGGGCTTCCCTTGTTTCCGTCAAAGGCGTAATCGGTGCTTATCTGCACCATCACTGCATCCTGCATCTCGCATGCTTCTGCTATGTAGCCTGCAGCTTCGGCGTTAACGTCCATGCACAGCGCTTCATTATCCTCTGCAGCGTCAACAGCAGTGTATGCTGCGCAGTTTATGACAACATCAGGATCCAGCTTTCTGATCCTTTCAAACACTTCTGACCTTTTGGTTATGTCAAGATCACCTATGGTGGATAGCTCTGCGTCAGGAAACTCCTTTGAGACGTCGTTTCCGAGCATGCCGTCCGCCCCTATTATCAATATCTTTCTTGAGATCATCTTGGTTCTTTTCTTAATGAATGAAAGCCATCGAGCTCGCCTGTTTTTTTGTTTAGTGCTTCTATCGTTGAAGCCCCGTAGGGGCCATCCCCCTCAACTCTGTGCTTCATCAAGTGTAGAGGCTCGCAAAATTGATGGCTTTCTTTACTTCCCATTTAGCACGATTTCATCCCGTACCTTTTCTTGTACATCTCCTGGTAATACTTCTTGAACTCTCCTGATTTTATCTTCTGCCACCACTCAGGGTTGTCCCTGTACCATTCGATGGTCTTTTTCATGGCAGATGCGAAATCATGTTTTGGTGTCCAGCCAAGCTTCCTTATCTTTGAGATGTCAACTGAGTATCTCCTGTCGTGGCCTGGCCTGTCTTTTACATATTCGATAAAATCCTCCTCTTTTTTTCCGAGCTGCTTGAGTATGGTCTTTGTGATGAATATGTTCTCATATTCGTTTCCTGCGCCTATGTTGTATACTTCTCCTGGTTCTCCTTTGTGCATCACGAGGTCGACTGCCTCGTTGTGGTCAAGGACAAATATCCAGTCACGGACCTGCTTTCCATCGCCATAGATAGGGAGTTTTTTTCCTTCTATGACGTTTGTGACAAAAAGAGGGATCAGCTTTTCAGGGTACTGGAAAGGCCCGAAGTTATTGGTGCATCTTGTTACTCTCACGTCCATGCCGTAAGTCACGAAGTAAGACCTTGCAAGAAGATCGCCTCCTGATTTTGAGGCAGAATAAGGGCTTGAAGGGTTAAGCCTGTCAGTCTCCTTAAACGAGCCTTCCTTTATGCTGCCGTATACCTCATCTGTGGAGATCTGTATGAACCTGATCTTGTTCTCGCGTGCGAACTCAAGAAGCGTGAATGTTCCAAAGACATCGGTCTTTATGAAGTCGTCAGGCTCGCCTATCGACCTGTCGACGTGCGTCTCCGCGGCAAAGTTTATTATGAAATCAGAGCCTTCGCATGCTTCCTTCACCTTTCCTGCGTCGCAGATATCCCCTTTCACAAACCTGTAGTTGGGATTTTTTTCCACGTCTTTGAGGTTCTCAAGGTTTCCTGCATATGTGAGCTTATCAAGGTTGACTATCCTGTAATCAGGATATTTTTTCATCATGTAAAGGATGAAGTTGCTTCCGATGAATCCTGCTCCGCCTGTTACTGTTATCTGCATGTTATCATCCTCCTTTCTTGTTGTTCCACTTGACAGGGATTTCGTTTTTGAAAGGGTCTATCCGAAACTCGTCAGGATCACCATAGACATAGTGTTCAGAAGGGCAGTTCACCACCTTAAGCTGCTTGTCTCCCACGCATTCAAATCCGTGCGCTACTCCTGGAGGTATGCTTACAAGGACAGGTTCTTTGCCTTCGCCTGCGATTATATCCATCGATTCCCCATTTGTCTTTGATCTTTCCCTCATGTCATGAAGAAGAATCCTTCCTGTCCCTGAGACAACTACGAAATTGTCGGTCTGCTTCTTGTGGTAATGCCATCCCTTGACGTATCCTGGATTGCACGCAGAGATGTATACCTGTCCGAACCTTATGAAGAAAGGGTCATCGTCCCTTAGCATCTCCATCAGAAATCCGCGCTCGTCATCGATCTTTTTTAGCTTTTTTATGTGTACTCCGTCAATCATGATTAATGCACCCCCTTAGGGTCATCCATTTTGCTGTCATTTATATTTTTTTTGGATAAGGGTTTTCTGTTCCCCCGGATCGCTCCGGGAGAACAGAGAAGAGGTGTTGATGTATTGCAAGGTTTTATTGGGTGTATAAGGCATAAACGAAATATATTTAAATACTTTATTGTTACTATAGTAATACTGGTGTATTACGATATGGTAAAATCAAGGATATCAATATCGATAAGCGAAGACGTGCTAAGGAGGCTTGATGCGGAAATAGACGGGATAAAGATAGCATCGCGCTCTGAGGCAGTCGAGAAGATAATAGAGAAGCACGTCTCTGAAAAGAAGAAATGCGTGATACTTGCAGGAGGCCCGTCAAAGAACCTTAAGGCAGGAGGATCGTACAGGCCGCTTATCAAGATAAAAGGCAAGCACCTTATAGAGCACATAATTGAAAGCGCGCAAAAAGCAGGATATTCTGACATAATAGTTGTGGGGTCAAAAGAGGTCCTGTCTGAGATATACAAGGCTCTCGGCGACTCTGACATAGACTATGTTGAGGAAAAGAAGCATCTTGGTATCGCAAAGACCCTTTCCCACGCAGTATCAAAAGTAAAAGGCACATTCCTCTTCGTGCCATGCGACCACTACTTTGAGATCGACCTCAGGTCTATGGAGGAGTACCACAGGAAAAACAAGGGGATCGTGACTTTGGCAGTCTACTCAGGAACGAAGTACTCATGGGGCCACTCTTCGATTGTTGAGCTTGAGGGAAACAACATCACAGAATACAAGGAAAAGCCAAAAGACAGGACATCATACCTCACGTCAGTCATGATAGGCTTTGCAGAGCCAGAGATATTTGACTTCATACCCAAGGCAGACCTGACATACTCACTTCAGGAAGATGTTTTTCCTGAGCTTGCCAAGAAAAGAAAACTCATAGGTTACCTCTTCTCATCCAAATGGAAGAACGTGCATGATGTTAAGGATGCTGATGGGTTATGATTCTTCTGATCAAAATCTCACAACAAAACCGATAAGCTCATCGCTTGTTTTTTCTTCTTTAACGCTAATGCCAGCCACTTTGGAATATCCTGGATCGTTTCTGCAGAAATCGATAAGCTCTTTTATCTTTTCAGCCATGCCTTGCGCGACTATCTCAACTGTCCCGTCAGGCATATTTTTCACGTAGCCATCAATCTTAAGCTCTTTTGCTTTCCTGTTGACGTTGTCCCTGTAGGACACGCCCTGCACCCTTCCGCAAGAGATGATATGTACGCGTTTCATCATAGAAACCCCCAAATTACCTGAACACGACAGCAGCGTATCCCACAGCAGTCTTGTAATCTCCTGATACGTCGCCTGAAGTGTAATAATGAAGCACTTCTCCTTTCTCGTCTTTTAGCAGCGAAAGAAGAGAGAGGATGGGATAGAACCCGCAGATCGTTGTGTGGGTTGAATTGAGGAGCTCTATAAATCCTTTGACATCTTTTTTCTTTATCATCTCAAGCGCTTTTCCGTCAAGCTCATACATGCGCTTCTCAACATCATCAGTAAAAGGGACGTAATGATACGCCCTTCCGTAATGCGTGAAGTCAGATGAGCAGATTATCACCGCTCTTTTGCCTGATGCTTTCTCAGCTTCAGCTATCGCCTTTGCGATCTGTCCAAACTCCATGTCGTTTGAGACAAGAAGAGGCATGATCTTTAGCTCCATCGTCTTGTCTTTTGAGGCGAACTGCAGTAAAGGAAGCTGCACTTCTATGGAATGCTCGCCTGCATGAGCAGTCTCGTCAGCAGTTATGCCTGAGACCTTCTCAAATGCGTCGCAAAAATGCCTGTCTGTCTTCACAGTCCCAAGCGGGGTCTTCCAGTCCTCCCTTGATATGCATGTGCCAAATCCCTGGTGGCTTGGCCCCATGACAACATATACATCAGGGAAAGCTGACTCAGCGATCTCCTTGTATGCCCACGCAGCGCACTCTCCTGAATACAGGTATCCTGCGTGCGGTGAGATGACTGCACGGATGCTTGTGCTCTTCCTCTTGATAGGTGTTGTGCCTGGCCCGCGCTCACCCTCAAAGCATGAAGTGATCTGCTTATCAAGCTCGTTGTAGCCATAATCATAGAACTGTCCCGCAACTATAGGCTGCCTTATCATGTGACAAGATAAATAAATCTGGTTTAAATATTTTATGGGTGTTAATCACTTTCTTTTAAACCCTGTTTTGGATTATAGCATCTTCAAAACTCTTGTTGTAAGACTAAAAAACGCTGCGTCCCCGGATGGGACAACCCTCCGCGACGCGTGTTTATGTCAGAATTGATTGAGTTTTGACCTCAAGGATGCTATAATCCAAATTACAAATATATGTTAATTCACTCTTCATGCCTGGGAGGCCGAAGCTGTGACAGCAGCGCGACAAACGCGAACAGTATCGCTCCTATTGCGATAAGCGTGATGTTTCCTTTCAGGACGTTGTTTGATCTTGCTTTCTTCTTCTCTTGCTCTTGGGGCTGTGCGCTTGTTGGAGCGCTTTCTTGCGTGCCGCTTCCTGCTCCGACACTATATTTTCTTGACTCTTCAAGCCTGAACTTCTCGTTGTAGTATGTCTGGTATTCGACTGTGATGTTGATGAATGCCGTGTCTATCCCTGAGGGTACTGTCACCTTCCCGTTGAACAGCTCTTCAAAGTTCTTCTTGTTCAGGGCGGCATACTTCTTTTCCATGTTAAGCTCGCGAAAGTCAGACCTGATGACAGTCTTAACCTCATAAAACGAGCTCTTTGATGAAGGGTTGTTCAGGTTGATCCTTACATCCTCTTTCTTGCCTGCTTCAAGGCTGTTGTTGTCCATGATTATGTTTACGTTCGCTTCGTCAAAATAGACGTTAAGCGGGTCTTTTCTTTCCATGTTTCTTGTCATCTGGCTCACTGTGTATCTTGCTCTTGTCTCGATACTGGTGTTGCCTGTCTCAAGCGCCTTTAGGGTTATGTTGTAGCTCTCGCCTTCCAGTGGCTCAAGGTTCACTGTCTTTCTGAGCTCATATTCAGAAAACTTGTTGATGCCAAAAGGAGTCTTGCTTATGGTCATGGTCCTTGGGATCTTTATCGAGAGCAGGTTTAACGTGAGGGATGTATCTGGAAGCGTATTGTTCACCATGACAGCCAGCATGACCTCATCGCCAACTGTAATATTTTTTTTGTCTAGTGCAGTCATCAGGCGAAGCTCGTAGTCCGGGACGCTTATTATCTTTGACACGCTTGAGTCTGTCTTTACTGAGCTGCCATCAAAATACCTTATGCTTGCAAATGTCTTTTGCGAAGTCTTGTTTATGGCTTTTATGACATAGGTACAGGTATGGTCTTTGCTCATGCCAAGCGTGCCTTTCCAGGATATGATCGTGCCGTTTATCATGCATCCGTCTACGCTTGAAATCTCAAATCCTGGGATATCATCATAAAGGTATACGTCAGCATCGATCGAGCCCGTGTTTACAACCCTTGTCATTATCGTTGATGTCTGGCCTATGATTATACTGTCTTCTGAGACTGTCCTCGTGATATCTATATTAGGCCTTTTTGCAGATATGACCAGGTTAAACCTGTCATATACCTTTGCCAGGGTCTTGTCAAGGTACTCGTATTCGTAGTCGTCGATGCAGAAATGGAAGTTTTCCAGGTCTTCGCATTTTCCGTTCTCAAGTATGACCATGCCAAGCTCGCTTTTTATCTGGACCTTAGGTCCGACGACAAAAGCGGAGAAGTTGTATCCTGCAGCCTTCCAGGTATAGTTCTGGTATACCCACCCGTCAAATTCCTCTGTTATGTAGCTTGCATAGCCAAGCGAGGCGCAGCAAAGCAATGCTATCATCATGAGGAAGGACTTTTTGGCATACATCTTTATCCTACTACTGAGGACCGCCATTTAATAGTTTTGCTTCATACTCTAAAATGGTAACAGCATCATGTACAGGCTTGATTGCAAGTTTTTTGCTTCGCATAAGTTTGCCATTGGTTCGCTTGTGCTTCCGAGTGTACTTCTACCGTTGAAGCCCCGGATGGGGCGTCCCCCTCAACTCTGAGCACATTCACTTTAAGAAGCTCACAATACTGATGGCAAACCTTAACTTGCAATCAAGCCATCATGTACAGCAAAAACTATATATAACGATCAGCCTTTTCTTATACTATGAAATGCTCAAGATGTGACAGCAAGGCAGCAACGTCTTTTAAGCACCTAGGTCCTTTGTGCAGAAGATGCTTCTGTTCGGCGATAGAGAAACGGGTAAGGAAGAACGTGAGGTTGAGAAAGCCTTTTTCAAAGGGAGACAGGATAATCTGCGTCGGAGACCTGAACGGTTATCTTGTGAGGAGCATAATAGGGGACATGCCTGCAGAGATTAGGTATGTGAAAACATCTCCAAAATCTTTTCCTAAAGGTTCAAAGCTCATGATCCCTATGACTATAGATGATTACATCTCTGAGAGGCTTTTCGCGATATTTAACAGTAAGCCTGTCAGCAGGCAGAAGAAAAACATGATCTCGATAGTTGATGTCATGACAGATGATGAGGCGGCAGCATTTTGCTCATTTAAGGGCCTGATGTTTAGGCCAGCAAAAAAAGACAAGGCTCTTATGAAGATAGTTGACGCGATGCAGGAAAAGTATGCAGAGACCAAGTTTGCGCTCAGGAAGACTTTGGAGGAGATAAGCCTTTAATTGCTTTTTTTCTTCAATATCATTATATGGTCCTGGAAGCCTGCATTTTTGTATATCTGCCATGCTTTCTTGTTAAAAGAATATGCCATTATCTTTATGTCTTTTATCTTTTTTTTCTTCAGCCAGTCAAGACTTGTGTTCAGAAGCTGCTTTCCGATCCCTTTGTTCCAGTATTTTTCCTTCACGAAGAGATTGAATATGTGCCCGGTTTTCTTGTATATTATGTGAGCCATATTTTTCTCTATCTCAACTCCGCAATAGCCTATGATCTCGTCTTTTTCGACTGCTATGAAGAAGGCGACATTGTCCTGCCTTAAGTTTCTTGCTAACCTGCTTCCAAGACCTTTTTTTACGTAATCCTTGTTCAGCTTGTCATCATCGCGGCATTCCCAAAGATAGAACTCTGCCTTGATCTCTTTTAGCTTCTCAAAATCCTTGACAGTCGCTTTTCTTATTATCATCTTCACTCTATGTTCTTTTTCTTCCATACGCTTTTGATGTAGGATGTAGGAACCAGCCTGATGCATCTGAAAAGGATTGTCTCAGGGTATATCGTTATCAGGCCTTCCTTGTACCCGTTTATTATGAAAAGAGGGCCTTTTGTCCCCATCGCCTGTGAGATGAGGAATATGAAAGCTCTTCCCCTTACCTCATTGTCTGATTCCATCTGCTTTTTCTGCTTTTCCCTGTAATAATCCTCATACTGTTCAGGCACGTCTTTGGCTGTGAGAAGAAGGTAGTCTGCAAAAACATCCCTTGGCGAGGACGAGTTGAGCACAGCCACCATTATGTTTGAGGTTATGTTCCTGCCGTCATAATCGTTAGGTATCTCTTTTTCTCCAAGGTCGTTGAAGATTGTGATATCCACTATGAACAGCTTGAACGCATCCCCTTTTATCTTGTCAAGCTCGCCTTTCTTGAAGTAGGCGTCAAATCCTGTTATGACACTTTCGTTTATTATTATGGGCTCAGGCATGCCGCTTTGTGTCTGTATCGCTGATATAACCTCGTTTCCTGAAACTGCTATGTATGTGATGTCTCCTTTTTGCATGCCTTCCTTGAAGTCTATCGCATCTTTTACCATGAGGATGCCGACTGTTATCAGCAGCAGCATTATCACAGAAAAGACGATCATTATTATCTTTGCAGCTTTCTTGAAAATCTTTAGAAGGACGATCATCAGGGCAGTAAGCGCTATCGTTATGATTATGCTGTAGATCATGATCTTATCCTTTGGAGGAGGATATTTAATCTTTTCGGAACAATGTCTTTTTTAAAGAGGTTTGTCATCAATTTGCGAGCTTCTTCACTTTGATAATCTCTGAGTTGAGGGGGATGCCCCCTACGGGGCTTCAACGACTGAAGCGGTATCTGAAGCACAAGCGAGCCGGATGACAAACCCCCACAAAAGTTATTCTTTCGGAACTTTCGTGAAATGCTTTATGATCTGGTAGCAAACAATATAAACCAGCGGCCCTTTTCAGGCAGGCATGGCAAGGAAAAGGAAGGCAAGGCATGTTTTTGTCTTGTTACTCATATTTGTCCTGTCATATTGGATAATATCAAGCTTTGATCTTGAGACCGAAGAAGCTGAACCTGTCAGGCAGACAATACCTTTTGAGCAGACAGAACCTCCAACAGTTTTTTTCTGCCCTAGAGATGACTGCAACCTCGCTTTTGTAGATCTTATTAACTCTTCAGAAAAGATCGAATGCGCGCTTTACGATCTTGACCTTCCTGACGTGATCAAAGGCCTCTCAAAAAAGGATGCAAGGCTTGTCATAGATAATGATAACGTCATCAAAAACAGCTCCCTTGATATCGTTTATGACAACAGCAACCAGCTTTCCCACAACAAGTTCTGCATATTTGATGGCATGACAGTGATGACAGGAAGCTTTAACCCGACAGAAAACGGAGCTTTCAAGAACAACAATAACATGATAATATACCGGTCTGGATACCTCAGCCAGAACTATCATGATGAGTTTCTTGAGCTAAGAGACGGCAAGTTTGGCAAGGGAGAAAAAGTCACATATCCAAAGATCAACCTTTCAGGAGCGCTTGTTGAGAACTATTTCTGTCCTGAAGATAGCTGCAAGAGCCATGTGATATCTGCACTCTCATCTGCAAACAGCTCCATATATTTCATGACTTTCTCCTTCACAGACAATGATATCGCAGACATGCTGGTATCCAAGGCTGATCTGGGCCTTGATGTGAGGGGGGTGATGGAAAAGCAGAGGATAACGATGCAGTACAACGTGTTCAGCAGATTGAACGGGACCAATGTGGATGTAGTTCCTGACAAGAACAAGTACATCATGCACCACAAGGTGTTCATAATCGACAACTCGACAGTTATCACAGGAAGCTATAACCCCACAGCATCAGCAAACACAAAAAACGACGAGAACATCCTGATAATACACGATTCTGCTGTTGCAAAGAAGTATATGGAGGAGTTTGATGAGATAACTAATTAGGATTGTGGGATTAGTTTTTCAAAAGATTAAAATATTACCAATTATTTTAACTTATTATGAGGTTATTAGTAGACCCTTCTGAAAGAAAAACTGAGTTTAAAAGGTTAATGGAGAATTATTCCGAATATTATCTTGCTTCTGCATGGGCTACAGTTGGTTTTGACTTGTTTGATTTTTTAATGAAAAACAAAGAAAGGATCAAAAAGATGGTCGTAGGAGTAAGTTTTGATCACACCCATCCTGAATTTATCAGGACGTTTATTAAAGAAAAAAACATTAGATTTTTTAAAAAACCTGGCACCTTATTTCATCCAAAAATATACCTTTTTAAGGAGGGTAGTAATTGGGAGATGATTATGGGGAGCATGAATTTTACTTCTGCAGGATTTAATGATAATGTTGAAACTTTGCTTTTGATATCCTGTGATGAAGATAATTCAAGTGAAATATTTAATAAATCTATAAACTTATTTGAACAAATTTGGAATGATGCCTCATATTTTTCAGAAGATGAATTAAGCAAATATGAAGAGGCATATAAAAACCAACAGAAAAGGTTAGGGGAATATGTAATAAACAAGCCTGGAAAATTAGTAAGTCATGTAAAAATAATGAATCTTTCATGGTCTGACTTTTTTTCGCAGGTTAAGGATGAAAAAACACATGGTCTGCAAAATAGGATAAACGTTTTAAATGGAGCCAGACAATTTTTTAAAGAAAACCATTCATTTTATTCAATGACCTATAATCAAAGAAAAGCAATAGCAGGGTTTCTTGGTGAAAAAGATGGTGTTAATTGGAACTTCTTTGGAGGTACGGGATCAGGAAAATTTATGCATATGATACGCATTAATGAACCTTTTGTTTCTGATGCTTTAGACAAAATCCCTATTGAAGGTGAACTAACTAGGAGGAATTTTTTTGATTTTATAACTGAATTTAAGAAAGGAGGCGGTAAAAATATGATTTCGTCCGCATCAAGGTTACTTGCTATGAAACGACCTGATATTTTTGTTTGCCTTAATGAAAGGAACAATAAAAAATTATGCAAATATTTTGGAATTAGCCAGAATGGTATGACATACGAAAGATATTGGGATGACATTATTGAAAGAATTCTTGATTCTGATTGGTGGAATTCACCCCCTCCAAAAAATCCTGAAGAGTTATCAGTTTGGAAGGGGAGGAGTGCTTTTTTAGATTCAATTTCTTACGAAGAAAAAGAAGATAAAAAACTTAAAATTGTTCTTTTTTAGTAGAAACCCATTTTTCCTGAGTCTGAAAATTAATATTACCCAAAACATATTTAAACAAAGAAGATTTGCTCTTGGTGATGGATGCACAAAAACTGTTTAAGCTTCTTTCAGACCCTAAGGTTTACGGTGTCGGGTCAGTTGAGATTAAGCAGACCCATATCTCTTTTGTTGTCCTGACAGGAGAGCTTGTCTATAAGGTTAAGAAGCCTGTCAATTTCGGATTTCTTGACTTTTCCACCATTGAAAAGAGGAAGTTTTACTGCGAGGAGGAGATAAGGCTTAACAGGAGGCTCTCGCCTGATGTTTATCTTGGTGTTGTGGCAATAACAGAAGATGGTGGCACGATAGAGTTTGACGGCAAGGGAAAGGTCATTGATTATGCAGTCAAGATGAGGCAGCTTGACAACTCAAAGATGATGAGCCTGCTTCTTGAGAGAAGAGAAATCAAGACAGAGGACATGGAAGCGCTTGCCAGGACCATCTCAGACTTCCACAAGGTGGCAGAGACAAATGCCAAGATATCATCTTTTGGAGGGATAGACAAGATCAGGTTCAATGCTGTTGAGGAAAACTTTGACCAGACCCTGCAGTTCATAGATGTGACTATAAAATCAGAATATTATGATTTCATAAGGAAAAGGATGGAAGAGTTTCTTAGGGAGTTCGGACCAGTCTTTGAAAGAAGGGTGAAGGAAGGAAGGATAAGGGAGTGCCATGGCGACCTTCATTCAGGAAACATATTCATTATCGACGGAAAACCTGTTGTTTTTGACTGCATAGAGTTCAATGAGAGGTTCAGGTACGCCGATGTCGCGACAGATGTCGCTTTTCTCGCGATGGACCTTGATCACCTGAAGAAAAGGATCTTTTCGCAGGTGTTTGTAAGGAATTACATAGAGTTTTCAGGGGATAATGATGTGGATGTCTTGCTTAACTTTTACAAGTGCTATTATGCTTATGTCAGAGGCAAGGTCATAAGCTTTAAGCTCTTAGACCCTAATGTTTCTGAGGAAGAAAAGGAGAGCTCAAAAAATGAGGCTGAGAAATACTTTGTCCTCGCATATGAGTATGCGAACCGTTTTAAGACAACGGATATTGAGTTTAAGCGGCCGGTCCTTTTCATAAATGTAGGGCTTAGCGGAACAGGCAAATCAAGATGGGGCAGGATAATAGCGGATTACTTTAAGGCAGTCATCAGGTCAAGCGACATCCAGAGGAAACGGCTGAAGAACATCATCCCTTCAGAGAGGGTGAAAGAAGATTTTGGCAAGGGCATATATGATGAGGCTACGACAGATGAGACTTACAGCAAGCTCATGGACCAGGCACAAAGCTTTCTTTCCAAAGGGAAAAATGTCATGCTTGACGCGACTTTCATAAGGAAGAAGCACAGGGACATGGCGCAGCAGGCAGCAGAGAAGTGCGGAGCTGACATGATAATACTTTATTTTTCATGCCCTGAAAGCATAATAAAGGAGAGGCTTATGAGGCGCACGAAGATGAAAAATGTAGTTTCAGATGCGAACTGGGATATATACCTCAAGCAGAAGGAGATATTTGAGGAGCCAGAAGGAAAAAATGTCTTTCACATAAGCACTCCTGAAGACTATGAGCAGGAGACCCTTAAGAGGATCGAAGGCTATATCAGGGGATTGTGAGGATATCTTTTACCGCTAATATTATCTGCTCTGGGCTTATCGACTCCATGCACGGCGCAGTCTCAATCAGGGAATATGTTCCATAAACACATCCTGAATTATCATCACCAAGAAAGAAACTTTTTCCAAAGTTCTTCTTCCATATATTTTCTATCCCTTTAGGAGCATAACCAAATGCGCCGCAAGGAGACTTGATCCCGCACGGAAGCCCAGATTGTACAACCCTGTTATCCTCATATGCCACCACAAGAGGATTTGCGCTTCCGCAGACAAGAACGACCTTTCTCTTATCTCTCCTTGAATCCAGGGATGGATAATCAGGAGTGCCTTGAAGGACAGCATTAATCAAGTGAAGAGGGCCAGAATCGACGCACACAAAAGCGTCTGCTGCATAAAGGATTGCTGAAGCATAAATAAGGTCATCATGGCCAACATAAACAGCCCCTTTTATCCCTTTCTTAAAAGGTTCCAAAATACATGGGACTCCAAACAAGGATATCTCGCGCACAAGATTTTCCAATGTTCCCTTGGGAATGTTTCTGTTCTTGGTCATGGCATGAGGCGCGATTATCACAATAGGCTTGTTATTATTTTTTTCTGAGATGCTTTTGATCACCTTAAGGCCGTATTCCACCTCCTCTTTTGTCAGGCATATCTTTACATCATCTTTTGAAGGCCTTACAACAATGCCTGTTTTCTGATAAAATGAGCAAGCCTGCCATTCGCACAGATGGCCTAGCCTTTCTTCGTCCTCATCAGTAAAATCTAAAGGAAGCCTGCTTAAATGAGGGAGATTATCAAAGTAAGTGCTGATATCAATAACCTCTGAGCCTTCAAAGATCTCGTCTTGACCGTACAGTTTCACATCACAAGCCCTAAGTAAAGGAAAACACATTTTTTTTGTTGCGACACCTACTTCGTAACCCTGTCCTTTTAAGCCAGAAATCAGAGGGATAAGCATAATCGTATCTCCGATAGCGCCAGTTGATCTGATTATCATTTTTGGTTTGTTCATCTTTTTAGCATGTATAAACCCATATTTAATAATTTTTGGCATTTTTACTGGAAATATCCACAAAAACTTTAAATACCCCTTCTCTAACCCGCTTTACATAAACCTAAAACAGTGATAAAATGGCTTTGAAGAAATGTGATTTTTGCAAGAAGAACAACGTTCCTGTTGGCGGGCAGTGCAACTCCTGCGGGTTTGTTGACGGCCTTATGAGGCAGCCTACAGAAGAGGAGTTCAAGCAGGCAAGGGATATAAACAAGAAGCACGGATACAAGCAGTTTGTTAATTTAGACATGATGCTTCTGGATTAGATTTTTTGTTTTTTAGCTTAATATAGAAAATATTATTACAATTTCTCCGTCATGATCTCCCAATGGACTGCCTCGGTTTTTCTTCTTTCTGAAAATCCCCTCTTTTCTTTCAGCTGTATCGTATTAAACTTGCTGAAAAGTCTTTCAATCTCTTCCTTATCGCTGAAGTGATGAGGAACATTGCTTTCAGAAGGGCCATCTAGGTCTATATAGGTATTTGGTTCGATCTTTTTTCCTTTGCCGAATCGAGGGTCACCTGTTGAGATAAGGGTAGCTATGATGATCCCTTTAGGCTTTGTAACACGGTACACCTCTGAGATTGCCTTTTTTAGGTCTGAGAGAGTGTTATGTTCAAGAACATATGTTGCTATGACTGCATCAAAGAAGTCCTTATCAAATGGGATATCGTGCATATCAGCCGTCTTGAGATATACATTTTTCAGGTTTCTTTCCTTTATCTTCTTCTCTGTTATTTCCTTGCCTTTTCTTGATATGTCGATCCCATAAACCTCAAATCCTTTTTCGGCAAGCCATATCGTATGTCTTCCTGTCCCAAACCCAAGATCTAACACCCTTTTTACTTTTCTTTCTTTTAGCAGGATCAAGGATTCTTCGATGATTTTTGCTGTGCCAGACTGTATTTCACCTTCTTTTGTGTATAATCTGTCCCATTCTTCCATCTTTTACATCTCTTCTTTTATCGCTGCTGTCGATATCATCGTGAGGGTCTTTCTCAGGTCGTATCTTTTCCTTAGCTTGAGTATGAAATCGTTAAATGCCTCGACGTCCTGAAACTTCATCTTGATGAGGAGGTCGTATTCTCCTGTTATCCCGAAAGCCTCCTTGATGTTTTCGGAGGAGAAGAATTCAGGGTCAAATATCTTTTCTGTGGCGATCATCATGAAAGCGATGAAGTTCTCGCCAACTGCCTTGTTGTTTAGCTTTAGCGTGAACCTTTCTATGACCTCAGATGATATGAGCTTTTGTATGCGCTGGTGTACCGTGCTTGGTCTCATAGAAAGAGATTTTGCGATATCCCTTATAGATGCTCTTGAGTTTTTCCTGAGCTCTGCTATTATCCTATGGTCGTTTAGGTCGAGTTTCATGACGGTTCACTATCGTATAAGAGGTCAGGACGCCTGCAGGCTTGCAGGCATCCTAATTTCGCCTCTTTCTTTCGTATTTACTGTCGTCACATCTCAAAAGCAAGGTAAATGGCTTCCCAATAGAAAAATCATGTTTGGATCGTTTGGGGGTGAATCAAACAAGACTCAGGAAGCCATCCTGATCGGGATAAGATATCTAATTGTACAACTTATTTATATATTTTTTGGTTATTGTCCGTATTATTTCTTTAATTTTGGACATTGTCCATAAAAATTATCTAAAAATATATAAATTGTATGGCATTAGTGATGGAATAATCAAAGATAGAAGGTGATAATCATGGACAAAGGAGAAAATTATGAAGTAAAAGACCTAAAGCTCTCAGAGCAGGGGATGCTGAATCTTGAGTGGGCGGAAAAAGAGATGGGGGCTCTCATGAAGATAAAAGAAAGGTTTGCAAAAGAAAAACCCCTCAAAGGGATAAAGATAGGGATGGCACTTCACGTCACAAAAGAAACAGGGATCCTTGTTAGGACGCTTATCGCTGGAGGAGCAGATGTTGCGATAACAGGCTGCAACCCGCTTTCTACCCAGGATGATGTCTCTGCAGCCCTAGCAAAAGAAGGGGTGAAGGTCTGGGCATACAAAGGCGAGACAACAGAAGACTATTACCGCTACCTAAACTATGTCATAGGGTTTAAGCCGCACATCACGATAGATGACGGATGCGATCTTGTCTCAGAGATCCACAAGAAACATCCTGACATGATAAAAGACCTTATCGGAGGATGCGAAGAGACGACGACAGGCATAATAAGGCTTCATTCGATGAAAAGAGACAACGCTCTAAAGTATCCTGTTATCGCAGTAAACGACAACAAGACAAAGCACCTCCTTGATAATGTCTATGGCACTGCGCAGTCTACGATTGATGGGATAATCAGGGCGACAAACGTGCTTCTCGCAGGAAAGAATGTTGTTGTCGTGGGATACGGAAGCTGCGGAAAGGGATTTGCTCACAGCGCGCGAGGACAGGGAGCGAATGTGATAGTTACAGAAGTAGATAATTTCTGCGCGCTTCAGGCACGTATGGACGGATTTCGCGTGATGAAGATGGATGATGCAGCGAAGACAGGGGATGTTTTTTGCACCCTTACAGGAAACAAGCACGTAATCTCAACAGAGCACATGAAACTGATGAAAGACGGAGCGATATTTTGCAACTCAGGCCACTTTGACATCGAGATAGACGTCAAAGGCCTAAAAGAGATGGCGCAGTCATCAAGAAAGATAAGGCCGTTTATGGAAGAGTTTATAGTAGGTGGCAAAAGGCTTTACCTTCTTGGAGAAGGAAGGCTTATCAACCTTGCAGCAGCAGAAGGCCACCCATCAGCAGTCATGTCAACATCGTTCTGCGGCCAGGCACTAGCATGTGAATACCTCGCCAAAAACAGAGGCAAGATGCCGATAGACGTGATCGAGCTCCCAAAAGAGATTGATGACGAGATTTCAGGTCTGCAGCTAAAAGCCATGGGGATAGAGATAGACAAGCTGACAGAAGAGCAGATAAAATATCTAAACAGCTGGGAAGAAGGGACTTAAGAGGTTATACTCTTATGTCAATTTTTTTCCCCTTTCCATCAGGAGTAGGGGGATATTCAGGTGATGATTTGATTATTCTGGTTATTTTATAACGGGGTGTCTTATCATCCCTAAATCTAAGAAAAGATTCTTGAAAGCTTCCCTGGCCAGTTTCCATAGGGGGCTGGACTCTATGTGAATCTGTACCACGGGGGTGTTCTATTGTTGTATCACCAGGCCTTATGCCTGGAACTAATGGTCCGTAGTGATATACTTCTGAGGGTAATCTTCCTATATACATAAACACTAAGAAATACAGCTTTCTTTATAAATTATCCCTCAAAAGTAGTATCAAGGAAGATCCTCATAGCTAATGGTCTTCTTTTTTCCTGTTTTTTTATCTTTTAGGATCAGCTTTTTCTGTGCGGAGATGACTTCGTACTCATCGCCTCTGATTGTGATAACCTGCCCACGCTTTATGTCAACAAACTTAAAAAGCACATTTACACGAAAAACATCCTTTGATGTAAGATGGTTTCTTGTGAAAAGCTGCCTTGATTCCTTCCACACTCCTGGAAAGTTCTCGGATAATGCTTTTCCAAGTGACCTGAGATATTTTTGCGAGGACAGGTAAAAGTCATAACCGTTCTTCACTTCCTTGATCTTTGCGACAAAGCACCTTCCATCCTTCTCTATCTTGTTCTCGACATAATCGATAACTTCCTGGCTTGGGCTTCTCAGCTGCAGTATGCCCTCAAAGTACTGGTTCCTTGCCTCATGTATTGTCTTTTCCATATCCAAAAGAGATATGTGCATGGTATTTATATGTTTTTGTTAAGTTACTCAAAAGTTCGCTGGGGTTTAAAGCCCCGCACTTTAGTGCGGGGATGCCCTCGGTTGGCGTTACGCCTTCTTGTCGGATAAGATGAAGTCGCCCAACAGATCGATAACTCTCCTTAAAAGGACATCACTTATGTATAGGTGACAGACTCCATACGGCCGAGTCTTTATTTTTTCATCAAAACATCTGAATCTACAAGGTGGTTGTTTTAGCTGTTTTGACCAATAGTCAATCGCAAGCTCTTCTTTTTCAGTGAAATGAAGGATATGAAATGAGTTTTTGGGCAGATCCTTTTTATGGTAGAGTCCAGTACCATCTAATATATCAATCACTTTTTTGATTAAAAATCCATCTGTATTTGTGAATGTAAAACGTCTGTAATTTGACTTTCCTAACGAGTTTGCTCCTTCTCCTTTGATCAATCCAAGGACATATGCCAGTTCAGGTGTGATACACAAGAATTTAGGCATTACTTTGGATATTCTCTTATTACTTTTTGTTACGTAATAAACAACTGTCTGACTTCGTGAAATATCTTCATATTCCAATGGGTAAGAGCTATTTGTAGACCAAGAGGGATATGAATATTTCCCTTTTATTATATCCTTGATATCGATTTGGGTAGTACTCATCTTTTCTAGAATTTTTGTCTTTTTTCTTTTTTATAATTATCGTAGAAAAAGGCGTATATTTTTCAAGAAAAACAAAAAAAGAAGGGGAAAAATCCCCTTCACCTGCTATAGCGAGGGGTGGATTTGAACCACCGACCTCAGGGTTTCTGTCAGGAACTTCGTCCTGATATGAGCCCTGCGGGCACTCCTGGTTAGGCAGGTGTAGCAGGTCACCTTCTGCCCTACCTCGCTATAATAGGAGTAAATAAAGGGTTATTTAAAAAGGTTACCTATTTCCACGCATAATCCTCAAAAAAATGCCATCTATATTTTAGGATTAAACCCTATTTTTCCCGTCTTATCACATAGTCAGCTAACCCTATCAAGAATTCCTTTGGTTCTCTTGGCAGCTTCTCTTTTAGCACAACTGATTTTGCCTTGCTTGCAAGGGCAAAAGCAAGATCTTCTGAATGCTTAAGCGAGCCTGTCTCGATGACTATCCTTTTCACGTCATCTATCTGGTTTTCTGTCAGGTTCGGGTTTCCAAGAGCGCCAAGTATTACCTTCTTCTGCTTTTCATCAGCTTTCTCAAGAGCCTTAAGTATGAGAAGGGTCCTTTTTCCTTCCCTGATGTCTGATCCGACAGGCTTGCCTATCTTTTGCTGTGTGCCATACATACCAAGTATATCATCTTTGAGCTGGAACGCCTTGCCAAGAGGGATGGCATACCGTGATATGACCTTCATCCTTTCCTTTTGCGCTCCTGCAAGTATTGCGCCTATCATAAGCGGACCTTCTATCGTATAGACAGCAGTCTTGAGCTTGTGGACCTTTGATAGGTCTGATGCCTTAAATGAAGGATCATACTCTGACACGATGTCAAGCACCTGGCCGAAGCACGTGCTAATTATTATCTCGTTGAACTTTTCTATCGCTGCAAGCTTGTTTTTTACAGGAAAGCCTGAGCTTAATATCGCTTCCTTTCCAAGGATAGAAAGGATGTCTCCTGCAAGTATCGCCATGGAGTTGCCAAAATGCGCAGGATCGCACTTTTTGAACTTCTTCTTGCTCTTGTTCTCATATATCTTGTGAAACGTAAGGTATCCTCTTCTCAGCTCGTCCCTGTCTATTACATCATCATGTATGAGCAGGAACGATTCCATGAGCTCGACAGCTATTGCTGCCTTCACGATCTGCTTCTCATCGCTTGTGCCAAAAAGCCTATATCCTGTCATGAGAAGCATGGGCCTTATCCTTTTTCCTCCGCGAAGGCTGAACTCAGCCATGTGCTCCATTATCTCATGGGTATAAGGCGACACTGCTCTTGACTTCCTGAGCTGCGCCTCAAAGAACTTTCTTAGCTGCCTGTCGATCTTTTCCTTGTTCTTCTTGATCTCCTTCTCAATGTCCATCTTCATTCCCCTATGCTGTGAAATACAACTTTTCTTTTTCTCGGCCCGTCAAGGTCGATGAAGAATATGCTCTGCCATTTTCCGAGGCAAAGCTTTCCATCGCTTATAGGGATGCTTTCTGAGCACCCCAGGATTATTGACTTAAGGTGCGAGTGGCCGTTGACCTGCTCGTCCTCGGGGACAGGCCGCTCATCGATCCTGTCATGGTTATAATGCCTAAACTGTGGGGCTATCTTCTCAAAGAATGCCCTCAGGTCTTTTATGAGCAGCGGCTCGTTTTCGTTAATCCTCACAGAGCATGTAGTGTGCTTGGAATAGACCGTAACGCTTCCGTTCCTTATCCCTGACTCGCAGACGTGCTTCTTCACGTCTTCAGTCACATCGATAAAATCAGTCTTGCCTGTCGACTCAAGGCACAGCTCCCTTGTAAAAAACCTCATGGTTATCTCACCACACCACAGATAAAAACAGAGTATAAAAAGGTTGTGAAAGAAGGGGTGTGAGAAAAAAGTTCTCATCTATATTAACTGTCTGTTTCTTTATCCTTCATCTTTTAGAAAGATCATTGTTTATAATGTTTTTTTCTTAAGTACTATTTAGTGGTAAACGTAGAAAGATTTATATATGTTGGTTTAATCCTATCGTCTATAAAGATATTTTTGAGGGATTAAATGAATGAAGATATCTTAACAGTAGAACCCAATGCAGCTGCACATATATGGGAAACTGCAGATTTTATTATTGATTATTATCTAGATAGCATTGGAACAGGAGTGAGTGTAGTACATTCCAGTATTGGTTCTCCAAAGGATTATGAGGGGTCTCAAATTCATGACAGGCTTCTAGCAGCAGCAGAAGAACTTATTTTTAGGGGCCAAAATGATAATGCTTTAAATGCCTTGCAGGAAATCAAGGATTACCATAGGGATAGGTCTTTTCATGAGGGGGGTCTTAGGGAGGATCTTGTGGATGGTATTTTTTCTGATCTTGAGAGGTTGGCTAAACAAGCTATCTCTAACCAGGAAAGAGGTTTAAAAGTTAATGCAGGAAAACTTAAAGATAGTTTTGTAGCAGCCGGAGTAAAAGCTGCTACGATCCTGACTGCCGGAACGGTTCAAAAAAAATTAGAAAAAAAATTTGATGATCTTGAGAACAAATTAAGAAGAGGGCCATTAAGTGATAAAGAAAGAAGGATCTATGAGCACTTAAGATCTTGTGAGGGCCAATATGCGGTTATTGTTGATCCGAGAACCTCTGCTTTTGTTACTGACTCAAGATTTCAGGAAGCGACCCTTAATGAAGATAGTCTGTGGACAAAGATAGCTGAAAGGCATCATGATCTGAGGGCCAAGAAAAGAAACTCATTAATCTTCTATGCAGGGGGTGTCGCCAGGAACAATAGGGGAGATCTCACAACCTTAGGAGAGGGGGGCCTGGTTCATTCTGCTCTTGCTCTTGCTGCGGCTATAAGTGCTAATAAAATTACGATGATCGGTGACACAGACGGCATTCCTGTTGTTGATCCTCTTATCCTGGGTGATACCCAAAGAATAAGAAGCCTGAGCAGAAGAGAGGCTGTTGCTTTGGCATATTGGGGAGGGCCTAAAGTTTTGCCTGAAAATGTGTTAGGGTATTTGCGTAAGAAACAACATGATCTGACAATAGTGGTCAGGAATCTGTTAAACAGAGCAGACCCCGGAACATTGATTACGGGCAGGGCTGATGATTCTTTCTCTGCGATGAAAAGCATTGCAACCATCCCTAATGTTAGCTACAGGGAGTTTCCTGTGCTCAATAGTGACCAACATGATCAGATTGTGGACTTCATCAACTCATATGATGGTGCTGAAGTGATATGGCACAGTCTTGAAAATGGAAGAGATAAAAGAAGTAAGATCCTGGTAAGGGTAGATCCTGAAAAACAGGAAGCACTAGGGGGGGATCACTTTAGAGTCAGATTATATAAAGAATGCATGATGAAAGTGTTTGGCAAAAAAAATGTTAATGGAGGTTACCATTGTCATGATTTATCACTTGTTACAACTGTTGGCAGGCAGATAGGAAATTCAGATGAAGAGCTGGCTAAGATTGAAAAACTTCTCGCACAGGTTGATTGGTCCAGGGAGACAAGAGGCAGAAAGTTTAGATTTCCCATAATCAGAGAAGAAAATTCAATAGGTGTCCTGGTTGAAAGTGCTAACGCGCAGGATTTTGTGAGATCTGTTTATAATGGGCTAAAACAAATTAATATCATATTATATGGCCTGGGAAATATAGGGCCTGAGTTCTTGCATCAGCTTATGGATAAGTATAGCCATTTAGGGGTTAATCTGATAGCCGTTGCTGACAGCAGTGGAGCTGTTGCAAAAGTAGGCGGTCTAACTAAGGCAGATAAGGAATTGATTGTACAAGGAAAAAAGAATGGAAAAAGATTAAGTGATATGGATTTGGGAGAGAGAGGAATTGATTTTTTGACTCCTAGGTTCTATCATTGGGATTTACTTGATAAATTACATAAGTATGTCCAAGGAGATTTCGTGTTAGTGGATGCTACAAATGATGGTCAAATGGGGCCCACATGGAGTAAAGCATTGTATATGGGAGGTCTTGTAGTCACTATCAACAAGAAACCTTTTACCGATGATATAGATAATGTGCTTAAAGATCCAACAAGGTATTGTTTGGAATATGATCAAAGATCATCATTGACTGAATTGTTATTTATGGGAATACACCAGCACCATATTTTTAACAGGGGCACAGTAGGAGCAGATATCGGGGTTCCTGACAATCTTATTGAGATCTTAGGCGATAGGCCAGGTTATGTGACTGTCAAGGGTTGTATGAGCGGAACTTTAGGATATACTTGCAGTGTTCTGGAACAAGGGAAAAGCCTGTCAGAAGCGATAGGTGGCGCAATCGAAAAAGGTTATACAGAACCTAAGCCGTTTGATGATTATGCAGGATTGGATGTATTGAACAAAACCTGGATTTTATGGCGCATGATCGCTATGGAGTATCATCTTGATCCGTTTGAAATCGATGTCAAGTATGAGAGTTTTATTAGTTCGGCAATCCGTTTGTATCAGCAAGAAACAAGAGACAGGATTGATGAAAGTGAACTTGCAGGTCTGACAGGCGATGCATTCATAGAAAAGATGAAGCTTCTTGATACTGCTTTTAGTAAACTAGCTGGCACCCTCCCAAAGGATCATGTGTTCAGGTATGTTGGAGAGATCAAATATGACGAAGATACTAAAAAATATTCGATTGAAGTCGGATTGAAGGCTGTTGCTAAGAAGAGCTCGTTAGGTGCATTAGAAGGCCCTGAAAATAAATTTGTTTTTGGAATCAACGGGCCTTCAGATGATCCTTATGTTGTTTTAAGAGGCCCTGGTGCTGGGATTGAGACAACAGCTAAAGCCTTAATCCATGATTTGGAATCAGCAGTTAATACATTAAGGGGTGCTTTGAATTAGTTATCCTATTTTTTGATGAACTAAAACAGGAAAATCATCGGCCGATAGAAAAAGTCGCAGATTATTTTGGGATAAGCTTGATATAGGCAACTCATTTCCCGCCGATCACTTCCCCGACCTCGTACACTTCGATCAGGTTCGTGCTGCCTTTTTGTGCCATCTTGTATCCTGCGGTTATCACCACAGTATCTTCTTTGGATATAAGTCCTTCATTGTAGCTTTTCTTTATCAGCTCTTTTACCATGTCATGAATGCGTGTGTAGTTTCTTGTCTCAATCATAGGGATGACTCCCCAGCTTAGGCTGAGCTGCCTCATGACTACCTTGTCCCGCGTCATCGCGATTATCGGGCATCTTGGCTTGAACCTTGACACGTTTCTCGCGGTATAGCCTGTCTCTGTAGGAGTTAGTATCGCTTTCGCGTTAAGAGTCCTTGATGCGTGAAATGCTGCTTTTGTCACGAAAAGCGCTATCGCGTTCCTCTTCCTGCTTTCTGAGAGGTGCATGTTGTCAAGGATCTTGTTCTTCACCTGCCCGTCATATTCTTTGGCTATCTTTGCCATCATCCTGACAGAATTGACAGGGTATTTTCCGTTTGCTGTCTCTCCACTAAGCATGACAGCGTCAGCTCCCTGAAGTATCGCCTGCGCAACATCGCTAACCTCAGCACGAGTTGGCCTGGGATTTGATTTCATGCTTTCAAGCATCTGCGTCGCGACGATTACAGGCTTGCCAAGCTCGTTGCATGAGTGGATTATGTTTGACTGTATCTCAGGCACCTTCTCAAGCGGCATCTCGACTCCGAGGTCGCCTCTTGCGACCATTATGCCGTCAGAGTTCTCTATTATCCCTTTTATGTTCTTTACTGCGTCTTCGTGCTCTATCTTTGAGATTATCTTGACTTTCGGGTTGTGCCTGTCGACAAACTTCCTGAGCTGCAAGACATCTTTTTCGCTTCTGACAAATGAAGCTGCGATAAAGCTCAGTCCCTGGCTCATCCCAAACATTATGTCTTCCTTGTCTTTTTTTGAAAGAAAAGGTATCTCGACGCTGTGCCCTCTTATCGTAACAGTCTTTCTTGAGCCAAGAATGCCGCCGTTAAGGACCTTTACGATAAGGCCGTCCTTGCTTTTTGACATGACCTCAGTCTCGATAAGCCCGTCATCGATAAGTATCATGTTTCCTTTTTCTACCTTGTTAAGGCCAGGATAGTCCATGCTTATCATAGTCTCGTTTCCGACTATCTTCCTGCCTGTGATGCAAAGCTTTTGCCCGTCCTTGAGGATCAATTCTCCGTTCTCTACCTCTCCTGTCCTTATCTCAGGGCCTTTGGTGTCAAGAATTATAGCTATCTTGTCACTTGCTTTTCTTATCCTTGATATGATGCCTTTGAAATATTCATGGCTGCCATGAGAGAAATTAAGCCTTGCAACATCCATCCCTGCCTCATGCATCTTCCTGATCGTATCTATGTCTTCTGATGCAGGCCCTATCGTTGCGACTATCTTCGTGAACTTTTCCATTTTATAATATATTAATAAAAGACTTATTTAAAGCTATGTATTCCGTGAAATTTCCGATTTTTTTCACGATAGGTTTAAATATCAGAAAACTATACTATCTTCCAGGTGAGGATAATGGCTGGCGCTAGCATAACAGTACCGTTGGAAGAATACGAGCTCATAAGGAAAAAGGCAGAACTTTTTGACCAGTTTGTTGAAAGCGATGCTTTAAGCAAGGCAGAATTAGCCAGGATAAAAAAAGCACTAAAAGGCCCATTTCTCACTAAACCAGAATTTTTGAAAAGATTCCCTCACTTATCCTAAGATGCATAATCTTGTTTTTTCTGAACAGTTCACTAAATCTTTCTCTGATATTAAGGATATTGTCATTCAGAAACAGATAATGAATAAGATCCTGGAACTTGAGATAAGGGCGCCAATCGGAAAAAAGCTTTTCGGAAACCCTTACTGGTCAATCCACATAAATAGGTATAGGGTCATATATGAGATAAGAGGGACGGACATAATCATAGCAGACATACTCAAGAGAAAAAATGATTATAGGGAGTTATAGGGTTTTCGGTAAATAAGTTTTTATATGATCTGCTGCTTTTGGCTGTTTTATGAAAGACTCAATCATTAAGATCGGAAACCTCAAGCTTGAAAACAACCTGATCCTTGCGCCGATGCTTGGAGTCAACTGCAGGGCTTTTAGGATAATGTGCAGGCAGCATGGAGCAGGGCTTGTCTGCAGCCCGATGGTCAATGTTGAAAGCCTTAAGGTGAAAGGAAAAGACCTTCTGGACGATTATGTTGACATCGCAAAAGAAGAGAGACCAATCTCTGTGCAGATAGTCGGGAACAGGATAGATCTTATCAAGGATTCTGTGGAGTTCCTTCAGGACCATGCAGACATAGTAGACCTGAACTTCGGGTGCTGCGACCAGGATGTTCTTGCAAACAAGTCAGGGGCATTTTTCATCAAGCACCCTGAACAGCTTTCAAAGGTGATAAATGCCGCAGCAGATTCCTGCAACCTGAAACCTCTTACCGCAAAGATTAGGATAGGTTGGGATGACAAGTCTGTCAATGCAGTTGAGGTCGCAAAGATGATCGAGGATGCGGGCGCTGCTGCAGTTGCTGTCCATGCAAGGACGAGAAAGCAGGGATATTCCGGAAAGGCTGACTGGACCGTAATAAGGAAAGTCAAGGAGTCAGTGAACATCCCGGTTATCGGAAACGGTGACGTTACGAGTCCTGAAACAGCGAAGATGATGATTGAAAAGACATCATGTGACGCGTTGATGATTGGGAGAGGTGCTATGGGAAGGCCATGGCTTTTTTCACAGATAAAGGATTTTTTTGAGAGCGGAAGATATGATCCTCATCCAGGAACGAAGCAGAGATACGCCCTCTTCAAGGAATTCCTCGGGCTTTATGAGCAGCAGAGAAGACAGAAGTTTTCTGAGGTGAAGCAGCATGCGATGTGGCTTACGAAAGGCATGAAGATGGGAAAAGAGGCGAAGAACAGCCTTATGAGAAAAGATGATGTGAAAGGGCTTAAGTCAGTCTTTGAGAGGATGGTGAAAGATGCATCCGGATGACCTGAGAAAAGAAGCTGAGGATATAGAAAAAGAGATTGCTGGCACAAAAGAAGATGTCGGCAGGTCAAGATACATATTTAAGATACTCGGCGGATTGTTCCTTGCACTTCTTGTTATACTGATGGTCGTGCCTTATTATTCTGTCAGGATAGATCCTGAGCCGCAGAAGGTGATGCCTTTAAGCTTTGAGTACAATTTTGGAAATAATACTACGCACCTTGGTTCTGTGCAGGAATCAGTGCTTCTTGGCATAAGCCCGCAGATTAGGCAGTCTGCGATAAGCATAATATCAGATGCGTGCCCTGCATCAGAGACGTGCTATGCGAAGGCATTGTTTTATTATGTGAGGGATAACATACAGTATGTCAAGGACCCTGAAAGAGAGTATGTGCAGATCCCTGAGGAGACTATGCTTGGCGCAGGAGACTGCGAGGACAAGGCCATACTTCTTGATACCCTGATGAAATCTATTGGGATAAGATCAAGGGTTGTGCTGATACCAGGCCACGCATATAACGAGATATACCTTAAGGGTGCAAGAAGCAAGTACAATCAAAAGGACGGGTGGATAGCGCTTGACCCCACATGCACTGGCTGCGAGTTCGGACAGCTCCCTCCAGGAGACGCAAGCAGCCAGAAAAGCTACGTCGGTTAATTAGGGGTTCTAGTGGGGTCAGCATCAATTTGTGAGGCTCTTCTGTTAAACAGGCTCAGAGTTGAGGGGGTTGGCCCCTTCGGGGCTTCAACGTTACTTCCGCTTAAAGGAACACAGCCGAACCGATGCTGACCTACAGATTAACTTAGTACACATTATCGACTTCCAAAACATTTTTAAATAGGAACGGCTTTTAGTCTGTCAGGGGTGTTTGTCGCAGATACTTGGGCCCGTGGTCTAGTGGCTACGTGCAGTGATGTTTCAGGAACTTATCGGCCTGAATGCGCGCTCCAGATGACGATGCGTTTACACCGCGTCGATCGCCGGTTCGAGTCCGGCCGGGCCCATTTATGTTTTGAATTGCGTAGCAATTCCCAGCCCTTGACGTCAGGAGAGGGCGTGTGTGTTGCAATCGAAAAACATAAGTTTTTCGGTGTGTAGGAAACTTTGTTTCCTCCACTTTCGTCAACGTTTTTGCGTGAGCAAAAAGGTTGGTGAAAGTCATGCCGGGCCCATTTATGTTTTTATAAAAAAATGAGGTGAACTGCAATAATCGGCAGCAATAAGGACAACATGAGGTATTTCTTTTTGATATTCTTTGCTGTCGTTGGATACCTCTCTTTTCTGATACTGAAGCCTTTTTTGAACGCGATATTCGGAAGCATATTCCTCGCTTTCATGTTCTACCCGCTTTACAAGTGGCTTTATTCCAAGACAAAAAGAAAAAACACTTCTGCCTTGATCATAGCTTTTATCGTGCTGTTGATAGTGTCGATAGTTGCTACTGCTTTTGCAGGGGCTATAAGCAACCAGGTGAGAGATTTCTATGTTTCATCAAAGGAAAAGCTGGTAGTTGAAGATATTTTTGTTGAGACTTGCAACGAGCAGGGATCATTTGTCTGTAAGATAAGCAACTCTATAAACGATTTTTGGACAAATCCTAAGACTAAGGTCTATGCTGATGCTGCGCTTAGCAAGATAAACAGCTATGCTGTCTCAAAGGCATCAGGTATTGTTTTCTCGATCCCTATAATAATACTTAACTTCTTTTTGGCGCTTTTCATAACATTTTACCTTCTTCGAGACGGCCCTGCGATAGTCAACATGGTAAAGAGGAGCCTCCCGCTTAAGAAATCGTATCAGGACAAGATAATAAACAAGTTCAAGGAAGTGACAAGCGGGATACTTTACGGCCAGCTCCTTATAGCGTTGATCCAGGGGGTCCTTGGGGGGATTGGCTTTGCCATATTTGGCGTGAAGTCTCCTATACTATGGGGGGTTGTTATGACTGTGCTTGCGCTTATCCCTATGGTAGGACCTCCGATGATATATATTCCTGCCGTGATACTGATGGCGATAAACGGATTTATCTCGCATGAGACTTCACTTATCTGGAAGGCAGGATTCCTTTTGGCTTATTGCCTGCTTATCGTCTCGACTGTCGATAACTTCCTTCGGCCGAAGCTTGTGGCGGACAAGGCAAAGATACATCCTGTGCTTGTTCTTCTTGGAGTCCTTGGAGGGATAGAAGTTTTTGGATTTATGGGATTTATAATGGGGCCTATGGTGCTTGCACTTTTGATAGTGCTATGGTCCATATATTGCAGCAGTGATAAAATTGAAGCTTAAGACGAAGAACCTGAGGATATCAACAGGAGGCATACCTGTTGTGCTGATGCACCATAAGGATGCTGAGAAGCTTGACCTTCATCCGATAGACAGGATCAAGCTTAAGTTCAAAAGGAAGGAGAAGATAGCGATAATTGATATCGATGCCTCAAGCTGTGTTGTGAAGGAAGGAGAGATTGGTCTTTTTGAGGAGATGTCGGATTCTTTCAAGGTAAAGCAGAACACGCCTGTAGAGCTGATAACTGTCAAGAAGCCGCACTCTGTCGGGCTCATAAGGAAGAAGCTTGACGGACACGAGCTGACAAAAGGCGAGATAGACCTCATAGTCAATGACATAGTCGAGAACAACCTTTCTGAGATCGAGCTGACATATTTTGTGTCTGCCTGCTATTCGAACTCGCTTAGCATGAGAGAGACCGTGTTTTTGACCGAGGCGATGGTCAAGCAGGGCGAGATACTTAACATCGACAAGTATCCTGTGATAGACAAGCACTGCATCGGAGGCGTCGCTGGAAACAGGACAACCATGCTTATCGTCCCGATAGTCGCTTCTGCAGGCCTGACGATCCCAAAGACAAGCTCAAGGGCGATAACAAGCCCTGCAGGGACAGCAGACACGATGGAAGTTCTCTGTGACGTGTGCATCGACATAAAAAAGATGAAAAGCATCGTGGAGAAGATCAACGGATGCATAGTCTGGGGAGGGGCGCTTAATCTTGCTCCTGCTGATGACAAGATAATAAAGGTCGAAAGGCCGCTTTCGATAGATGCTGAATCGCAGCTTCTTGCAAGCATACTTGCAAAGAAGCTTTCAGTCTCTTCGACCCACGTGCTTATCGACATACCTATGGGCATAGGCGCTAAGATAGAGGACAAGGATACTGCGCTTAAGCTCAAGAAGCATTTTGAGCAGATCTCAAAAAAGCTTGGTCTCATGGTAAGGGTAATACTGACAGACGGGTCAAACCCTATAGGAAGAGGGATAGGGCCGGCTCTTGAGGCAAGAGATGTGCTTTGGATACTGAAAGGGGACAGGCGCGGTCCGCAGGACCTTAAGAACAAGAGCATCATGATGGCAGGACACCTTCTTGAGATAGGAGGAAAGGCTGAAAAAGGGAAAGGCAGGCTTCTTGCAAAAAAGATAATCGAGTCAGGAGACGCTTACAGGAAGTTCGTCCAGATAATTAACGCGCAGGGAAGAAGACACATAGACCCTTCAACAATCCCTATAGGAAGATACTTTTTTGACATAAGGTCTGATTGTGACGGCGTAGTGCAGAGGATATCAAGCAGCAGCATATCAAAGATAGCGAGGGTTGCAGGTGCTCCCACGCAGCGCGAGGCAGGGCTTTACCTTCACAAGCTTGCAGGAGACAAGGTAAAGAAAGGAGAGGTCCTTTTCACGATATATTCAGGAGCAGAGTACAAGCTCCAGTATGCAGTGGAAGTATACAAGCACGTCGGAGCATACACCATCAAGGAAGCTAACGGTAAGAGAACCTGATCATTTATAAAGGATAAAGTATTTCTGAGGGTTATGGCGGACTCGGTTGGTTATTATCTTGGATTTGATAGGATGTTTTTTTATGGTTTGAGGGGGCCCATGGGAGAAACAGCCGGTCCTGTTTTTATAGTTTTATTAGAAACAAACAGAGAAACGCTTGACAAGGTTCTTAAGAATAAGGCATATCCAGAAGAGTTAGGAGAAACGTTTTTTTCAGATTTAGATGAATTAGCATGGGATGAAGCAAGACATGAAAGTTTTGTGGTGAAGAGTATTGATGCGCGTTCCATACTGGAAAAATATGGTTTTGGTAATTTAACAACTATCCAGCGATTAGAATTTGGAAATGTTCAGAGTCATCTTGTAAGGCTTCTTGAACCGAAGACGTATTCTTTGGATTACTCAAAAATAGATATTAGGGGCATTCAAATACAACACCCTATATCTTCAGCTTTTGCATCAGATTTTATTAACTATGTAAAATCTGACAGAGACTTAAATTTTAGGGATGTATACAGAATTATAGATGGAGAAGGGGAGGATGTATTTATGTTTTGGACTTTA